>NZ_JBWKEY010000021.1:0-138272 GCF_056435225.1 Streptomyces sp. NPDC043996 | reverse complement strand
CCCCCCCCCCCCCCCCCCCCCCCCCCCCCCCCCCCCCCCCCCCCCCCCCCCCCCCCCCCCCCCCCCCCCCCCCCCCCCCCCCCCCCCCCCCCGCCGCCGTGCGCGTGCGGTGCGGGTACGGGTCAGACGTCCCGCTTCTCCAGGAGCGCGAAGGCGCCCGCCACGGCCGCCGCCGTGACGATGACGAGCAGCGTGAGCTGCCCGCCGCCACCGCCTTCGAGGGTCTCGTCGAGCTTGAAGATCTCGGCGAGCGAGGTGATGGCGTTGTACTTCTCCATCTTCTCGCCCAGCGGCTGGGTGCTCTCCCAGATGCCCAGGAACGCGGGCATGATCGCCGGGACGAGGACGATGCCGAGCATCGTCGTGATCGCGCCCGCGGAGTGGCGCAGCATCGAGCCGACGGACAGGGCGAGCACGCCGAGCAGGGAGACGTACAGGCCGCCCTTGAAGACCGTGTCGATCCAGCCGACGTCGCCCGTGCCGGGGCCGCTGTGCGCGCCCGAGGCGACCAGGCCCACGAAGAAGATGGAGCCCGCGGAGGCAACGAAGGCGATCACGAAGAAGATCAGGGCCTTGGCGGCGAACACCCGGTAGCGCTGCGGCGAGGCCGTGAACGTCGTACGGATCATGCCCGTGCCGTACTCCGACGACGTCACCAGGACACCCAGGGTGATCAGGCAGATCTGGCCGAGGATCAGGCCGAAGAACGCCGGGATGGTGAACGGCACGTCCACGTAGTCGTCGGTTTCGGTGTTCGCGATCGCGAGCAGGCCGATGCCGATCACCAGGAACAGGAAGATGCTCAGCGTCCACACCGTCGAGCGGACCGACTTGATCTTCGTCCACTCCGAGGCGAGGGCGTTCCCGAGGTGGGTCTTGCGGACCGGGATCGGGGACGTGTACGCGGCGCTCATCGCCTGCTGCCACGCCGAGGGCGGCGCGGGCGCGGCGGGCGCGGGCGCCATCGGGACGCCACCAGCGCCCGGCAGGGGCGCGCCGTGCGGCGGAGTGCCGTGCGGCGGCTGGGGCGCGGTGGCGACGGCGGCCGGTGCCTGCGCGGGCGCGGGCGCGGTGGCGGGCGGCTGCGGGGCGGCCGGGGCCGGGGCCTGGGCCGGGGCGGCCGGGGGCTGCTGGGGCTGCGCCTGCGGCTGCTGCGGAGTCGGAGGCGTGGTCATCGGGCTTCCTCGCTGTCGCGCTTGGTCATGTCGGGGGCGGCGGGGGCGGGCGCCTGCGGGGCGGCGGCGTACGGGTTCGGCTGCGTGCCGTCCGGAGCGCCGGGCAGGCCCTGCGGCATCGCGAAGGGCTGACCGCCCTGCTGGGGCGGCGGCGGGGCGTACCAGCCGGGCTGGCCCTGGCCCGGCACCGGCGGCTGCGGCAGCGCGCCGGGCGCGTGCTGCTCCTGCAGGCCCGTGCGCTGGTCGATCGTCGAGCGGTAGTCCACGGCGCCCTGCGTCATGCGCATGTACGCCTCCTCCAGGGACGCCTGGTGCGGCGACAGCTCCCACAGGCGGACGTCGGAGCCGTGCGCGAGGTCGCTGATGCGGGGCAGCGGCAGGCCCGTGACGCGCAGCGCGCCGTCCGGCTCGGGCAGCACCTGGCCACCGGCCTCGGTGAGCGCGGCCGTCAGCTTCTCGCGCTGCTGCGGCTCACTGTCGGGGGTGCGGACCCGCGCGAAGTCGGCCGAGTTGTGCGAGATGAAGTCCCGGACGCTCATGTCGGCGAGCAGCTGGCCGCGCCCGATGACGATGAGGTGCTCGGCGGTCAGCGCCATCTCGCTCATCAGGTGCGAGGACACGAACACCGTGCGGCCCTCGGCGGCGAGGGATTTCATCAGGTTGCGGACCCAGAGGATGCCCTCGGGGTCCAGGCCGTTGACCGGCTCGTCGAAGAGCAGCACCTGGGGGTCGCCGAGCAGCGCGGCGGCGATGCCGAGGCGCTGGCCCATGCCGAGCGAGAAGCCCTTGGAGCGCTTCCGGGCCACCTCCTGCAGGCCGACCACGCCGAGGACCTCGTCCACGCGGCGGGCCGGGATGCCGGACAGCTGCGCGAGGCACAGCAGGTGGTTGCGGGCGTGCCGGCCGCCGTGCACCGCCTTCGCGTCGAGGAGGGCGCCGACCTGGCGGGGGGCGTTCGGCAGCTTGCGGTACGGGTAGCCGCCGATCGTCACCTGCCCCGCCGACGGGGCGTCCAGGCCCAGGATCATCCGCATCGTCGTCGACTTGCCGGAGCCGTTGGGGCCAAGGAAGCCGGTCACGGTGCCGGGTCGCACCTGGAAGGAAAGGTTGTACACGGCTGTCTTGGCGCCGTAGCGCTTCGTCAGGCCGACTGCCTCGATCATTCTCCGCACCCATCGAATGGTTCAGGACGTCGGGGCACACGCCCCCGTAAGGGTTAGGAGGATATCCGGGCGCTGACGGTTCCGGCCAAGAGCGGGTAAAAGGCGGCGGTGCGGTTGCCGCGGGGGCGGCGGGGGGTGGGGGCCCTTCCCACCCACCCACCCGTACACCTGCGGCTTTGCCCGGGCGCCCCCCGACCTGGCGGCTCGCGGCTGGGTGGTCACGTCTTCCGCTGCTGTCGCGGCGGGTGTTTCCCACCCGCCCGCCCTTACGGCTGCGGCTTTGCCCGGGTGCCCCCCGACCTGGCGGCTCGCGGCTGGGTGGTCACGTCTTCCGCCGCTGCTGCGGCGGGTGTTTCCCACCCGCCCGCCCTTACGGCTGCGGCTTCGGCTGGGTGCCCCCCGGCCTGGCGGCTTGTGGCTGGGTGGTCACGTCTTCCGCCGCTGTCGCGGCGGGGTTTTCCCGCCCGCCGTTACAGCTGTGGCTTCGGTTGGGTGCCCTGCGGCCTGGCGGCTTGCGGGTGGGTGGTCATGTTTTCCGCTGCTGTCGCGGCGGGTGTTTCCCGCCCGCCCTTACAGCTGCGGCTTCGGCTGCGCGGCCCCCGACCTGGCGGCTCGCGGCTGGGTGGCCATGTTTCCCGCCCGTCCTTGCGGCTGCGGCTTCGGCTGGGGGCCCCCGACCTCGCGGCTCTCGGGTGCGTCGTTGTGTTTTCCGCCCGCTCGCCCCTGAAAGGGGCGGGCGGGCGGGGAGTGCGAGCGCGGTAGCGCGGAGCCAGGCGCGGGTGGACGGCGGCGGAGGCGAGGCCGTTCGGGGCCGCCAGGCGTCCGCCGTCCGCTGCCCGGGGCCGCCGCTTGGGGCCCGTCGCCCGGAGCCCCGCGCCCGCCGCTCGCTGCCCCGCGCCCCGCCTCTCGCCGCCCGCCGCCCCGCACCCGCCGTCCGGCACCGTGCGTGGGGGGGAGGGCGGGTGGGTGGGAGAAGAGGTGAGGCGAGAACGGGAGGGGAGGAGAAGGGGAGGCGAGGCGAGGGGGACGAAAACCCGAGGGGAGGCGAAGGGAAGCGCGGGGGAGGCGAGGCCGCTCAGGCCGCCCGGCATCCGCAGCCCGGGGCCCGCAGCCCGGGGCCCGCAGCCTGGGGCCCGCAGCCCGGCGTCCGCAGCCTGGGGCCCGCAGCCCGGGGCCCGCAGCCCGGGGTCCGCCGCCCGGGGTTCCCCAGCCCGGCGTCCAGGGCCCGCCGCCCCGAGGCGTGGCACGGGTGTGTTAGGCGTCGCGTTTGCGGAGTAGGGCGTAGCCGGCCAGGAGGGCCGCCGTCGTCCAGGCCAGCATGATGGCGAGGCCGCCCCAGGGCCCGTACGGAGTGTCGTCGTCGAAGGGGGTCTTGACCTGCATGATCTTGCTGCCGGCCTGGTCGGGCAGGAAGCGGCCGACCTTCTTCGTGGCGGACACGTTGCCGAGGATGTTGGAGATCAGGAAGAAGAACGGCATCAGGATGCCGAGGGACAGCATCGGGCTGCGCAGCATCACGGCCACGCCCATGGAGAACAGCGCGATCAGCGTCATATAGAGCCCGCCGCCGATGACGGCGCGCAGCACGCCCGGGTCCCCGATCTGCGCCTTGTGCTCGCCGAGCATCGCCTGACCGGCGAAGAAGGCGACGAAGCTGGTGGCGATGGACACCGCGAAGGCGAGCAGCGCGGCCACCGCGACCTTGCAGAAGAGGAACGTGCCGCGCTGCGGCACCGCCGCGAGGGAGGTGCGGATCATGCCGGTGCTGTACTCGTTCGAGACGACGAGGACACCGAAGACGATCATCGCGAGCTGGCCGAGGGACATCCCGGCGAAGCTGATGAAGGTGGGGTCGAAGGTGAGCTTGTCCTCGCGGCTGAGCTTGTCGAAGTCGTTCTTCGACAGGGCGCTGATGAGCATGCCGAGCGCGATCGTGACGACGACGGCGAGACCGAGCGTCCACACGGTCGACGCGACCGAGCGGATCTTCGTCCACTCGGACCTCAGTACCTGGGTCGCGGCCATGCGGCGTCAGTCTCCCTTCCGGCGCGGCTGCCAGCCCTCGCCCCAGCCAGGGCCGGGAGGGGGCTGGGGCGCGGCCTGACCGGTGTCCGCGGCGGCGCCCTGGTGGTCCGCGTGCGCGTGGTACTCCACCGACTCCGCCGTCAGCTGCATGAAGGCCTCCTCCAACGAGGCCTGCTGCGGGCTGAGTTCATGCAGGACCAGGTGGTGCTGGGCGGCCAGCTCGCCGAGTTGTTCGGCGCTCGCGCCGTCCACCTCCAGGGTGCCGTTGCCCGCCTCGACGGCGGTGACCCCGGCCTCGTGCAGCACGTCGAGGAGGCGTTCGCGCTGGGGGGAGCGCAGGCGCACGTACGACCGGGAGTTCTGGCGGATGAAGTCCGACATGGAGGTGTCGGCGAGGAGGCGGCCCTGGCCGATGACGACCAGGTGCTCCGCCGTCAGCGCCATCTCGCTCATCAGGTGCGAGGAGACGAAGACCGTACGGCCCTGCGCGGCGAGGGATTTCATCAGGTTCCTGATCCAGTGGATGCCCTCGGGGTCGAGGCCGTTGACCGGCTCGTCGAACATCAGGATCTCGGGGTCGCCGAGCAGCGCGCCCGCGATGCCCAGGCGCTGGCCCATGCCGAGGGAGAACCCCTTCGCCTTCTTCTTGGCCACGGCCGTCAGGCCGACGGTGTCCAGGACCTCGTGGACACGGGCGCGCGGGATGCCGTTGGACTGCGCGAGGCACAGCAGGTGGTTGAAGGCGCTGCGGCCGCCGTGCATGGCCTTGGCGTCGAGGAGGGCGCCGATGTACGTCAGCGGGTCCTTCAGCTGGGCGTAGTGCTTGCCGTCGATGCGGACGTCGCCCGCGGTCGGGTTGTCGAGCCCCAGCATCATGCGCATCGTCGTGGACTTGCCCGCGCCGTTCGGCCCGAGGAAGCCCGTGACCATGCCCGGTCGCACGGTGAACGTGAGGTTGTTGACCGCCACCTTCTCGCCGTACCGCTTGGTCAGCGCTTCGAGCTCGATCATGCCGTCACCCCGGTCACGCGCACACCTCGATCATGTCGACACGCTAAAACCATGTCGACACGCTAAAACGCGACAAAGCCCCCCGCCACTCGACTTCCGTCTCGTGGCGGGGGGCCCGTCTCGTTCACCCCGTGCTTGGTCGTACCGCGTCAGCGGCTCTGCTGTGCCGGAACCCCCCGCGAGATCGGCTCGTCCTCGGTGGGCGTGCTCGCCGCGGCCACGGCCGCGCCGGTGAGCGTCGCGAGCATCTCGCGGACGTTCGTCAGCTGCGCGTTGATGGAGTCGCGGCGGTTGGTGAGCGCCGCCAGCTCGCGCTCCGATTCGCTGCGGATGCGGTCCGCCTTGGCGTTCGCGTCCGCGACGATGTCCTCGGCCTGACGCTGGGCCGTCTCCACCGTCTGACGGGCGCGGCGCTCGGCGTCCGTGCGCAGCTTCTCCGCCTCCAGGCGCAGCTGCTCCGCGCGGTGCTCGATCTCCGCGAGGCGCTTCTCGGCCTTGGCCTGGCGGGAGGCCAGGTCGCGCTCGGACTGGTCGCGCCGCTTGGCGAGGTTCGTCTCGAAGTCGGCCGCGGCCTGGGCGGCCTTGGCGCGGGTCTCCTCGAAGAGGGCGTCCGCCTCCTCGCGCTTGGACTGCGCGTCCTTCTGCGCCTCGGCACGCAGCGCGTTCGCCTCGCCCTTGGCCTTCTCGACGATGCGGACGCCCTCGTCCTCGGCCTTCGCCTTGCGGTCGGCCGCGAACGACTCGGCGTCGTTGCGCACCTGCTGGGCGGCCGACTCGGCGAGCTCGCGGTGCTGCTCCGCGGCGCGCCGGGCCTCCTCGCGCAGGTCCTTGGCCTCCTCCTCGGCGAGGCGGAGGATCTTCTCGACGCGGGCCCCGAGCCCGGCGTACGACGGCTCAGCGTCGGCGACCTGGGCCTGGGCGTTCTGCGTCTCGAGGTGGAGTTCCTCGATGCGCTTTTCCAGAGCAGTGATTCGGGTGAGAGCGGAGTCTCGGTCGGAGACGAGCTTGGAGATACGTTCGTCCACCTGAGCGCGGTCGTACCCACGCCGCACAAGCTCGAAGCCGTAGGGGGAAGTGTCGCTCATGGGGTTCCTGTCGAATGAGACCGGGTGAGGTGATAGAGGGAATCCTAGGGGGCGTTGCGGCGTGTCATCGAGCGTATGCCCGTTTGATCTGGAGAATGACACCCCTTTTGAGTGGCTAACCGGCAGAGCGCTTGCCAGTGCCAGGGCCGAAGGTCCCTGTGAAGCACGGAAAGGGTTCCGTGGCTAGCCTTCTGACTGCTTGCCACCCGAACGAGTAGCCCCGGCCGCGGCCCCGGCCTTGACGCCGCCGTCCTTGCCGCCGCCCTGCGGCGCCTCAAAGGATTCCAACGCCTCGAGCACGTCCTGGACACGGGAGATCTCCGCATTGATGTCCTCGCGACGCCGGACGAGGATCTCCAGCTCGCGCTTGCCCTCGGTCACGATGTGCTCGGCCTCCGCCTGCGCCTCCGCCCTGATGCGCTCGGCCTCACGCGTCAGCTCGGCCTTCTTCTGCTCGGCCTCCTTGAGCAGCCCCTCGGCCTTCTTCACGGCCGCGATGCGCACCTTGCTGGCCTCCGAGTTGGCGTCCGCCACCAGCTCCTTGGCCTTCGCCTCGGCCTCGGCCCGCTGCTCCTCGGCGGCCTTCACCAGCGCGTCGCAGCGCTCGCCCGCCGACTTCATCGCCTCGGCCGACTCGCGCCGGGCCCGCTCGTGCAGCTCCTCGATCTCCGTGGTGATGCGGTTGCGGTGCTCCTCGGAGCGCTCCCTTATCGCGGTGGCGTCCCGGCGCGCGCCGACGAGCAGCTCGTCCGCGTCCGTACGCGCCTTCTCCACCAGGGTGTTGCCCTCGACCGTCGCCTCGGAGAAGATCCGCTCGGCCTCCTTGCGGGCCGCGCCGACCATCGTGTCGGCCTGCGCCTCGGCGTCCGTCGTCGCCTTCAGCGCCTTCTCCTGCGCGTCGGCGGTCAGCTTCTCGGCCTCGGCCGCGGCCTCCGTGATGAGCTTGTCGACCTGCTCGGCGGCCTCCGTACGGCGCTTGTTCGCGGCCTGACGCGCCTCGTCCAGGGTGCGCGCGGCCTCCTCGCGGGCCTCGGACGTGAGGCGCTCCGCCTCGGCCGCCGCCTCCTGCTTGACGCGCTCGGACTCCGCGCGGACGCGCTCAGCGTGCTGCTGTGCCGAGCCCACCGCCTCGGCGCCCTCCGCGCGCAGCCGCTCGGCGTCCCCGGTCGCGTCCGAGATCAGCTGCTCGGCCTTGGCCACCGACTCGGCGCGCACGCGCTCGGCCTCGGCGGCGGTCTCCGTGGTGAGGCGCTCGGCGGCGGCGACCGACTCGGCCCGCACCCGCTCGGCCTCGGTGATCGCCTCGGTACGCACCCGCTCGGCCTCGGCGGCCGTCTCCGTGGTGAGGCGCTCGGCCTCGGCGATCGCCTCGGTGCGGACGCGCTCGGCCTCGGTCGCGGTCTCGGTGGTGAGGCGCTCGGCCTCGGAGCGGGCCTCGCCGATCAGCGTGTCCGCCTGGTTGGCGGCGTCGCTGCGGATGCGGTTGGCGTCCTCGCGGGCGTCGGCGCGGGTGCGGGCGGCGTCCTGGTCGGCCTGCGCGATGGTGTCCGAGGCCTCCGTGCGCACCCGCTGGGCGTGCTCGGAGGCGTCCGAGCGCATCCGGTCGGACTCCGCGAGCGCCTCCGCGACGGTGTGCTCGGCCAGGGCCTTGGCGGCCTCCGCCGCCTCCGTGGACTCCCGCCGGACGCGGCGCGCGTCCTCGCTGGCCCGCTCCCGCTCGGCGTGCGCGTCGGCGCGGACGCGGTCCGCCTCCTCCTGCGCCTCGGTCCGCGTGCGCTCCGCCGCGTGCTCCGCGGCCGAGCGCAGCCCGGTGATCTCCTCCTGCGCCTGCTCGTGCAGCCCGGCGACGGAGTCCCGTACCGACTGGGCCTGCTGCTCGGCGGCCGACACCAGCTCCGTGGCGCGGGCCTCGGCCTCCTCGACCAGGCGCTCCGCCTCGGCCTCGGCCTCCTCCACGCGCTTGCGCGCCGACGCGAGGAGCTCCTCGCTCCGCTCACGGGCCCGCTCGCGCTCCTGGTCGGCCTCCGCGCGCGCGGAGTCGAGGGTCTCCTCGGCCTCGCGACGGCGCCGGGCCGCCTCCTCCTGCGCGGCCGCGAGGGCCTCGGCGGCCTCGGCCGCGACGCGCTCGGCGGCGGCCGCCGCCTCCGCGCGCACCCGGTCCGCGGTGTCCTGCGCCTCCGTCTTCAGGCGCTCCGCCTCGGCGGCCGCCTCCGAACGCAGCCGCACCGCGACGCTCTCGCCCTCGGCGCGCGCCTGCGAGGCGTCCGCCGCGGCCTCGTCGCGCAGCCGCTCCGCCTCCGCCTCGGCCCCCGACTGCAGGGTGCGAATCCGCTCGGCGGACTCCGTGCGCTGCCGCTCCGTCTCCTCGGCGGCCTCGCGGCGCATGCGCTCGGCCTCCGCGCGCGCGTCGCTCAGCGCCTGCTCGGCCGCGGTGAGCTTCTCCCCGGCCTCCGTGTGCAGCCGCGTCAGCTCCGCTTCGGCCTCGGCCTTGCGGGCCGCCATGACCCGCTCGGCCTCCGCGCGCAGCTCCCGCGCGGCCTCCTGCGCCGCCGCCGTGACGGCCTCGGCCTGCTCGGCGGCCTCCGAGCGGTGCCGCTCGGCCTCCGCCCGGGTGCGCTCCAGGGTCTCCTCGGCCTGGGTGCGCAGCGTCGTGGCCCGCTCGACGGCCTCGGTGCGCACCCGCTCGGCCTCGGTGGCCGCGGCCTTGCGCGCCTCGTCCGCGTCGGCCTTGGCCTTGGTCAGCAGCTCCTCGGCGGAGCGGGCCGCCTCCTCGATCTGCTGGACGGACTCGCGGCGCGCCTCGCCGCGGATCCGCTCGCCCTCGGCGACCGCGTCCGCCCGCAGCTGCTCGGCCTCGCCGCGCAGCCGCCGGGCCTCCTCCTGGAGCTCGACGGTCTTGGCGCGGTACTCCTTGGTGTCGTCCTTCGCCGCGCCCTTGAGCTGCTCGGCGATGTCGTGCGCCTCGCCGCGCAGCCGGTCGGCCTCGGCCTCCGCCTCGGCGCGGACCCGCTCGGCCTCCTCGGTGGCGGCGCGCGTGGTCGCCGTGGCCTCCTCGGAGGCCTTGGTCAGGACCTCCTCGGCGGTCTTCGCGGCCTTCGCGAGCTGCGAGGCGGTCTCCTCGGCGGTGATCGAGCGGGCCTTCTCGGCGGCCTCCGCGATCAGCTTCTCCGCCTCGGCGGCGGCGTCCGCGCGCTTCTGCTCGGCCTCCGCCTTGGCGGCCTCGGCCTCCTTGGTGGCCTCGCCGACGAGCCGGGCGACCTGCTCCTTGGCCGTGCGCGTGCGCTGCTCGCCCGCGGCCTCCGCGGCCGCGAGCTGCTTGGCTGCGGTCTCCTCGGCCTCGGCGACGAGCCGGTCCGCCTGGGCGCGCGCCTCGCGCAGCGCGGTGTCGGCCTCGGCGACGCGCTGCTCGGCGGCGCGGGTCAGCTCGGTGGCCTTGCGGTGCGCCTGGTCGGACTCGGACGCGGTGGACGAGCGCAGCGCCTCCGCGTGGTCGGCGGCCTCCTGGGCCTGCGTGGACGCGGCGTTGAGGAGGCGCTCGGCGTCCGTGCGGGCGCGGCGCAGCAGCGCCTCGGCCTCCGCGCGGGCGCTCTCGGCGTCGGCGGCGAGCCGCTGCCGGGCCGTCTCGGCGAGCCGCTCGGCCTCGGCGCGGGCGGCGGCGAGCGCCTGCTCGGCCTCGCCGCGCGACTCGTCGAGCAGGCGCCGGGCCTGCTGCTCGCTGCGGGCCCGCAGCTGCTCCGCCCACGCCACGTTCTCGTTGACGTGCGACTCGACGGTCTGGCGGCGCTCGTTCAGCTCCTGGTCGAGCTGCTGGCGCCGGGAGACGGCCTCGGAGTGCAGCTCGGACTGGAGCCGCGCCTGTTGCTCGGCGTGCTCCTGGAGGATGCGCTGGGTCTGGGCGCGGGCCTCGCGCAGCTCGCGCTCGGCGTCGGCGCGCAGCTGCTCGGCCTGGATCTGGGCGTTGCGCAGCAGCTGTTCGGCCTGGTAGCCGAGGTCCGCGCTGTCGTAGGCAGGGCGGGACGCGAGGTTGCGGCGCGCCTCGTGCAGCTTGGCGCGCAACACCTCGACCTGGTAGCCGAGGTCCTCGGCGTGCTGGACCGCCTTCTCCCGGTCGGTCTTCAGCCGGTCCATCTCGGCTTCGAACCGTGAGAGATGGTCGGCCTCAGCCGGTCGCCGACTGTCCTGGCTCTCGTAGCCCCGCACTGCGCGGTCCCATCCGTCCCCTGGTCGCAAGTCTTAGACGTACGAGCCTCGCTCGTCTCGCGAACGGGGCCCCCGGGGAATGGTGTCAGATCAACAGCGGAGCTTGGGCTGCCGCCCCGACGCTCGTCCCCCGAAACCCGGACCCCGGCAAGCGACCGCCCAAGGTTCGGACGGCCGCGACTAACCCTACCGGCCCCGAATAGGGGGAGGTCAGTGCTCGGGGTGTTCGGAGGGTGCGGAGGTGACGAGTTCGGTGAGGACGCCGTGGCAGTCCTTGGGGTGCAGGAAGGTGATGCGCGACCCCATGGAGCCAATGCGCGGCTGCTCGTACAGCACGCGGACGCCCTTGTCGCGGATGGCTTCGGAGTCGCCGTCCACGTCCTCGGTGCCGAAGGCGATGTGGTGCACGCCCTCGCCGTTCTTCGCCATCCACTTGCCCACCGCGGAGTCATCGCGGATGGGTTCGAGGAGCTGGAGGTAGGAGGCGCCGCCGTCCGACGTCTCGTTGATCTTGAGCATGGCCTCGCGCACGCCCTGCTCCTCGTTGACCTCGGAGTGGAACACTTCGAAGCCGTACGTCGCGCGGTAGAACTCGACGGTCGCGTCGAGGTCCCGGCAGGCGATCCCAATGTGATCGATTCGCGTCAGCATGCCTCAAGTGCAGCGTCTGTGGGCGTGATTACGCAACGTGCGCGCGATCACACTTGCCTTCCGATGACGCACGCCGTACCGCTCAGTACATTCGAGTAAACCCTCGTTCACATCTCCTCAGCTCCCCAGCTGGAAGGGGCCGTGCCACATGTCTGGAACGACCGGAACCACCTCAGTGATCGTCGCGGGCGCGCGCACGCCCATGGGGCGACTGCTCGGCTCACTCAAGTCCTTCTCCGGCGCGGACCTGGGCGGCTTCGCGATCAAGGCGGCGCTCGACCGGGCCGGGATCGGCCCGGACCAGGTGCAGTACGTGATCATGGGGCAGGTGCTTCAGGCCGGGGCGGGGCAGATCCCGGCGCGGCAGGCCGCGGTCAAGGCGGGCATCCCCATGAGCGTCCCGGCGCTCACCGTCAACAAGGTCTGCCTCTCCGGCCTCGACGCGATCGCGCTCGCCGACCAGCTGATCCGCGCGGGCGAGTTCGACGTCGTCGTGGCGGGCGGCCAGGAGTCGATGACCAACGCCCCGCACCTGCTGCCGAAGTCCCGTGAGGGCTACAAGTACGGCGCGATCGAGATGCTCGACGCGATGGCGCACGACGGCCTCACCGACCCCTTCGAGGCCATCGCCATGGGCGAGTCCACGGAGAAGCACAACAAGCGCCTCGGCATCCAGCGGCCCGAGCAGGACGAGATCGGCGCGCTCTCCCACCAGCGCGCGGCCGCCGCCCAGAAGAACGGCACCTTCGACGCCGAGATCACCCCCGTCGAGGTCCCGCAGCGCAAGGGCGACCCGGTGCTCGTCTCCAAGGACGAGGGCATCCGCGGCGAGACCACCGCGGAGACCCTCGGCAAGCTCCGCCCGGCCTTCGCCAAGGACGGCACGATCACCGCGGGCACGGCCTCGCAGATCTCGGACGGCGCCGCCGCCGTGGTCGTGATGAGCAAGGCCAAGGCCGAGGAGCTCGGCCTCGCCTGGATCGCGGAGATCGGCGCGCACGGCAACGTGGCGGGCCCGGACAACTCCCTGCAGTCCCAGCCGTCCAACGCGATCCGGCACGCCCTGAAGAAGGAGGGCCTGACCGTCGACGACCTGGACCTCATCGAGATCAACGAGGCCTTCGCCGCCGTCGCGGTCCAGTCAATGAAGGACCTCGGGGTGTCGTCGGAACGGGTGAACGTCAACGGCGGCGCCATCGCCCTCGGTCACCCGATCGGGATGTCCGGCGCCCGGCTCGTGCTGCACCTGGCCCTGGAGCTCAAGCGGCGCGGCGGCGGCGTCGGCGCGGCGGCCCTGTGCGGCGGCGGCGGCCAGGGCGACGCCCTCATCCTGAAGGTGGCCAAGGCCTGAGCCCGGCCCTCGCCGACCGCCGCCCAGTCGTCTCACGTACGTAACCGAACGGAGCCGCAATGCAAGACGTCCCCACCCTGGTGGCGCAGGCCCGCGAGGGCAGGCCGCGGGCCGTGGCACGGCTGATCTCGCTGGTGGAGGGGGCGTCGCCGCAGCTGCGCGAGGTGATGGCGGCCCTGGCGCCGCTGGCCGGGCACGCGTATGTCGTGGGGCTCACCGGGTCGCCCGGCGTCGGCAAGTCCACGACGACGTCCGCGCTGGTCAGCGCGTATCGGCGGGCCGGGAAGCGGGTCGGGGTGCTCGCCGTCGACCCGTCGTCGCCGTTCTCCGGGGGCGCGCTGCTCGGCGACCGCGTACGGATGTCCGAGCACGCCTCCGACCCCGGTGTCTACATCCGCTCCATGGCCACCCGCGGCCACCTCGGCGGCCTCGCCTGGTCCGCGCCGCAGGCCATCCGCGTGCTCGACGCGGCGGGCTGCGACGTGGTCCTCGTGGAGACCGTGGGCGTCGGCCAGTCCGAGGTGGAGATCGCCTCCCAGGCCGACACGACCGTCGTGCTGCTCGCGCCCGGCATGGGCGACGGCATCCAGGCGGCCAAGGCCGGAATCCTGGAGATCGGCGACATGTACGTGGTCAACAAGGCCGACCGCGACGGGGCGGACGCGACCGCGCGTGAGCTCAACCACATGCTGGGGCTCGGCGAGTCGCGGGGCCCCGGGGACTGGCGGCCGCCCATCGTCAAGACCGTCGCCGCGCGCGGCGAGGGCGTCGACGAGGTCGTCGAGGCCCTTGAGAAGCACCGGGCGTGGATGGAGGAGCGGGGGGTCCTCGCCACGCGGCGGGTCTCCCGCGCGGCCCGCGAGGTCGAGGCGATCACCGTCACGGCCCTGCGGGAGCGGATCGCCGACCTGCGCGGGGACGTGCGGCTCGGCGCGCTCGCCGAGCGCATCGTGGCGGGCGAGCTCGATCCGTACGCGGCGGCGGACTCGCTGGTGGAGGGCCTGACCTCGGCTTAGCGGGGGCGCGATGCCCGGTTGGTGCCGGTGCCGGTGCCGGTGCGGGGGCGGGTGCGCGGTCGGTGCGGGCGGCTGGCCCGTGCGGCTGGTCCGTGAGGGCGGTCCGTGAGGCCGGTCCGTGAGGGCGCGAAAAAGGTCCCCCGCCGCGGGTGCGGCGGGGGACCTGGGGGACACCCGTCGGGGGATGCCGGGGCCCCGGCGGAGAGGGTTCAGGGGAGTCGCGGGTGAGCGATCAGTCGTCGGCCTGGCCCGGGGTGACCTTCGCCGTGCGGGCGTCGACCGTCCAGTGCGACTCGGCGCCGGACGCCGAGACGGTCTCCACGTCCCAGACCCCGGCCCCGGCGACGTCGTCCTCGACGTCCACCGACGTGACCTGGCCCTTGCTGGCGGCGGCCTTCGCCGCGTCGGACGCCGACACCGACGCGCCCTTCAGGGCGGCGAGCACCTCGGCCGCGTCCTCCGCGTCCCGCTCGGTGTGGGAGCCGAGCACCTTGCCCGTGCCCGGGTCGACGTGCACGCTGTGCCAGGTCCGCCCGTCCTTGCCGAGGACGTCGACGTCCCAGATCAGGCCGCCGTCCTCGGTGTCCAGGTCGGCGGAGACCGCCGTGCCGGACGCGGACTTCAGGGCGGTGGCGATCGCGTCCGCGGCGCTCACCTTCGCTGCCTTGGCCGCGGCGGCGTCCCGCGCGTCGTCGTCCCGGTCGTCCCGGTCGCGGTCGTAGCGGTCCTCGTACCGGTCGTCGCGGTCGTCGTCCCGGTCATCCCGGTCGTCGTAACGGTCGTCGCGGTCGTCGTCGTACCGGTCGTCGTCGTCCCGCACCTGCGCCCCGCGGCTGCTGCCGTCGTCCTTCACCTGGACGCTCGACTTCCCGGCCGACGAACTCCCGTCGTCGCCGCTGAGTGCGAAGGTCGTGGCCGTCCCGCCGCCGATGAGAGCGGCGGCCGCGACGGTGGCGATGACGATGTTGCGCTTCATGAGGGTTCCTCCCGAGTGGCTGGCCCCGATCCCTTCCGGGGCCGTCCGTTCCGACGAGAAACACGTTGCCTGAACGTTCCTGAAGCCCCCCTGAAGAAGCCTGAAGAGTTCTTCAGCTTCGTTCCGGCATCCTGAACGCATGCGTCTGTTGATCGTCGAGGACGAGAAGCGCCTCGCCCTGTCCCTGGCCAAGGGCCTGACGGCCGAGGGCTACGCCGTCGACGTCGTCCACGACGGAGCCGAAGGGCTGCACCGGGCCACCGAGGTCGCGTACGACCTGCTCATCCTGGACATCATGCTCCCGGGCATGAACGGCTACCGGGTCTGCTCCACCCTGCGCGCCGCGGGCAACGACGTACCGATCCTGATGCTCACCGCGAAGGACGGCGAGTACGACGAGGCCGAGGGCCTGGACACGGGGGCCGACGACTACCTGACCAAGCCCTTCAGCTACGTCGTCCTCGTGGCCCGCGTGAAGGCGCTGCTCCGCCGCCGCGCGTCGGCCCCGTCCCCGGTGCACCGCATCGGGGACCTGAAGATCGACACAGCGGCCCGGCGCGTCTTCCGGGACGAGAACGGCGACGGCGGCACCGAGATCGCCCTGACCGCGAAGGAGTTCGCCGTCCTGGAGCAGCTCGTGCTGCGGGCGGGCCAGGTGGTGTCCAAGGCGGAGATCCTGGAGCACGTCTGGGACTTCGCGTACGAGGGCGACCCCAACATCGTCGAGGTGTACGTCAGCACGCTGCGCCGCAAACTGGGCGCACCGCTCATCAAGACCGTTCGGGGTGCCGGGTACCGGCTCGAGGTTCCGCGGTGAGGCGCCTCTTCGGCTCCGTACGGGCCCGTGCCGCGATCGGCGCGACCCTCGTCGTCGCGCTCGCCCTGGTCGCCGCGGGCGCGGCGGTGCTGCTCGCGCTGCGGACCAGCCTCATCCGCCAGGCGGACACCCAGGCCGAGTCCGCCGCCCGCAAGGTCGCCGCGCAGCTCGCGCCGGGCACCCCGTACGACGATCTGGACGTGACCGACGGCGACGACAACCCCGTCCAGGTCGTGACCGCGGACGGCCTCGTCGCCGCGGTCAGCGACGAGCTGTCGAAGATCGTGGGCACGGGTGTCAGCGGCGTGCGCCCCGACCCCCGGGTGAAGGACCCGGAGGAGGCGCGGCAGGAGCAGCAGGAGAAGGCGGAAGAGGAGCGGAAGAAGCAGAAGGAGCAGGAAGAGAAAGAAGAGAAGGAAGAGAAGGAAGAGGACGACAAGGGCGACAAGGGCGACGACGCGGATGAGGACGCGAGCGGCGACGCGGACGACGACCTGAGCGAGGCCGCCGAGGAGCGTCGCGAGGCCGCCGAGGAGCGCGTCGAGGACGCCGCCGAGGAAGCCGCCGAGGACGCCGGGTCCGACGATGACGACAGCTCCGGACCGCTGAAGATCGGTGAGATCGACAGCGAGGCCGACTTCGCCGACGGATCGGCGACCGTCGACGGCGAAAGCCAGGACTACCGCTTCGCCACGGTGAAGGTGAACACCGAGTCGAGGGGTGAGCTGACGGTCCACGCGGGCGCCCCGCTGACCGCCGAACAGAACGCCGTCACCACCGCGCTGACCGCGATGCTGATCGGCCTGCCGCTGCTGCTCGCCGTGATCGCGGCCGTGACCTGGCTGGTCACGCGTCGCGCGCTGCGGCCGGTGGACGCGATCCGGGCCGAGATGGCGGCGATCACCGCGTCCGAGGACCTGGGGCGCCGGGTGCCCGAGCCGGACACGCACGACGAGATCGCGCGCCTGGCCCGGACCACGAACGAGACCCTCACCGCCCTGCAGACGTCCGTGGAGCGCCAGCGCCGCTTCGTCGCCGACGCCTCGCACGAGCTGCGCAGCCCCATCGCCTCACTGCGCACCCAGCTCGAAGTCGGCGCCGCACACCCGGAGTTGCTGGATGTGGCGGGCGCCGTCGAGGACACCGTGCGGCTGCAGGACCTGGCCGCGGACCTGCTCCTTCTCGCCCGCCTCGACGCGGGGGAGAAGCCGGGCCAGAGCCGCGTGGAGCTCGCGGCCCTGACCCGTGAGGAGCTGTCGCAGCGCCTGACGGACCGCGTGCCGGTCACGACGAGGCTGGAGGGCGTCGAAGTGGCCGGATCGCGGGGTCAGTTGGCGCGGGTGCTGGGCAATCTGGTGACCAACGCCCAGCGGCACGCCCGCTCCGGGATCACCGTCACCACCCGGGTCGACGGGGCGTGGGCGGTCCTGGAGGTGGCCGACGACGGCGACGGGGTGCCGCCGGCGGAGCGCGAGCGGATCTTCGAGCGGTTCGTGCGCCTCGACGACGCGCGCAGCCGGGACGAAGGTGGTGCGGGCCTGGGGCTTGCGATCGCCCGCGATGTGGCCGCCCGGCACGGCGGCACCCTCACGGTCGACGAGGCCCCTGGCGGGGGCGCGCTGTTCCGGCTGTGCCTGCCGCGGGCGGTGCGGGAGAGCTCCGATGGGGCGCGGGGAACCGCGCGAACGGCCACGGACGGTCCGCGGCACTGAGGCCGCGCTCCGGAGCGCCAGGGAGGGGGGCGGGGGCGGCTTCGCGCCACCGCGCACCGGTCCTGGCTGCGGCACGGCACCCGCGTCAGGGCCTGCCGCGCAGTCCGCGCAGGTGTTCCGCGATCGGCGTCAGCGCCTTGTGCAGGTCGCTGAGCGCCTCCGTCGAGACGAGGTCGACGAAGTGCTGGCGCACGGACGCCACGTGGTGCGGGGCGACGCGCTTCATGGTCTCCATGCCCTCGTCGGTGAGGACGGTGAACAGTCCGCGCCGGTCGGACTCGCAGTTCTCCCGCCGGACGAGCCCGGCGTTCTCCATGCGGGTGATCTGGTGCGACAGGCGGCTCTTGGACTGCAGGGTGGCGGCCGCCAGATCGCTCATGCGCATGCGCAGATCGTCGGATTCGGAGAGATGTACGAGGATGTCGTAGTCGTTCATGGTCAGGTTGAACGGCTGGAGATCCTTCTCCAGCTGGTACGTCAGCATCCTGTTGACCTCCACGTGGGTGCGCCAGGCGCACTGTTCCTCGTCGGTCAGCCACTGCGGGGCCGTCTCGGTCTCCATGGAATCGATTCTACCTAAGAAGTTGAATTGCGAACGAGTGTCGGGGTGTGACACGCCTCGCACCCCCCGGGAAACCGAGGGGCACAGGCGTTCGCCGTCACACTCCGCAGACTACCGCTCACAGGCCGAAGCGACGCTGGAGGTCTCCTAGTTGTCCGGGAAGGCGCGGTCCCTGCGGCTGCTGTCCACGTTGGCCATGTTGCCCCGGACGGCCGGACGAGCCGCCGGCGCCCTGACCGCCCCCGGAGCCCCCTGCGCCCGGCACCCCGGCCTGCTGCGGCAGCGCGCCGGTGTCGACCTCCGCGCGCAGCGCCTCCGACGACTGCAGCAGCACCGTGCCCGCGCCCACGAACTCGAACTGGTGCTCCTCCCCGGACGTACCGCCGATCCCGGTGAGTGCGCGCAGGCCCCCGATGACCCCGCTCAGGTACTGGTGGTCGTAGTGGTGGCAGGGCGAGGGGCAGTCCGCCCAGCCGACGAGCGCCTGCGGGTCCACGCGGATCGGCGGCTCCATGAACACCACCGGACCACTGGAGACCGCGACGAACTTGCCCGTGCCGATCAGGGTCAGAAACCCGGGCACGATGGACTGCTTGAGGGCGAGACTTGGCTGAAAAGCGAGGAGGTTGCCGGAGCGGATCGTGAGGTTGCCGTCCTCGAGGTCGTAGGAGTTCACATCGAAGGCGCGGTCGGCGAGCAGCATCTTGCCCTGGCCCTCGGCCACCACCCAGTCGCTCGCGTGCAGCGGGGAGTGGAACGAGGTGCGCACGAGGCGGTCGAGGCGGCCGTGTCCGATGCCGTTGAAGTCGATGCGCCCGTAGTAGGCGATCATCTTGCCCTTCTGCAGGAACCACTGGTCGCCCTGGAGGTCCACGCAGAACGTGTAGTCGTTGACGTTGTCGTTGCTGGGCAGCGTCATCGGATCGAAGATCGCGGGGGTGCTCACAGCTTGTCCTCCGATGCCTGGACGTAGACCACGCCGTTGCCGCTGAGCTCCAGCTGGAAGGCCTCGCCGGAGCCGCGGCCCACCATGTCGCGCCAACTGAGCGCCGTGGAGAGTTTGTTGCGTACGTCACCGTGGTGGGCCACATAGGACTGGGGGTCCACGTGCACCGGGCGCTGCGGGGTGATCGGCAGCTCGATGACGCCGCCGTGGGCCATCACCGCGACCGCGCCGTGGCCCTTCAGGGTCGTGGTGAACAGGCCCTGGCCCGAGACCTGGCCGCGCACCATGCCCATCACGCCGCCCTGCGCGCCGAGGAACATCGTGCCCTGCTGGAGCGTGCCGTCGAAGGCGAGCAGGCGGTCCGCCTCCACGTACATCGTGTCGCCGCCGAGGGTGATCACATGGACGTGGTGGCCGCCGTGCCCGAACATCACCGTGCCGCTGCCCTCCACGGTCATCAGCGGCACCGACTCATGGGCGACGCGGCGCCCGAGCATGGACATCAGGCCGCCCTGGCCGCCGGTGATGTTGGGCGTGAAGGAGACGTCCCCCTGATAGGCGAGCATCGCGCCGCGCTGGCTGAACAGCTTCACGCCCGGCTGCAGCGTGGCCTCCACCATCTTCGCGTTGACCTCACGGAACGGCATGTCAGGCGTCTCCCGCGATCGTGTTGCGCTCACTGGGCTGGACGTACACGAGGCCCTCGCCCTCGAAGCGGATCTGGAAGGCCTCGCCGCCGCCCTCGCCGAGCAGATGGCGGAAGGTGACGCCGGACTGGAAGCTCTGCTTGAGATCGCCCTGGTGGGCCACATACGCCCCCGGGTCGACCTGGAGCGGATACTGCTTCGTGACGCGCAGGATCACCGCCGGGCCGTCCGACATGATCGCCGCCTGTCCCGTGCCCTGGACGGTGGTGGTGAAGACGCCGTTGCCCCGGGTGGCGCCGCGCAGGCCCGTGAACGTGGTGCCGGTGCGCAGGCCCGCGTCCGCGCACAGCAGATTGCTGGACTCCACATAGAGCTTCTCGCCCTGGAGGCGGACCAGGCTGATCTCCGTCGCCCGGTCGGCGAACCAGCAGGTGCCGTGGCCCTTGACCTCCATCACTGTCATCTCTTCGTCGGTCAGCCGCCGCGTCACCATGCCGCGGATGCCCTCGCCGCCCCCCGTGAGCTTCTTGAAGACCATCGTGCCGTCGTAGGCGACCATCGAACCGTTCTTCGCCTTGACCGCGTCGCCCGTCATGTCGACGGCGAGCACTCTGCTGCCTTGCATTCGGAACGTAGCCACGACAGCGAAGGTAGCCCCAGCGCCGACCCCCGCGACAGGGCTTCCGACCCTGAGCGCACCCGGGTAAATCCCTGATGCCACAATGGGGGGCGCTTGTGCATCCGTTCACAAGATCGACGTCGACCCCGCCACCGAAGGTGATCCGTGGACATCAAGACCGCTTCCGCACTCCGCCGCCTCCGCCTGGTCTCCGCGCCCGAGGCCGTGTCCTTCCTGCTCCTCCTCCTCTGCTCGGTGCTCAAGCGGACCACGGACTTCAATGCCGTCCCGGCGATGGGCATGATCCACGGTCTGCTCTTCGTGCTGTACGTGCTGTTCTGGCTCGACGCCTGGAACCGCACCAAGTGGAGCCTGAAGACGGCCGCCCTGTACTTCGTCCTCTCCGTCCTGCCCACCGGCGGTTTCTTCGCCGAGCGCAAGCTGAAGCGCGAGGCCGAGGCCGCCGTCATGGCCTCGCGCGCCCGCCGCGAGGGAGTCGTGAACGCGTGATCGTCGCCTTCTCCGTGACGCCGCTCGGCGTCGGCGAGGACGTGGGGGAGTACGTCGCCGACGCCGTCCGCGTCGTCCGCGCATCGGGCCTGCCGAACCGCACCGACGCGATGTTCACCTCCATCGAGGGCGAGTGGGACGAGGTCATGGACGTCGTCAAGCGCGCCGTCGCCGCCGTGGAGGCGCGGGCGCCACGGGTCTCCGTGGTCCTGAAGGCCGACATCCGTCCCGGTGTGACCGACGGGATGACCTCCAAGGTGGAGACCGTGGAGCGGCATCTGTCCTGACGTCCGACGCAGCCCCCGCCGACCGTTCGGCGGGGGCTTTCGCATGCCCGCGCGCGGGACGGCGTGCGAGCCGTCTTGAGCGAGTGCTCAAACTCCTGCTACTTTTCGGCCATCAGATTTGAGCGGTCGCTCAAAGACGCTGAGAGTCGCTGAGATTCCTGGTGACGTGGGGGTTGGTCGCATGAACCAGTACGGCTTGTACGTTGAAACCGTGATCCGCGCCGATCTCGACGACCTCTGGGCGCGCACCCAGGAGCCCGCCGCCCACCAGCGCTGGGACCTGCGCTTCACGGAGATCGACTACCTGCCCGCCGAGGACGGGGAGCCCCAGCGCTTCCGCTACGCCACCCGCGTCCTGCCGTTCCTCACGATCGCCGGGACCGGCGTCAGCGCGGGCGAGCGGCGACGGCCCGACGGGACCCGCACCTCGGCCCTCCGGTTCGCCTCGCCGCACCCGCTCTCGCCGCTCGCCGAGGGCAGCGGCTACTGGCGCTACGTCCCCACCGGCGACGGCGTCCGCTTCCTGACCGGCTACGACTACCGGCCGCGCTGGGGGCGCCTCGGCGCCCTCGCCGACCGCCTCGTCATCCGGCCGCTCATGGGCTGGGCCACCGCCTGGTCCTTCGACCGGCTGCGGCTGTGGCTGGAGCGCGGCATCACCCCGGAGCGGGGGCTCGCGCACGCGGCCGCCGAAGCCGTGGTCCGCGCGGCGGCCGTGGCCGGGGCGGCGGCCCTGGGCGGCCCCGCCGCCGCGCTCGCCGCCGTCCTCGCGGCGCTGCTGCTCCCGCCCCTGCCGACGACGCCCGCGGCCCGGCGCTGCCTGCGCAAACCGCCGGTGCGCGCGCGGGCGCCCCGCATCCTCGACCACCTGCCCGCGATCGCCCAAGGGCGCCGCACGGACCACCAGGAGCAGCCCGCGTGACCTCCCTCTTCCGCACCGTCCTCGGAGCCGGTTTCGAGCGGCTGCACCCCCAGCTCCAACGCCGCTTCTCCGTCGGGCTCGACAGCGGCGAGGCCTGCGTCGGCTACGGCGTCATGGACCGGATCTGGCACGGGCGGGGCTTCGTGAAGCCGTTCCTCGCCGTCGGCGCCACCCGCCACATCCTCGTCCCGCGCACCGGCCGGAACATTCCGTTCACCATCGAGAACGTGCCGTACGCCGACTCCTTCGGCCGGGAGACGGTGAGTTTCGTGCGCACCTTCCACTTCCCCGGGCGCGAACGGCGCTTCGATGCCCAGATGGTCCTCGCCCCCGAGGGCGACCGCGTGCTCGACTACCTCGGCACGCACCAGCACCTCGCCAGCGACCTGCACTTCGAGGCGTGCCCGGACGGCTCGCTCCTCATCCGCTCCGGGGAGCACCGCTTCCGCGAGGGACCCGTGGACGTACGGGTGCCGGACCTGATCGGCGGGGACGCCGAGGTGCGGGAGTCCTTCGACGACGCGACTGGGCGCTTCCGCGTCCGCGTCCGGGTCACCAACCGGTACGTCGGCCCCCTCTTCGGGTACGAGGGCTCCTTCCGCGCGGTCTACCGGGACGTCCGCGCGTGCGGCGTGCGGCCGGGGCTGCGGCCGGTGCGCGAGGAGGCCCGCGCGTGAGCGCCGACACCCGCGAGAAGCTCCTCGAAGGGGCGCTGCGCACCCTCACGGAACAGGGCATCGCCAAGACCTCCGCGCGCAGCGTCGCGGCCGCCGCCGGAGTGAACCAGGCGCTCGTCTTCTACCACTTCGGATCGGTCGACGAACTCCTCTCCCAGGCCTGCCGGTACGGCACCGAGCAGCGGGTCGCCCACTACCGGGAGGCGCTCAACGCCGTCACCACCCTGGGTGAACTCCTCGACGTCGGGCGGCGCGTGCACGAGGAGGAGCGGGCCGCCGGGCACGTGGCCGTGCTCGGGCAGCTGCTCGCCGGGGCGCAGACCCAGCCGCGGCTCGCGGCGGCGACGGCCGCGGGGCTCTCCCTGTGGGTCGAGGAGGTCGAGGCCGTCCTTGTGCGGGTCCTCGCCGCCTCGCCGCTCGGGGAGTTCGTGGATCCGGTGGGCCTTGCGCGGGCCGTCGCGGCGTCGTTCGTGGGCATCGAGCTGTACGAAGGGGTGGACGCGGAGGGGGCCGGGCGGGCCCTTGGCGCCCTGGAGGGGCTCGGGGCGCTCGTCGCCGCGCTGGACGGGCTCGGGCCTGTGGCCCAGCGGGCGGTCCGCCACCACCTCCGCCGGGCGCGGCGCTGAGCCTGGGAGGGTGCCCCTGGCCTTGCGGCCCCTGGCGCTCCGGCGCCCCCAGGGCTGGCGCCCCGCGTTGCCCGTCACCCGACGGCTTCGGTGCTGTGCCCACCCGTTCCGCCCTCTGGGCGGACCAGCTGCCCACAGCGGGGGGGGGGGGCTCCAAGGCTGCCGCTCCGCCCGCCGCGGGCCAGTTGCCCACAGCCGGGGGCGGGGCTCCGAGGCTGCCACGTGCCCTCGCCGCGGAGCGGCGGAGTGGTGTGGGCGGTGCGTGTGCTGCCGGGAAGGCTCGCCGCGGAGCGGCGGAGCGAGTGGGGGTCACCGCGCTGCGGGGAGGGGCGGGCGGGTGGGAAGGCCCGCCGCGGAGCGGCGGAGTGGTGGTGCGGTGCGCGTGCTGCCGGGAGGTGGGCGGGCGGGTGGGAAAGCCCGCCGCGGAGCGGCGGAGGTTCGCGCCGCGGAGCGGCGGAGGGCCGGGCCGGGGGTCGGGGCGGAACCCCGGGGTGCGAGGGGCCTGGGGGCCGGCCCGGCAGGGTAAAACCGCTCACTCGGACGCGCCCGGTTCGACACGCCGAAGAATCTCCCTTTTCGTGTGGGTATCGGCTCATTCGATCCCCAGGAGGGCACTGTGCGGCCGGAGGGCTACGACTACGACACCCACAGCCGGCTCGCCGGACCGCTCACCGAGCCCGAGAGCGGCGGCGAAGGCTACCGGGTCCAGTACCGGTCCCTCCTCGCCCACGAGCCCCGCCGAATACGCGCCGTCCTGCTGATGACGCTGGCCCCCCTCCTCACCGGCGCCCTGCTCGTCTACCTCGTCTGGCCGACCCACTGGACCAAGCGCG
This sequence comes from Streptomyces sp. NPDC043996, assembly GCF_056435225.1. Taxonomy (NCBI): domain Bacteria; kingdom Bacillati; phylum Actinomycetota; class Actinomycetes; order Kitasatosporales; family Streptomycetaceae; genus Streptomyces; species Streptomyces sp. NPDC043996. The sequence goes on along the minus strand of NZ_JBWKEY010000021.1, from coordinate 114,461 downwards.
AGGGCGGCGACCGCTGGCTGGTCTGGCTCGACGTCACGATGCTGGTGGCGATCGGTCTGATCGAACTGTTCATGCTGGTCAACGTCGTGTCGATCGCCCACGCCACGATGGTGGCCCGCGACCCGGTGCCCGTCGTGCCCGAGCCGGGCACCCGCGTCGCCTTCCTGACGACGTACGTCCCGGGCAAGGAGCCCCTCTCCATGGTCCGCGCCACCCTCGAGGGCGCCGTGCGGATACACCACACCGGGCCGCTGGACGTCTGGCTGCTCGACGAGGGCGACGACGACGAGGCCAAGGCCCTGTGCGCGGAGCTCGGCGTGCGCCACTTCACCCGCAGCGGCGTACCGGAGTGGAACCGCAAGAAGGGCCCCCACAAGGCCCGTACCAAGCATGGCAATTACAACGCCTGGCTCGCCATGCACGGCGACGCCTACGAGTTCTTCGCCTCCGTCGACACCGACCACGTGCCGCTGCCGGGCTTCCTGGAGCGCATGATGGGCTTCTTCCGCGACCCGGACGTGGCGTTCGTGGTGGGGCCGCAGGTGTACGGCAACTACGTCTCGCCCGTCACCAAGGCCGCCGAGTCCCAGCAGTTCCTGTTCCACGCGCTGATCCAGCGGGCCGGGAACCGCTACCGGGCCCCCATGTTCGTCGGCACCAACAACGTGGTGCGCATCGCCGCGCTCAGACAGGTCGGCGGGCTCCACGACTCCATCACCGAGGACATGGCCACCGGCTTCGAACTGCACCGCCACCGCAACCCGGCGACCCGCCGCCACTGGCGGTCGGTGTACACCCCGGACGTGCTCGCCGTCGGCGAGGGCCCCGCTTCCTGGACCGACTTCTTCACCCAGCAGATGCGCTGGTCGCGCGGCACCTACGAGACGCTGTTCAAGCAGTACTGGAAGGCGCCCTTCACGATGCCTCCCGGGCGGCTCTTCTCGTACACCCTGATGCTCGTCTACTACCCGATGACCGCGGTGAACTGGCTGCTCGGCATCCTCAGCTGCGTGCTCTTCCTGTGGTTCGGCGCCTCCGGGACGCAGGTCGCCGCCTCCGTCTGGCTGATGCTGTATAGCGACGCCGCCGCCCTCCAGATCGGGCTCTACCTCTGGAACCGGCGGCACAACGTCTCCCCGCACGAGCCCGCGGGCTCCGGCGGGCTCGCGGGCATGGCGATGTCCGCCCTGTCCGCGCCCATCTACGCCAAGTCGCTCGGCGCCGCCCTCGTGCGCCGCCCCAGCCGCTTCGTCGTCACCCCCAAGGGCGGCGACGCCACCTGCGACCGGCTGCTGACCTTCCGCATCCATCTCTTCTGGGCGGCGGTCCTGGCCAGTTCGCTCGTCGCGTCGTTCGTGCTCGGCCACACCCATGTGGCGATGCGCACCTGGGCCGTGCTCGCCATGGCCATCTCGCTCGCGCCGGTCACGGTGTGGGGCGTCACCGCGGTCAGGGATCGCCGGGCCCGCAAGGCGGCGCGGCAGCGGCTCGCCGAGCGCGGCACCGACGGCGAGCCGGAGCCCGCGTTCGCCACCGGCACGACCACTGGAGGTAACTGACGTGGCCATGCGGCTCTCCAAGCTCTCCCCGCGCACCCGGAAGATCGCGCTCGGCGCGGGCGCGGGCGCCCTGCTCATCGGCCTGAACGCCCCGGCCGCCGTCTCCTTCGCCGAGGAGAAGTACCACGCGTACAAGATCGCCCAGCCCGGCTACAAGAAGAAGTACGGGTCCTGGAAGCAGCTCGCCATTCCCGAGGAGTTCCGCACCAACGCCATCCACGCGGCGCTCCTGCACACCGGCAAGGTGCTGATCGTCGCGGGCTCCGGCAACGAGCAGAAGAAATTCGACGCCGGGTCCTTCGACACCGTGCTGTGGGACCCGAAGCGGAACACCTTCAAGAAGGTGCCCACGCCCGCGGACTTCTTCTGCGCCGGACACGCCCAGCTGCCCGACGGACGGCTGCTCGTCGCCGGGGGCACCGCCCGCTATGAACTCCTCGACGACGAGGTGGAGCGCGCGGGCGGCGGCATGCGCGTGAAGAACGAGAACCCCGACGAACCCGTCGTCCTGAAGAAGGGCACGAAGTTCCGCTCCCCGTCGGGCGTCGAGTACGTCAGCAAGTTCGAGGTCGAAGTCCCCAAGGCCAAGCGGGACTTCGAGATCACGTACTCCAAGGCCGGAGTGATGCAGCCCTGGAAGACGAAGGTCACCGCGAGCGAGGCGCGCGTCTTCGTGGAGGCCGTGCGGGAGGGCGCGCAGTCCGTCACCGAGAAGTCCGCGCAGTACGAGATCGAGGGCCTCACCGGCAAGGAGGCCGACAACACGTACGGCATCGCCGAGAAGATCACCATGGAGAAGCAGGACTTCCAGGGCATCAAGGCGGCGTACGAGTTCGACCCGAAGGCCGAGCGGTACGTGCCGGTGGAGCCGATGGACAAGGCGCGCTGGTACCCCACGCTCGTCGGTCTGGAGGACGGGCGGGTGCTCGCGGTGTCCGGGCTCGACGACGTCGGCGTCATCGACCCTGGCGACAACGAGATCTACGACCCGAAGAGCAAGAAGTGGACCGACGGGCCCAAGCGCTACTTCCCGACCTATCCCGCGCTGTTCCTCACCAAGGGCGGCAAGCTGTTCTACCCCGCGTCCAACGCCGGGTACGGGCCCGCCGACAAGGGCCGCAAGCCCGGCCTGTGGGACCTGAAGACCAATAAGTTCACCAAGGTCCCCGGCCTCACCGACCTCGACCAGACGGAGACGTCCTCCTCGCTGCTCCTGCCGCCCGCACAGGACCAGAAGGTGATGATCCTCGGCGGCGGAGGCGTCGGCGAGTCCGACAAGGCCACCCGCCGCACGGCCGTCATCGACCTGAAGGAGGCGAACCCGTCCTTCAAGACGGGACCGCGACTTCCGCAGGGCACGCGGTACTTGAACAGCGTCATCATGCCGGACGACTCCGTCTTCACCACCAACGGCTCCAGCGACTACCGCGGCCGCAGCGCCAGCAACATCCTCAAGGCGCAGTTCTACGACCCGAAGGCCAACGCCGGCCGGGGCGCCTTCCGCACCGCCGCCGACCCGCTGGTGGGCCGCAACTACCACTCCGAGGCGCTGCTCCTGCCCGACGGGCGCGTCGCCACCTTCGGCTCCGACCCGCTCTTCGACAACGAGCAGAACACCAAGCTCGGCCACTTCGAGCAGCGCATGGAGATCTTCACCCCGCCCACGCTGCACAAGGCGGGCAAGGAGCGGCCCGTCCTCGGCGAGGGACCCGAGAACCTCCCGGCCGACGGCCGCGCCACCTTCCGCACCCCGCACCCCGAAAAGCTCGTCTCGGCCCGTCTGATGCGCCCGAGCGCGGTCACCCACACCACCGACGTCGAGCAGCGCTCCATCGCGCTGGGCCTGACCAAGGGCCCTGGCTCGGTGACGGTGGAGGTCCCGCGCGGGGACCCGGCGCTGGTGCCGCCCGGCTGGTACATGCTGTTCGTGACGGACGCGGGCGGCGCCTCCTCCGAGGCCCGCTGGGTGCACATCAAGTAACCGGCCGCCGGGCGGGGCGCGTTCGGGCGCGCGGCCCGAGCCGGAGCCGCGCCGCGGCCGGGAGCGCTCAGGCCGGGACGAACGCCCCGTGCCGAAGCACCGGCACCTGCTCGCACGCGTCCAGCTCCGTGGCGACCGCGACGTCCTCCGCGAAGCCGTCCTCGGTGAGCTCCCTGCCGGAGGCGCTGGCCGCGACGGCGGCCCCGACGGCCCTCTCGTCCCCGGCCGCCGCGAACGCCGCCGCGGCGGCGGCCGCCTCCGGCGACAGCGGCCCCCGGTCGTGCCCGCGCAGCGCGGCGATCACCGCGCCCGCCCCGAGCAGGTCCTCCACGGCGGGCCGCAGGCTGCCGTCCGGCCAGCGCTCGCCCGCGGCGATCACTCCGACGGGGCGTGCCGCGGTGCCGTGCCCCTGCGCGGCGAGCCACCGCCCGACGGCGGAGCCGTTGCGCAGCGACCCCGCGGCGACGGCCGCCCCGCCCGCCGCGGCCGCCGCGATGGCCGAGCCGTTGGGCGAGGGAAGCACCAGACGGGCCGCGAACGGCGCGCGGCGCAGCGCGGCCGGGGACAGCGACCACGGCGAGGCCTCGGTGACGGCGCGGCGCCCCACGGCCAGATGGGCGTCCATCTGGCGGGCGAAGGCCGTCGCGGTCTCGTCCCGCCACGGGTAGGGGAAGACTCTCGCCCCGGACTCCACGGCGACCGACACCGAGGTGGAGAACGACAGGACGTCCACGATGACCAGGCAGGACACCTGGGGGGCGAGCTGTTTCGCCCCGGCAGGACCCCACTCGAACCGTATGCCGTAGCCCGCTTGCGACAAGTCTTCCCGCATGGGCCACGAGGCTGCCACCCGCCGCCCCGCTTGGCCAGCGCGGACAGCGCGCCTCACGCGTCCCGGGAGTGACCTCCACACTTCGTCCACCTGGCCAACAGCGCGGCTACGCCTTCGCGTTGCGCGCCAGGCCGAGCGCGTAGTCCGGCCACCACTGTCCCGCCGCGGGGCCGCCCCGGCACGGGCCGTCCGAGTCTCCCGGCCGCTTGATCCACAGGTAGGCGTCGAGCAGCGGATCGCCCGTGCGGTCCGTGGGCCGGGTGCCGAGCCCGCGGCCCGGCGGGTTGCACCAGGCGTCCTGGCGGTCGCCGGCGAGCGGGCCGCGGCCGTTGCGGCTGCTGTCCATGACGAAGTGCTTGCCGCCGACGGCGGCGGACAGCGAACGGCCGTACGCCGTGGTGGTCTCGTCGCTCTGGAAGTTGGAGACGTTGAGCGAGAAGCCGTCGGCGGCGTCCACGCTCGCCCGCCGCAGCGGCCGCGCGAGCTTGCGGGCGTCGGCGATCCAGCCGGGGTTGCCCGCGTCCAGGTAGACCTTGACGCGCGGCTGCCGCTTGAGGCGCTGGATCGCCTCCGAGAGCAGCTGGTAGCGCTCCTCGTGGTACTCGGCGGGCGTGCAGCCGTCCACGATGTGCGCGACCGCGTCCGGCTCCAGGATCACCAGGGCCGGTCTTTCACCGATGGCGTCGGCGAAGGAGCCGAGCCACTGCCGGTAGTACGCCGCGTCGTGGGCGCCGCCCGCCGAGTGCTGCCCGCAGTCGCGGTGCGGGATGTTGTACGCCACGAGCACCGCCGTGCGGCCCTCGGCGGCGGCGCCCGCGGTGGCCTCGCGGATGTCCGGGGCCGGGTCGTCGCCCGCGGGCCAGACCGCCATCGGCTGCTCGGAGATCCGCTTGAGGGCCTCGGCGTCCTGGGTGCGGCCCTGTTCCTCCCAGGCGCGCACCTGCCGGGCGGCGGGGCTCTGCGGGTCCACCCAGAACGGGTGCGGCGGCGCCTTCGCGCCGGTGGCGGGCGTCTTGTCCTTCTTCTCCTTCTCGCCGGAGCCGCCCGAGCCCGGTCCGGAGGAGCACCCCGCCGCGAGCCCGAAGGCCGCGACGGCCGTGAGTGCCGTGAACGTGCGGAGCAGCCGGTGCATCCAGCCCCCTAGGGCGGTGGTGACGGTCGGGTGGGTGCCCGGCAATCGTGACATAGGGTACTAATCGCCCATGGGTGCGACACCGCCGACGCCCGGGGCGTCAGCCGCCCGCCGCAAGCGCGATGCCGAGCGGCGTCCGCTCGTACAGGACCTGGCGCCCGTACCGGCGCGAGACCAGCAGGCCCGCCGCGCGCAGCGCCCCCAGGTGCGCCGAGACCGACGACGGCGCGAGCGCGAGCCGCTCGGCAAGGGCGGACGTCGTGGCGGGCTCGGCGAGCGCGGCGAGCACGGCGGCGCGGTTGCGCCCGAGCAGCCGCACCAGCGACTCGGGGGCGCGGGTCTCGGACGTGGCTGACGCCGACGGCCCGGCCCACAGCCCCCCGATCCCGCGCGCCGGATACACCAGCGTCGGCTGCCACGGCGGGTCGAAGCCGCTCACCACGTCCGGCCAGCTGAACACGCTCGGCATCAGGACCAGGCCCCGCCCCTCCAGGCGCCGCGCGTGCCGCCCGCGCCACCGCACGGTCAGCGTCCCCGGCTCCCACGCGAGACGCCGGTCGAGCTCGGGAAGCAGCGCCCCGAGGCCGACCTCCGCGAGCCGCCGCGAGTGATAGGTGACATCGGCCTCCAGGAGCGCCCGGAGGCGGGGCCAGTGCGGCTCGACCAGGGCGTGCCAGGCCGCCTCCAGCGCGTCCGCCAACTCCGCCACCGCGCGTGCCGGTTCGGCCAGCATCCGACGGCCCAGGGGGCTCGCGGCGGCACCCGGCGTGTCCGCGAGCGCCCGCTCCATGTCGGCGCGCGCCGCCGTGGGCTCCGCCGCGCGCACTGCCGCGATCTCCTCCTCGAACGCCGCCGCCGGGCCCAGCGGCGGCGGCCCCAGGAAGTCCGGGCTGTGCCCGCGCGCGGGCATGAGCAGCCAGAGCGCCGCCAGGTCCAGGCGCGCGCACGCCGCCCGCGTTTCGCGCAGCCACCGCGGGTGGTAGCCGTGCCGCTCGCGCCGCTTGAGGGTGCGGACCGCCTCCTGCGTCTCCCACAGCGGCGACACCGCGAAGCGGCAGCGCAGCAGGTCGGCCTCGCCGAAGAACAGCTGGAAGGGCATCGGACCTCACGGGACGGCCGGGGCGCGGGCCGGGTGGATTCGGCTGGAGCCGAAACTCTAGGAGGCCCGATCCGGCTCCGCCAGGGTGGGCGCATGCCTGGAGAACCACCACCGCCCGCCGGTCAGGGCGGCTATCGGCACGTCTTCGCCGTCCCCGAGTTCAGGGCCGTCTTCGCCGCCCACGCCCTGTCGCTGCTCGGCGTCGTCGTCAGCGAGATCGCGCTCACCGTCCTCGTGTACGAGCTGACCGGGTCGCCGTTCCTGAGCGCGCTCGCCTTCGCGCTCGGCATGCTCCCCTACCTCGTCGGCGGCACGCTCTTCGCCGGGATCGCCGACCGCTACCCGCCGCGCCGCGTCCTCGTCACCTGCGACCTGCTGTGCGCCGCCTGCGCCGTGCTCATGGCGCTGCCCGCGACACCGGTCGCCGCGCTGCTCGCCCTGCGCTGCGCGATCGCCGCCGTCGCGCCCGTCTTCAACGGCACCCGGATGGCGACCCTCGCCGACGTCCTCGGCGACGGCGACCTGTTCGTCCTCGGGCGCTCGCTGCTGCGGATGGTGTCGCAGAGCGCCGTGCTCGTCGGCTTCGGGCTCGGCGGGGTGCTGCTCACCCTCGTCCCGCCGCGCGGGGCGCTCGTGATCACCGTCGGTACGTTCGCGGCGTCGGCGCTGCTGCTGCGCTGCGGCACCCGGCGGCGGCCCGCACGCGGCGGCACGGGCCCCGCCCTCCTGCGCTACTCCCTCGCCGGAGCCCGCCAGGTCCTCGGCGACCGGCGCGTCCGCTCCCTGGTCCTGCTGCTCTGGGCGCCGCCCATGTTCGCCGTCGTGCCGGAGGCCCTCGCCGCGCCCTACGCCGACCAGATCGGGGCGGGCTCCGCCGGGGTGGGGCTCCTCATGTGCGCCATGCCGGTGGGCACCATCGCCGGTGAGCTGTACGCGGGGTCCGCGCTCTCGGCCGCCACCCGCTCCCGGATCGTGTTGCCGCTGGCCGCCACCACGCTGCTGCCGCTCGCCGCCTACGCCCTCACGCCCGGCCTCGCCTGGGCGGTGCCCGCGCTGGTGCTCGCCGGGGCCGGATCGGCGTACACCCTCGGACTCGACCGCTGGTTCGTCGACTCCGTGCCCCCGGAGCTGCGCGGCCGGGCCATGACCCTGCACACGGCCGGTCTGATGACCCTCCAGGGTGTCGGCATGGCGCTCGGGGGCCTCGCGGCGGAGCTCCTCGCCGTGAGCACCGTCGTCGCCGGGGCCGGGGTGCTCGGCGCCGTCGTCTGCGCGCTGCTGTGCCTGCCGGTCCGCTCCACGGGGCGGCCAGCGCGCCGTGCGCGCCCCGCCCGGGCCCCCGAGCGGCCGAAATCCGAGACGGGGGCTGACCGGTATGGGGCCGACGGCTAAGGTCGACGCTGTGCCGAAGCCGCTCAGTCTCCCCTTCGATCCCATCGCCCGCGCCGACGAACTCTGGAAGCAGCGCTGGGGGTCCGTGCCCGCCATGGGCGCCATCACCTCGATCATGCGCGCCCAGCAGATCCTCCTCGCGGAGGTCGACGCGGTCGTCAAGCCGTATGGCCTGACGTTCGCGCGGTACGAGGCGCTGGTGCTGCTCTCCTTCTCCAAGGCGGGCGAGCTGCCGATGTCCAAGATCGGCGAGCGGCTGATGGTGCACCCCACGTCCGTCACCAACACCGTGGACCGGCTCGTCCGCTCCGGGCTCGTCGACAAGCGCCCCAACCCCCGGGACGGGCGCGGCACCCTCGCCTCCATCACGGAGAAGGGGCGCGAGGTCGTGGACGAGGCCACGCGGGAGCTGATGGCGATGGACTTCGGGCTCGGCGTCTACGACGCGGAGGGGTGCGGGGACATCTTTGACCTGCTCCGCCCCCTGCGCGTAGCCGCAGGCGACTTCACGGACTAGCCCACCGGCCCCTGACCGCGCAGCCACGCTGGTCCTCAATCGCCGGACGCGCTCTCTTCCCCACCCACCCGCCCCTTCCTCGCGCGTGCGCGCTTGTCCTCAATCGCCGGACGGGCTGAATACCTGCCGGTTGCGGCGAGATTTCAGCCCGTCCGGCGTTTGAGGACGAGGCGCGGAGCGCCGATGGGGTTTGGGAGCCCGTCCGGCGCTTGAGGACGAGTGCGGAGCGCGATGAAGGGGCGGGTGGGCGGGAGGAAAGAGCCTGCCCGGCGATCCGGCGGCGAAGGGGCGGTCGAAGATCGTGCAAAAGGGGCGGCTACGCTCGGGGGCATGAAACGCAGCGTGCTGACCCGGTACCGGGTAATGGCCTACGTCACCGCCGTCATGTTGTTGATCTTGTGCGCCTGCATGGTGGTCAAGTACGGCTTCGACAAGGCCGAAGGCCTGACGCTCGCCGTCTCGCAGATCCACGGCGTCCTCTTCATCATCTACCTGGTCTTCGCCTTCGACCTCGGCTCCAAGGCGAAGTGGCCGTTCGGCAAGCTGCTCTGGGTCCTGGTGTCCGGCACCATCCCGACGGCCGCGTTCTTCGTCGAGCGCAAGGTCGTCCGCGAGGTCGAGCCGCTGCTCACGGACGCGTCGCCGGACCTGGCCAAGGCGTAGCCGCACCGCCACGGAGCGTTCCGTGGCGGTCAGCCATCGACATTTACTAGGACGTCCAAGTAAATTGGTGGCATGGACGCTGACGCCATCGAGGAGGGCCGCCGCCGCTGGCAGGCCCGGTACGACGCCGCCAAGAAGCGCGACGCCGATTTCACGACGCTCTCCGGTGACCCGGTCGAGCCTGCCTACGGGCCCAGGCCCGGGGACACCTACGAGGGCTTCGAGCGCATCGGATGGCCCGGCGAGTATCCGTTCACGCGAGGGCTGTATCCCACGGGATACCGAGGGCGTACGTGGACCATCCGCCAGTTCGCTGGCTTCGGCAACGCCGAGCAGACCAACGAGCGCTACAAGATGATCCTCGCCGCCGGTGGCGGCGGCCTCTCCGTCGCCTTCGACATGCCGACGCTCATGGGCCGTGACTCCGACGACCCGCGCGCCCTCGGCGAGGTCGGCCACTGCGGTGTCGCCATCGACTCCGCCGCCGACATGGAGGTCCTGTTCAAGGACATCCCCCTCGGCGACGTGACCACGTCCATGACGATCAGCGGTCCCGCCGTCCCGGCCTTCTGCATGTACCTGGTCGCCGCCGAGCGGCAGGGCGTCGACCCCGGCGTCCTGAACGGCACGCTCCAGACCGACATCTTCAAGGAGTACATCGCGCAGAAGGAGTGGCTCTTCGAACCCGAGCCCCACCTGCGCCTCATCGGCGACCTCATGGAGCACTGCGCCCGCGAGATCCCCGCCTACAAGCCGCTGTCCGTCTCCGGCTACCACATCCGCGAGGCCGGGGCGACGGCCGCGCAGGAGCTGGCGTACACCCTCGCGGACGGCTTCGGATACGTGGAGCTCGGCCTCAGCCGGGGCCTCGACGTCGACGTCTTCGCCCCCGGCCTCTCCTTCTTCTTCGACGCCCACGTCGACTTCTTCGAGGAGATCGCCAAGTTCCGCGCCGCCCGCCGGATCTGGGCCCGCTGGATGAAGGAGGTGTACGGCGCCAAGACCGACAAGGCCCAGTGGCTGCGCTTCCACACGCAGACCGCCGGGGTCTCGCTGACGGCCCAGCAGCCGTACAACAACGTGGTGCGCACGGCGGTGGAGGCCCTCGCCGCCGTCCTCGGCGGCACCAACTCCCTGCACACCAACGCCCTCGACGAGACCCTCGCCCTGCCCAGCGAGCAGGCCGCCGAGATCGCCCTGCGCACCCAGCAGGTCCTCATGGAGGAGACCGGCGTCGCCAACGTCGCCGACCCCCTCGGCGGTTCCTGGTACGTGGAGCAGCTCACCGACCGCATCGAGGCCGACGCCGAGAAGATCTTCGAGCAGATCAAGGAGCGGGGCCGTCGCGCCCACCCCGACGGGCAGCACCCCATCGGCCCCATCACCTCCGGCATCCTGCGCGGCATCGAGGACGGCTGGTTCACCGGCGAGATCGCCGAGTCCGCCTTCCAGTACCAGCGGTCCCTGGAGAAGGGCGACAAGCGCGTCGTCGGCGTCAACGTCGCCCACGGCTCCGTCACCGGAGACCTGGAGATCCTGCGCGTCAGCCACGAGGTCGAGCGCGAGCAGGTACGGGTGCTCGCCGACCGCAAGGGGCGCCGGGACGACGCCCGCGTGCGGGCCTCCCTCGACGCGATGCTCGCCGCCGCGCGCGACGGGTCCAACATGATCGCGCCCATGCTGGACGCGGTGCGGGCCGAGGCGACGCTGGGGGAGATCTGCGGTGCGCTCCGCGAGGAGTGGGGCGTGTACACGGAGCCGCCCGGCTTCTGACCTCGCGTAGTGCCCCAGGCCCGCCCCTTCCCGAACCGGGGGCTGCCGCCCCCGTCTCCCCGCTCAACAGCAATTGGCGCTTCGCGCCTCGTCCTCAAACGCCGGACGGGCTGAAACCATCCGGCTCGGGCCGCGAAGATTCAGCCCCTCCGGCGTTTGAGGAGCGGGGTCTGGGGCGGAGCCCCAGTTCGGGAAGCCCCGATGCTCGTTAGTAGGAGTTCTGAGGGTAGTGCCATGTCAGAGCGTGCAAAAGCCCCGCTCGGGATGTGGCCGAGCGGGGCGTGGTCTTCGGTGAGCTGATCAGTGCTGTGAGGTCCAGCGCAGTGCGGGCAGTTCGTCCCACTGCGCGAGCGGCCTGTAGCGGTGGATGCAGCCGGGGCACACGTAGTGCGTGAACCAGCCTCCACCGCTTTGCTGCTGCACCTCACCCACGGGCACGGGGGCCGTCGTCTGGTGGCCGCAGATGCCGAGCACGGACTGTGTGGGGGGTGTGTGCTTGCTGGTGGCTCCGTCGGGGGTCATGCGGTTACCCGCCGGACGGGAGTGATGTTCGTGGTGGGGTGGTCGTAGTCCAATCCGAGTTCTGCGAATGCTGCCGCGCGCCACCGTTCGCGTTGCAGGTAGGGCAGATCGGGGCGCTGTTCGAAGATTTCCCGGACTGTCTTGGCGCTCGGCGTCCGCCAGGGCTTGAACCACGCGGGGACGGGGCCAAGCTCCGGTTCGGGCTGCCGCAGAGGGGCAGTAGGCGGCGGCAACGGCGGGGTGGGCTGCCTTTCGGATCCTCGCCGACCGCCAAGGAATCTGGCGGTGTGGCGTCCCTTCTTGGCGCGGCGGGCGCGGGGCAGCAAGGCGAGCACCCAGATGAGTGCTCTGGCGATAGCATCACGCACGGTCGTTTCAGCTCCTTGGAAGCTGTCTCGGCAAGCCCCGGTGGACCGGTCCTACGCGGTCTGTCGGGGCGCTTTGGCTGCCTGGTCCCGTCTCGGCGGGCACGACGGGCGCCAGGACGGCGAAGCCCCGTCCATCCGCAGTGGAGAATTGCCGGGACGGACGGGGCGACGAGAGGTCAGCGCAGGGCGGCGAGGACGCGGCTGCGTAGCGTCTCGTCAGCGATCATGTCGATTCCCCGCCATGCGTACCCGCTGACCTCTTCCTCTTGGAGTGTTACGGAGTGTTCGCCCGTCACCTGGAAGACGTAGCGGAAGTCTGCGTGCCAGTGAGCGGGCTCGTCCTTGCTGTCGTTGGCGGGGATGGGGTGGACGTCCACGTGGATCGGGGTCGGCTGGACGGGAGCGACGCTCAGCGTGATCCCGGTTTCTTCGACCAGCTCGCGCAGGGCGGCGTGCATCAGGTTCGTGTCCTCGGGCTCTAGGTGCCCGCCAGGGGTCAGCCACTTGTTCAGGGCGACGTGGTGGATGAACAGTGCTTGGCGCTGGTCGTTGACGAGTACGGCGCCCGCGGTGGCGTGGCCCCGGAACTCCTTCCGGCTGGTCACGTCGGCTCCCTGGTCCAACAGCTCCGACAGGGGCGCGAGCGTGTGCTTGTCTTCCGGATGCGCGTCGGCGTACTCGGCGAGGGTGGTGCGGATGTGGCCTGTCGTGATGGGCATTCGATCACCTGTTGTAGTAATGGAGCCAGGTAGCTGCGATGGCTGCCCGGTCGGTAGCGGGGACTTCGTGGAGGGTGGCGTCAAGGCCGCCGCGAGCGAGCATGGCCGCGCCCGCGATGATTTCGGCTTGGACGAGGAAGATGAACGGTCCAACGCTCGCGCCGTGCAGGAAGTTGACGGCGTTGCCGCCGTTCAGCAGGTAGAAGTAGTGGCCCGTGGTGGTGTACCGGGTCACGTTCTCTCCGGCGCTGTCCCTGACGTAGCCCGCAGGCAAGCCGTCCAGCTCCAGCTCGTCTTCCGAGCTGGTCACAGTGGCCACGTAAGCGCCGTTCTTCAGGCGGGGGAAGTCCTCGCCGCGCAAGCTGAGTCCGCCGGTGGCGCACAGCACCAGTCCAGCGGTCTCAAGAGCCTGGTCACGGTCTCGGGCCACTTCGAACCCGTGTGACATGGCCTGTGTCTGCCGTACCGGGTTGATGTCGTAGACGATGACCCGCACACCCTTGACGTGCAGCAGCCGGGCGATGCTGGAACCGAGCTTGCCGAACCCGAGGACCAGCGCGGGGCGTCCGTGAAGGATGTCGCCACGCCCTCGGAGGAGGGCTTCGGCGGAGAAGACGACCGACTGCCCTACCAGGAAGTCTTCCGGGTCTTTGAGAGGCGAACGCGCGACGGACACCACAGGGCACGGCAGCTTGTCCCGGTCGGCGTACCGCTTGTGGCCGTTCTCGGTGTCCTCGACCACGCCGAGGATGTGTCCGGTGAAGCGGGCGCACAGCGCGTCCAGCGAAGGTGCGAAGTACCCGCCTACGTCGAGCAGCACGACCGGTTCCCCGGCCGCCCTCGTCTCCAGGTAGGTCACGGCGGTGTCCGGGTCGGCGAACGTCTCTCGCGTCAGTTCGTCACACGCCACGGCCTGTTCCACCTCGCGCCGGGCCGCCGCGTTGATGGACTTCGGTTTGGGCAGCACAGCCCGCAGGCTGGTCGCCTTACCGACCGCCCTGATGAACGCGGGGCGCTCAGGCAAGAGGTGTGTGATCAGCAGTGTGGACGGCCGCTCGGGCGGCGTGAACTCATCAGCGATCCTGCTGAAGTAGCTTTCCAGTCGCGCACGGTCCGTGGCTTCCATGGGGCCTCTCTCTCGGGTCCAGGCGAGAGCTGTTCGACTGCCCATCCAGGGAGATCCAGACGGCTTCAAAGAGCGCTTCGCCGATACCCCGTCTTGGGCGATTCACCAGTACAGGGCCGGGCATCATGAGGTGCCAGCGCGGGAGTGCCGCATCTCTGCCGCATCTCTGCCGCATACTGGACTCAACGGACCCTCTGACCTGGTACAACGGCAAGCCGGAGAGCGGGGAGGCGACATGGCCAGGCGAGAGAACTTCGTGAAGCGCCGCAAGGCGATGGGTTTCAGCCAGGAGTCGCTAGCTGAAGCCATCGGTGTGGAGCGAACAACCGTCAGCCGCTGGGAGACCGGTGAAACCGCTCCGCAATCCTTCCATCGACCGGACCTTTGCCGAGAGTTGAAGGTCTCCGCATCTCAACTGGATTCATTGATCCACTGTGTAGATGGCGTCCCTCAGACAGCACCCGCGACAACTGCCCAGTCGGCGTCGCCTCTCCCTGCACATGATGACGAAATGGAAGCTCTGGAACTTGTGCGGCGAGTGGCAGCCAGTGACGTCGGGGGTGAAACACTCTCACGCCTTGAGCTGGTTTTTGATGAACTAGCGAGGCTGTATCCGTCTTCTGCTCCGCAGGACCTCTTGGCGCGGGTGCGTAAGTATTCGGCGTACGTCAGTCACTTGCTGGACGCGAGGAAGACCCTGGCCGAGCATCGGCAGTTGCTGGTCCTCGGTGGTTGGTTCTCACTGTTGGGAGCAACACTCCATATCGACCTGAACCAGGAGCATGCCGCGACGGCACGGTTGCACACAGCCATGACGCTGGCCAAGCACGCCGGGCATGCTGAAATCCAAGCCTGGTGTTTCGAGACGGACGCGTGGCGGGTTCTTACTTCCGGTGATTATGTCAAGGCTGTAGAGCTGAGCAAGGCGGCTCAAGCTCTTGCACCGAAGGGGAGTTCCGTTGAAATCCAGGCGACGGCTCAAGAGGGGCGCGCGTACGCCAGGCTCGGACAAGCCAATGAGACGTACGGCGCCATAGGTCGAGTCAACACACTCGTCTCCCTCATGCAATTCCCCGATCACCCTGAACATCATTACCAGTACGACCCCGGCAAGTCCGTGTCCTACACCGCGACCACTCTGGCTTGGGCAGGTGACCCGGCAGCTGAAGATTACGCCCGCGAGGTGATCAACCGGCTCGCCCCATCGAATGACATCTCGAAATGGCCGCGCCGCGTAGCCTCGGCGAACATCGATCTCGCACTGTCGCTCGTCGTTTCCGATCGAGTGGACGAAGCCTGCGATGCAGCGCAGCGAGCCATTCTCTCGGGGCGAGTCGTTCCCTCCAACCGCTGGCGTGCCCTGGAAGTCGTACAGGCCGTTGAGTCTCGTAAGATTTCGGATGCTAGTGACCTGCGAGAGGCGTATGAGGGAATGCGGCAACCCGCAATAGAGGCACGCTAGTTAGCCTCCAAGTCACGCCAAGATCCCCCGTACTCGCCACCCTGATAAGGGTGACAAGTACGGGGGATTTGAGTGGGTTAGCCGTTGAGGGCGCCCGTCAGCCGCGCGGCTGCCTTGCCGCCGAACAGGGCGAGTCCGCAGTAGAAGTCGATGCGGGTGCGGCAGACGGGCTTGTCGTGGGACTCGCCGAGGTCGGCGACCTGGATGCCGCCGTTGGTCAGACCGGCGACAGCGGCATCGGCTTCGGAGGACCTGAAGCGCACGGCGTAGATGTCGCCGGTCTGCTTGCCGCCCGCGCCAGTGGCCAGCGGCAGAACGTCAGTGCCGTCGAGCTTCTGCCCTGCGTCCAGGAGCGGGATGCCGTTCCACGCGACCGTACGCTTCCCTGCGATTTCGGTGGGAAGGAGTTCCCCGCCGCCAAGCCGACGGAACCCGGACACGATCTTCGCGCGGATCTCGGGGTTCATGTAGAGCGCGCCGTTGGCGCCGTTGATGCCGCGCACCTGCGTGGTCAGCGCGTCCAGGGCATCAAAGAAATCCTAGCCGTTGGCGACCGGACCAAGCTCCTTCGCGTCCAGCACCTGTGCGCCGAGCAGCCTCTTACGCAATCCGTCGAACCCCTTGGGGTTCACCTCGGCGTCGCCGTTGAAGGACTGGTCCGCGAAGTGGATGGAAGCGGCCTTGACCTTCATCGTGGCCTGAATTGCTCGTTGATCATTGATGTTTCCCCGGGTCTGCACGATGAACTTGTCCACGTCCGCGTCACCGCCGAGGATGGCCAGCGTCTCGATGCGCTGGTTTACGGCACCGGTGCTCTCCGGGTACGTCTCGTTCACTGTACGGAAGGAAACTCCGGGCAGCTTTGATTCCTCGTTGTAGCGGTAGGCGTTTCCTTCCACGTTGATGAGCGGAAGCCGGTCCAGGATCGGGGACTCCTGAACGAACGTCTCGATCACTCCGCGTCGCAGATCGTCCTGCGAGAGCTTCGCGGACTCAGCCAGGGTCAAAGTCATGAGAATTCTCCTCAATGGTTAGCCAGATTCGGCACATCAAGTGAGCGCCAGCCGAAGGGGCGGCATGCACAGCTCACAGGAACGCTCAAATGAGCCATGCGAGTTTTTTGGCTCCCTGCCGATCAATCTCGGCGGGGTGAGGGAGTCCCCCTGGTCGCCGAGTCAGAGCCGGCGAGGCTTCACGCGCTCGGCAGCCCAACCGCCCGGTTGCCGCTTCGCGGTCTCACGGTTGTGGCACGACGTGCACAGCGGACGCAGACGAGAGAACGCGTCCGGATCGGCGACGCCCCGAGCGACCAGCGAGCGGCCCGACTCGGGGAAGTGGTCGGCCACGGTCGCGATGCGCGAGCACAGCACGCACCACGGATGCGCGTACAAGTAGCGGCGCCGGATGCGCTGCCAGCGGGTGTCATAGCCACGCTCGGCTGTCGTGCCGCGCTGTTGCTGTGCCTCACGCTCGTGCGTCGGGCAGCGTCCCCCGTTCGTCAGCTCGGGGCACCCGGGGATCGTGCAGGGGGTACGGGGCTTACGGGGCAAGGGAGGTCACCTCCAAACGGGGGATGGGCGCGATGGGATGGGCAGACCCGAAATGCCTCTACCGCAGCCTTCGCCCCTGGGACTAGCCAGGGGGCGCATAGCACCCGCCCTCAAGGAGCATCTGAGTTGCCCCGATGCGCTTATCGAGCCTACCCATGGCTGATAGCAGCCTTGCCCGCTAAACGATCATGCTCAAGACTGCACGTGCTGCAAAACGCAGTAACTCAACACAGGCGCCGGAGGCATAGATGCAACGCAAACTCACGAACGATCAAATTCTTGTCAACTTCATCGATCCCGACAAAGACATGCCGCAAGACTTCCAGTGGCCTTACGGTGCACGGGAAACCCATGTGTTGGGGGAGGTCGTCGCCGTTAGCCCCGGAAAGGTTCTGAACTCTGGTGAACTTCAAGCTCTGGACGTCAAGGTAGGCGACAAGGTCATCTTTGAGAAGCGCAGTGGTACCGAAATCAAGGTGGACGGTGAATCGCAATGGGTACTGCGTGAGATCGAGATAACGGGGGTCATCGAAGACTGACCAACATTGCAGCTCGGGCCGTTCTCACCCCGAGGTACGAACGGGCCCAGCAAAACCGCTGCTTCTCAGGAAGCAACGGTCTTGCTGTAACGGGACCGAACCGGAACCGCCAGGGCGGCGTCCACACCCATACCGCGCCCCTTCCGCTCTCCCGGCACAGCTCCGCAGAGTTGGCTGAACTCCGTACTCGTCTTCAGCCCGTGGCAGCCACGACACAGGACCTGAACGTTGCCCGCCGTGTCCGTCCCGCCCATCGCGAGGGGCCGCCCATGGTCCACGTCCACCGCATCCGCGGGGAAGTCGCCCAAGCACCAGTCACACCAGGCGTGACCGCGCTCCTGTACCCGTACGCGGAGCCGCGCCGCCGCATCATGGCGTCTCGCTCGGCGCCTACCGCGTGCACGTCGGGCACGCACCGAGGGACGCGCCTGGTGCTGCGCATCGTGAACGTCGCAGCGTCCGCGACGAGTTGCTGTGTCGTGGCACTCAATGCATGGGGTCATGGGTCACCGCCTGGTCGTCGTTGTCATGGAGTGCCCGCCCCCGGACTCGAACCGGGGAACTCTGCGGACTGCTTCTGGGTCTCCCCGAGGGGGCCGGTACCGCGCACCTATGCCGTTGGGTCAGCGAGCGTGGGCGCCCTCGCCGGCTCGGGCCGGTCCGGACGTTGTGGGGGCCGTACTGGCTTCCAACCCCGTTCGGCGCACTCGCGGACGAGTGGGTTACTGATGGGCGGTACGGCCCCCGCACGCTGCCTCACGACCCCCGCGGCCACCCCGAGTAACGCGGGGTGCGTGGTGCATGAACAGCGCTACGCGTGAGAGTGGGCACTCGGTCCGCCGAGGTCCCCCATGGGCATCATGAGCTGCCCCATGGGGTCCATGGGGTTGCGGAAGTCGAACACGAGCCGACCCCCGCCGATGCCCTCGGCAAAGACGATCATCTTGCGGTGGCTGCGGGCCCACTTGGCAAGCTCGTGCATGTCGTCCATGTCCCGGATGGCGCGGTCGAAGCGCCAGAACACCAGGGCGTCAAAGTCCTCGGGGCGCTTGAGCCATCCGCCGAGCTGCGGACGGTCGAAGGGGCCGACCAGGGACGCGGACACGTCCAGGTCGACCGCTTCACGCAGGGCGGCACCCTCGCCGAACTCAATACCGAGGGCCGCCGCCGCAATGTCGTCTGCCTCGCGCTGCCGCTCCGGGCTCGTCGTCTCATCCGTACGGACGGACAGCCGGATACAGCGGACGCCCCGCAGGGTCTCAGTGTTGGTCTGCCTTGTACTTCCGTTCCAGTCCTCCATGCCTCCCGGGAGGAGCGGAGGTTGCTGTACGTCCCTGACCTGCGCGGATGCCGCCATGACCCGACCACTCCAGAAGTGTCACTCTGGAGCACCGGGAAGGGGCGGGCCTGGGGCGTCCCACGCGGGCTACGGCCACGTCAGGCGGAAGCGGGCGCCGCCCCCCGGGGCCCGTTCCGCGAGGAGTTCCGCGCCGTGGGCGTGGGCGATCTGGCGGGCCATGGCCAGGCCGAGGCCGGAGCCGGGCAGGGCGCGGGCCTTCTCGGCGCGGTAGAAGCGGTCGAAGACGTGGGGGAGGTCCTCCTCCGCGATGCCGGGCCCGTGGTCGCGTACCGTCAGTTCGCGGCGGGAGAGGGAGACGTCCACGGGAGCCCCCGACGGGCTGAACTTCGCCGCGTTGTCCAGCAGGTTGGTGACGAGCCGGGCGAGCCGCGCGGGCACCCCCGCCACGGTGACGTCGGCGGCGTCGGGCGCGACGGCGAGCGTGAAGACGGTCCCCGGCCAGTGCCCGCGCGCGGCCTCCACCACGTGCGCCACCAGCGGCGCGAGCGCCACGTCCTCGACGAGCGGCCGCGGCTCCTCGTCGCGGGCCAGCTCGATCAGGTCGTTGACGAGGCCCGTGACCTCGCGGAGCTGACGGCCGAGCGCGGCTGAGGCCCGGTCCCGCTGTTCCGGCGTCAAGCGGTCGGCGCGGCCGAGGAGTTCCGCGTTCGTACGCAACGACGTCAGCGGCGTCCGCAGCTCGTGCGAGGCGTCGGCGACGAGGCGGCGGCGGGCCGCGACCGATTCCTCCAGCTCGCCGAGCATGGTGTTGAAGGCCGTGGCGAGCCGCGTCACCTCGTCCTCGCTGCGTCCGCCGGGCGGGCCGGGCGGCAGCTCGATGCGGTGCCGGGCGTCGCGGGTCGCCGCGATGCGCTCGGCGGTCGCGGTGAGCCGGGCCACGGGGGCGAGACCCGTGCGGGAGACCCAGTAGCCGCCGAGCGCCGACAGGAGCACGCCCGCGCCGCCCACCACCGACAGGATCGCGGCCGTCTGCCGGACCCCGCGCTCGGCGATGTCCGCGCGCAGCGCGACCTGCACGGCCGCGCCCTTGCCGTAGGTGGTGGTGAACATGCGCCCAGGCTTGCCGCCGGGGAGGGTGAAGTTCGAGTAGTAGGGGGCGAGTTCGCCCGCCGCGACCTGGCGCGTGGAGCGGTTCACGGGTAGCAGGTACGGCTTCTTCGGGTCCTCGGCCGCGGCGGCGGGGACGACCTGCGCGCAGGCCGGAGCGCCCAGGAAGCGGCACTCGCCCGCGAGCACGCCGTAGCCCCGGTCCTCGGAGCGGTGCTGCTGTGCGGCCAGGGTCGCGGACTGGGCGAGGTTCTGGTCCAGCTGCTGGTAGAGCTTGTAACGGAGTACGAAGAACGATGCCGTGCAGACGCAGATCGCTACCAGCGCCACCGCGGCGGACGCCGCCACCGCGAGGCGGGTGCGCAGCGGGCGGCGGCGCCGCCAGGGGGCGCCGAGACGGCGGCGGGCGGTCACGGCGTACCGAGCCGGTAGCCGACGCCGTGCACCGTGTGCACCAGGCGGGCCTCGCCGCCGGACTCCAGCTTGCGCCGCAGATAGCCGACGTACACCGCGAGCGAGTTGGAGTCCGGGCCGAAGTCGCGTCCCCACACCGCCTCGTGGATCAGCTCGCGCGGAAGCACCTGGCCCGCGTTGCGCAGCAGCAGTTCCAGCAGCGTGGCCTCGGTGCGGCTGAACTCGATGCGGCGCCCGGCGCGCACCCCGGTGCGGGTGCGCGCGTCGAAGCGGAGGTCGCCGTACGCCAGGTCGTCCCCGTCGGGCCCCGCATCCGCCGGGTCCGGGGCGGCGCGGCGCAGCAGCGCGCGGACGCGGGCGGCGAGCTCGTCCAGGGCGAACGGCTTGACGAGGTAGTCGTCGGCCCCCGCGTCGAGCCCGTCGACGCGGTCGCTCACCGAGTCCAGGGCGGTCAGGACGAGCACGGGGGTGCGGTCGCCCGCCGCCCGCAGCTGACGGCAGACGGCGAGGCCGTCCATGACGGGCATCATCACGTCGAGCACCAGGAGGTCCGGCTCCCAGCGGACGACCGCGGTCAGCGCCCGCTGCCCGTCCCCGGCGCCGCGCACCCGGTACCCCTCGATCGTCAGCGCGTCCTCCACGGCGGCCCGCACCTCGGGGTCGTCGTCGACGACGAGCACCTTCGGGGCGGGGCCCCGGAAGCGGGGCGGCGCGGGGGTCACGGCGCCGCCACCGGGCGGGTACGGGTGGTGCGCAGGGGGCGCTGGGGGCTCAGGCACAGGCTCATGCACCCAAAATGCCAAACGCGGCTCTTAAAACCCTCTTAGGGCGGGCCCCGACGCTGAGCCGGTATGAAACCACCAGCGCTCTCCTCCGCCCCCAGCGCCACCCGCCGCCCGCTGTCCGTCGTGATCGGCGCGGGCGGCACCGGCGGCCACATCTACCCCGGGCTCGCCCTCGCCGACGCCCTGCGCCGGGCCGTACCGGACGCGGTGATCTCCTTCGTGGGCACCGAGCGGGGCCTGGAGACCCGGCTCATCCCCGAGGCCGGGTACCGCCTGCACACCGTCGACATGATCCCCTTCGACCCGGCGCTCGGCGCGAAGCGCTATCTGCTGCCCGCCGCCCTCCTGAAGTCTGGCGCCCAGTGCCGGGCGATCCTGCGCGACCAGGGCGCGCACATCGCCGTCGGCATGGGCGGCTACCCCAGCGCGCCCGCTATCGTCGGCGCCCGCATGGCAGGCCTGCCGAGCCTCATCCACGAGTCCAACGCCGTCCCCGGCCGCGCCAACCGCTTCGCCGCGCGCCTCACCCCGCATATCGCCGTCGCCTTCGACCGCAGCCGCGCGCACCTGCCCGGCGGCCACCGCGCCCACACCACCGGCATGCCCATCGCCGCCGCCCTGGCCCGCCTGGACCGGACCGCCCTGCGCACGCGGGCCCGCCACGCGCTCGGCGTGCCCGACGGGGCGCGGCTCCTCCTCTTCAACGGCGGCAGCCTCGGCGCGACCCGCCTCACCGAGGCCGCCCTCGGGCTCGCCGCCCGCTGGCGGCACCGCAGTGACGTCCACCTCCTGATCAAGACGGGGCCCGCCGCGCTCGACGAGACCCGGGCGCGCCTCGCGCACGAGGGCGGGGACGCGGTCGCCCGCGTCGTGCCCTACCTGGACCGGATGGACCTCGCGTACGCGGCCGCCGACCTGGTGGTGTGCCGCGCGGGCTCCGCGACCGTCGCCGAGCTGGCCACCACCGGCGTGCCCGCCGTCCTCGTGCCCTACCCGCACGCCCCCGGCGACCACCAGACCCACAACGCGCGCGTCCTGTCCGACGCCGGGGCGGGCCTGCTGCTCCCCGACGCCGAGACCACCGCCGAGCGGCTCGACGCCCTCGCCGGACCGCTCCTCGCGGACCCCGCCCGGCTCGCGGCCATGAGCGCGGCCGCCGAGCCAGGACCCCACGCCCACGCGGCCGACCTCCTTGCGGCCCGCGTCCTCGACCTCGCCCAGGGCCACCAGGCCCCCTCCACCCCCGCCAACCACTGGGAGAACGCCGCATGACCACCTTCGACTGGCACGACCGCACCGTCCTCGTCACCGGCGCCGAGGGCTTCATCGGCTCCACCCTCGTCGACCTGCTCCTGGCACGCGGCGCGCGCGTGCGTGCCTTCGTCCACTACAAGCCGTACGCGGAGAAGGGCAACCTGGCGCATCTGCTCGGCGACCCGCGCGTGGAGTTCGTCGCCGGTGACGTGCGCGACCCGGGGCGCGTGAGCGACGCCGTCGCCGGCTGCGACACCGTCTTCCACCTGGCGGCGCTCATCGGCATCCCGTACTCGTACGACTCTCCCGGCGCGTACGTGCAGACCAACGTCGTCGGTACGGAGAACATCGCGGAGGCCTGCCGACGGCACGCGGTGCGGCGGCTCGTGCACACCTCCACGAGCGAGGTCTACGGCACCGCGCGCACCGTTCCCATCAGCGAGAGCCACCCGCTGCAGCCGCAGTCCCCGTACTCCGCGTCGAAGATCGGCGCCGATATGACCGTGCTCTCGCACTGGCACGCCTTCGAGCTGCCCGTCGCCGTCGTCCGCCCCTTCAACACCTACGGCCCCCGGCAGTCCGCCCGCGCCGTGATCCCCACCATCCTCGCCCAGCTCCACTCGGGTTCCCGCGAGATCAAGCTCGGCTCGCTCACGCCCACGCGGGACTTCACCTACGTCACCGACACCGCGCGCGGCTTCCTCGCCGTGGCGGAGAGCGAGCGGACCCTCGGGCACGTGGTGAACCTCGGTGTGGGCCGGGAGATCTCCGTGGGGGACCTGGCGCGGGCGCTCATCGCCGCGAGCGGGCGGCAGGCCGAGGTCGTGGTCGACCCGGCGCGGCTGCGGCCCTCCGGGAGCGAGGTGGAGCGGCTCGTCTCCGACAACGCGCGGGCGCGGGAGTGGGCCGGGTGGGAGCCGGAGGTCTCCCTCGCCGAGGGGCTGCGGCGCACGTCCGCGTGGGTCGCGGAGAACCTGGCCCTCTTCGCCCCCGGCCGCTACCAGGTCTGAACCCCGGGGGCGTTCAGCGCTCGCCCACGGCGGCGAGGCCGCCCAGGAGCAGCGCGGTGAAGCGGCGGGCCCACTCCGCGTCCACGGGCTCGGCGCTGACGAGCGCCCGGTGCACCACGGACCCGGCGATCACGTCGAAGATGAGGTCGGCGGTGCGGGCGGCGGCCTTGGCGTCGGGCTCGACGGGGAGTTCGCCGCGTGCCTGCGCGCGCTCGCGGCCCTCCAGGACGAGCCGCTTCTGCCGGTCGACGATGGACGCGCGGACCCGTTCCCGCAGCGGGGCGTCCGTCGTCGACTCGGCCACCACGGCCATCAGCGCCGTCTTCGTCTCGGGCCGCGCGAGGAGCGCCGCGAACCGCAGGACCACCTCTTCGATGTCGGTGGCGAGGCTGCCGCTGTCGGGGAGTTCGAGCTCGTCGAAGAGCTCGGCCACGGCGTCCACGACGAGTTCGCTCTTGCCCGGCCAGCGCCGGTAGAGCGTGGTCTTGGCGACCCCCGCCCGCGTCGCCACGTCGCCCAGGGTCAGCTTCGTCCAGCCGAGGTCGACCAGGGCCGCGCGGGTCGCTTCGAGGATGGCGGTGTCCGCCTCGGCGCTGCGCGGGCGGCCACCGGCGCGCGCGGGCGGTGTGCTGCGGCTCTGCATGCCCGCGACCATACCGGTGGGTACGGCTCCGGTGGCCAGGCGCGAGTGAGCTAGATCACCTGGAGCGCGCTGCCGCCCCGGGCCCCCTCCCGTTACGCTACGACCCGTAGCGAAAGCGGCGTTCGAAGGCCGCCCGGCCGTCCGTGACGGCACGGCGTCGCGCACGAACGAAGCGTTCCACCGCCCCAGAGGCGGCAACCACCACGCGGGGTGGGGACCCCGCGGACACAGCGGTCCTCCTCGGGACCATCGAGCCGGGACGTCCGGCGGCCCCGCAATCCGGCGGGAGGCCACGGACGGGCGCGGTTCGCGCGCGGCTTGGGGGAGGATGTACTCATGCAGCCACGGAACATGTCCATGAGCGGAGTCGTCGACCTCGCCGCGGTGAAGGCGGCCCAGGAGGCCAAGGCGAAGGCGGAGCAGGCGCGCGCCGAAGCGGCCAGGCAGGGCGGCGGGGGCGCGGTGCCCCCGGCCAGTCTCGTGATCGACGTCGACGAGGCGGGCTTCGAGCGGGATGTCCTGCAGCGCTCCACCGAGGTGCCCGTCGTCATCGACTTCTGGGCCGAGTGGTGCGAGCCGTGCAAGCAGCTCAGCCCCCTCCTGGAGCGGCTGACGCGGGAATACAACGGCCGCTTCCTCCTCGCGAAGATCGATGTCGACGCGAACCAGATGCTGATGCAGCAGTTCGGGGTGCAGGGCATCCCGGCGGTGTTCGCGGTGGTGGCCGGGCAGGCCCTGCCCCTCTTCCAGGGCGCGGCCCCCGAGGCCCAGATCCGCCAGACCCTGGACCAGTTGGTCCAGGTCGCGGAGGAGCGCTTCGGGCTCACCGGCCTCACCGTCGACGCGGACGCCCCGGAGGGTGAGCCGCAGCCCGCCGCCGCCCCGGCCGGACCGCACGACGCGGCGCTCGCCGCCGCCGTCCAGGCCCTGGACGCGGGCGACTTGGGCGGCGCCGTCCAGGCGTACAAGAACGTGCTCGCCGACGACCCGGCCAACACCGAGGCCAAGCTCGGCCTCGCCCAGGCCGAACTGCTCACCCGGGTCCAGGACATGGACCCGCAGCGGGTGCGCCAGGACGCCGCCGGGAATCCGGCCGACGTCGCGGCGCAGATCGCGGCGGCCGACCTGGACCTGGTCGGCGGGCACGTCGAGGACGCCTTCGGGCGCCTGGTCGACGCGGTGCGGCGCACGGCGGGCGAGGACCGGGACGCGGCCCGGGTGCGGCTGCTCGAACTCTTCGAGGTGGTCGGCGCGGACGACCCGCGGGTGACGGCGGCGCGCACGGCGCTCGCCCGGGTGCTCTTCTGAGCGTCCTTCCAGACATGCGATGTCCGGAGCCTTACGTTCCGCCGGATTTGCCCCGGCGTGGGCGACGTACTGTCCGCTGAGCGGTCATCCGTTGCCGGGGATTCTGATGCACAAGTGAACGAGTCTTTCTCGGTAGTGCCACAGTGGCCGCGCTTTACCAAATATTGGTAAGCGCGGCCACTGTTACTTGGAGTAAGGGCAAGGCGGCGATCTGCCCGATTCTGTTCGTCAATCGACCCATCCTGCCCGGCTGTTGACAACACCGTCCGTCGCTGGTCGTTTCCGGGGGGTAGGGGTCCGGTTATGCGTTCGTTACCAGTGAGTAACGAACCCCCTTGTGCGGGCGCCGAGAATGCACCACGATCGGCCACGCTCGGTCCATCGCCCGCCGTCCGACAGCCATTCGGGAGACGGGTTTTCTGGGTCCCCACCGAGTAGGCCGGCGACGCCGTCGCCGGTCTGGGACAGGGGGGTCTCTGCCCGTGAGAACGGCAGGGCCTGTCCGGCGGGTTGTGCGTGATGAGTCAGGCGCGACCAGTGGTTGTCGCTCGGGGGTGATCGCCGATGACTCAGGCGCGAGGCGCCTGCCGACATGGGCGCTCTCCTGACCGAGGACGTAGCACTTCTCCCATCCCCGCCCCGCTGAGCCGACCCCTCGGGATCGGCGGGCCGGAGATGTACGTCCGAGAAGGAGGAAAGTCATGGAGTCCGTGGCTCGTGGCGGAACCAGATGGAAGCGGTTCGCCGTGGTCATGGTGCCGAGCGTCGCGGCGACGGCCGCGATAGGCGTGGCCCTCTCGCAGGGTGCGCTCGCGGCATCGTTCAGTGTGTCCGGTCAGCAGTTCAAGGTGCGGGCCAAGCAGATCGACGGTACGGGGTTCGTCCAGTACGGGGCGATGGACGTCGGCAAGTCGGGCAAGCACCCGGTCGCCGTCGTCGGCCTGGACTCGGCGGAGATCACCAACCTGTGCCAGTCCGTGGTCATCCCGGTGCCGCTCTTCGGCGATGTGTCGATGAAGCTCAAGGCCGGTTGGGGTGACGAGCCCGTCGAGGCCAAGAAGCTCTTCATCGACGCCGACGACCTGCGCGCCAACGCGACGTTCACCAACGTCGACATCGGTGTCTCGGTCGACCGCACGACGAAGGGTCCGGGTGTCAACCCGCAGGACAAGCCGGGCAAGCAGTACGTCCCCGACTCGTTCGCCCAGCAGGCCGAATCGGTGCTGTTCACCGACGTCAAGCAGCGCGCTTGGGCGACCAGCGCCGGCACCTTCAAGCTCTCCGGCCTGAAGATGTCGGTCAAGAAGGGCAAGCACGAGTGCTACTGAGGCAGCCGCCGCCTCAGTCTCCCCAGCCCCGACCGCGTCGTTCTCGTCGAGCCGCGGTGGAGGCCCGTGCTGAGGCCCGTGCTGTCTGAGCCGCACTCGTCGCGCTGAACGGCCGGGCGCGGGGGCGCCGTACCTCTCGTACGACTTCCGTACGTCTTCGCACAGTCGTCCCCGTGCCCGCATCCGCACACACAGAACCACACGCCAGTCCCGAGGAGCTGTACGACATGAGCGCCGAAGCGCAACTGGGCCTTGGTAGCAAGCTTGGTCGAATGCGCCTGGGTTTCCGAGGGTGGCGCGGTCAGCGCCCGTTCTGGGGTGGCCTGCTGACCCTGCTCGGCGGCATCCCGATCATGTACTTCCCGTATGCGAACCTCACGCTCGGCACGATGACGATCCGGATGGCGACCACCGCCGGGGCCGGATCGCTGATCATCGGTGTGCTGTTGATCGTGCTCGGCCTGACCATGTGGTTCCAGCCGATGTCCCGCGTGTTCGCGGGCGTCGCGGCGATCCTGCTCGCTCTGGTCTCCCTGGTGGTGTCCAACTTCGGCGGCTTCGTCATGGGCTTCCTGCTCGCTCTCATCGGCGGCGCGCTCGGCGTCTCCTGGGTGCACGAGAAGCCACAGAAGCGTACGAAGCGACGCGCGCAGTCTCCGGCGGCCAAGGGCCTCGGCAGAGGCGCGCCCCCAGCGGGCGGCACGACCGATGACTTGTCAGGAACGAGCCCGGCCAACGGGACGAACGGGAGGCACCGTGCCGACTGACGAGGCGCACCGCCGGAGCGACGCGGTCACGTCCCGGGTGAGAACGGGGCCGCGGCACGCGGCCCCCAAGAAGCCGCTCCTCACCCGCCTCCAGGTCCCGGCGGGCAAGGCGATCGCGATCGCGGCGATGCCGACGGCCGTCCTCATGGGCATGGGCCTGACGCCGCAGCTCGCCCAGGCGAAGCCGGGCGTGCCCGAGAACCCCTTCCAGGACGGGCCGTGCGTGACGGCCCCGGACGAACCGTCCAAGGACAAGGACAAGGGCAAGGACGCGGAGGACGCGGAGAAGGAAGCGGCGGAGAAGAAGGCCGCCGAGAAGGACGCCGCGGACAAGGCCAGGGAAGAGGCCAAGCGGAAGAAGCGGGCAGAGGGCGACAAGGGTTCCGGTGACTCCAAGGGCGAGGACTCCAAGCCGAATCCCGCGCCGTCCGCCGACCGGCCCGACACGTCCGTGCCGGAGGCCAAGCCCGTGCCGCCCGGCGACGCGGACAAGGACGCCGACAGCGACTCCGGCAACGACGCCGACAACGACTCCGAGGCGGAGCCCGCCAAGCCCAAGAACCCGCTGGATCCGCTGGGTCTCGGCGACGCCCTCAAGGACATCTTCACGCCCGACGGGGCCAAGAAGACCCCGGCCCCGAAGCCGTCCAACGACGAGGCCGATGAGCGCGATGAGCGCGATGAGGGCGACAAGGACGGCACGGGCAGCAGGGACGGCAAGGAGGCCAAGGCCAAGGACCCGGCCGACGACAAGCCCGACGACAAGCCCGACGACAAGCCCGAAGAAAAGCCCGACGACAAGCCCGACGACAAGCCCGAAGAAAAGCCCGACGACAAGCCCGAAGAAAAGCCCGACGACAAGGCCGGGACCGACGAGCCGAAGGGCGACGTCGAGGACGACGCCGAAGACAAGGCCGAGAAAGAGCCGTCCGGCCAAGAGCCGTCCGAGGACCCCATGGCCCCGGACGCGAACGGCAAGAAGCCGTTCCCCTGCGTCGTGGAGAAGAAGGTCTCGGGCGACGACGAGCAGACGCCCGTGCCGATCCCGAACCAGCCCTGGCACCTGGAGGCCAGCTCCCTGCTGCTCATGGGCGCCGACTACCAGGGCGTCGTGAACCTGACGATGCCCGACGGGCGCAAGAAGCAAGCCCTGAAGTACGTCATCAAGTCGGGCACGGACATCGGTGATCTGCACCAGATCGTCGAGGGTCCCGGCGGCAAGAAGTACCACGTCCAGGCCGCCAAGGGCTCCATGTCCACGATCCGCGACGGCGTCACGACGATGTACACGGAGCGCATCTCGGGCAAGCTGTTCGGCGTGTTCCCGGTCACCTTCGACCCGGAGCACCCGCCGCCGCCCCTGAACATCCCGGTGATCTACTTCACCGATGTGAAGGTCCAGCAGGCGGGCCAGTTCGGCGGCAACCTCACCATCCCCGGCCTGCACCAGTCGATCACGGACTGAGGCTGAGGCGGAGGCGCCGCGGGCCCGACGCGAAAGGAGGGCGCCCCCAGCGGGGGGCGCCCTCCTTTCGCGTACCGGCGGCGGCGTCAGTCGCGGCAGCCGTTGCCCAGGTGGTGGACCCGGACCATGTTGGTGGTGCCGGGGACGCCGGGGGGCGAGCCCGCGGTGATGACCATGGTGTCGCCCTCGTTGTAGCGCTTGAGCTTGAGCAGCTCGGCGTCGACGAGCTCGACCATCGCGTCCGTGTTGTCGACGTGCGGGACGACGAAGGACTCCACGCCCCAGCTCAGGGCGAGCTGGTTGCGGGTCTCCTGGTCGGTGGTGAAGGCGAGGATCGGCTGCGCCGCGCGGTAGCGGGACAGACGGCGGGCCGTGTCACCGGACTTGGTGAAGGCCACCAGGGCCTTGCCGCCGAGGAAGTCGGCGATCTCGCAGGCGGCGCGGGCCACCGAACCGCCCTGCGTGCGCGGCTTCTTGCCGGGGACCAGGGGCTGCAGGCCCTTGGAGAGGAGCTCCTCCTCGGCCGCCGTGACGATCTTCGACATCGTCTTGACGGTCTCGATCGGGTACGCGCCGACGCTGGACTCCGCCGACAGCATCACCGCGTCCGCGCCGTCCAGGATCGCGTTGGCGACGTCGGACGCCTCGGCGCGCGTGGGGCGGGAGTTGGTGATCATCGACTCCATCATCTGGGTCGCGACGATCACCGGCTTGGCGTTGCGGCGGCACATCTCCACGAGGCGCTTCTGCACCATCGGGACCTTCTCGAGCGGATACTCGACGGCGAGGTCGCCACGGGCCACCATGACGGCGTCGAACGCGGCGACGACGCCCTCCATGTTGGCGACCGCCTGCGGCTTCTCGACCTTGGCGATGACGGGGACGCGGCGGCCCACCTCGTCCATCACGCGGTGGACGTCCTTGACGTCGTTCGCGTCGCGGACGAAGGACAGCGCGACCAGGTCGCAGCCCATCTTCAGGGCGAAGCGCAGGTCCTCGATGTCCTTCTCGGACAGGGCGGGCACGTTCACGGCCGCGCCGGGCAGGTTGATGCCCTTGTGGTCGGAGATGACGCCGCCCTCGACGACGATCGTCTTGACCCGGGGCCCGTCGACCTCGACGACCTTCAGCTCGACGTTGCCGTCGTTGATGAGGATCTGGTCGCCCTTGTTGACGTCGCCGGGCAGGCCCTTGTACGTCGTACCGCAGATCGACTTGTCGCCGGGCACGTCCTCGGCGGTGATGGTGAACTCGTCACCGCGCACCAGCTCGACCGGGCCCTCGGCGAAGGTCTCCAGGCGGATCTTCGGGCCCTGGAGGTCGGCGAGGACGCCGATGGCACGGCCGGTGCGCTCCGCGGCGGCGCGCACGCGGTCGTACCGCCCCTGGTGCTCGGCGTGCGTGCCGTGGCTGAAGTTGAAGCGGGCCACGTTCATGCCGGCCTCGATCAGCGAGACGAGCTGGTCTTCGGAGTCGACGGCGGGGCCCAGAGTGCAGACGATTTTGGAACGGCGCATGGGGCGATCCTATCGGTTTGTTTCGCTGCGGAATATTCCGTCTGGCGGAAGATACAAATGGGCGGTGGGGTGCTCAGCTGTTCTTTCCTGCCAGCGCATAAGTCTGCGTGGCGATTTCCAGTTCTTCGTCGGTCGGCACGACCGCGACCTTCACCCGGGCGTACTCGGGGGAGATCAGCCGCGGCTCGTCGCCGCGCACCGCGTTGAGGTCGCCGTCCACCGCGAGGCCCAGCTCCTCGAGGCCCGCCACGGCGGCCTCGCGCACCGGTGCCGCGTTCTCGCCGACGCCCGCCGTGAAGGCGATGGCGTCCACCCGGCCGAGAACCGCGTAATAGGCGCCGATGTACTTCTTCAGCCGGTGAATGTAGATGTCGAAGGCGAGCCGGGCCTGTTCGTCGCCCTCGTCGATGCGGCGGCGGATCTCCCGCATGTCGTTGTCGCCGCACAGGCCGATAAGGCCGCTCTTCTTGTTGAGGAGCGTGTCGATTTCGTCGATGGAAAGACCGCCGACGCGCGCCAGGTGGAAGATCACCGCCGGGTCCAGATCTCCGGAGCGCGTGCCCATCACCAGGCCTTCCAGCGGCGTGAGCCCCATGGAGGTGTCCACGCAGCGGCCGCCGCGCACGGCGGAGGCGGACGCGCCGTTGCCGAGGTGGAGCACGATGACGTTCACGTCCTCGGGCGCCTTGCCGAGCAGCTCCGCGGTGGCCCGGGACACGTACGCGTGCGAGGTGCCGTGGAAGCCGTACCGGCGCACGCGGTGCGCGTCGGCCGTCTCGACGTCGAGCGCGTAGCGCGCGGCCGACTCCGGCATCGTCGTGTGGAAGGCGGTGTCGAAGACGGCGACCTGGGGCAGGTCGGGCCGCAGCGCCTGGGCGGTGCGGATGCCCGTGATGTTGGCGGGGTTGTGCAGCGGGGCCACCGGCACCAGGCGCTCGATCTCGGCGAGCACGGCGTCGTCGATGACCGTGGGCTCGGTGAACTTCAGGCCCCCGTGCACGACCCGGTGGCCGATCGCGGCCAGCTCGGGCGAGTCGAGGCCGAGGCCGTCCGCGGCCAGCTCCTCGGCGACGGCCTTCAGGGCGGCCTCGTGGTCGGCGATCGGGCCGATGCGCTCGCGCTCGGCGCCGCCGCCCGTCAGCGGGGTGTGCTTGAGCCGGGACGTCTCCTCGCCGATGCGCTCGACGAGGCCCACGGCCAGACGGCTGCTGTCCGCCATGTCGAGCAGCTGGTACTTCAGCGACGAGGAGCCGGAGTTGAGGACGAGGACGCGGGAGCTCACTGGTGGGGGGCCTTCTCGGTGGGGGACTGGGGCGTGGAGGTCTGGGACGTGGGGGACTGGGACTGGATCGCCGTGATGGCGACGGTGTTGACGATGTCCTGGACGAGCGCGCCCCGGGACAGGTCGTTGACGGGCTTGCGCAGGCCCTGGAGCACCGGGCCGACGGCGATCGCGCCGGCCGAGCGCTGCACGGCCTTGTAGGTGTTGTTGCCGGTGTTCAGGTCGGGGAAGATCAGCACGCTGGCCTGGCCCGCGACGTCGGAGCCCGGCAGCTTGGTGGCCGCGACCGACGGCTCGACGGCCGCGTCGTACTGGATCGGGCCCTCGATCTTCAGGTCCGGGCGCTGGCCGCGGACCAGCTCGGTGGCCTCGCGGACCTTGTCGACATCGGCGCCGGACCCTGAGGTGCCGGTGGAGTACGACAGCATCGCGATGCGCGGCTCGACGCCGAACTGCGCGGCCGTGCCCGCCGACTGGACGGCGATGTCCGCGAGCTGCGTGGCGTTCGGGTCGGGGTTGACCGCGCAGTCGCCGTACACCAGGACCTTGTCGGCCAGGCACATGAAGAAGACCGACGACACGATCGACGCGTCCGGCTTCGTCTTGATGATCTCGAAGGCGGGGCGGATCGTCGCGGCGGTGGAGTGCACGGACCCGGACACCATGCCGTCGGCGAGGCCGCGCTGCACCATCAGGGTGCCGAAGTAGTTCACGTCGGCCACGACGTCGTACGCGAGCTCCACCGTGACGCCCTTGTGGGCGCGCAGGCGCGCGTACTCCTCGGCGAAGCCCTGGCGGAGGTCGGACTTCTGCGGGTCGAGTATCTGGGAGTCCGCGAGGTCGACGCCGAGGTCGGCGGCCTTCTTGCGGATGGTCTCCTCGGGGCCGAGCAGCGTCAGGTCGCACACGCCGCGCCGGAGGAGCACGTCGGCGGCGCGCAGGACGCGCTCCTCGGTGCCCTCGGGCAGGACGACGCGGCGGCGGTCGGCGCGCGCCCGCTCCAGGAGCTTGTGCTCGAACATCATCGGCGTGACGCGGTCGCTGCCGGACACCGAGAGCCGCTTGAGCAGGTCGGCGGTGTCGATGTACCGCTCGAACAGGCCGAGCGCCGTCTCCGCCTTGCGGGGCGTGGCCGCGTTCAGCTTGCCCTCCAGGGCGAACAGCTCGGCCGCCGTCGGGAAGGAGCCGCCGGACACCGCGATGACCGGGGTGCCGGGCGCGAGGCGGTCCGCGAGACGCAGGATCTCCGGGCCCGGCCGCTCGTTCAGGGTGAGCAGGACGCCCGCGATCGGCGGGGTGCCCGCGCTGTGGGCGGCGAGCGCGCCCACGACGATGTCGGCGCGGTCGCCGGGCGTGACGACCATGCAGCCCGGGGTCAGGGCGTTCAGGACCTTCGGCAGCATCGCGCCGCCGAAGACGAAGTCGAGCGTGTCCCGGGCGAGCCCCGAGTCGTCGCCGAGGAGGACCTCGCCGCCGAGGGCGTGCGTGATCTGCGCGACCGTCGGCGCGGACAGGGCGGGCTCGTCGGGCAGGACGTAGCAGGGGACCGGGAGCCGGGCCTCCAGGCGCTCGTGGATCTCGGCGCGGTCGGCGGGGGCGACGCGGTTGGTGACCACCGCGAGGACGTCGCAGCCCAGGCTGTCGTAGGCGCGGTAGGCATTGCGGGTCTCGGCGCGCACCGACTCGGCGGTCTGGTTCTTGCCGCCGACCACGGCGAGCACGGAGGCGCCGAACTCGTTCGCGAGCCGCGCGTTGAGGGCCAGCTCGTCCGGCAGCTGCGTGGCGGCGAAGTCCGTGCCGAGCACCAGGACCACGTCATAGGCGCGCGCCACCTCGTGGAAGCGGTCGACGAGCCGGGAGACCAGCTCGTCGGTGCCCTGCTCGGCCTGGAGCGCGGACGCCTCGTGGTAGTCCATGCCGTACACGGTCGCCGGGTCCTGGGACAGCCGGTACCGCGCGCGCAGCAGGTCGAAGAGGCGGTCGGGTCCGTCGTGGACGAGCGGGCGGAAGACACCCACGCGGTCGACCTGGCGGGTCAGGAGTTCCATGACTCCCAGCTCGACGACCTGACGGCCGTCGCCCCGGTCGATCCCGGTCACGTACACGCTGCGCGTCACGCGTGCTCTCCGTTTCTTCTGTGCCTTCGCCGGCGTGGATTCGCTGGTCAGGAGGGGGAGGGCAGCTCCGGCAGCGCCGGAAAAACACCCGATATTGTTGGTTGTGCCCTCTTGACAATACCTCTGTGGCTGGCTAAGCCGCAGGCCGGACGATGGGCGGCGGCCCTCCCGGGGCCGTGGAACAATCGGACCGGCTCACAAGTAACAACAGCGAGCAGGAGACACAGCGCGATGCGTATCGGAATTCTCACCGCGGGCGGCGACTGCCCGGGCCTCAACGCAGTGATCCGGTCGGTCGTGCACCGAGCGGTCACCAACTACGGCGACGAGGTCATCGGCTTCGAGGACGGGTACGCGGGCCTCCTTGACGGGCGCTACCGCACCCTGGACCTGAACGCCGTCAGCGGCATCCTGGCCCGTGGCGGAACGATCCTCGGCTCCTCGCGCCTGGAGCGCGCCCGCTTCCGCGCCGCCTGCCACAACGCCAAGGAGCTCATCGAGAAGAGCGGCTTCGACGCGCTCATCCCGATCGGCGGCGAGGGCACGCTGACCGCGGCGAAGATGCTCCACGAGGCCGGGGTGCCCGTCGTCGGCGTGCCCAAGACCATCGACAACGACATCTCCTCCACGGACCGCACCTTCGGCTTCGACACCGCCGTCGGCGTCGCCACCGAGGCCATGGACCGCCTGAAGACCACCGCCGAGTCCCACCAGCGCGTGATGGTCGTCGAGGTCATGGGGCGGCACGCGGGCTGGATCGCCCTGGAGTCCGGCATGGCGGGCGGCGCCCACGGCATCTGCCTGCCCGAGCGGGCCTTCGACCCGGCCGACCTGGTCAAGCTCGTCGAGGAGCGGTTCGCGCGCGGCAAGAAGTTCGCCGTGATCTGTGTCGCCGAGGGCGCGCACCCCGCCGAAGGGACCATGGACTACGGCAAGGGCGCCATCGACCAGTTCGGCCACGAGCGCTTCCAGGGCATCGGCACGGCCCTCGCGTACGAGCTGGAGAAGCGGCTCGGCAAGGAGGCCAAGCCGGTCATCCTCGGCCACGTCCAGCGCGGCGGCACGCCCACCGCGTACGACCGCGTCCTCGCCACCCGCTTCGGCTGGCACGCCGTGGAGGCCGTCCACCGCGGCGACTACGGCCGCATGACCGCGCTGCGCGGCACGGACATCGAGATGGTGCCGCTCGCCGAGGCGGTCACGGAACTGAAGACGGTCCCCAAGGACCGCATGGACGAGGCCGAGTCGGTCTTCTAGACCCCCGGTCAGCCCCCCCCCGGGCAGCCAGCCCCCGGTCGGCCCCCAGGAGTCAGGCGCCCGCCTCGGGCAGCAGCGGCCAGAAGTGGTCGAGGACGCGGTCCAGGAAGTCCCGGCCCGCGTGGCCCGAGGCGTCGGCGCTCGCGCCGCCGCCCCAGCTGAGGGTGCGCACCATCCGCGACTGGTAGTCCTCGTGCAGTCGGCGCAGCGGGCCCTCGACGGCGCGCTTGTCGACGCCGAGCAGCTTGCTGACCGGCCGGACATGGCCCTGCCAGCGCGTCGTCGCCGCGCCGCGCAGCAGCTCGGCGAGCTCCTCCGCGCGCCCGGTGACCCGGACGAAGTCCGGCAGGGTCAGGCGCAGCGTCCGGGCGAGCGCGGCGGACTGCCGGTCGCTGCCGCGCCACTGGCCGGTCTCCTCCATCCGCAGATACGCCTGGAGCTCCACGCCCGCGCCGCGCGCCACGTCCTCCGGGGCGAGCCCGCGCGCGAGGCGGTGCTCCCGCAGCGTCGTGGCCGCGCCCATCAGATCGCCGGGCGAGCACCACAGGGTCGCCGCGAGCGCCGCCAGCTCGGCCGCGTCCGGCGTTGCTAGGCCCCGCTCCCAGGCCGCGATGGTGTCCGGCGTGATGTGGCTGAGCCCGTAGCCCGCCCGCATGCCGTACGCGACGTGTCCTGGCTCCATGCCCAGCGCCTCGCGCAGCCTGCGCGCGGCGGGGAAGTCGAAGGGCGGGGTGGGCTGGCTCGGTCGCACGGGGCACACGGTAGGGGGGTGCGGGGGTGGGGACCTACGGTGCGTTCGCACGAGGTGGCATCTCGTGCGAACGCACATCTGGCGGGGCGCCGTGCCGTGCGCCGGCGCGCGCCCTCGCGGGGCGCCCCGCTGTGTCCATTAGCGCGCTCCGCGCGCGGGCGCCCCTTCCCACTCCGGGTGCGGCTGCCCCCGTTCCCCCGCTCAAAGCTTTTCGGCGCTTCGCACCTCGTCCTCAAACGCCGGACGGGCTGAAATTCCCGCACCCGGGCTTGGAATTCCCGCACCCGGGAGATCAAGCCCAGGCCGGAACGATCCAGCCCGTCCGGCGTTTGAGGACGAGCGCGCTAGCGCGATGGAAGGGCGGGTGGGTGGGGAAGACAGGCTCAGCCCTTGACGGCGCCGCCCAAAGCGAAGCCGCCGCCCAGACGCCGCGCGATCAGGACGTACAGGAGGATCACCGGCGTTGAGTAGATCATGGAGAACGCCGCCAACTGGCCGTAGACGATGGCGCCTTTGCTGCCGAAGAAGTCGTTGATGCTAACCGCCGCGGGCATCTTGTCGGGGGAGAGCAGCAGCATGAACGGCACGAAGAAGTTGCCCCACATCAGGACGAAGGAGAAGACCGTCACGACGGCGACGCCCGGCCCCATCAGGGGCAGGACGATGCGCACGAGGGACTGGAGCGGGGACGCGCCGTCGGTCCAGGCGGCCTCCTCCAGCTCCTTGGGCACTCCGTCCATGAAGTTCTTCATCAGCCAGATGGCGAACGGCAGTTGGGACGCGGCGAAGAAGAAGATCGTGCCCTGCACCGTGTCGATGAGGTCGACGCGCACGAACAGCGCGTACACCGGCACCATGATCGCGGTGATGGGCAGGCTCGTCGCGAACAGGATGGTGAGCATGAACGGGCGGTTCAGACGCGAGGGGTAGCGGGACAGGGGGTAGGCGGCGAGGGCCGCGCCCACCACCGTCAGGAGCGTGCCGCCGCCGCACAGCAGCAGGCTGTTGAGCATCGGCGTGAAGGTGATCTCGTCGGTGAGGACGGCGTCGAAGTTGTCGAGGGTCAGGCCGTCCGGGGCCTTCATGCCGACGTCGGCCTTCGGGTCGAGCGCGGACAGCAGGACCCAGGCGAGCGGCAGCGCGAACGCCGCCGCCAGTGTCAGCAGGCCCAGGTTGGCGGCGAGCGCGCGGCTTCGGGAGCGGCGTCGTGACACTCAGACCTCCGTGCGCAGCAGACGCATATAGACGAGCGAGAACAGGGAGCCCACGAGGAGCAGGAGCAGGGCCACCGCGGTGCCGTAGCCGATCATGCTCTTCTGGAAGGCCTGTTCGTACATGAACAGCGGCAGCGTCTGGCTGCGGTTTCCCGGGCCGCCGCGCGTCATCACCCAGATCAGGCCGAAGACCGAGAGCGTCTGCAGCGTGTTGAGCATCAGGTTCGTGCCGATGGAGCGGCGGATCATCGGCAGCGTGATGTGCCACATCCGGCGCCAGCCGCCCGCGCCGTCCACCTCGGCGGCCTCGTTGACCTCCTGGGGGATCTCGCTGAGGGCCGCCGAGTACACCAGCATCGAGAAGGCCGTGCCGCGCCACATGTTCGCGAACGACACGGCGAGGATCGGCAGCGTGAACAGCCAGTTCTGGGACGGCAGATGCAGGGTGTCGAGGATCGCGTTGAGCGTGCCGTCGCGGCGGAAGAACGCGTACAGCAGGAAGCCCGCCACGACCTCGGGGATGACCCAGGCCGCGATGACGACCGCCCCCGTGATCGTGCGCACCGGCTTCGAGGCCCGCCGCATCAGCGTCGCCAGGGCGAGCCCGAGCGTGTTCTGCCCGACGATCGACGACAGGAACGTGAAGACGAGCGTCAGCCAGACCGCGTTGACGAAGTCCTCGTCGCCGAAGGCCGTGCGGAAGTTCTCGAAGCCGACGAAGCTCTCGTGCGCCTGGCCCGTCAGCTGGAGGTCGGTGAACGCGATGTACGCGCAGTAGCCGATGGGGCCCGCCAGGAAGAGCAGCATCAGGACGACGGCGGGCGACACGGGCAGGGCCCGGACCAGCGAGCGCGCGAGGCGCCCGCGGCCCCGCGGGTCCTTCACCTCTCGATCACCTCGCCGTCCGTCACCGACTTGACCTCCTCGTCGTACTCCTTCGCCGCCTCGTCCACCGAGCCGTCACCGGTGGTGACCTTCTCCATGGCCTCCTGCATCGCCGTGGAGACCTTCGGATACGCGGGGTAGGCGGGCCGGTAGTGGGTGGCGGCGACCAGGTCCGTGAAGAACGCGATGCCGGGCTGCGCCGTCACGTACGAGGGGTCCTTAGCGACGTCCTTGCGCACGGAGATCCCGGAGTTGGCGATGTACCACTTCTTGGCGTTCTCTTTGGTCTGCATCGTCTCGATGAACTTGAAGGCGAGGTCGGGGTTGCCCGCCTTCGCGGGGACCGCCCAGGTCCAGCCGCCGGACATGCTGACCTTGCCGGGCGCCTGGCCGTCCTTCGTCGGCATGTACGCGAGGCCCAGCTCCTTGGACCAGTCGGGCCACTCGTGGCCGGAGCCCTCCAGCCAGTCCTGCGGCAGCCAGGAGCCGTCGAGGTTGATGGCGAGCTTGCCCTTCGGCAGGAACTCGCCGCGCACGCGCGTGGCCATGTTCGGGTCGAGCGCGTCCTCGACGTCAGGCCCGAGCTTCTCTTCGTAGACCGTCTCCACGAACTTCAGCGAGTCCTTGAAGCCCTGCCCGCCCACGACCCACTTCTTCGCCTTCGCGTCGTACAGGGGGTCCTTGCCCGTGCCGTACAGCAGCATCTCCATGCCCTGCATCGCGGACGTCTCACCGCCGGGTTTGCCCGTGTACACGTTCAGCGGGACGACGTCCGGCACCTTCTCCTTCACCGTGCGGGCCGCGTCCAGGATGTCGGCCCAGGTCTTGGGCTGCCAGTTCGCGGGCAGCCCCGCCTTCTTGAAGATGTCCTTGCTGAACCACAGGCCGCGCGTGTCCGTGCCGTCCGGCACGCCGTAGGTCTTGCCGTCCTCGCCGCGCGCCGCGGCCTTGGCCGTGTCGATGAACTTCGGCCACTCCTTCCACTTCTCCAGATACGGGTCCAGGGGCTTCAGATACCCGCTGGTGATGTCGGAGTTGATGAGGAAGGTGTCCTCGTACACGAGGTCGGGCGCGGTCTTGGGGGAGCGCAGCATCTGCTGCACCTTCGTGTAGTACTCGGCGTCCGGCGCCTTGATCGGCACCAGCTTCACCTTCTTGCCCGGGTTGGCCTTCTCGAACTGCTTCTTCACGGACTCCAGATAGGTGTCCATGACCCGGATCTTGTTGTCCATGGACTGCTTGTACGACACCTTCACGGTGTCCGGGTCGTCGCCGGAGCCGCCGCCGCAGGCGGTGAGGGCGGAGGCGGCGAGGACGGCTGTCGCTGCGAGGAGCCGGGGGGCGGGGGCGGTGGGGCGCACGGGCACGACCTCCTACGGTCCGGCACGGCTGCGCTGCCGCGCGCGGCTGCTGCGGGTGAACGTAAGCGGTTGCTATGACCAAGGTCAATGGCCCTGCGGGTGGCGCGCCCCCGAAAAGCATCGGCCTTCAGCCTCGTCCTCAAACGCCGGACGGGCTGGATCGTTCCGGCCCGGGCTTGATCTCCCGGGTGCGGGAATTCCAAGCCCGGGTGCGGGAATTCCAGCCCGTCCGGCGTTTGAGGACGAGGCGCGAAGCGCCAATTGTCTTTGAGCGGGGGAACGGGGGCAGCCGCACCCGGAGCGGGAAGGGGCGGGCCTGGGGCGCACCCGCGAGGGCTAGTCCGCAGGACGCCAGTGGTAGACCAGTTCCGGCCGGCCCACCTGCCCGTACTGCGGGGCCCGCGTGGCACGCCCCGTGGCGACGAGGTGCTCCAGATACCGCCGCGCGGTGATCCGGGACAGCCCCGTGGTGTCGGCGGCGGCCGCCGCGGTGAGCCCCGAGGGAGCGACGTCCCGCAGCGTCCGGGTGACCCGCTCGAGCGTCGGCCCGCTCAGCCCCTTGGGCAGCGTCGCCGGGGCGGGCGCCCGCAGCGCCGCGAGCGCGCGGTCCACCTCGTCCTGCCCCGAGGCCTCGCCCGCCGCGGCCCGGAACTCCGCGTAGCGGGTGAGCCGGTCCCTGAGGGTGGCGAACGTGAACGGCTTCAGGACGTACTGGACGACGCCGAGCGACACCCCTTCGCGCACGACCGCCAGGTCCCGGGCCGAGGTCACGGCGATGACGTCGGCCTTGTGGCCCGCGGCGCGCAGGGAGCGGGCGAGGGCGAGCCCGTGCCCGTCGGGCAGGTGGAGGTCGAGCAGGATCAGGTCGATGGGGGCGCGGTCGAGGGTCCGGCGGGCCTGGGCGGCGGTGTGGGCCGTGGCGGCCGCCTCGAAACCGGGCACCCGGTTGACGTACAGGACGTGGGCGTCGGCGGCGACGGGGTCGTCCTCGACGACGAGGACCCTGATCGGGCCCCGCTGACTGCTCCGCTGGCTCATCCGCTGGCCTTTCCGCCGGTCGTGGCGGTGAGCGGCAGCCGCGCCGTGAAGCGCGCGCCGCCCTCGGCCCGGTCCGCCAGGGTCAGTGTGCCGCCGTTGCGCGTCGCCGCCTGGTGCGCGAGGGCCAGGCCGAGGCCCCTGCCGTCGGGGGACTTCGTGGACCAGCCGCGGGTGAAGACGGCGTCCCGGTGGGCGGGCGGCACGCCGGGCCCGGTGTCCTCGACGCGCAGCAGCAGGGCGGCGCCCTCCGCCCGCACCGTCACCGTGACGCGGGCGGACGGGGAGCCCTGGGCCGCGTCGACGGCGTTGTCGATGAGGTTGCCGAGGATGGTGACCAGGTCGCGCGGGGGCAGGGCCGCCGGGAGCCTGCCGTCGTCGACGCTGGTGTCGCCCGAGACGACCAGCTCCACGCCGTGCTCGTTGGCCTGCGCGGCCTTCCCCAGGAGCAGCGCGGCGAGGACCGGTTCGCTGACGGCGGCGACGACCCGGTCGGTGAGGGCCTGCGCCAGCTCCAGCTCCGCCGTGGCGAACTCGACGGCCTCGTCGGCGCGGCCGAGCTCGATCAGGGACACCACGGTGTGCAGGCGGTTCGCGGCCTCGTGGGCCTGGGAGCGCAGGGCGCGGGTGAAGCCGCGCTCGGAGGTCAGCTCACCGGCGAGGGCCTGCAGCTCGGTGTGGTCGCGCAGGGTCACGACGGTGCCCTTGCGGTCGCCGCCGGACACCGGCGAGGTGTTGACGACGAGGACCCGGTCCGCCGTGAGGTGCACCTCGTCGACCCGGGGCCGCGCGTCGAGCAGCGCCCCGGTGAGCGGCGCGGGCAGCCCGAGGTCGGTGACGTTCCGGCCGACGACGCCGTCGTCCGTGCCGAGCAGCTCGCGCGCGGCGTCGTTGACGAGGGCAACGCGCCGCTGCCCGTCGAGCATCAGCAGCCCCTCGCGCACGGCGTGCAGGGCGGCCTCGTGGTAGTCGTGCATGCGGCTGAGCTCGGCCGCGTTCATGCCGTGGGTGCTGCGCCGCAGGCGCGCGTTGATGACGTACGTGCCCACCGCGCCGAGGACGAGGGCGGCCGCCGCGACGCCGAGCAGCGCGAGCAGCTGGCCGCGCGCCTTGGCGCTGATCTCCTCGATCGTGATGCCCGCGCTGACGAGCCCGACGATGCGCCCGCCGTCGTGGACGGGCGTGACCACGCGGACGGACGAGCCGAGCGTGCCCGTGTACGTCTCGGTGAAGGTCTGCCCGCGCAGCGCCTGAGCGGTGTGGCCGAGAAAGCGCTCACCGATGCGGTCCGGGTCGGGGTGGGTCCAGCGGATGCCGTCGGTGTCCATGATCGTGACGAAGGCGACGCCGGTGTGCCGCTGCACCCGCGAGGCGTACGGCTGGAGCCTGCGGGACGGGTCGTCGCCGAGGATCGCGTCCCGCACCGACGGCGCGTCGGCGACCGCGCGCGCCGCCGCCGTGGCCTGGCGCCGCGCCGCCTCCTCCGCCTGGTGCCGGTCACTGAGGTACGTGAACAGCGCGCACCCGGCGACCACGACCGCCACCAGGACCACCTGCATCGCGAACAGCTGACCGGCGAGGCTGCGCGGGGCGCGCGGCGCGCGCGGCGGACGCAGACCGCGAGGTCGGCGCGGTGGACGGGGGGCCTGGGGCATGGTTCCAGTCTGCCGCGCCGCCCGCGTGTGGCCTAAAAGCGCCCAGAGCCCTGGGAGCCCTGGGATCACGGTCCCGGCCGCGGGCCCGAGGAGGACCGGGGGCCCAGGTCCGGGTCATCCGCTGTCGGGACGCTGCCCGGTTCCTCGCCGTGATGATCTGGAATCCGGCCGGGAGCCCCGGTCCACCGCGTTAACCATCACGTTAACCAGCGCTTTCACCAAAGGAGTTCACCCATGTCCGCTCGCCCGCAGCAGCTCCAGCGTGTTCGTACGACGTCCCGGTCCCGGTCGCGGCGGGTGGCCGCGGCGGTGGCGGTGATGGCCGCGGGTCTGGCCGTGGCGGGCACGCTGCCGTCGGCGGCGGCGCAGCCGTCCGGGGCGCGGGCGTCCGGGGCGCAGTCGTCCGCGGCGCGGGCGTCCGCCACGCCGTCCCACGGCCCGAATGACGCCGTGCGCAAGGGCGTGGAGCGCCTGGTGACCGACGCCAGGTTCCCCGCCGCCCTGGCCGCGACGGTCGGCCGCGACGGGCGCACGCGCGACTACACCGCCGGATTCGGCGACCTGAGGACGAAGTCGAAGGTGCCCGTCGACGGGCAGGTGCGCGCGGGCAGCAACACCAAGACGTTCGTCGCCACCGTCGTCCTGCAGCTCGTCGGCGAGGGCAAGGTCCGCCTCGACGCCCCCGTCGAGAAGTACCTGCCCGACCTGATACGCGGCAAGGGCATCGACGGCCGCGAGATCACCGTCCGCCAGCTGCTCCAGCACACCAGCGGGCTGCCCAGCTACACCGACTACATGCTGAAGGACGTCTTCGGAAAGGCCCGGCACACCTACTACCAGCCCCGCGACCTGCTCGACGTGGCGCTGGCCCACAAGGCCCGGTTCGCCCCGGGGAAGGACATCGCGTACAGCAACACCAACTACCTCGTCGCCGGGCTGCTCATCGAGAAGGTCACCCGGCGCCCGCTCGCCGAGCAGATCACCCAGCGGGTCATCGACCGTGCCGGGCTGCGCCACACGTACTTCCCCGGCGTCGGCGACGAGGGCATCCGCGAAGCCCACCCCCGCGGCTACCACGCGGCCAGGCCCGGGGCGCCGCTGGCGGACATCACGAAGCTCGACCCCTCCTGGATGTGGTCCGCGGGCCAGCTCGTCTCCACCCCCGGCGATCTGAACCGCTTCTACTCCGCCCTCATCGGCGGCGACCTCCTGAAGCCCGCCCAGCTCGCCCAGATGCGCAAGACCGTCAAGGGCCCCAAGGGCCCGGACCGCGAGGCCCGCACCCGGTTCGGCCTTGGCCTCACCAGCACCCCGCTGAGCTGCGGCGGCCTGCGCTGGGGCCACGGCGGTGACACCCCCGGCTACCACTCCGTCCCCGGCGTGACCGACGACGGGCGCGCCGCCACCGTCGTCGTCACCGCCAATCAGCCGCCCACGCGGAAGGGCTTCGAGAAGGTCGACCAGGTGCTCGACACCGCGCTGTGCCGCTGAGGTGACGCCCGCGGGGAACGACCGTGCGAACTAAATGAACGCAAGGGTGACCGCCCTCACACCCCGGGAGATAGTCACCCGGAATCGCCAGGACGTGAGCCGCACGACTCGCGAGGACGCAGTGGTCGTAGTCCCCCAAGGAGGCACCCGTGGCAGATGGAACGACGGCGGCGGAGGCCGCCGGAACCGGCACCCCGCCGGCCAAGCGTGACCGTACGCACTACCTCTACATCGCCGTCATCGCGGCCGTGCTGATCGGCATCGCGGTCGGTTTCGCCGCGCCGGACTTCGCCAAGGAGCTCAAGCCCCTCGGCACCGGCTTCGTGAACCTGATCAAGATGATGATCTCGCCGATCATCTTCTGCACGATCGTGCTCGGCGTCGGCTCGGTGCGGCAGGCCGCGAAGGTCGGCAAGGTCGGCGGGCTAGCGCTCGCCTACTTCGTCGCCATGTCGGTGGTCGCGCTGGCCATCGGCCTGCTCGTCGGCAACATCCTGCACCCCGGCTCCGGCATGGACCTCACCACGTCGGACAAGGCCGCGGGCCATGACGCGGCCGACGAGGCGGACAAGGGCCTCGTCGACTTCGCGCTCGGCATCATCCCGAAGACGATGGTCTCCGCCTTCACCCAGGGCGAGGTCCTCCAGACCCTGCTCGTCGCGCTCCTCGTCGGCTTCGCCCTCCAGGCCATGGGCCGCACGGGCGAGCCGATCCTGCGCGGGGTGGGGCACATCCAGAAGCTGGTCTTCCGCATCCTCGGCATGATCATGTGGGCGGCGCCCATCGGTGCGTTCGGCGCGATGGCGGCCGTGATCGGCGAGACCGGCACGGACGCGCTCAAGGCGCTTGCCACCATCATGATCGGCTTCTACGTCACCTGCGCGCTGTTCATCCTGCTGGTGCTCGGTACGCTGCTGCGCCTGGTCACCGGCGTGAACCTCTTCAAGCTGCTGAGGTATCTGGGCCGGGAGTTCCTGCTCATCCTCTCCACCTCGTCCTCGGAGTCGGCGCTGCCCCGCCTCATCGCCAAGATGGAGCACCTCGGCGTCAGCCGCCCCGTCGTCGGCATCACCGTGCCGACCGGCTACTCCTTCAACCTCGACGGCACCATGATCTACCTGACCATGGCGTCGCTCTTCATCGCCGACGCGATGGACCAGCCCCTCGGCGTGGGCGAGCAGATCTCCCTGCTCCTCTTCATGATGATCGCCTCCAAGGGCGCGGCGGGCGTCTCCGGCTCCGGCATCGCGGTCCTCGCCAGCGGCCTCCAGTCCCACAAGCCCGCCCTCGTCGACGGCGTCGGCCTGATCATCGGCGTCGACCGCTTCATGAGCGAGGCGCGCGCCCTGACGAACTTCGCGGGGAACGCGGTGGCGACGCTTCTGATCGGCACGTGGACCAAGGAGGTCGACCGGGAGCGGGTCGCTCTCGTCCTCGACGGGTCGCTTCCGTTCGACGAGCGGACGCTGGTGGATGACGGGCATGGGGACGTCCCGACTGCGGAGTCGGTGCCCGAGCAGGTGCCGATGGAGAAGGCCCCGGCCCAGGCCTAGCCCTCGCGGGGCGCCCCAGGCCCGCCCCTTCCCGAACCGGGGGCTGCCGCCCCCGTTCCCCCGCTCAACAGACGTTGGCGCTTCGCGCCTCGTCCTCAAACGCCGGACGGGCTGGAACTGTCCGGCGTTTGGGTGTGTGGCTCAGCTGGGGTAGAGGTCTACCTCTTCGCCGTCGGGGA
Organism: Streptomyces sp. NPDC043996; assembly: GCF_056435225.1. NCBI lineage: Bacteria > Bacillati > Actinomycetota > Actinomycetes > Kitasatosporales > Streptomycetaceae > Streptomyces > Streptomyces sp. NPDC043996. The sequence goes on along the minus strand of NZ_JBWKEY010000021.1, from coordinate 69,549 downwards.
CCTTGTAGCAGCCGGATACGAGGTCCAGGCTCAGCATCGGCCGGTCACCCTTCGACATTTTGACGATGTTGACGCTGACCTTCTTCTTGTCGTTGTCAGCGGTCAGGTTGATGTTCTTGTTCTTGCTGGTGTCAGGGCCGTACTCGACGATCTTCCACCCGTGCTTCGGAAGTTCTCTCTTGATTCGCTCCATCGCTTCGTCGAGATCACCGGCCGAAGCGGGGCGGAAGCTCCACGGATGGTAGATCCGGAAGTACGTCTTCTTGTCCTTGCCCGCGCACTCGGTGACTCCCGGGAAGTTCTCCGATGCCTTTCCCTTCACACCGATCAGCTCGTAGATGCCGCTGGAGGTCTTCTTCATCGCATCGGCGGCGTCACGTGAGGTGCTCGTTCCCGCGAACGGGACGCCGGACTTCTCGTCTTTGTCGTCACTCATGCCGCATCCTGTCAGGGCTGCCAGTGCAAGGGGGACAGCGAGCACTGAGGCGCGCGTTCTGGTCTTCACGTCAGGCTCTCTCCTACTTCGCACGCATCAACTCTTCGGGGATTCCGGGAGGTTCCACCAACTTCACGTCGCCCTCCCTTCCGACCACCACCAGGGCTTGGTTCAGCAGACTCCTGGAGTCTTCATCCCAGTAACCGCTGTGGCCTTGGGTGTCCGTGGCCATCTGGTTGGCTCCGAATTCCTCATCACTGGGAATAATGGGCTCTTCAAGAACGCTCTCGCGCCCGCCGTGCAGAAGGCGCCCGGCTTCCGGAACGACGTCGCCCTTGGCCTCCTCGTTCCACACATGCCCCTTGGGGACATCCAGTTGATCGGCGTGCGACACCTTGGCACCCGGGCTGCCCGCGAAGACGACGTCATCGGAGTTGAGGTCCCCTGTCTGGGCCGCCGCTCCGATCAGGGTCGATCCGTACGAATGGCCGATCACCGTGCGGTGCGGTGCCGTGTCGCCGGTGTGCGATGTCTCTAGACCGTCCAGGAACCGGTTCAACGCGGGAGCTCCGTCGTACGCGTAGTGCTCGAAGGTGGCGTCCTTGACGACGGCATCGGGTGCGTCGTATCCGAGCCAGGTGATGGTGGAAACGGAATCTCCGCCGGATTTGGCGTCGGCCGAGTTCCAGATCTTCACTCCACGGTTGATGTCCCCCTCGATGTTCCCCAGTGCGGCCTTCGTCCCCGGCACGTAGACAGCCTGGTGATCCGCCGTATCCGGGTTCCCGTTGGCGACGATCGCGCGGCCGTCCGCCTCGGTGCTGAATCCCAGCAGGTACGCCTGGGGCATTCCGCCCGCGCCGGACGCGTCGAACCGGCGCTGGATCGCATCCATACCGTCGATGGACTTATGGGCGCTCTTCCGCGCCGCCTCCCACTCCTTCCAGGCCACGCTCTCGACCTTGACGTTCTTCATGATGGTGCCGGTCATGGGGTTGATGTAGCTCGTGTACCGGGTGGGCTCCGGGTGCTTCCTCAGCCACGTGTCGTACGCGACCTGCGCGGAACCCCGCGACTCGGCCAGCACCGTGCGGTTCGCCTCGTCGCGGACCGTGGTGGGGAGGCCGTCCAGGTTGCCGACGGTGTTGGGGCGCATGGAGGACCACGCTGCCTGTTCGTCGGCGTTGAGGCTTTTCCACCACTCCGCGTTGGCCTTGGGGTCGCCCTTCGCGGGTGGTTGGGGCAGGGAGTCGAGGTACTCCTTGCCCGCCGCCTTCACGCCCTTGGCGTCCGAGGCGGTGTCGGCCCAGTCGCGGGCGCTGACGGTCAGGTCGTCGTCGGCCTTCAGGGCCCGTAGCTTCGGGGCCCACTTGGCGTCGGCCTCGGTGGCCTCCTTGAGGGCGGTGGCGATCAGGTCCGCGCAGTCCTGGGCGAGGCGGTGCTTGGGGTTGGGGTCGAACCGGGCCGCCTGGCGGCCGACGGCGGCGGCGGTGGCGTCCGTCAGGCCGGTGGCCGTGCCGCCCTGCGGAGTCTTGCCGTCCGTGCCCTTCTCGCCGCCCGGCGGATAGCTGACCGAGCCGTCGGAGCGCACCGTGAGACCGCCCGCGTCGGCGTCCGCCAGGGCCGCGTCCAGTTTGCGCTTGGCCGCTTCCATCTCGTACGAGAACGCGTCGAGCGCCGAGCTGACGAGGCCGCACTCGGTCTGGACGTAGTGGAAGTTCTCGGCCAGCTGGCGCAGTTGGCCGATCGCGGCCGTCGCGGCGTCTCCCTTCAGCTCGTCGCGCATGGCCACGACGATCCGCGTCGCGAGGCGGTCACGGGCGGCGTCGGCCATCTCGGAGGTGCGGCGGTAGCCGTCGGCCGCGTCCGCGTACTCCTTCGGCCTGAGGGCTTTGAGCGTGGCGAGATCCATGACGTGCGCCTACCGCCCCTTGCCCTGGCCGCCGGTCGCGGGCGTGTCGGCGTACTCCACCTTCATGGTGCCGATCTCGGCCGTGATCGCCTCCTCGGTCTTCACCTGGTTGTTGCCCGCCTTCTCCAGCAGGCCCGCGAGCTTCGCGCACCGCTGGTTCACGCTCTTCACGTACCGCTCCCAGGAAGCGTGGACTTCCATCTGCGCGGCCGCCGTTCGGCAGCCGGTGTCCTTGCCGAGGCCGCTCTGGCCGTCGGCGAGCGCGTCGAGCGCCTTGCCGATGCCCTCGCGGAGCGAGCCGACGTCGTGGCCCGCCTTGGCCCACGACGCCTTGTCCGACACCAGCGTGCCGGAGACGCCGCCCGGCGCTGGCTCCGCCTGGTTCAGTTGCATCCGCGTGCTGTGCTGCTCCACCGCCGCGGACTTGACCCGCTCCCACTCCTCCCACGCCATGCGTGTCCCCCTCGCTCCGCCAGTCAACATGCGTGTGCCACCGCAACGTTGCGGTGATCGACAAGTACCGTACGGCCTCTGTCCGGTGCGCCGGGTCCGTTTTCGGTCACAACCGCTGACGTCCCTTTGGGCCCCCGAGCGCGCACCTCGGGTGCATGCTCTGTGCCATGGACGCGGGGAGGCGGGGCGTCACCGGGCCGCGGTGGCTGCTCGGAGGCGGGGTCGTGGTCCTGGTCGCGGGGTGCGGCTGGGCGGGGTGGTCGCTGCGGCACGGCGCGCTCGCGCCGCAGGACGTGGCGGGCGTGCTCGGGCTGCCGCTCGGCGTGTTCGGGGTGCTCGTCGGCACCGCCGTCGGCCTCGGCGCGCTCCGGCTCCAGCGGGCCGCCGACGCCCGCGCGGTGGCGCTCGACCGGCTCGCCCGCGCCGTCCAGGACGTGGAGGTCGCCGAGCGCACCCACATCCTTGGCACCGGCGCGCACCTCATCGACCTGCCCGTGGAGGTGACGCCACGCCAGGGCGGCGCGGAGCCCGCCGGGCGGCAGCGGATCTCCGACGTCGCGGAGTGGTACGCCGCCGCGCCGGGGCGCCTGGTGGTGACCGGGCCGCCCGGCGCCGGGAAGACCGTCCTCGCCGTGCACCTGGTGGTGCGGCTGCTCGCCGCGCGCGCGGACACCGACCCCGTGCCGGTGCGGCTCGCCATCCGCGATCTGCCGCAGGACCGCGCCCAGCGCCGCTGGTGGGGCCGCCGCCGTACGGTCGGTGGCTTCGAGCACTGGCTCAGGGACAGCCTCGTCAAGGCGTACGAGGTGCCGGGCGCGGCCGCCGCCGATCTCGTGGCGCGGCGGCTCGTCGTCCCCGTACTGGACGGCCTCGACGAGATGGACCCCGACCTCGCGGAGCCGGAGCGGGCGAGCGCGGCGCTCGCCGACCTCAACGAGTACCAGTCCGTCGGCGGCAGCGCGCCGCTCGTCCTGACCTGCCGCGCACAGCGCTACGAGGAGCTGTCCGAGCGGCACGCCTGGCTGCGCGAGGCGACGCTGTTGTCCGTGGGCGGCGTCGACGCCGAGCAGGCCCGCCGCCATGTCGCCCTGCGCTCGGACGGCCGGGCTTCCCCCATGGACGCCGTCGTCGACGCGATGCGCGACGGCACGGCGGGCGGCGCCATGGCCGAGGCCCTGAGCTCGCCGTTCTATCTGGGGCTCGCGATCGCCGTGTACGGAGGGCCGGATGGTGTGGCCGCGCCCACCGACGGTTCCTCGGCGGCCGACATCCGCCAGCAGCTGCTCGCGCGCTACGTCCCGGCCGCGACCCGGTCCGCCAACGCCGCCGTGCGGCGGGCGGGGGAGAGCCTCACCGGGGACCGGACCGTGTGGGGGCGGCTGCGGACGTACGAGCCGGAGTCGGTCCAGCGGTGGCTCGGGCGCATGGCCGAGGCCGGGGCGACGGACGAGGCGACGCTCGGCCGGGTCGCCGGGAAGGCCGTGACCACGTTCGCGTCCCTGACGGTGGCCTTGTCGGTCGTCACCGCCGCGCTGTGCCTGGTGCCGGATGTCGTACGGGGGCTGGTGCCCCGGGGGTGGTGGGTGCACCGAGCGGGGCTGCTGTGGAGCCTGTGGATGGCGGGGGCAGCGGTCCTCGTCTCGGCCATCACGTGGGCGTTCACGCTGTACGAGTACGCTCCGCTGGCGCCTCCGGAGCACGCCCGCCACCCCCGCCCCCGGTGGGGGGAACGCGCGCGCGGCGCCCTCCGACCCGCTCTGTCGAACGGCGCCGCGACACTGGTGCCGGTGGGCTTCCTCGTCCTTGGCGCGGCGGCCCGCTTCACTTCCGCCTTCGCGGCCGTGCCACCGGAGGGCTGGTACGCGCTGGGGGCCGCCGTCGCGTTCTTCGGGTGGCTGGCCCTCGCCGTGGACGCGCCCCAACCCGTGTACGGCGGCAGGCGGGGCCTGGTCTCGTGTGTCGCGGTGCCGGTACTCACCGGTGCGGGTGCCTGGGCCATCGAGGGGTTTCCGCTCTGGGGGTGGTCGGTGGCCCTGGGCGTGGCCGCCGTCCTCGTCGGCACCCTGCTGCGGGGCGACGGCGTCATGCCGCGCTTTGTACTGATGGGCGGTTTCGCGGCGATCGCCGCCGGTGGCCTTGGTCCCGGCCTGGCGCCGAACGGCGGCTTCGAGTCCGGCGTCGTGGCGGGGCTCGCCGTCTTCTACGCCTTCGGGTGCGCCTTCCTCGGCCCGGCCTCGGGCCCGCGGATTCTGAACGCCATCGCCCGCCTGGGCCGACGGGTCGGCTGGCTGTCGCGGCCGGTCACCCTGGCCGGGGTCCTCCTCATCGGCTTGGGCGCTGAGGTCATGCTCGGGTTCGCCGGGGTCGTCTTCATCGCCGTCGCGTTCACCGCCACCACCTTCGCCGGTGGCCTGGCCCGCGTCGCCACGACGCTCACCGGAGCCGCCACCGGCCGCGTGCCCCCACGCCCCGGCCCCTTCCTGGCCTGGGCCTACCACGCGGGCCTGCTCCGGGTGGTAGGCGGCACATACGAGTTCCGCCACCGGGAGCTACAGGACTGGCTGAACCGGGACCGGCTGATTCCTGGCCAGCCGTTTCCCCCGCTCCGGTGAGGTACGCACGCCGGAATGAGCCGAGCGCACGGTGAACGCGCTCACGTTCCTCCGTGCCGTCTGCGACGGGAGCCCTGTCCGGCCAGCACAGTCGGGGCTCGGCCTTTGGGGGCGTCCACGAGACCCTGTCAGATCTTGTGTACCTTGACGCCGTCCCTGAAGAACGTGAAGTACGGAGTGCCGCCGTCTGCCCTGTGGTTCAGCAGGGCGACCATGGCGTCGGGGTCCATCCCCTGCCCGGTATAGAACTCATAGGCGTCGAAGTCCGCCAGGATCTTCTTGACGAGGGCGGGAGCTCCCTTCCTGAAGTCCTCGAGGCGTCCGGGATTCGTCTGCCTCAACTTGGCTTCAACGGCCTTCATGTACCCCTTGATGTACGTCATGTATGACTTCTTGTCGAATGACGTCTGTTGCAGACGGAATGAGGCGACCACGTTGTTCACTGTGGTGACGCTCTCGTCCAGCTCTTCGTCACCGTCTTCGGCGGGCGGGGTTGCTCCCAGATCCACATCAACACCCAACTTGACCTGGATCATCCGACAGTCCACCTCGTAGGCGCCCTCGACCTCCTTGATCGGGAACGCGTCGCTGAAAAGCTCATCACCGCTGATGACGTCCGTGTAGAGCAGCATGGCCACTCATCTCCCCACTCTCGCGTTCGCCGACTCGAGCCGCGTGCCCCCTGCCCGGGGACCACGGGGCGTGCGTACCCCTCGCCCGGAAACAACAAACGGACCATGCCCCTCCGTTCCACTCTTTGTGGTGACCTGTCGGGCAAGTCCTAGACAAGTGTGGCGAGTTGGGCTGGCGAAGTGGGCGGTGTCTGGTGGCGGCGACCTCTATGCGGATATTGCCTGTGCCGCCGCTGTACGGCGACTTGGATCAGGCGCTTTCGGAGGCGAGTTTGTGTGCTGTCCCGTGCTGTCCCGTGCTGGGGCTCGCGGGAGTAGAACGCTCTATCTAGTTGGGGTCGTGAAGTGGGTGGGGGCAGAGTGATCCGACGGATGCCGTCCAGGCGGGGAGCGTGAGGAGGGGGGCGGGGCCTGCTGGGTTCTTGGAGTCGGGGACGCCGATGCCTTCGGTGGGGTGCGGGGGGAGGTCGGCGACCTCTAGATGATCAATTCCAAGGGGTCAGTGGTCGGGCCGCTACCGTTCGCCCTTGCGGGTCGGCCGGAGCAACTGGATTCCGTACTCGGCCAGTTCGCGTGCGAAGTCGCGGCCGAAGTAGTTCTTGTCCCCGATCAGTGTCCGGCCGGGCCGGGCGGCGAGGAGGTGCGGTTCGGCCGCGAAGAGGTCCAGCACGGTCTCCCGCGAGCGGCCGCATTCCACAGGTGTGGAGTCCACGATCCATACGTCGTCGCTCCACACCGTGGTGCTGGTGGCCAGGCTCCGAGTGACTCGGCGGCCTTGCGCAGCCGCTTGTTGTAGCCGGGTTGCTGGGGCAGGTACGGAAAGAGGTGCCGCAGGTGGGCCCGGGCATGCCGGAGCCACCTGGCCTCGGAGGTGAAGCCGAGCATGGCCTGCATCATCGCGAGGGTGGCCAGCTCGGGGTCGGTGAACTGCGGCGCGATGCCCACGGCCGGCCGCCACGGCGCCAGGTCCGGACGCTCTTTCAGCAGGTCGTCGGTCGTCGCCTAGAGTGCTGTCGCGAGGGTGTCCAGGTTGTTCGTCACAAAACGATCTTGGACGTCCTCGTTTTCGTCTTCGTCGGCACCCCTTGACTTCGATCGTCCGGTGGGCCTTGTCCAGTCACCGGTTCGCGGAAAGGATCGTGGCATGTCCAGCGACCGTCTCATGCGCATCCACAGCGCCGAGTTCCAGGCCATGGCCGAGAGGGTCCTGCGGGTCACCGAGCTCACCTCCCGCCTGAACGTCCTGCCCTTCGAAGACGAAGCGGGAAAGGCGGAACTGCTCGAACAGATCCTTGGTAAGCCGCTGCCGCCGAGAGTCACGATCTATCCGCCCTTCTACACGGACCACGGCCTGAACCTCGACCTCGCCGAGCGCGTCTTCATCAACCAGAACTGCACGTTCCTGGACTATGCCGGCATCCGGCTCGGCGAGCGCGTGATGATCGGACCGAAGGTCACATTCATCACCAGCGGCCACCCGGTCGATCCCGAGGAGCGGCGGCTGTACCTCACCGGCGCACCCATCGACGTGGCAGAGAATGTGTGGATCGGTGCCGGTGCCACGATCCTGCCCGGCGTCAGCATTGGCCGTGACGCCGTGGTTGCCGCTGGCGCGGTCGTGGCCGATGACGTTCCGTCGGCCAGCTTGGTGACCGGAAGCAAGGCAACCGTGCACCGAAAGTGGTGACGACCCCTCAGGGCCATGCCGCGCCCACGACTGCGGGCAGCCATAAACCACATCGGAAGCCCGGACTCTCCCCCAAAGCCACTACTACAACCCAGGGGCAAGAGGCCCTCCGCTCGCTCACTGACCCCTTGGAACTGATCGTCTAGGCAGCTGCTCGGAGTGCCGTCGCTGTACGAGGACTTGCGCCAGGCCCCTTCGGGGGCGAGGTCGTGGGCGTTGAAGCGGGCGTTCATGGGTTCACACCTCTCGTCCTCGTTCCAGGCGGTGCGGGAGGTCGGCGGTGCCCTCGGGAGGAAGGCCGAGATGACCATGGCATCGAACCGACGTGTGAGGCAGGCGACTTCGCGCCGCCTGTCCGAGGTGGAGACGGGACACCAGGCGGTCCCGCCGCCCGGTGGGGTCAGAGTGACCCGACGAACGCCTTCCAGGCGGGGAGCGTCAGGAGCAGGGCGGGGCCTGCTGGGTTCTTGGAGCCGCGGACGCCGACGCCTCCGGCGGGGTGCGAGAGGTGGGCGGTGACCTCTATGCAGTTGTTGCCTGCGCCGCCGCTGTACGACGACTTGAACCAGGTGTTCTCGGGGGCGAGTTTGTGTGCTGTCCGGTGCTAAGTGCTCATGGACTAGAACGTTCTATCTAGTTGGTTGGTACTGGTTCGAGGGGGGCGGGGGCTGCTTTCGCCGCCCCGGTGAGGTTCAGAGTGATCCGACGAACGCCGTCCAGGCGGGGAGCGTGAGGGGAGGGCGGGGCCTGTGGGGTTCTTGGAGTCGCGGATGCCGACGCCTCCGGCGGGGTGCGAGTGGTGGGCGGTGACCTCTATGCAGTTGTTGCCTGTGCCGCCGCCGTACGACGATGTGAACCAGGCGTTGTCGGGGGCGAGTTTGTGCGCTCTCTGGTGTCTGGTGCTCGTGGACTAGAACGCTCTATCTAGTGGTGGGTGATGTAGTCCGGGGGGGAAGGCGGAGGCGGGCATGGCGCCGAACCGACGGGTGAAGCGGGGACCGGCTGATTCTTGGTCGGCCGCTCCCCGTCGGCTCGTGAGGTCAGAGCGATCCGATGAATGCCGTCCAGGCGGGGAGCGCGAGGAGGAGGGCGGGGCCTGTGGGGTTCTTGGAGTCGCGGATGCCTACGCCTCCGGCGGGGTGTGAGGGGAGGGCGGCAACCTCTAGGCAGTTGTTTCCTGTGCCGCCGCTGTACGAGGACTTGCGCCACGCCCTTTCTGGGGCGAGGTTGTGGGCGTTGCGGCGAGCGTTCATGGGTTCACGCCTCTCGACTCTGCGCCTCCGGCCGGAGAGCTCGGTGCGGTCTCGCTGAGGATGACGTGCGGTTCAGGTGCCGGGAGCTACGGGACCGGCTGATTCTTGGTCGGCCGATCCCGCCGCCCCGGTGAGGTTCAGAGTGATCCGACGAACGCCTTCCAGGCGGGGAGCCCGAGGAGCAGGGCGGGACCCGACGGGTTCTTGGAGTCGCGGACGCCGACGCCTTCGGCGGGGTGTGGGAAGTCGCAGACCTCTATGCAGTTGTTGCCTGTGCCGCCGCTGTACGACGATGTGAACCAGGTGGTGAGGTCGGCGACCTCAAGGCAACTCTGGCCCTGCCCGTCGCTGTACGACGACTTGAACCAGGCGCCATGGGGGGCGAGTTCGGTTGCATTGGCATAGGTGGTCATAGGTTCAGAGCTCTCGTTGTAGTTGGGTCATGAATTGAGGAGTGTCCTCAGGAGGAAGGGCGGAGGCTGCCATGGCATCGAACCGACGGGCGAACCGGTCGACCTCGCGTAGCTTGTCCGACGTGTGCACCGCGCCCCAGGCGCTGTCGATCTGGACACGGGGCGGCAGTCGGTCGCCGAGATCGAGGATCCCAAAATCGTTCGTCGAGCGGTAACCGTTGCGGAATGGCAACACCTGGAGCGTGATGTGCTCCCAGGACGCCAGCTCGGCGAGTTTCTCGTACTGCTCACGCATCACCTCCGCCCCGCCGACCGGATAGCGCAGGGCTGCTTCGCCGAGGATCGCGCGAAGCTTGACTGGGTTCTCGCGGGTGATGCACTCCTGGCGTTTCATCCTCAACGCCACGCTGTTGCGGATGAACTCCGACGTGGTCTCTTCCACGGGCTTGTTCAAGTCGTGGAGCGCCTGTGCATACCGCTGCGTCTGGAGCAGGCCGTGGACCAGCGTGGGGTGGTAGATCCGCATGCTTCTGGCCTCTGGTTCGAGGCCAACGAAGGCGGGCATGCCGGGTGGCATCAGCCCGCGGTACTGCGTTGTCCAGTCCCAGCGGGATGATTCCCGGTTGAGGTCGACGAAGGACTCGATGACGTCCTCGTCAGTCACCCCGTACTTGGCCAGTGCCTTCCGGAGATCCCCCACGTTGCGGAAGTTCAGGGCTCCGTTCTCGATCCGCAGCAGCGATGCCTCGGAGATCCTCAGTCCCTGCACCGCCTGCTTGCGTGTCAGGCCACGCTCTTCCCTCAACTGTCGCATCTGCAGGCCCAGTTCCAGCCTTTGTCCAGTCTGCCCGCGCTTGGCTGCCATGCGCACCGTCCGCGTTTCCTTGTGCGTGTCACCTGCCCTTGCGTTCGGAGTGTGACACCTCATGTGCGGCTGTCGCAGTCAGTTGTGCACATTCCTGCATAGTCCAATTCTCACTGCCTGGAAATTTCAGGGAAGTTCGATTGCAGTCGAACGGGAAATGTCGAGAGCGTAGTTGCATGAGAAACCCCACCCCCTCCCCCCTTCCGGCGCCCCTCACCCACGAATGGGTCTCCAGCTACCCCATGACCCCGGCGGCCGCCAGGCTCGCGCGTTCCCATGCGCGGCGGCGGCTCGTCTCGTGGCCCTGGTCCGGCGACGTCGACGACGCCGTGCTCGTCGTCTCCGAACTCGTCGCCAACGCCGCGCGCCACGGCAGGGTGGCAGGCCACCACCTGTGGCTGCGGCTCGCCCTCGCCGAGGGCGGGGGCCTCGTCGTCGACGTGTCCGACCCGGTCCACCGCTTCCCCGGGTTCGACGGGGGCGTCGCGGACGCGATGGGGGAGGGTGGGCGGGGGCTGATGGTCGTACGCCGACTCGCCGCCGACGTCGGCTGGTTCGTACACCCGGAGCGCGGCAAGACCGTTCGCGCCGAACTGCCCCGCAGCGGCTAGGCCGAGGCCACCTCGGCGACGAGGGCGGTCGCCTCCGGCAGCGGCACCCCGGCCGCCGTCAGAAACGTGGCCGCCGCCGCGCGACCCGCCTCCTCCGACTCAAGCACGCCGTCGTTCACCGCCTCCATGAGGCCGAAGACGATGCTTTCGAGGACGTAGACGAGGGCGCGGGGTGGCACCGGCGTGGTGAAGCGCCCCTCGTCCAGGGCCCGTTGGAACATGGCGACGCCCGCCGCGTGCATGGGGGCGAGGCGTTCGCGGATGCCGTCCATGGTGACCGCGCGCTGCGCGAGGGAGAGCAGCAGGCGGTAGGGCGCGGTGACGCGCCACACCCCGAGCATCGCGCCCGCGACGGCCCGCACCGGGTCGTCGGCGTCCTCCTCGTACGCGGCGGCGTGCACGGTCATCACCGCCGCCACGGCCTCGTCCAGGAGTGCGGTGACCAGCGCGTCGCGGCTGGGGAAGTGGCCGTAGACCGTGCGGCGCACCACCCCGGCGGCGCGGGCGATCTGGTCCATGGACGCGTCCGGGTCCCGGGACAGCTCGGCGAAGGCGACGTCGAGGATGCGGCGCCGGTTGGCGTCAGCACGGGTCGTGGCGGCGGGCGCGGGCGCGGGCGGGGGCGCGGAGGCTGCGGGTCCGGTGCCCCCGGAGGGCCCGGCACCCGTGGTGGCCCCGCTCGCACCCGGCGTCGGCGTCGGCTTCGTACGGCTCATGACGTCATTCTGCCGCCCGGCAGCCGACTTGCACACCGGTGTGCAAAACCAGGCGCCGTCGCGTACATTGCACAGCGACGTGCAATTGCACAGGGCTGTGCAAGGCCTGGAGCGCCGCCACGCACCGCCGCGCACCGCCCCGTGCCCGCCGAACCCTCGAGGGGTGGACCCGATGCCCTTGCTGATCACGGAACCGGTCGAGAAGTCGGACCGTCCTTACGCCCGCCGCTGGTGGGCCCTGCTCGTGCTGTGCCTGAGCCTGCTGATCGCCGTCATGGCGAACACCGCGCTCACGGTCGCGGCGCCCGACATGACCCTCGACCTCGGCCTGTCCAGCTCGGACCTGCAGTGGGTCATCGACGCCTACACCGTCCCGTACGCCGCGCTGATGCTGCTGCTCGGCGCGATCGGCGACAAGTACAGCCGCCGGGGCGCGCTGGTGCTCGGCCTGCTGGTGATGGGCGCGGGCGCGGCGGCCGGGGCGATGGTCGACAGCGCGGGCGCGGTGATCGCCGTACGCGCCGTCATGGGCGTCGGCGCGGCCATGATCATGCCCGCGACGCTCTCGCTGCTCGCCGCCACCTTCCCGCGTAAGGAGCGGGCCAAGGCCATCACGATCTGGGCGGCCACGTCCGGCATCGCCATCGCCGCCGGGCCGCTGATCGCGGGCGTGCTGCTCAAGGACCACGGCTGGCAGTCGACCTTCCTGATCAACCTGCCGGTGTGCGCGGTCGCGATCGTCGGCGCGTTCGTCCTGGTGCCGCCGTCCAAGGCCGCCGCGCACGGCCGGATCGACTACGTCGGCGGGCTGCTGTCGGTGGTCTGGGTGGGCTCCCTGATCTTTATGATCATCGACGGTCCGCACTTCGGGTGGGGCGCGCGGGCGCTCACGGCGGCGGCCGTCGCGGGCGTCGGGCTCGTCGTGTTCGTCCTGTGGGAGCTGCGCCACCCGCGGCCCGTCCTGGACGTGCGCCGGTTCGCGCGGCGCGGCTTCGCCGGGGCCAACCTCGCCGTCGCCGTCTTCTTCCTCGCCGTGTTCGGCGTCTTCTACTACCTGACGCAGCACCTCCAGTTCGTCCTCGAGTACGACGCCCTGGAGACCGGCGTACGCATGCTGCCGCTCGCGGGCGCGGTCTTCGTGGGCTCGGCCCTCACCGGCGTGCTCGCGCCGCGGCTCGGCGCGAAGGTCATGGTGACCACGGGCATGGTCGGCGGCACGACCGCCCTGGCACTGCTCACACGGATCGACGCGACCTCCACGTACGCGGACTTCGTGCCGTCGCTCGTCGTGCTCGGTGTCTCGCTCGGCTTCGCCGTGTCACCCTGCACCGACGCGATCATGGGGGCCTTCCCCGAGTCGGAGCTCGGCGTCGGCGGCGCCGTCAACGACACCTCCCTGGAACTCGGCGGCTCCCTCGGCATCGCCGCGCTCGGCTCGATCCTGGCCTCCGCGTACTCCTCGAACCTCGCGGAGGAGACCAAGGGCTCCAAGCTGCCGCCCGAGGCGCTGGAGCAGGCGCAGGACTCCGTGGGCGCGGGCGGCGGCGTCGCGCAGGCCATCGGGGGCCGGGCCCGCGAACTCGCCGAGCAGGCCGCCGCGGCCCACTCGCCGCAGCAGGCCGCACAGCTGAAGGCGCAGGCCGGCGAACTGGCCCAGGGCGCCCAGGAGATGCGGCACGCGGTCGGCTCGGCGTTCTCCGACGCGGTGTCCCACACCAGCCTGGTCGGCGCCCTGATCCTCGGCGCCGGAACGGTGGCGGTGGCGCTGCTGCTGCCCCGCAAGGGCACGGGGCAGGGTGCCTCGGCCGGTGCCGTTCCGGACCCCGCCGTCCGTGCTCCCGAGAAGGAGCCGGTGCCCTAGCCGCCACCCCCGAGCCCTCCGGCCGCATCCGTCGACTACTGTGGCCGACCGGTGCCTGACCAGCACCGATGCTCAATCGGAGACCTCGGGGGAAGGACAGGCCATGGGCAAGCCGGTGCGTGCCGCGATAGGCGAGCGGTGGATCACCTGCCACATCTGCGGAGGCGGCGCCTTCCGCGACCGCGAAGTCAAGCTCAACAGCTCCGGCATGGAGTTCTTCAACCTCGCCTGGGCCAATGAGTCCGCGACCGGCCTCATCTGCCTGACCTGCGGGTACGTCCACCTCTTCGTGAACCGGGAACTGCGCCTGTTCTGGGTGGACTCGTAACGGAGGCCGCCCGCGCGGGCCTCAGCCGAAGGGGATCCGTACGACCGACTGGTTGCCCGTGCCCAGCGTGCTCGGTCCGTTCCCGATCGCGTTCCACACCTCGACCCGCACCGTCCCGCCGCGCATCGCGCCGTGCTCGCCCGTGGCCGACTTCAGGCCCCGGCCCTGGGTGTAGCGCTCGTATCCCGGCACCGGGTCCGTCGCGAAGTAGTGGTACGTCTCCGTCCGGTCCCAGGAGCCGTCGCCCGTACGGTCGTAACTCACCCGCACCTGCTGGCCGTTGGCCACGGTCGAGCCCGCGTCGACGAGCAGGTCGAACTGGGTCGCGCCACCGGTGTGGGTGCCGTTGACGCCGGTCGCGGTGAACGTCTGCGGGGCGTGCGGGGTGCCGTCGTGGTTGGCGCCGCCCGCCGAGGCGAGGGTCGCGGTGGATGCGGTGGGCGTGGCCTCGCCCAGCGTGCCGCCGGGGCGCAGGTGCAGCGTGGCGGGTGTGCCGGGGTCGCCGCCCCCGCCGCCGCGTGTCCACACCGCCACGTAGTCCACGAGCATGGACCGGCCAGGGGTCGTCGCCGCGACCGGCGTGGCGCGGCCCGCGACGCCATCGGGGAAGCCGCCGCCCATCGCGACGTTCAGGAGGATGAAGTACCCGGCGTGGCTCGTCATATTGGTCCACGCCTCGGCGCCCACGCGGTTCTCGTCCACGCTGTGGAACAGCTGTCCGTCGACGTACCAGCGCAGCATGTTCGGGCTCGCAGAGCGGTCCCACTCGAAGCGGTAGGTGTGGAACGCGGACTGGCACGAGGCGCCCGGGCAGGCGCGGCTCGCGCCGATGCCGTTGGTCTCGTTGCACGGGCCGCCGGGGTTTACCCCGCAGTGCAGCACGCCCCACACCGAGTTGATCCCGTTCACGTTCTCCATCACGTCGAACTCGCCGATCGACGGCCAGTTCCAGTAGTTCCCCCGGTAGGGCGAGCCGAGCGCCCAGAACGCGGGCCAGTAGCCGAGCGCCTGCTCGCCGGTGACGTTCGGCATCTGGACGCGGCCCTCGATGGCGAGGGTGCCGCCCGCCGGGGCCTTGAAGTCGGCGCGCCGCGTCTCGATCCGGCCGGACGTCCAGTTCCCCGCGCCGTCCCGCAGCGGCGTGATCCGGAGGTTGCCGCCGCCGTCGAGCGCCAGGTTGTCGGGGGACGAGGTGTAGTTCTGGACCTCGCCCGTGCCCCAGTTCGCGGGCCCGCCGGGGTAGTTGTGGCCGGTGTCGACCTGCCAGTTCGCGGCGGAGGGCAGCGAACGGGCGGGGCCGTTGAAGTCGTCGCTCCACTGGAGGGTCCAGCCGGGCGCCGGGGGGACGTCGGCGCTCGCCGCGCCGGGGGCGAGCAGCGGGGCCGTCAGGCCGAGGGCGGCCAGGCCGGTGAGGAGGGCGGTGCGGAAGGGGGTGCGGAAGGGGGTGCGCGGGAGGAGGCGGAACGGGGTGCGGAACGGGGTGCGTCTTGTTCGCATGGGGCACCTCGGAGGGTGGAAGGGCAGCCGGTACTGAGAGCGCTCTCAGAGTTGTTTAGTTGTGGACATGCCATGCGTCAATGGGGTGCGTGCGTCAACTTCCCGAAGGCGTGGGGGAGTCCGACCGCCGCCGGTACGGGAGTCCGCGCGCGCTCGACCGGGGAGTCCGCCCGCCCCGGGAAATCGCGTTGACGGTGCTCTTCCGTCGCGGCCACGCTGAGTACTCCTGAACTGCCGGGCCAGCGGCAGCGTGACGGGGGAGCGGACGACCATGACCACACGGATCGTGAACGTGCACGACATGGGCGACGGTGACGGCGACGGCGAGCAGGCCGAACTGGAGCGCGTGGGCGAGCTGTTCACCCAGTTCGTCGAGGCCGTCGCGCGCCGGCCCCGGGCGCAGGAGGGCGAGGGGCGCGACGTCACCGCGCGGCTGCGCGCCCACCTCGGCACCGAGCCGGGCCAGCTCCCCGTCGTCAAGGGCGCGTACGCGCCGTACGACCACCCGAACGTCCACCTGGCCCTGGAGCGCTGGTTCGCCGCCGAGGGACGCTCGTACGAACTGATCGGCATGACCGGCTCCGACCACCGGGGGCACTACACGCTCTCCGAGATCCTGGAGACCGCGAGCCGCTACGAGAAGTTCGTGATCGGCGCCGTCGACTACGCCCACCTGCCCGTCTCCCCCGACCAGGAGATGGCCTGCGTCTCCTTCGGCTTCTACCTGGGCACCGAGCGCGCCGCCGACGGCACCGAGGAGCGCTGCGTGGTCCTCCTGCGCGGCCCGGGCGACGAGTTCGGCAACGAGAAGGTCCAGCTGGAGGTGCTCGCCGCCTCCCGCGACACCGCCAAGCGCCTGCTCGCCGGGGTCGACGCGCTGGTCCGCGAGCACAACGTCTTCCGGGGCCAGGTCCTCTCCTTCGAGGGCTCGGCCTTCAGCGAGGGCCTCGGCCCGTTCCGCTTCCACCGCCGCCCGGACCTCGCCCGCGACGGCATCGTCCTGCCGCCGGGGCTCCTGGACCGGGTGGAGCGCCACGTCGTGGGCGTGGCCCGCCAGCGCGAGCGGCTGCGCGCGGCCGGGCAGCACCTGCGGCGCGGCCTGCTGCTCTACGGCCCGCCCGGCACCGGCAAGACCCACACCATCCGCTATCTCCTCTCCGGCCTGCAGGACTTCACGGTCGTGCTGCTCTCCGGCGTCACGATCGAGGCCATCGGCCCGGCCTGCGCGCTCGCCCGCATGCTCCAGCCCGCCCTCGTCGTCCTGGAGGACTGCGACCTGGTCGCGGAGGCCCGTGACTTCGGCGACGGCGAGCAGCCGCTGCTCTTCCAGGTCATGAACGAGATGGACGGCCTCGGTGACGACGCGGACGTGGCGTTCCTGCTCACCACGAACCGCGCCGACCTCCTGGAGCCCGCCCTCGTGCAGCGCCCCGGCCGCGTGGACCTCGCGGTGGAGATCCCGCTGCCCGACACGGAGGGCCGCCGTCGGCTGCTCGCCCTCTACGGCGGCGGGCTCGGCCTCGACGAAGACGTCACCGAGGAGGCCGTCGCGCGGACGGCGGGCACCACGGCGTCCTTCACCAAGGAACTGGTGCGCCGCGCGGTCCTCATCGCCGCCGAACGCGACGCGGACACCACGGGCGACGACGTCCGTGCCGCCCTCGACGAGCTCCTGTCGGACCGGGACAAGCTGACACGACGGCTGCTCGGGGTGCCGGGGGACGACGAGGACGGTGAGGACGATGAGGAGGGTGAGGGCGGGGTGTACGACAGCGAGGAGTACGACGAGGACTTCGACGGTGGGCCCGGGCCGGGGCCTGGGCCGAAGGGGCGCCCCGGTGAGAACGGCGGCGGCTTCTTCAGGGCGTCGTACCGGCCGCAGCGCTGACCCCACCGAAAACGCCCCCGTCGGGGACGGAGGCGGGGGCCGGGGCTGGGGCGTGGGGCGTGGGGCTCAGAGCGTCCAGAGCCGGACGGTCCCGTCGTAGCTGCCGCTGGCCAGAGTGGTGCGGTCGGGGCTGAACGCCACGGAGGTGACCGGTCCCGTGTGCCCCTCCAGGGTGCGTTGGAGTTCGCCGGTGCCCACGCCCCATAAGTGGATGACCTGGTTGTGGCAGGCGCCCGCGAGGGTGCGGCCGTCGGGGCTGAACGCGAGGGACAGCGGTGCGTCGCTGCCCGCCTCCAAGGACCGGCGGACGTCGCCAGTGCGCACCTCCCACAGGTGGAGGGACCGGTCGGCGTATCCAGTGGCCAGGACGCGGCCGTCGGGGCTGAACGCGAGGGCCGTGTGGGAGTGCCGCTCGGGCAGTTTGCGGCGCAGCTCGCCCGAGGGGACGTGCCACAGGCGGACCGAGCCGTTGATGCCGCCGCTCGCGACGGTGCGGCCGTCCGGGCTGAACGCGACGGAGCGCACCACGCCGCCGGGGCAGGGCAGTTCGAACAGCGGGGCGCGGGTGTCCGCGTCCCAGAGCCGCACCACGCGCTCGTCCGCGCCGCTGGCGAGCGTCCTGCGGTCGGGGCTGAAGGCCAGGCACGAGACCGCGTTGAGGATCCCCGGGACCTTCAGCATGGCCAGCGGCCGGCCGCTGGGCAGCTCCCAGAGCTGGACCAGTCTGGCGCACCCGGTGGCCAGCGTGTTCCCGTCCGGGCTGAACGCCACGTGGGCGCCCGCCGCGCTCTTCAGGCGGATCGGGGTGTGGGGTTCGCCGGTGTAGGGGTCCCACAGGCGTACGCGCTTGTCGTAGCCGCCGCTGGCCAGGGTGGTGCCGTCCGGGCTGAAGGCGACCGAGCGCACGCCGTTGCGGTGCCCCGGCAGCGTCAGGCGCCGCTCCCGGGCGGGGGCGGCGCGGGGGAGGTCGGCGGCCGTGGCCGGCGCGGGCCCGGCGAGCTCGCGGGCAAGGGCGGCCGCGTCGGGCCGGTCGTCCGGCTTCTTGGCGAGCAGCGCGAGCACCAGCTCGTCCTGCGGCCCGGGCACGTCGGGCCGCAGGTCGCGCGGGCGCGGCGGCGGGTCCTCCACGTGCTGGCGCATCAGCCCGAAGACGGACGCGTCGGCGTGGAACGGCGGCCGCCCGGTGAGCAGTTCGAACAGCACGCACCCCAGGGAGTACAGATCGGCGCGGGCGTCGACGACCTCCGCCCGGCACTGCTCAGGCGACATGTAGACGGGGGTGCCCACGACGCGCCCTGTGGTGGTGAGGACGGACGTGGCGTCGGTGGTGCGGGCGATGCCGAAGTCGCAGATCTTCACCCGGTCCTCGGCCTGCACGAACAGGTTGCCGGGCTTCAGGTCCCGGTGGACGACGCCGCAGGCGTGCGCGGCGGCCAGCGCGGCCGCGGTCTGGCGGGCGAGGCGCACGACGCGCTCGACGCACAGACCGCCGGGGTGCTCGGCGAGCAGCCGCGACAGGTCACGGCCGCGCAGCAGCTCCATGACGATGAACAGGCACCCCTCGTGGCGGCCCGCGTCGTGCACCACGGTGATGCCCGGGTGCTGGAGCCTCGCGAGCGTGGCGGCCTCGCGCTGGAAGCGCCGCTCCGCCTCCTCGCCGAACAGGGTGGGCAGCACCTTCACGGCGACGTCGCGCCGCAGCAGCGAGGAGTCGCGGGCCTGCCACACCTCGCCCATGCCGCCCCGGCCGAGCAGCCGCTCCAGGCGGTAGCGTTCCGCCAGCGTCACGCCGGACAGATTCATCGTGCCCCCGGTGAGTGCCCCTAGAGCCCCGCGCCGGTGACGGTCTTCCGTCGGCTTCCCGTCGGTCACGGGACCGGCTGCCCACCGGCCGCGCACCGCCGTCCCGTCGAGGCGAACGTACGTCACGAAGGCTACTCAGAAAGGGAGTTGGGTACCCACAGGGCGTACCGGAGCGTCGCTCACCGTGGGGCGCGTCTCCCGCTCGCGTCGGGGGCGCGCACCGGCGGCCGCGCGCCCTCGGGCGGGATGCGGGTGATCAGCAGGAGCACGGCCGGAATCGGGAAGAGCAGCAGCGCCAGGTTGGGGAGCCACCACGTCGGCGACCAGTCGCCGCGCAGCGCCCAGAAGGCGACGGCCTGCAGCCCGGCCGTGCTGGTCAGGGTGAGCGAGACCAGCATCAGCGGGCGCCAGGCGGCGGCGTGCCGGTGGCCGGGGCGGCGGGTCAGGTACAGGGCGGCGAGGCCGGTGGCGCTCGCCGCGAGGTCCAGGGGCAGGAACGAGTAGTTCCAGTCGCTCATCACCGGGTCGTCGTAGTCCTTGTACGCGTACGCGGCCGGGATCAGGCCGAGCAGCGCGGCGCTCCAGTACGCGAGGAAGCCGAGGTCGGTGACGAGCATGGCGAGCTTGACGGCGGCGAGGCTGCGGGGCCGGTCGGACATCAGTGCTCCAGGCCCCCGCCCAGGTACAGGACGGCCACGCCCGCGACGATGAGGAGCGCGCCCGCCACGGTGGCCAGGCGCACGTTCTCGTCGAACAGGAGCACGCCCCCCGCGAGCGCGCCCACCGTGCCGAGGCCGGACCACACGGCGTACACCGGGCCGACGTGGAGCGTCTTGAGCGCCTGCGCGAGCAGGACGAACGCGGCGGCGTACCCGATGACGACGAGGACGCTCGGGCCGAGGCGGGTCAGGCCGTGGGAGGCCCGCAGCGACAGCGTGGCGGCGATCTCGGAGACGATGGCTCCGGCGACCAGGACGAAGCCCATCAGGGTGACTCCCGCTCTCGTTCCGGCTGTTCGGGGTGGATTCGGGGGTGGACTTGGGGGCGGATCAGGTCGCTGACCAGGGCCCGCAGTCGGCGGTGGTCCTCGCCCTTGGGGTCGGCGAGGCCGAGGAGGCGGGCCGTCCACCAGCCGTCGACGGCCATGCGGACGAGCGTGGCGACGCCGGGCGGCAGTCCGTCGCTCTCCAGGCGCCGCTGCCAGGAGTCGTACCGCTCCTGGAGGATGCCGAGCACCTCGGGGCCGTTGGCCGCCGCGAGGAGCGCCACGGGCACCGAGTCCGACGGCGTGCGCTCGCCCTCGGGGGCCTCGGGCGGGACCGACGCGTCGAGCCAGGCCCGGGTGTAGGCGCCGGGCGGCGCGTCCGGTCCCGGCAGGGCCGCGTCGAAGCGGTCCACGAGCCGTACGACGACGCCCCGCACCAGGGCCTGTTTGCTCGGGAAGTGATACAGCAGGCCGCCCTTGCTGACATGGGCCTCGGCCGCCACCGCGTCCAGGCGGATGGCGTCGACGCCCTGCTTGACCAGGAGTCTCTCGGCGGCGTTCAGGAGCCGGTCGCGCACGCGTCACCCCGTTCCGGGAATCCGGGGCCACCGAATTCCACCGATCTTGAATTGCGGTGATCATCTTGAATTGCGGTGATCTCGCGGCGATCTCGCGGAGATCTTGATTGGCGGCGATCTTGATTCGGTCAGTTTCCGACCGTCCGGACGGTCGAATGCAGGCTAGCAGTCGCGGCGGATGGCTACTACTGGACTTTCCGCCAGGCGCGCGGAGAAGTGGAGTGGTTTATTCTGCGAAGCCTTTACGCGCCTGTTCAAGTTGCTAGTTGACGCTTCACCGACGCCCTCCTACAGTCGCTGAATGGCTGATTCGGGCGCCGGATCGACGACGAATCCACGCCATTTAATGATCATCAATCGGGGGATTCATGTTCATCATGTCCGCGTACTAGCTCTGTGCGTTCGATGACCTTCTCGCCGGTGTGGGAGGCCGCTGGCCGCCACCGGTTCCTGTGTGCCGTGCCGCGCCGCCGCCTGCCCGTATACCGGCCGCCCCGGCATCCGCGAAGCCCTGCGCGCATTCCTCGACCACGCCCGGAATGATCTGGTCAATTCTTTCGGGGTGCGTTCGTGGTGCGCCTGAACTCACAGAGGAAAACACATGCTGAGTACCACCCAGCCGCCCGACCTCTTTTCTCGATGCGAGCGTTTCACCGAGGCGAACGACCTGATGAAGGCCGGCCTCTACCCGTACTTCCTGCCCCTCGGCGGGCAGGAAGGCGCGATCGTCCGGCGCGCCGGACGCGAGCTCATCATGTGCGGCTCGAACAACTATCTGGGCCTCACCAACGACCCGCGCGTCCACGCCGCCGCCCGCGCCGCGCTCGACCGCTACGGCAGTTCGAGCACCGGCTCCCGCTTCCTGAACGGCAACACCGATCTGCACGAGGAGCTGGAGACGGAGCTCGCCGCGTTCCTCGGCAAGCCCGCGGCCCTCGTCCTGTCCACCGGCTACCAGGCCAACCTCGGCGCCCTCACCGGACTGCTCACCCCGCGCGACTACGTGCTCGTCGACCGCGACGCGCACGCCTCGCTCGTCGACGGCTGCCGCCTCAGCGGCGCCAAGGTGCGCCGCTTCCCGCACAACGACGCCGAAGGGCTGCGCCGCGCCCTCGCCCGGCTGCCGCGGGACGCCGCCCGCCTCGTCGTCGTCGACGGGGTCTACTCCATGGAGGGCGACCTCTGCGACCTGCCCGCCATCGCCGCGGTGTGCGCCGCGCACGGTGCCCGGCTCCTGGTCGACGACGCCCACGGGCTCGGCGTCCTTGCCCAGGGCCGCGGCACCGCCGCCCACTTCGGCCTCACCGACCAGGTGGACCTGATCACCGTCACGTTCAGCAAGTCCCTCGCGTCCCTCGGCGGTGCCGTCGCGGGCAGCGAGGAGGCCATCCACTACCTCAAGCACAAGGCCCGCAGCCTGATGTTCAGCGCCTCCATGACCCCGGCGAGCACCGCCGCCGCGCTCGCCGCCCTGCGCGTCCTGCGCGCCGAGCCGCACCTCGCCGACGCCGTGCGCGACCGCGCCGACTACGTGCGGCGCGGGCTGCGCGCGGCTGGGGTCGGCACCGGGGACAGCACCACGCCGATCATCCCCGTCCCCGTGCGCGACGCCGAGAGCACGCTCGTCGTCTGGGAGCGCCTGATCCGGACCGGGGTGTACGTCAACCCGGTCCTTCCGCCCGCCGCCAGCCCGCGCCTGCGCACCAGCTACATGGCCACCCACACCCTCGCCCAGCTCGACCGGGTCGTCGACGCCCTCGCCGCCCAGCCGGAGCTGCGCGCCACGGCCGGTCGCGCGCCCACCACCCCGGCGAGCGCGCCGCCGAGCACGGCGAGCGCGGCGTGAGCCGTGACGCCGGGTGGCTCGCCGGAGCCTCGGCGGGCCTCGGGCTCGGCTGCGCCATCGGCGGCATCGGGCCGCCGCAACTGCGGGCCGCCGTCGGGGCGTTCGCCTGCGGATACGCGCTGCTGCGGCTGACCCGCCTGGTCCCGGAGGGGGCCCGCGACACCCTGGCGCCGCTGCCTTCGCCGCCTTCGCCGCCTCCGCGGCCCGCCTTTCCACCGCTTCCGCCCGTTCCGCCTTCCGTCGGCCCTTCGGGCCCCGCCCTCGACCGCCGGATGGGCCCGCGGCCCTCCGGCCCCCTTCGCACAAGGAGCAGCCTCATGTCCCGCCTCGGTCTCGCCGCCCGCGCCCTGCGCCTGGCCGTCCACCGCGCGCACGCCGACCCCATCGCCGACTACGACGCCGCGAGCGGCGACTACGACACCTTCTTCAGCCCCGTCATGGGCGGGCACTCCACCGCCGCCCTCGACGAGGTGTCCCCGCGGCCCGGCGACCGGGTCGTCGAACTCGCCTGCGGTACGGGCCACTTGACCGCCGAGATCGTCCGCAGGCTCGACGGGCGCGGCTCCCTACGGGCCGTCGACAAGTCGCCGGGCATGCTGGCGGTCGCCAGGGCCAAGGTGGGGCCGCTCGTCGAACTCGCCCCCGAGCTTGGCGTGACGCTCGACGTGGACGACATGGACGCCTTCATCCGGCGGCAGCCCGCGGCGAGCGCCGACCTCGTCGTCGTCGGCTGGGCCATCTGCTACACCAAGCCCACGCGGCTCCTCGCCGAGATCGAACGGGTCCTCAGGCCCGGCGGCCGCGTCCTGGTCATCGAGACGCGGGCGGACGCCCACCAGGCGCTCACGCGGGGCCTTGAGCGGGTCTTCGCCGACGATCCGTCGCTGCTCACCGGGCTGATCCGGGTGGCGCTGCCGAAGAACGCGGCCGCGGTGGCCCGCTGGTTCGCCAAGGCCGGGCTCACCGTCACCGGGCAGCGCGACGGCGCCCAGGTCATCCCCGCGCACACCCCGGAAGCCGTCCTCGAATGGGTGCAGCGCTCCGGCGCGGCGGCGGGCTTCAAGACCGCCGTCGACAACGGCCGCGAGCAGCTCGTCCTCGACCGCGTCCGCGCGGCCCTCGCCGAACTCCTCGCCCGCGACGGCACCCTGGACATCCAGCACACCTTCGTCGTCGTCACCGGGGCCAAGCCCGGCGCCGCCCGCCACGGGGCCCGTACCGGCGAGGAGGCCGGCGTCGCATGAGCGAGCCGACCGGGGCCGCGGCGCCGCCCGCGCCTTCGCCGCCGCCGGACTCCGGCACCCCGGCGCCGCCCGCCGCGGCCCGGGGCGCCGTCCAGCGGGCCCTGCGCCGCCTGGCGGAGAAGCTGGCCGCCCGGCCCAAGACCGTGCTCCTGGTGTGGGCGGCGCTCATCGCGCTGTGCACGCCCTACGGCCTGGCCCTCGACGACGTGCTCACCGACCAGGGCGCGTCCAAGGTGGTGCCCGGCACCAGCGGCGCCCGCGCCGACGCACTCACCAAGAGAGCCTTCCCGCACCGCTCCGAGCGGGAGGTCACCGTCGTCGTCGAGGCGCCCGACGTGCGCGCCCCCGCCGTACGGTCCCTGCTCGCCGACCTCGACGCCCGGCTCGCGAAGCCGCGCGCGGACGGCGAGGTGGAGCGCACGTCGTCCGCGTACACGCTGTACCGGGACACGGCCGCGGCCTTCCTGAACGGCGTGCGCAAGGACGCCCGCGCCTCGGGCGACGCCCGCGCCTTCGTCGAGCGGCGGGTGGCGGACGGCCGGGTGCCGCCCGCCCTCGCCGGGCCCGCCCGCGAGGCCGCGCGGGCGCAGGACGCCAGGGCCGTGGCGCGGATCGCGGGCGCGTTCGCGGCCCGCGCCGACTGGAAGGCGTACCCGCTGCCCGTGCCCGGCGACGCCCTCGGCAGGCTCATCGCGGAGGACGACAGGGCCGCGCTCGCCTCCGTCAGCTACACCGAGAAGGCCGGGGCCGACCCGGACGTCGACGGCCTTCGCGCGACCGCCCGCGAACTGCTCGCCGCGCACGACCCGGGCGGCGGCGCGCGGGTCCACGTCACCGGGGAACTGGCGCTCATCCACGACACGTACGACCAGGCGGAAGCCGACAACTCCCTGATGGAGTCGGTGGCCTACGTCCTCGTCCTCGTCATCCTCGTGGTGTTCTTCCGCGCCCTGGTGCCCGCCGTCCTCACGCTCGTCGTGATCGGCCTCTCGCTCAACGTCAGCCAGGCCGCGCTGCACCTGCTCGGCACGCAGGTGACGCTCACTCAGTTCACGGTCACCATCATGACGTTCGTGATGCTCGGCGCGGGCGTCGACTACAGCATGCTCCTGTCGTCCCGCTACCGGCAGGAGCGCCTCGCGGGCAGCCCGCCGCGCGAGGCCGCCGTGCGCGCCACCGTGCACGCGGGCGAGAGCATGCTGCTCGCCGCCGGGGCCGTGGCCCTCGCCTTCGGCGCGACCCTGCTGTCCCCGGTGGACTGGATCCCGCCGCTCGGCTACGGCGGGCTCATCGGCATCCCCCTCGTGCTCGCCGCCGCGCTCACCCTCACGCCGTGCCTGCTCGTGCTGCTCGGCGACCGGTTCTTCGCGCTCGGCCGGGGCCCGCTCGCCGACCTGGAGCACCACGGCGCCATGGGCGGACACCTGCGCCGCACCGCCGCGTTCGCGCGCCGCCGCAAGGTCGCCGTCGTCGTGGTGTTCCTCGCCGCGACGGTCCCCTTCGCGCTGCTCGCCGCCTCCAGCCGGTCCACGTCGGACCCGGTCGCGCTCAGCCCCGCGACCGACTCGCGCGAAGGCTTCGAGACCGTCAAGCGGCAGTGGGGCGACGCCGCCGTCATGCCGACGGTTGCCCTCGGCCGCGCCGCGCCCGGAGTCGTCCGCGACGGCGAACTGACCGCCGAGGGCCGCGCCGCCGTCACCCGGCTCACCGAACGCCTCGCCGAGGTGCCCGGCGTCGCCTCCGTGGACTCCGTGACCCACCCCTACGGCAGGCCCTGGACGGCCGGGCGACTGGCCGAAGCGGGCCGTTCGGTCAGCGACGACTATCTCGCCCGCGACGGCACCCTGCGCTTCGTCATCGCCCTGGACGAGGACCCGTACGCGAAGGCCGCCGCCGACACGGTCCGGCGCGTCGAACGCGTCGCCCACGACGACGCGGCCCGCGCCGTCGCCGCCCTGGAGGTCGGCGGCACCACCCTGGTCGACCAGCAGTACGGCGCCGCCCTGCGGTCCAGCTTCTGGCAGATGGTCGCGCTCGTCAGCGCGGGCGTGTTCGTGATGCTGGTGATCACCCTGCGGTCGCTGCTCGTGCCGCTGCGGCTGATCGCCACCATCATGCTGAGCAACGTCTGGGCCGTCGGCCTGACCGTCCTTGTCTTCCACCACTGGCGCGGCGAGGCGATCATCGACGATCTGCCGATCTTCCTCACCGTCCTGATGATGGGCCTCGGCATGGACTACGAGATCTTCCTGGTCACCCGGGTGCGGGACCTGCTGCGCTCCGGGCTCAGCCAGGAGGAGGCCACGATGAGAGCCGTCGTGGACACCGGGCGCGTCATCAACGCCGCCGGTCTCGTCATGGCCGGGAGCCTCGGCACCATGGTCCTGTCGTCGACGCTGATGCTCCAGGAGTACGGCGCCGGACTCGGCCTCGCCGTGCTGCTCGACGCCACCGTCATCCGCATGCTGTTCGTGCCCGCCACGCTGCTGCTCCTGCGCAAGTACAACTGGTGGCTGCCGAGCCTGCCCGCCCGGCGCCGCCCCGCCAAGACAGCGGCGGGGTGAGGACGTTGACCCTCACCGAGCCGGACCGCCGCCCCGGCGCCCTCGGCCGCCTGCGCCAGCATCACGCGGCCCGCCCCGTCGCCACCGCCGCCGCCCTGTTCGCGGTGCTCGCGGCGGTGCGCGTCGCCGGTGCCTTCACCTTCACGGTGATGGTCCTGTCCGTGGCGCTCAGCGCGGCGGTGCTGCTCGTGCTCCCGCGTGAGCGGTGGGCCGAGGCGGGGGTGCGCGGCTTCCAGGTGGCGCCCGCCGCCCTCGGCACCGCGCTCGTCGCGGTCGTGTACGGGCAGACGTTCCTCGCCACCCGCGACGCCTTCGGCGGCGGCGACGACAACTGGATCACCTGGATACCGAAGCTCTTCGAAGGCCTGGTGCCGGGCGCGCCCTGGGCGGACGCGGCGGCGATGGTCCTCGCGCTCGGCGTCCTGGTGCCGCTGGTGGAGGAGGTCTGCTACCGGGGCGTCCTGTACCGGGCGGTCGAGGACCGGTGGGGCGTCCGCTCGGCCGTGGTCGTCACGGCGGCGGGCTGGGCGGCCGTCCACCTCGGCGACTACGGCCTCAACCCGTACAACCCCAAGGTGATCTGCGGACTGCTCCCGTCCGTGTTCCTGATGGGCCTCGCCCTCGGCCTGTGCCGGGCCCTCACCGGCTCTGCCCTCGCCTGCGCCGCCGCCCAGGGCACCTGCAACCTCCTGCTGCTCGGCGCGGCCACCGCGTGGCTGTGACGCCGGGAGCGGGCCAAAGGACCGCTCGACGCGCGAGCCGAAGCCCGCCCCACACTTACCCGTTGGTCAGTACCTCACCAAATAGTCGGTACTTGTGGTGTGGTGCGTGCCGATCAAGCATGGAGGCATGCCAAACGAAACGAATCCCAAGACCCCCGTCACCGTCATCGGCCTCGGCGCGATGGGCCGAGCCCTCGCCGGAGCCTTCCTCGCCGCCGGTCACCCGACGACCGTGTGGAACCGCTCGGCGGGCAAGGGCGAGGAGCTGGTGGCCCGGGGCGCCGTGCGCGCGGCGAGCGCCGCCGACGCGGTCCGCGCCGGTGATCTCGTCGTGGTGTGCGTCGTCGACTACGACGCCTCGCAGGCCGTCCTCGAACCCCTGGCCGCCGACCTCGCCGGGCGCACCGTCGTGAACCTCACCTCCGACAGCCCGGACCGCGCCCGCGAGGCCGCCGCCTGGGCCGCGAAGGCGGGCGTCGACTATCTGGACGGCGCGGTCATGGTGCCGACGGTCGTCGTCGGCACGCCGGACGCGCTGCTGTTCCACGCCGGGCCGCGCGCTGTGTACGAGAAGCACGAGGCGGCGTTGAAGGCGCTGGGCGGGCAGACCACGTACGTGGGTGAGGACCACGGGCTCGGCGCGGTCTACGACCTGTCGCTGCTCGACTTCTTCTGGACCTCGATGTCGGGCCTGGTGCACGCCTTCGCCCTGGCCACGGCGGAGGGCGTCCCGGCCACGGCCGTCGCGCCCTTCCTCAAGGCCAACGCTGGTCTCGTCGCGACCATCGCGGACGGCATGGCCGAGGAGGTCGACTCCGGCGCCTACCTGGGCGCGGAGGCGAACCTGGCGATGGAGGTGGCGGGCATCGACCACATCGTGCACGCCGCCGAGCACCGGGGCCTCGACACCTCGGTCCTGCGTGCGGTCAACACGGTGGCCAGGCGCGCCGTGGACCTGGGGCACGGCGCCGACGACTGGACGTCGACGGTGGAGGCCGTCCGCAAGCCCTGAGGCCACCGGTCGTGAGCGGTCCGCGAGGGCTGGCGTTGACGCCGACGTCAAGGGTTACGGTCGCGGCATGCGCATCGGCGAACTCGCGTCGCGCGTGGGGACGACCACGCGGACGCTGCGGTACTACGAGTCGCGCGGGCTGCTGCCCGCGCGGCGCGACGGCAACGGCCATCGCACGTACGGCGAGGACGACGTCCGGCTCCTGGAGCAGATCAGGACGCTCCAGGACTTCGGGTTCGAGCTTGAGGAGACCCGGCCGTTCGTGGAGTGCCTGCGGTCGGGGCACCCGGAGGGCGACTCCTGTCCGGCGTCGGTCGCCGTCTACCGCCGCAAGCTCGCCGAGCTCGACGCGCTGATCGGCGAGTTGGGCGCGGTACGGGCGCAGGTCGGCGCGCAGCTGGCGCGGGCCGAGCGGGCGATGGCCGAGCTGGCCGCCGATGCCGGGGCTCCGGGGGGTCCGGGGCCCGGGTGCGAGCTGAACGGGCTGAACCGACTGAAGGGGATGGGCGGATGAGCGTGGCGCGGGCCGAGGGTGTGGCCGAGGTGACGGACGCGGACTTCGGGTTCGAGGTCCTGGGCGGGGACCGGCCGGTCCTGGTGCAGTTCACGGCCGAGTGGTGCGGTCCGTGCCGCCAGCTGGCGCCGGTGCTGGGCGAACTGGCGCGCGATGAGGGGGACCGGCTGAAGGTCGTCGCCCTGGACGTGGACCGGAATCCGGAGACGACGGTGGCTTACGGCGTCCTTTCGACGCCGACGCTGATGGTGTTCCGGGACGGCGAGCCGGTGTGGCAGTCGGTGGGGGCACGGGCGAAGAGGCGCCTGGTGGGTGATCTGGAGGGCGCGGGCGTGCTGTGAGCCGCGCGGGCGTGCGCTGAAAGGTGCGGGCGTGCGCCGAGAAAGAGAAAAGCCCCGGACGTGATTGACGTCCGGGGCTTTTCTCTGCGTATAGTGGATTCTTTCGCATTGCCCTGCCCAATTAGGCATAACGGTAACGCGAGAATCAATATACAAGCACTGTAACGGGCGAGGGGCTGAATTGTCAAGCGAGGAATTGCGGGAAGAGCAGCAATTCGTCACCGGTCTGTACGCACGCCTCGACGCGCTGCGCGAGGAGGCGGAGGCCGCCGTGCGCGCGTCGCTGCGACAGGTCGGCAACGGACTCCAGGCGCGCCTGGAGCGCGACGTGATGGTGGCCGAGGGCTCCGGGCTGCTCGCCGCCTTCGAAGCGGGCGAGAACGGGCTGTGCTTCGGGCGGCTCGCGTTCCGTGACGGCCGCGACCACCACATCGGGCGGATCGGCATCCGCGCCTCCGACACCGAGCGCACCCCGCTGGTGATCGACTGGCGGGCGGAGGTGGCGCGCCCCTTCTACCTCGCCACCGGCCACACCCCGATGGGCCTGCGCAGGCGACGGCACATCACCACCAAGGGCCGCGACGTCACGGCCCTGCACGACGAGATCCTCGACCTGGCCGACACGAGCCGCACCGGCCACGAGAGCGCCGACGCCGACGAGGTGCTGCTCGCCGCGCTGAACTCCGCGCGCACCGGCCGCATGCAGGACATCGTCCAGACCATCCAGGCCGAGCAGGACCGCATCATCCGCGCCCCGCACCAGGGCGTCCTCGTCGTCGAGGGCGGCCCCGGCACCGGCAAGACCGTCGTCGCGCTGCACCGCGCCGCGTACCTGCTGTACGCCCACCGGGAGCTCCTCGCCAAGCGGGCCGTGCTGATCGTCGGCCCGAACCCGGCCTTCCTCGGCTACATCGGCGACGTGCTGCCCGCGCTCGGCGAGACCGGGGTGCTGCTCGCCACGCTCGGCGAGCTGTTCCCCGGCGTCACGGCCACCGGCACGGACACGCCCGAGGCGGCCGAGGTCAAGGGCCGCGCGGAGCTCGCCGACGTCCTCAAGCGGGCCCTTGAGGACCGGCAGCGGCTGCCCGAGCCGGGCGCGCCGCTGATCGTCGAGCACGACGACGGCGATCTGATCCTGGACTGGGAGATCGCCTACGAGGCGCGGGCCGCCGCGCGCGCGACGCTGCTCCCGCACAACCTCGCGCGGCCGACGTTCGCCTTCCACGTCATCGACGCGCTCACCCAGCAGCTCGCCGAGCGCATCGGCCACGACCCGTACGGCGGGCCGAACTTCCTCGGTCCCGACGACATCGCCCAGCTCGGCAAGGGCATCGCGGCCAGCGCCGAGGTGCACGCCGCGATCGAGGAGCTGTGGCCCGCGCTCACCCCGCAGCGGTTCGTCGACGACTACCTGGCCGACCCCGCGCACCTGCCGGACGCGGACGCCGCCGCCGTGCGCCGGGCGCCCGGCGCCCCCTGGACGCCCGCCGACGTGCCGCTGCTCGACGAGGCCGCCGAGCTGCTCGGCAAGGACGACAGCGCGGCCCTTGCCCGCGCGGAGGCCGAGCGGCAGCGGCAGGTCGCGTACGCGCAGGGCGTGCTCGACGTGTCGTACGCCTCGCGCACCTACGAGTTCGAGGACAAGGAGGACACCGACCCCGACGGCGCCGAGGTCCTCTTCGCCCACGACCTCATCGACGCCGAGCGCATGGCCGAGCGGCAGGAGGAGGCCGACCACCGCAGCGCCGCCGAGCGTGCCGCCGCCGACCGGACCTGGGCGTTCGGGCACATCATCGTCGACGAGGCGCAGGAGCTGTCCGCCATGGCCTGGCGGCTGCTCATGCGGCGGTCACCGACGCGGTCCATGACGCTCGTCGGCGACCCCGCGCAGACCGCCGAGTCCGGCGGCGTCGGCTCCTGGGCGGACATCCTCACGCCGTACGTCGAGGACCGCTGGGAGTACCGGCGCCTCGGCGTCAACTACCGGACGCCCGCCGAGATCATGGCCGTCGCCGCGGAGGTGCCGCGCGCGGCGGGGCGGGGCGACTTCGAGCCGCCCCGGTCCGTGCGGGCCACCGGCGTGCGGCCGTGGGCGCGGGCTGTGGAGGCCCTCGACCTTCCGGCCGCCGTCGCGGACGCGCTCCCGGGTGCCGGCGAGGGGCGGTTCGCCGTCATCGCGCCCCGGTCGCTGCACGCGGCGCTGGCGCCGAAGCTGCCTGACGTCACCGCCGAGGGCGTGCCCGACCTCACGCGCTCCGTCGTCCTCCTCGACCCCCGGCAGGCCAAGGGCCTGGAGTTCGACGCGGTCGTGGTCGTCGAGCCCGCCCTCTTCGGCCCGAGCGACCTGTACGTCGCCCTGACCCGCGCCACGCAGGACTTGGGCGTCCTGCACACCGGGCCCTTGCCGGAGGCGCTGCTCGGCGGGGGGCTTGCGGTGCGGTGAGCGGGTGCGGGCGCGTGGGTGGTTCCCCGCCGCTACCGCGGCGGGATGTTTCCCACCCGCCCACCCGTGCGCCCCTGAGCTGCGAAACGGCGCCCTCGACGCGTGGCGCTTTCCCGCCGTCCCTCTCTGTGGGCAGCTGGTCCGCCCAGAGGGCGGAACGGGTGGGCACAGCGCCGAAGCCGCCGGGCACCCGGTCAAGCCGGGCGCAGCCACACCGTGGCAAGGGGCGGCAGCGTCAGGCGCAGGGACACGGGACGGCCGTGGGCGGGGGTGGGGTCGGGCTTCAGGGGGTCGGGGTTGAGGACGCCGCTGCCGCCGTACGCGGACGCGTCCGTGTTCAGGACCTCCCGCCACGCCTCGAACTCCTCCGGCACCCCAAGCCGGTAGCCGTGCCGCACCACGGGGGCGAAGTGCGAGACGGCGAGCAGCGGCCCCCCGGAGCCGTCCGCCGCGTACCGCAGGAAGGCGAACACGTTGTCCTCCGCCGCGTCCCCCACCACCCACGAGAACCCCCCGGGGTCGGTGTCCCGCTGCCAAAGCGCGGGCTCCGCCCGGTAGCGCGCGTTCAGCTCCCGCACGAGGTCCCGCACCCCCCGGTGGTCCGGCTCCGCCCCGTACGCCGGATCGAGCAGCCACCAGTCGGGCCCGTGCGCCTCCGCCCACTCCGCGCCCTGCGCGAACTCCTGGCCCATGAAGAGGAGCTGCTTGCCGGGGTGCGCCCACATGAACCCCAGGTACGCCCGGTGCCCGGCGCGCCGCTGCCACCAGTCGCCCGGCATCTTCGACACCAGCGCCCCCTTGCCGTGCACCACCTCGTCGTGCGAGATCGGCAGGACGTAGTTCTCGCTGTAGGCGTACACCATCGAGAAGGTCATCTCGTGGTGGTGGTACTTGCGGTGCACCGGGTCCTTGGCCATATAGCCGAGCGAGTCGTGCATCCAGCCCATGTTCCACTTCAGGCCGAAGCCGAGCCCGCCGAAGCCGCCGGGGCCCGTGTGGTGGGTCGCGCGCGTCACCCCGTCCCAGGCCGTGGACTCCTCGGCGATGGTGACGACGCCGGGGGAGCGGCGGTAGACGGTGGCGTTCATCTCCTGGAGGAAGGACACGGCGTCGAGGTTCTCGCGGCCGCCCCGCTCGTTCGGCGTCCACTCGCCGTGCTCGCGCGAGTAGTCGAGGTAGAGCATCGAGGCGACGGCGTCCACGCGCAGGCCGTCGATGTGGAACTCCTCGCACCAGTACGTGGCGTTGGCGACGAGGAAGTTGCGGACCTCCCGGCGGCCGTAGTCGAACTCCAGGGTCCCCCAGTCGGGGTGCGCCGCCCGCGCCGGGTCCTCGTGCTCGTACAGCGGCCGCCCGTCGAACTCGGCGAGCGCCCAGTCGTCGCGCGGGAAGTGCGCGGGCACCCAGTCCATGAGGACGCCGATGCCCGCCTGGTGCAGGGCGTCGACGAGGTGCTTGAAGTCGTCGGGCGTGCCGAGCCGCGCGGTGGGCGCGTAGAAGCCGGTGACCTGGTAGCCCCAGGAGCCGCCGAAGGGGTGCTCGGCGACCGGCATCAGCTCGACGTGGGTGAACCCCAGGTCCCGTACGTACGCGGGCAGTTGCTCGGCCAGCTGGCGGTAGGTCAGGCCGGGGCGCCAGGACGGCAGGTGCACCTCGTACACCGAGAACGGCGCCTCGTGCGCGGGCGGCGCCTCGGCGCGGCGCTCCAGCCACGCCTCGTCGTGCCAGGTGTGGTGCGAGGCGTGCACGATCGAGGAGTTGGCGGGTGGCTCCTCGGTGCGGCGGGCCAGCGGGTCCGCGCGGAACGTCATGGCGCCGTCGGGCCGGGTGATCTGGAACTTGTACAGCTCGCCCTCGTCGAGCGCGGGCACGAACAGCTCCCACACGCCGCTGCCGCCGAGCGACCGCATCGGGAAGCCCGTGCCGTCCCAGTAGTTGAAGTCGCCGACGACGCGCACGCCCAGCGCGTTCGGCGCCCACACCGTGAAGCGGGTCCCGGCGGTGCCCTGGTGCGTCATCGGCCGCGCCCCGAGCGCGTCCCACAGCCGCTCGTGCCGCCCCTCGCCGATCAGATGCAGATCGAACGCGCCGAGCGCGGGCAGGAAGCGGTACGCGTCGTGGGTCTCCAGTTCCGTGTCGGCGTACGTGACGTGCAGGCGGTAGTCCTCGGGGACGGCCCGCAGCGGAAGCACGGCCGAGAAGAAGCCCTCGCCGTCGTCGCGCAGGTCCGCGCGGACGCCCCCGCTGACGACGGTCACCGAGCGGGCGTGCGGGCGCAGCGCCCGGAACGCCACCCCGTCGGCGACGGGGTGCGCGCCGAGGACCGCGTGCGGGTCGTGGTGGGTGCCGGAGAGGAGCCGCGCCCGGTCGTCGCCGGGCACGGGGGAGCCGGCGGGCTCCCCGGACGCACGGGCCCCGGAAGCCTTCGCCTTCGCCTGGGGCTGGGACTTGGACTTGGACGTGGCCTTGGGCTGTGGCTTGGCCTTCGCCCTGGGCTTGGCCGCCGCCCTCCGGGGCGCCTTCGGCGTGACCTCGGGATCGGGTTCGTTCGCGGGGACGGAGGAGGGGGGACGGCGGGTCACGGGGGCGGCCTCCTGTGCGTGTCTGCGGCGGACGTACGGGCGGACGAGTCAGGGTGCGGGCGTGCGGGCGTACGGGGTCAGCGGGCGTCGTCCGCCGCGAGCTGGTCGAGCGCCGCGAGCGGCACCGGCAGCCAGTCGGGGCGGTGCCGGGCCTCGTACACGGCCTCGTAGACGGCCTTGTCGGTCTCGTGCGCCCGCAGCAGCACCGGCTCGGTGCGCGGGTCGCGGCCGCTGACGTCGGCGTAGCCCGCGCAGTACGCGGCCCGGCAGGCGCCCGCCCACGCGGGGGACCAGGGGCGTGAGGTGCGGGCGGCGTAGTCGAAGGAGCGCAGCATGCCCGCCACGTCGCGGGCCGGTGGCTGCGGCATGCGGCGCTCGGCGAGCGGCCGGGCGGGCTCGCCCTCGAAGTCGATGAGGAACCAGTCGCCTGCGGGCGCCCGCAGGCACTGCCCCAGGTGCAGGTCGCCGTGGACGCGCTGGGCGGTCCAGTCGGTGCCGCTGTCGGTGCCGAGGTCGGCGAGTGCCTGGTAGGCGGTGCGCAGCGCGGGCTCATAGGGGCGCAGCGCGGGGACCGCCCGCGCGGCGGCCGCCAGGCGTTCGGTCATGCCCTGCGCGAGGAGCCGCACCTGGGCGCGGCCCAGGGAGACCGTGGGCAGCGCGGCGGCGAGCGCCGCGTGCACCTCGGCGGTGGCCCGGCCGAGCGCGCGGGCCTCGGCGGTGAAGTCCTCGCCCTTGGCGAGGACCCGCAGGGCGAGCTCCCAGCCGTCGGTGGCGCCGCGCACGTACGGCTGGAGGACCCCGAGGACCAGCGGTTCGTCGGCGGACTCCGCGAGCATCCAGGCGGCGGGCGCGGGGACGCGGGCGCAGCCGCGCCGGGCGAGGGCGTGGGGGAGTTCGAGGTCGGGGTTGACGCCGGGCACCACCCGGCGGAACAGCTTCAGGATGAACGTATCGCCGTAGACCAGCGAGGAGTTGGACTGCTCGGCGCCGAGGGGGCGGGGCGCGAGCCCCACGGGTATCTCCGTCCCCCCGGCGCGCGCGAAGCGCAGCACGCCGATCCTGCCGGGTATCCGCAGCCGCTCGATGAGCAGGGCGGTCAGGCGCGCGTCGTGGGGTGCCGCGTAGACCGTACGGCCCGCGAGCGCGCCCTCGGTGACATGGCCGATGAGCGCGGGCGCGAGCCGGGGCGGCAGTTCGGCGCGCACGCCGAGCAGCAGCTGGTAGCAGTCGGCGGGCGGCTCGTGCCCGTCGGCGGCGCCCGGGGCGGGGACGTGCGGCTGGTGCACCCGGATCAGCAGGTGCAGCAGGCCGGGGTCCGCCCCGGGCGGCAGGAGCTCCGTCGCCGCCACGAGCTCGAAGCCCGTGACGGGACGGCCCTTGCCCGCGAACCACCGCTGGCGGGGCAGCCAGCCGCGCAGCAGCGGGTCGAGCGACGCGATCAGCGCGGCGGCGTGGGCACTGGGGCGGGTGGCGGCTTCCGACATGGCGTCGTGTCCTTTCCGCGCCCTCGACGAGGGGTGTCAAGGGGAGGTGCCGAAGGTGCCGGGCAAGGGGAGTGCCGGGTACGAGTGCCCTGTGCGGTGTGGCTCACGCCCGACGGTGGGCGTGTTCACACCGTCGTCACGGCGACCTTACGCCGGGTCCTCACGCAGCCGGAACCAGTAGAACCCGTGCCCCGCGAGGGTCAGCAGGTACGGCAGTTCGCCGATGGCCGGAAAGCGCACACCGCCGATGAGTTCCACGGGATGGCGGCCGTTGAACGCGCGCAGATCGAGCTCGGTGGGCTGGGCGAACCGGGAGAAGTTGTGCACGCACAGTACGAGGTCGTCAGGGCCGTCGGGACCGCCGTCCGTGCCGCCGTCGCCGGTGGCGGGCGCCTCGCGCAGGAAGGCGAGAACGGCCGGATTCGACGAGGGCAGCTCGGTGTACGAGCCGAGGCCGAACGCCGGGTTCTGCTTGCGGATCTCGATCATGCGGCGGGTCCAGTGGAGCAGCGAAGAGGGCGAGGACATGGCGGCCTCGACGTTGGTCACCTGGTAGCCGTAGACCGGGTCCATGATCGTGGGCAGGTACAGCCGTCCCGGGTCGCAGGAGGAGAAGCCCGCGTTGCGGTCGGGCGTCCACTGCATCGGTGTGCGCACGGCGTCCCGGTCGCCGAGCCAGATGTTGTCGCCCATGCCGATCTCGTCGCCGTAGTAGAGGATCGGCGAGCCCGGCAGGGACAGGAGCAGCGCGGTGAACAGCTCGATCTGGTTGCGGTCGTTGTCGAGCAGGGGCGCGAGGCGGCGGCGGATGCCGATGTTGGCGCGCATGCGCGGGTCCTTGGCGTACTCCGCGTACATGTAGTCGCGCTCCTCGTCGGTGACCATCTCCAGGGTCAGCTCGTCGTGGTTGCGCAGGAAGATGCCCCACTGGCAGCCGTAGGGGATCTTCGGGGTCTTGGCGAGGATCTCCGAGACCGGGTAGCGCGACTCGCGGCGCACGGCCATGAAGATGCGCGGCATCACCGGGAAGTGGAACGCCATATGGCATTCGTCGCCGCCGTTCTCGAAGTCGCCGAAGTAGTCGACGACGTCCTCGGGCCACTGGTTGGCCTCGGCGAGCAGCACCGTGTCGGGGTAGTGGGCGTCGATCTCGGCGCGCACGCGCTTGAGGAGGTGGTGGGTGCGCGGGAGGTTCTCGCAGTTGGTGCCCTCCTCCGCGTACAGGTACGGCACGGCGTCCAGGCGGAAGCCGTCGATGCCGAGGTCGAGCCAGAACCGCAGGGCGGAGACGATCTCCTCCTGGACGGCCGGGTTCTCGTAGTTGAGGTCCGGCTGGTGGGAGAAGAAGCGGTGCCAGTAGTACTGCTTGCGGACCGGGTCGAAGGTCCAGTTGGAGGCCTCGGTGTCGACGAAGATGATGCGGGCGTCCTGGTACTGCTTGTCGTCGTCGGCCCAGACGTAGTAGTCGCCGTAGGGTCCCTCGGGGTCGGTGCGAGAGGCCTGGAACCACGGGTGCTGGTCGCTGGTGTGGTTCATGACGAAGTCGATGATCACGCGCATGCCGCGCTGGTGGGCGCAGTCGACGAACTCCACGAAGTCCGCGAGGTCCCCGAACTCGGGCAGGACGGCCGTGTAGTCGGAGACGTCGTAACCGCCGTCGCGCAGCGGGGACTTGAAGAACGGCGGCAGCCACAGGCAGTCCACGCCGAGCCACTGGAGGTAGTCCAGCTTGGCGGTGAGGCCCTTGAGGTCTCCGACGCCGTCGCCGTTGCTGTCCTGGAAGGAGCGCACCAGGACCTCGTAGAAGACGGCGCGCTTGAACCACTGGGGGTCGCGGTCCTTCGCGGGAGTGTCCTCGAAGGTGTCCTGGACGGGCTCGTTGACGATCATGGTGTGGGTGACCCTCCGATCAGCGGTAGGACGGTCGCAGGACGAGTACGTGCGCGGGCGTGACGCCCGGGTCCAGGCGCACGTAGTTGGCCCTGCCCCAGTAGTAGGTCTCGCCGGTGAGCTCGTCGCGCACCGGCACGGACTCGTGCCAGTCGAGGCCGAGCCGTGGCATGTCCAACGAGACCGTGGCCTCCTGGGTGTGGTGGGGGTCGAGGTTCACGACGATCAGAACCGTGTTCGAGCCTTCGGGGTGGTGTGCGGTCTTCGAGTACGCGATCACCGAGGCGTTGTCGGTGTCGTGGAAGCGCAGGTCGCGCAGGCGGCCGAGGGCCGGGTGGGCGCGCCGGAGCTCGTTGAGCCGGGTGATGAGGGGCGCGATGGAGCGGCCCTCGCGCTCGGCGGACGCCCAGTCGCGCGGGCGCAGTTCGTACTTCTCCGAGTGCAGGTACTCCTCGCTGCCGGGGCGCAGCGGGGTGTTCTCGCACAGCTCGAAGCCGCTGTACACGCCCCAGGCCGGGGAGAGCGTCGCGGCGAGCACCGCGCGCGCGGCGAAGGCGGGGCGGCCGCCGTCCTGGAGGTAGGCGTGCAGGATGTCCGGCGTGTTCACGAAGAGGTTCGGCCGCAGATAGTGCGCGGTCTCGGTCGACAGCTCCGTGAGGTAGTCGGTGAGTTCCTCCTTGTCGTTGCGCCAGGTGAAGTACGTGTACGACTGGTGGAAGCCGATCGCGGCGAGGGTGCGCAGCATCGCGGGGCGGGTGAAGGCCTCGGCGAGGAAGAGCACGTCCGGATCGGTGCGGTGGATGTCGGCGAGGACCTCCTCCCAGAACGCGACGGGCTTGGTGTGCGGATTGTCCACGCGGAACACGCGCACCCCGTGCCCCATCCAGAACCGCAGCAGCCGGATGGTCTCGGCGGTGAGGCCGGGCAGGTCCCGGTCGAAGTGCAGGGGGTAGATGTCCTGGTACTTCTTCGGCGGGTTCTCCGCGTACGCCAGCGAGCCGTCGGCGCGGCGGGCGAACCAGTCGGGGTGCTTGTCCACCCACGGGTGGTCGGGGGAGCACTGGAGCGCGAAGTCCAGGGCCACCTCGAGGCCGAGCCGGGCCGCCTCGGCCACGAAGCCGTCGAAGTCGTCGAGCGTGCCGAGGCCGGGGTGGACGGCGTCGTGGCCGCCCTCCGGGGAGCCGATGGCCCAGGGCACGCCGACGTCGTGGGGCCCGGCCGACAGGGAGTTGTTGGCGCCCTTGCGGTGGGTGGTGCCGATGGGGTGGACGGGCGGCAGGTACACGATGTCGAAGCCCATGTCCGCGATCGCGGGCAGCCGCTTGGCCGCCGTGCGGAACGTGCCGGACACGGGCGGCTCGCCCGCGCGGACCACCGCGCCCTCCGAGCGCGGGAAGAACTCGTACCAGGAGCCGAAAAGGGCCCGCTCCCGGTCCACCCGCAGCGGGAACGCCTCGGAGGCGGTGAGCAGGTCGCGCGGCGGATGGGCGGCGAGGGCGGCGTCCGCCTCGGGGGTGAGCGCGCCCGCGAGGCGGGCGGCGGGCGGGCGCGTGGTGTCGCGCAGGGCGGCGACGGCGGCGAGCACCGGGTCGCGCAGTTCCTCGGGCACCCCGGCGGCCGCGCGCGCGTACAGCCGCGCGCCCTCCTCGAGGACCAGGTCGGTGTCGATGCCCGCCGGTATCTTGATGCCCGCGTGGTGCCGCCAGGTCGTGAGCGGGTCGCCCCAGGCCTCCACGGTGAACGTCCAGTCGCCTTCCCGGTCCGGCGTGACGTCGGCGCCCCAGCGGTCGGTGCCCGGGGCGAGCTCCCGCAGGGGGGTCCAGGGCGCCGGGTGGCCCGCCGGGTCGCGAAGCACCACGTTCGCGGCGACCGCGTCATGGCCTTCGCGGAACACGGTGGCGCTGACCTGGAAGGTCTCGCCGACCACGGCTTTGGCGGGGCGCCGGCCGCCGAGCACGAGGGGCTCGACGTCAAGGATCGGGATCCGTCCGGTGACCGGCGCGGGGGTGGACTCCCTTGCGGGCTGACGGGTTCGGGGCATGACCGCTCCTGTTCCGCGAATACGTAGGCGGATGCTGGGTGTGGAGGGGTTCCGCGGGGCGCGCGCACGGGGTCGTTCGGGGCGCGTGCACGCGCGTACCGGAGGAGCCTTCCCACGGTTCTCGGGTGGGCAATCCGGCGCTTTGTTAACTACTCGCGCGTAACGGCATACACAAGACCGGTCACACGGAGAACGTGCGGCGCGTGCCGTCCCAGGGGGGAACGGCGAACCCCCGGCAGGAGGTGGTGCTTCCTGCCGGGGGCGGGTGCAGCGGTGGAACTGTCTTGGTGGAACTGTCCTGGCGAACGGGCTAGTTGGCCTGGAGGAGCCGGTTGGCGGTGCCGGGGCCCGGGTTGGTGATCAGGTTCTTCGCGGACCGGAGCATCAGCATCCGGGCCACCTCGGCGGGCGGCGCGAGGCGGCGCTGGTCCAGGTACAGGGCGGCCGCCCCGGCGACGTGCGGCGCCGCCATCGACGTGCCGGACAGCGTCCTGGACGCGTTGTCGTTCGCGATGCCCGCCGAGGTGATGCCGACGCCGGGCGCGAACATGTCCACGCTCAGGCCGTAGTTGGAGAACGGGGCGCGCACGTCGCCGCGGTCGGACGCCGCGACGGTGAGCGCCTCGGCCACGCGCGCGGGCGAGACCAGGCTGGCCGGCCTGTTCTCGTTCCCGGCGGCGACGGAGTACGTCACGCCGGACGCGATGGACCTCCGCACGGCCTGGTCGAGCAGCGCGTTGGCGCCCGCGCCGAGGCTCATGTTGGCCACGGCGGGCTTGCGCGCGTTGCGGGTCACGAAGTCGACGCCCGCGATGACCTGGCCGAGGGTGCCGGAGCCCTGGTTGTTCAGGACGCGCACGGCCACGACGTTGGACCGCTTGGCCACGCCGTAGTTGCGGCCCGCGATGGTTCCGGCGACGTGGGTGCCGTGCCCGTTGCCGTCCTGCGCGATGGGGTCGTTGTCCACGAAGTCGAAGCCGGAGCGGGCGCGTCCGCCGAAGTCGCGGTGGGTGGTGCGCACGCCGGTGTCGATGACGTACACGGTGACGCCCTGGCCCGCGGGCTCCGGGTAACGGAAGGATCGATTCAGCGGCAGCCGCTGCTGGTCGATGCGGTCGAGGCCCCACGACGGCGGGTTCGGCTGGAGCCCGTCGGCGTGGACCGTGATGTCGCGGCTGATCGCGGTGACGGACGGGTCGGCGGCGAGCCGCTTGGCCTCCGCCGAAGTGGCCCGCACGGCGAAGCCGTTGAGGGCCGAGCGGTAGGTGTGCGTGACCTTCAGGCCGTACTTCTCGGCCAGGTCCCGCCCCTCGCCGGACGCGGCGCGCGTGTCCGACGCGAGGGTGACGACATAGCCGCGCTCGGACGAGTCCTTGTCCGAGGCGGCCTGTGACGACGGGGCGACGGCGGCGAGACCGGCCGTCAGAGCGACGGCTATCCCGGCCGCGGCGGCCCGCCGCGCGTTTCCTGATACTGGCATGCGCATGTGCTGGTTCCCTCCCCATTGGACGCGACCTTCCCTCCCCTGGGAGCGACCCTCGTGCTGGGTCGCCTGACGGTGCGCGTCCCTCGAAGCGTGGCGGGGCCGGGTGAACCGCCACAAGCCTGTACGAGACGGGGGAGACCGCCTTTACTCCCACTTGACCAGGCACTTCATGGGCCTACACGTGCCACTTGAGGCGAAGCGTGGGGGAGGGCGGGAAAGGGCGAGCGGCGGCTTGGGTGCCGGGTCCCCCAGGCGGACGACAGCGGCCCCCGGCAGGGGGTGGAGACTCCTGCCGGGGGCCGCTGGTCGGGGCTACTTAACTTGGAGCAGGCGGTTCGGAGAGCCCGAGCCCACGCCGGACAGCTTGTTCTTGGCGGCCCGGTCGGTGAGCGCCTTGCTCACCTTGGCGGGCTTGGCCGTGGGGTGCGAGGAGAGGTAGAGCGCGGCCGCGCCCGCGGCGTGCGGCGCCGCCATCGACGTACCGTCGAAGACCTCCGTGCCGGTGTCGCTGCGGTGCGACGCCGACTTGATCGCGACGCCAGGCGCGAACAGGTCAAGGCGGGAGCCGTAGTTGGAGAACGAGGGGCGCTTGTCGCGGCGGTCGGAGGCGCCGACGGTGACGGCCTCCTTGACGCGGGCGGGCGACCAGTTGCTCGCGGGGTCGCTGTCGTTGCCCGCGCCGACCGTGTACGTGATGCCGGCCGCGATCGACTTGCGCACGGCCGCGTCCAGCTGCGCGTTGCCGGGGCCGACGAGGCTCATGTTGGCGACGGCGGGCTTGCGCGCGTGCCGGGTCACCCAGTCGATGCCGCCGATGACCTGGGCCAGGCTGCCCGAGCCCTGGTTGTCGAGCACGCGCACGG
Source organism: Streptomyces sp. NPDC043996 (assembly GCF_056435225.1). Lineage (NCBI taxonomy): Bacteria > Bacillati > Actinomycetota > Actinomycetes > Kitasatosporales > Streptomycetaceae > Streptomyces > Streptomyces sp. NPDC043996. The sequence goes on along the minus strand of NZ_JBWKEY010000021.1, from coordinate 27,987 downwards.
CCACGATCTTGGCCTTCTTGGCGACGCCGTACTTGGAGCCCGCGACGGTTCCCGCCACGTGCGTGCCGTGTCCGTTGCCGTCCTGGGCCTTGGCGTCGTTGTCCACGAAGTCCCAGCCGGAGCGGGCCCGGCCGCCGAAGTCCTTGTGCGAGGTGCGCACGCCGGTGTCCAGGACGTAGACCGTGACGCCCCTGCCGCCGGACGCGGGCGGCGAGTACCGCTTGTTCAGCGGCAGGCTCTTCTGGTCGATGCGGTCCAGGCCCCACGGCGGGTTCGTCTGCGCCGCGCGCACCGCGCCCGAGGCGCCCGGCGTCCGCGCGCCCAGGTCCACGTTCACCCGCTGGTCCTTGGTGACGGACACGACCGACGGGTCGGCGGCGAGGCGGCGCGCCTGCTCCGCGGTGGCCCGCACGGCGTAGCCGTTGAGCACCGCGCTGTACGTGTGCTGGATGCGCGCGTCGTACCGCGCGGCGACGTCCTTGCCCGCGCCGGACGTGGACGCGGTGCCCGCCTTCAGCGTGACGATGTAGATCCCGCCGCGGCTCTCGCCCCCGGAGCCCGGAGCGGCGTGGGACGCGGGCGTCACGGCGGCCAGCAGGCCCGCCGCGGCGACGGCCGTGACGGCCGCGGTCCGGCGTCTGTGGCTTCTCGCTCGAAATATGCTCATGTACTTTTCCCTCCCCTGGGAAACGGCTGGTTCGGCGCCTTGCGCGCGCCGCGTGCCGCTTACGCGTGCCAGGCAGCGTCTCGTGTGCGGGTGATCGGCCACAAGGCGGCCCGAGTGGCGGAATCGGTCATATCGACCCGCCGTTTGGCTGATTGAGGCTCAACCCAAGCCTGAGCTTGGAATGATGCCAGTAAATCCTAGGATTGACTTGGATTTTGCCTCTCATCGAAGATCTACGCAGGGCCCGGGCGGCAACCCGCCCCGAGTCCTCGTCGGCGTCCGGACGGCGGCGAGGGGAACGGGCGGGTGCCGACCCATCTCTCTTCGGCCGGGCGGGAACACGGCGTCCGAAGTCCGCCAGCAGCCCGTGCCGCGACCGGCCACCCTGACCGCATGACCATCACCACACCCCCGGCGAGCGTCCGTTCCGTTCTGGCCGGAATGTACGCCGCCGAACTCCGCTACCTGGAGGCGGGGGGTCCAGGACGGGCCTCCTTCGCCACCCTCGCGCCGTCCTTCGCGCCCGACGTCGTCCTCCACCAGGCCGACGCCCTGCCCTACGGCGGCACCTGGCGCGGACACGAGGGCCTGGAGCGGTTCTTCCTCGCGATGAGCGACACCTGGGCGGAGTTCGCCATCGCGGAGCAGGAGTTCGTGGCCGACGGCGGCCCGGGGCCCAGCGGCACGGCCGTCGTGCGCAGCGACATCCGGGCCCGCTCCCGGGCCACCGGGCGCGCCCTTGCGTTCCCGATCCTCCAGACGGTCCGGGTCGAGTCCGGGCGGATCGCCGAGGTCCACCCCTTCTACTGGGACACGGCCGCGATCGCGGCGGCCTGCCGCTAGGGCCCTGACCGGCCCCGCGTTGACAGGGCGCGGGGCCGCCGCGTGTAATGGGCACCGTGCCGCGTGGCTTGGGCCAAAGAGCAGTGGGCGGGCCTTCGACCGGGCGAGCACCTTCACCAAGGGACATGACCTTGCGTTCACACCGACGCGCGCGTCGCCTCGTCGTCTGACGTAGCCGCGACCCCGCGTCCCGCCCCGTGACGAAGCTCCGGGACGCACTCTCCCTCGCCTTCACCGCGCTCGCGCCCGCGCGCGTCCGCGCCACCTGTCTGGAGTTCCCTTCCGCATGCCCACGACCACGCCCACACCCGCGTCCCCGCAGGCGCCCCGCGAGATCCGTACGCTCGCCGACAAGCTCCTTGAGGTCCACGACTGGCTGCGCGAGCAGCTCGGTCACATCCGGGCCGAGGCCGACGCCCATCTCGCCGCGCGCGCCGCCCACCAGGGTCCCGGCGCGCCGCCCGCGCCCGGCCTCGGCCTGCAGATCCGCCAGCGCTGCCTGGAGTTCTGCGACGCGCTCACCTTCCACCACACCGGCGAGGACGAGCACGTCTTCCCCGGCGTCGCCGCCCACCACCCCCACCTGCGTGAGCACCTCGCCCGCCTCAGCGAGGAGCACCGCGAGGTGGCCCGCCTCAAGCAGGGCGTCCTCGATCTCCTCGGCGAGATCGACCTCACCGAAGCCGACCGGTTCCGCACGGAATTCGAAAACCTGTCGCAGCGTTTGACCGCTCACCTGGATCATGAAGAGTCATGGCTGGTGCCGGTCCTGGCCGAGGTGCCGTTTCCGCCCGGTCCGGCAGGCCCGCCCGCATCCGTACCCGAGGAATCCGTAGCCAAGGATTCCGTACCCGAGGAGGACACCCCGATGACCGAAACCGCGAAGCCGAGCCTCGTCCGCGTCAAGGACTTCGACCACCTGGTGCTCAACGTCCAGGACGTCGAGCGCTCCCTGGAGTTCTACTGCGGCACGCTCGGCCTCGAACCCGTGCGCGTCGACGAGTGGCGCGCGAAGAAGGTCGGGTTCCCGTCGGCCAGAGTGAACCCGGTGACCATCATCGACCTGGTCGCGAGAGAGCGCGGCGAGTCCAACGTCGACCACATCTGTCTGGTCGTGGACCCCCTGGACTGGCAGGAGGTCATCGACTCCGGCGCGTTCACGGTCCTCGAAGGCCCCGTCCCGCGCTTCGGCGCGCGCGGCAGCGCCCAGTCGGTCTACGTCCAGGACCCCGACGGCAACACCGTGGAACTGCGCTGGTACCCGCAGGACCGCGAAGACGGCGGGGCCTAAGGGCCCGCGGGCCTGAGGCCTCAGGCCCGCGGGAGCAGCTCCCCGACGCGCGCCGCGTCCAGCGTGCGCCGCTGGGTGACCGCGATCGCGGCGGTGACGACATGCTGCCCGGCAGCTCCTCGGCGAGGACCAACAGGCCCTCGTCGAGGAGCTGTCGGCGCAGCCCGTCGGGGAACCGGCCCCGGCCGAGCAGCCGCATCAGGGTCCGCCACAGGGGATGCACACGGTGGCGATACCCGCCCCGCCCCACCGGAAAGCCGCCGTCCGCCGGGCGGGACCGGTGGCGGCACGGCCCATGAGCTGCCGTGGCCCGGGTGGAGCGAGTAATCTGCCGGGGCGCTCGACGGGACGGCGGCGCACGGGTGAACAGGTAAACAGGTAAACAAGGGGGGACGGGGCGGGATGATCGGTCAGTTGAGGGACGCGTCCCCGCGCCGGATCGGTCCGTACGAGACGGTCGCGCGCCTCGGCGCGGGCGGCATGGGCGAGGTCTTCCTGGCCGTGCCGGAGCGCCCGGCGGGGGCACCGGCGGGCCCGTACGACCCGGAGGGGCTCGTCGCCGTCAAGGCCGTCCGGCGGGAGGTCGCGGGCGAGCCCGCGTTCCGCGCCCGCTTCCGCCGCGAGATCGCCGTCGCCCGCTCCGTCGGCCACCCGCACGTCGCGCGGCTCGTCGCCGGTGACGCCGACGCCGAACAGCCCTGGCTCGCCACCGAGTACGTGCCCGGGCCCACGCTCGCCGCGGCCGTGCGGCGGCACGGGCCGCTGCCCGCCGCGGGCGTCGCCGCGCTCGGCGCCGCCCTGGCGCGGGCGCTCGCCGCCGTGCACGCCGCCGGTGCCCTGCACCGCGACCTGAAGCCCGCCAACGTCCTCATCGGCCCCGAAGGCCCCAAGCTCATCGACTTCGGCGTCGCGCGGACCCCCGGCGCCACCACGATGACCTCCACCGGGCTGCTCGTCGGCACCCCCGGGTTCATGTCGCCCGAGCACGTCGCGGGCGGACGGCACGTCGTGGCGGGGTCCGACGTCTTCTGCCTCGCCTCCGTGCTCGGGTACGCGGCGGCGGGCCGCGACCCGTTCGGGGACGGCCCCGTGGCCGCCGTCCTGTACCGGGTGTCCCGCGCCGAGGCCGACCTGGACGGCGTGCCGGACGGGCTGCGCGAGGTGCTCGGGGCCTGCCTGGTCGCGGACGCGGCCGAGCGCCCCGAACCGGAGGTCCTCGCCGAGGAGTTGGCGGCCCTTGGCGAAGGACCCGGCTTCGTGTGGCCCGCGCCCGTCCTGGAGGCCATCGGCTCCATCCGGCGCGACGTGGAGCAGCTGTGCGCCGCCGGGCGGCCGCTCCTTCCGCTGCCCGCGCCGCCCGCGGCGCCGCCGGGCCAGGAGCCCACGCCCACGTGGACGCCGACCGCGCTCAACACGCCCACCGCGCCGGGCACGGCGCCCGCGTCGGCCCACGACCTGCCGACGATGGGCGCGCGGCCCGCCGCGAGCACTGGCGCCACGGCCGCCGCGGCCAGCACAGCCGCCACAGCTGTCCCCGGGCCGCCCCGCCGTCGTCGCCGCGCCACCCTCGCCGTCATCGCCGCCGTCGCCGTGGCCGGAGGGGCGGCGGGCGCCCTCCTCGCCCTGTTCGGCCCGGAGTCGGGCGACGGCGGCGACGGCGGCGAAGGCGGCCGAGGGGGTGGCGGCGCAGGAGCGGGCGGCGTCGCACCCGCCCAGCTCATCGCCGCCGCGGGCGTCGACAAGAGCGGCACCGACGACCGCAGCGGCGTCGTCCCCCAGCTCCCCGCCCAGCGCCCCAAGGGCTGGAAGCCCTGGCGCGGCTCCTTCAGCCACGCGCCCATGAACTGCGCCGCCGACACCCGCGCGGTCGTATGCCTGCTGACCAACGGCGTGTACGAGGCGCTCGGCGCCGCCGACGGCAAGCGCCTGTGGATGTCCGACGGCCGGACGGGCACCGACGGCGGCACCGGGGGAGAGGCCTACATCAGCCCGTCCGGGAAGCTCTTCATGCCCGGCGACGCACAGGCGCCGGTCGTGCGCGGCGGCACCGCCGTCATCGCGCACCAGGGCCGCCTCCAGGTCCGCGACTCCGCGAGCGGCGCCGTGCGCTGGTCCGCGAACCCGCCCGCGGGCCGGTACTTCACCCGCGCCCTGCTCGGCGACGACCTGCTGCTCGTCGCCGCCGAGGCCAAGCCCGAGGGCAACGGCGGGGTCCGCGGCGCGGAGCTCCTCGCGTACCCGGTCAAGGGCGGCGCGCCCCGCTGGACCGCGCCGCTGAGCACCGAGGACCTCGCGGGCGCCGAACAGAACGGCCAGTACGGCGCCGAGGTCATCCGGCACGGGCGGGTCTACACCGACGCCAAGGAGGGCCTGGTCGCCCTCGACGCCAGGACCGGCGCGCGCGTGGGCAAGCCCTACGCCAAGACGCAGTGCCACTCCGTGATGGCCGTCGGCGGGCAGATCCTGTGCCCGCACGTGCTGACCGGGTCCTCCGGCTTCGGCGACGCCACCGACGCCCCCCAGACCCGGGTGACCCGGCTCGACGCCCGGACCCTGGACGCCAAGGGGTCGTTCGGCCTGAAGGCACCGCCGGTCCAGGCGGACGGGACGGTGCCGCCCGACGTCGTCGTCAGCGCGGTCGGCGCCCGCAGCGCGGCCGCCTACGACGTCCAGCGCCGCCGGCTCCTCGTGGCCGACACGGGCAGCGGGCGCGTCACCCGCCAGGAGCCGCTCAGCGTCGTCGACGACCAGATCGAGCGGACCGTGTCCTCGCCGCCGCTCCTCATCGGCGGCCGCGCGCTGACCGCCGACAACACCACGCTGCGCACGGTGCCGCTGACGGCGTCCGGCGGGGTCCGTTCGCTGCGGGTGCCGGGCGCGCCGGGCGACCGGGCCCCGAAGCGGGGCGACGACCCCGGCACCGTCATCGCCGACCACCTGCGGCCGCCGACGGTCCTGCCGCTCGGCGGGGTCGCCACGATCGTGTACGACCAGGGGACGGTCGCCTCGGTCCGCGTCCCGTCCTGACGCCCCGCGCTCGCCCTCACGTTCCGCTTCCCGGCCGCCCCGCACTCCCGCGGCCCCGACTTCCGGAGACCTCCGTGCTCGAACCGCTGACCGGGCCGCCGCGGCACGTCGGCCCGTACCGGCTGCTCGCCCGCGTCGGCGCGGGCGGCATGGGCGAGGTGTTCCTCGCGCGGTCCGCTCCCGGCGCGCCGCTCGTCGCCGTGAAGACGGTCCGCGCCGACCTCGACATCGACCACGAGTTCCGGGTCCGCTTCCGCCGGGAGATCGCCGCGGCGCGCGCCGTCTCCGGGACCGGCACCGCCGCGCTCCTCGCGGGCGACGCGGACGCCGAAGTGCCCTGGCTGGCCACGGAGTACGTGGCCGGGCCCGCGCTGTCCCAGGCCGTGCGCCGGTGCGGGCCGCTGCCCGCGGGCGCGGTGCGCGCGCTCGGCGCCCGGCTCGCGGACGCCCTCGCCGCCGTCCACCGGGAACAGGTCCTGCACCGCGACCTCAAGCCCGGCAACGTCCTGCTCACCCCCGGCGGGCCCAAGCTCATCGACTTCGGCATCGCGCAGGCCTTCGACGCCACCGCGCTCACCACCGCGGGCATGATCGTGGGCACGCCCGGCTTCATGGCGCCCGAACAGCTCCTGGGCAGCCACGCGGTCGTCCCCGCCTCCGACGTGTTCGCGCTCGGCGCGGTGCTCGCGTACGCGGCGAGCGGGCGCGGGCCCTTCGACGACGAGGAGCTCGCCGCCGTCATCTTCCGCATCACGCGCGGCGACGCGGACCTCGAAGGGGTGCCCCGGGAGAGCGGCCTGCGCGAGACCGTCGCGGCCTGTCTGGCGCCCGAGCCCGGTGACCGGCCCACGGCACCGGAGCTCGCGGCCCGCCTCGGGGGCGGCGCGGCGGCCGTGCCCTGGCCCGCCGAGGTCCTGTCCCTGTTCGCGGAGCACCGCGAGGCCGTGGAGCGGTGCGAACGGGCCGTCGCCGCACGGGAGTTCGCGGGCGCGGACACGGTGACGGGCGGCGCGGCGGGTCCGCCGCCGGGCCTCCCGGCGCCACCAGTCGCCGCCCCTGACCGCCCTGCTCCGCGCCGCCACTGGCCCTGGATCACCGCCGCCGCGCTCGCCGCGGCCGCCGTGACCCTCACCGCCGTGCTCCTCCCGGGCGGCGACGGTGACGACGGCGGACCCAAGGGCGGCGGCACGAGCGACACGGGGTCCTCTGGAGGCGAGGGCGGCCAGAAGGGTTCCGGGCCGCGCGTCGTCACCGCGTACGGCGATGTCTTCCGCGGCGGCGACCACGGCCGCGAAGGCACCCGCGCCGCAGCCCGCCCCCAGGGCTGGAAGCCCTGGACCGCCAACCGGCCGGAGGGCCTGGACGACCAGGGCGACGGCTGCGTCCTCGCCGCCGCCACGCTGGTGTGCCGCGACGGCAAGGGCGCGGCCGCCGCCTTCGACGCGGCGAGCGGCCGCCACCGCTGGACCACCCGCGGCTTCCCCGGCGCCGAGGGGAACCTGACCGGCCTGCACACGGTCGCGCCCGAGGCCACCGCCGACGGCCGTGCCGTCTTCGTACCGAGCGAACTCGGCGTCACCAAGGTCGACGTGGCGACCGGCGCCGAGCGCTGGCGCAAGGCCGTCGTCGGCACCTCCGGCACGCTCGCCATGGCGTACGCCAAGGGCGTGGTGTACGTCGCCGAACTCCGCTACGGCGGCTCCGGCCCCGGCGACTCGGCGGGCACCACCGTCATCCGCGCCCGCTCCGCCGCCGACGGCCGCCAGCTGTGGCGTTCCAAGGAGCTGCCGAAGACGTCCACGTCCCTGGTCGTGCACGGCGGCCGGGTGTTCACCGCCCTGGAGAAGGGCGCCGTGGTCCGCCTCGACGCGCGGACGGGCGCCGTCGAGCGCACGGCCGACGTCCCCTGCGGGCAGCTGATGCTGCGCGGCGCGGACGCGGTGGCCTGCTGGGGCGACGGCCGCGCGGGCGTGCGCGACCTCGACCCCGAGACGCTGCGGACCCGGCGCGTCCTCGCCCCCGGAGTGGAGCCCTCCGGGCCGCGGCCCGTGGTCGGCGCGGCGGGCGTCCTCGTCGTGGCGAGCCGGAACCCCGATCAGGACGCCGTCGTCGACCACCACCTGAGCGGCTACGACTGGCGCACCGGCCGACGCCTGTGGCGCTACGGCGCCCCGACCGGCCTGAGCACCCTCGCGCTCGCCGACGACCGGGTGCTGTCCACCGGGGACTTCGAGATGCGCGGCCTGCGCCTCGACGGCGACGTCGACACCCTGCGCACCAAGCGGGTCGACCGGGGCGACGCCAGCGGCTCGAAGCCCGGCTTCGCCTGGTTCGGCCAGCCGCTCTACGCGGGCGGAGCCGTCTTCACGACGGTCGACGGAAAGGTGATCTCCGGGTACGCGCCCTGACCCCCAGGCCCGCCGTCGCCGCGCGCACGGCGGCGTGAACGCCCCGTGGTGGCGGGCCCTGCCGACGCCCTACCGTCGACGCGACACGTACGTCCTCCGACAGGGGTGCCTTCCGTGAAAGCCATCCGCCGCTTCACCGTACGTCCCGTCCTGCCGTCCCCGCTCGCCCCGCTCGCCGAACTCGCCCGCAATCTGCGCTGGTCCTGGCACGCGGGGACCCGCGACCTCTTCCGGGACGTCGACCCCGACCGGTGGGACGCCTCGGGCGGCGACCCCGTGCGCCTCCTCGGCTCCGTGCCGCCCGCCCGCCTGGCCGCGCTCGCCGCCGACGCGGACTTCCCGCGCCGCCTCGCCCAGGCGGCCGACGACCTGCGCGCGTACCTCACGGAACCCCGCTGGTACCAGGAGCAGGGCGGCCGCGATGCCGAACTGCCCGCCGCCATCGCCTACTTCTCGCCCGAGTTCGGCATCACGGCCGCCCTGCCGCAGTACTCCGGCGGCCTCGGCATCCTCGCGGGCGACCACCTGAAGGCGGCCAGCGACCTCGGCGTCCCGCTCGTCGGCGTCGGCCTGCTCTACCGGCACGGCTACTTCCGGCAGTCCCTCACCCGCGACGGCTGGCAGCAGGAGCACTACCCCGTGCTCGACCCCAACGAGCTGCCCCTGACCCTGCTCCGCGAGCCGGACGGCGCGCCCGCCCTGGTGCGGATCGCCCTGCCCGGCGCCCGCGCGCTGCGCGCCCACGTCTGGCTGGCCCGGGTCGGCCGCGTCCCGCTGCTGCTCCTGGACTCCGACGTCGAGGAGAACGACCCCGGCGCCCGCGAGGTCACCGACCGGCTCTACGGCGGCGGCAGCGAGCACCGGCTGCTCCAGGAGATGCTGCTCGGCATCGGCGGCGTCCGCGCCGTACGGACGTACTGCCGTCTGACCGGCCACCCGGAGCCCGAGGTCTTCCACACCAACGAGGGCCACGCGGGCTTCCTCGGCCTGGAGCGCGTCCATGAACTCGTGCGGGACGGGATCGGCTTCGACGCCGCCCTGGAGGCCGTGCGCGGCGCCGCCGTCTTCACCACCCACACCCCCGTGCCCGCCGGGATCGACCGCTTCGACCGCGAGCTGGTCGCCCGCCACTTCGGCCCCGACGCGGAACTGCCGCACATCGACGTCGAGGTGATCCTGCGCCTGGGCATGGAGACCTACCCGGGCGGGGAGCCCAACGTCTTCAACATGGCCGTGATGGGGCTGCGGCTCGCGCGCGGCGCCAACGGCGTGTCCACGCTGCACGGCCGGGTCAGCAGGGAGATGTTCCAGGGCCTGTGGCCGGGCTTCGACCCCGAGGAGGTGCCCATCGGCTCCATCACCAACGGGGTGCACGCGCCCACTTGGGTGGCCCCCGAGGTGATCCGGCTCGGCGCCCGCCAGATCGGCGAGCGGCGCACCGAACAGGCCCTGTCCGTCGGGGACTCCGAGCGCTGGGACGCCGTCGCCGACATCCCGGACGGCGACATCTGGCGGCTGCGCCGCGAGCTGCGCGGACAGCTCGTCGACGAGGTCCGGCGGCGGCTGCGCCTCTCCTGGCGCCAGCGCGGCGCGGCCACCGCCGAACTGGGCTGGATCGACGAGGTCCTCGACCCGGACGTCCTCACCGTCGGCTTCGCCCGCCGCGTGCCCGCGTACAAGCGCCTGACGCTCATGCTGCGCGACCGCGACCGGCTCATGGAGCTGCTCCTGCACCCCGAGCGGCCGCTGCAGATCGTCGTGGCGGGCAAGGCGCACCCGGCCGACGACGGCGGCAAGCGGCTCATCCAGGACCTGGTGCGCTTCACCGACGACCCGCGCGTGCGGCACCGGATCGTGTTCCTGCCGGACTACGGCATGGCGATGGCCCGGACGCTGTACGCGGGCTGCGACGTGTGGCTCAACAACCCGCTGCGCCCGCTGGAGGCCTGCGGTACCTCCGGCATGAAGGCCGCCCTCAACGGCTGCCTCAACCTGTCGGTCCTGGACGGCTGGTGGGACGAATGGTTCGACCCTGACTTCGGCTGGGCCATCCCCACCGCCGACGGCGCCGCCACCGACGACCACCGCCGCGACGACCTGGAGGCCGCCGCCCTGCACGACCTCCTTGAGCGGCGCGTCGCCCCCCGCTTCTACGAGCACGGCCCCGGCGGCCTGCCCGACCGGTGGATCGAGATGGTCCGCAGGACCCTGACCAGGCTCGGCCCGAAGGTCCTGGCCGGACGCATGGTGCGGGAGTACGTGGAGCGCCTGTACGTCCCGGCCGCGCGCGCCCACCGCACGCTCGACGCGCGGTCGGCCGCCGACCTCGCGGCCTGGAAGTCCCGGGTACGGGCGGCCTGGCCGGGCGTAGCGGTCGACCACGTGGAAAGCGCGGCGAGCACGGCGGCCGCCACCGCCGAGCTCGGCACGACCCTTGCGCTGCGGGTGCGCGTCCGGCTCGGGGACCTGACGCCCGACGACGTCGAGGTGCAGGCCGTCGCGGGCCGCGTCGACCCCGAGGACCACATCACGGACGCGACCCCGGTGCCGCTGAAGCCCACCGCCGCACCGGACGGCGAAGGGGGCCTCCTCTACGAGGGCCCCCTGTCCCTGGACCGCACCGGCCCCTTCGGCTACACCGTCCGCGTCCTGCCCGCCCACCACCTCCTGGCGTCCGCCCCGGAACTGGGCCTGGTGACGGTGCCTTCGGAGACACCGGGGGAGGCGGCCGGGGTCTTGATGAGGTAGGTGAGGCGCGCCCCGTAGGGGCGCGGGGCTGTGCACATGTGCGGCTCCGCCGCGTGGGCGCGACCAGCCACAACGATGCCCGCACATGCCCACCACGTGGTACGGGCGGCACCCAGGGGTGAAGACCCCCGGATGCCGCCCGGTTCAAGAGGGCAGGAGCCCCGATTACTTGACGTTCACGCCGGTCCACGCGGCAGCGACGGCCTTGGCCTCCGCGGAGCTGGCCCCATAAAGGTCACCCGCAGCCTTGACGGTGTCCTTGCGCGCCTGCGCGTAGTCCGTCGTGGTGGTGAAGTACGTCGTCAGGGCCTTGAACCAGATCTTCGCGGCCTTGTCGCGCCCGATGCCGGTGACCTTGGAGCCGTCCTTGGTCGGGCTGTCGTACGTCACGCCGTCGATCGTCTTCTTTCCGCTGCCCTCGCTCAGCAGGTAGAAGAAGTGGTTGGCGATGCCGGAGGAGTAGTGGACGTCCACGTTCCCGGCGTTGCTGCTCCAGTAGTCGAGCGACGAGCCGTCCTTGGAGGGCTTGTCCATGTAGCGCAGCGGGGTGCCGTCGCCGTTGATGTCGATCTTCTCGCCGACGAGGTAGTCGCCCTTGTCGGAGCCGTTCTTGGCGTTGAACTCGACGGCGGCGGCGAAGATATCGCTGGTGGCCTCGTTCAGGCCGCCGGACTCACCGCTGTACTCCATGTTGCCGGTGGCCGAGGTGACGCCGTGGGTCATCTCGTGGGCGGCCACGTCGATGGAGGTGAGCGGCTTGGCATTGCCCTCGCCGTCGCCGTACGTCATGCAGAAGCAGGAGTCCTGCCAGAACGCGTTGACGTAGGCGTTGCCGTAGTGCACGCGGGACGTGGCGCCCTTGCCGTCGCCCTTGATGCCGCTGCGGCCGTGCACGGACTTGTAGTAGTCCCAGGTCAGACCGGCGCCGTAGGCGGCGTCGACGGCGGCGGTCTGGGTGTTGGCGGGCTTGCCGGTGCCCCAGACGTCGTCGGCGTCGGTGTAGAGCTTGCCGCCGCTGGAGCCGTGGTTCAGGTCGAGGGTCTTGTGGTTGCCGCGCCCGGAGTCGGTCAGCTGGTAGGTGCTGCCGCTCTTGACGGAGCCGACCGTGACCTTGCCGCTGTACTGGCTGTTGCCGACGCCGTTCTCGACGGCCTGGTACTGGTAGAGCTTCTTGCCGGTGGCCGCGTCCGTGATGACGTGCAGCTCGCTCGGCGTGCCGTCCTTCTGCACGCCGGTGACGACGGTCTCGAAGGCGAGGACCGGCTTGCCCTGCGCGGCCCAGATGACCTTGCGGGGCTCGCGGGCGTCGGCCTTCTTGGTCTCGCCGGACGTCGCCGCGGTGGCCTGGGCCGACTTGGCCACGGCCTTCGGGGCGAGCTTGGCGGAGGTCGAGGCCACCTTCAGGGCGGCCTTGGTGGCCTTGGTGACGCCCTGGACCGAGCCGTCCTTCGCGGTGTGGACGACGAGGTCGCCGCCCAGGACCGGCAGGCCCGCGTACGTCCGCTCGTAGCGCGTGTGGGTGGTGCCGTCGCGGTCCTTGATGACGTCCTTGACGACCAGCTTCTCCTTGGCGCCGAGGCCGATGCGGTCGGCGGTGGCACCGGACGCGGCCGTGGCGCTCTTCAGGAGACCGGCGTGCGCCGCGGCGGAGAGCTTCGCCGGGGCGGCCGCGGGCTGGGGCGCGGCGGCCGGGTCGGGCTGTGCGGAGGCGCCGGTGGTCAGTCCGGCGGTGAGAAGCGCTCCCGCGGCCACGGCGGTGGCGAGGGCCAGGGTGGAACGCTTCTTCGTTATGTGGGGGGTCACGCAGGCTCCTTCGTGGGGAGGCCCGGATGGCATGGGGGACCACCCGGGCCGGTCGGTGCTGTGCGGGTGTACTCGTGTGCCGTGCGTGAGCAGCGTGCCATTTGAGCCAGGTACATGTCAGGACCTTGATTGAATGTTGGCCAAATCATGTCCGTTGGCCGATGGTCAGGGTCCGTCATGCGAACAGCGTGTGAACCGGGCGGCCGCTCCGGGGGGTTGGTGGTACCGGGCTCCCCGGAGCGGCGCCCGCGAACCGGCCGGTCACCCGCTCACCGGCCGTCCGTCGCTCAGGGGCGAGCGCCGACGTTCACGGCGGCCCAGGCGTTGGCGACCGCGGTGTGCTCCGGGCTGCCGGCGCCGTAGAGCTCGCTCGCCGCGGCCAGCGTGCCGGTGCGCGCCGCCGCGTAGTTGGTGGTCGTCGTGAACTTCGTGGTGAGCGCCCGGAACCAGATCTTCGCGGCCTTGTCGATGCCGATTCCGGTCACGGGCTTGTTGTCATACGTCGGAGAGTCGTACGACACGCCGTTGACGACCTTCTTCCCGCTGCCTTCGCTCAGCAGGTAGAAGAAGTGGTTGGCGATGCCCGAGGAGTAGTGCACGTCCACGTTGCCCGCGCTGCTGCTCCAGTTGTCGAGCGAACGGCCGTCCTTGGACGGCTTGTCCATGTAGCGCAGCGGCGTGCCGTTGCCCCGGATGTCGATCTTCTCGCCGACCAGGTAGTCGCCCACGTCGTTCGGGTTCTTGGCGTTGAACTCGACGGCGGCGGCGAAGATATCGCTGGTCGCCTCGTTCAGACCGCCGGGCTCGCGGCTGTACTGCATGTTGCCGGTCGCGGCCGTGACGCCGTGGGTCATCTCGTGCGCGGCCACGTCGATCGACGTCAGCGGCTTGGCGTTCCCCGAGCCGTCGCCGTACGTCATGCAGAAGCAGGAGTCCTGCCAGAACGCGTTCACGTAGTTGTTGCCGTAGTGCACGCGCGAGGTGGCGCCGCGGCCGTCGTTCCTGATGCCGTTGCGGCCGTGCACGTTCTTGTAGTAGTCCCAGGTCAGCGCCGCGCCGTAGTGGGCGTCCGCGCCCGCGGTCTCGGCGTTGGAGGCCTGGCCGTTGCCCCAGATGTCGTCCGGGCCGCTGAAGAGGGTGCCCGATCCTGACGTGCCGCGGTTGAGGTTGCGCGTCTGGTGGTTGCCGCGCGCGGTGTCGGTCAGCGTGTACTGCGAGCCCGACTGCTGCGTGGTGAGCGGGACCTGGCCGCTGTACTGCGTGTTTCCGGTGCCCTGGTGGACGCCCTGCCACTCGCCGAGCCTCTTGCCGGTCGCGGCGTCGGTGACCACGTGCAGCTCGTTCGGCGTGCCGTCCTGCTGGAAGCCGCCGACGACCGTCTCGTACGCGAGCCGCGGCGCGCCGCCCTTGCTGTCGGCCAGCCAGATCACCTTGCGGGGCGCCCGCTCGGCCTTCAGCTTCTTCGAGCCGTCCGCCTTGGCCGCGCCCAGGGCCTGCCGCTTCGCGGCGGCGGCCGTCACGTCGGCGCTCGTGTCGATGCCCGCGAGGCGCGCCTTGGAGGCGCGGTTGACGTCCCGTACGTCACCCGACTTGCCGGTGGCGACCACCAGGTCGCCGCCGAGCACGGGCAGACCCGCGTACGTGCGCTCGTAGCGGGTGTGCGTGGTGCCGTCGCGGTCCTTGATGACGTCGCGGACGACCAGTTTCTCCTGGGCGCCGAGCCGCAGTTCCCTGGCGGTGGCCGCCTTGGCGGAGTCGGCGTCGCGGAGCAGCTCCGCGCGCTGCGACGGCGTCAGCTTCACGGGCGCGACCCCGGCGTTCGCCTTCGTGCCGGAGCCGCCCGGGTCGGCCGTGGCCGTGGTCGCCTGCACGGTGACGCCGACCAGGGCCGCGGCCGAGAGGAACGCGGCGGCGGCGGTGGCGCGCCTGCGGGTGGAGCGTCTGCGCGGTGTGGGGGATGTGCTCAACACGGACTCCTTCTGCGGGCCGCGGGGTTGCGGCCGGGGGCAACCGGGCGGCGGGTGACCGTCCGGGGCTGAGCAGGGCAGTACGTGGTGCGTGAGCCGCCGGTGCGTGGACCGTGCGACTGGTGAGGGGAAGAGTGCCATTCGAGACAGGTACATGTCATTCAGTTGGCGTACTTTGGCTGGAAAACGTCCGGTGCCTGGGTTCGGGCGTCCGGTATGCGGGCGCAAAGCCCGCACGCCGGGGGGTGGTTGAGACGCCGCCCCCCCTCAGACGGGGGGAGGGAAACTCGCCCCGGCATATGTCTCACCCTCCCTGGGCGGCCGGGTCCACGAGCGGGTCGCCCGTGCCCGGCGAAGGACGCGTACCGTTCGGGCGGGCTCGCCCGCCATGGCGGCGGCGGGGGGCGGCCCACGCACTCCTCAAGGGCGCTCACGCGTGCGGCCGTCACGGGTGCGAACCCCGGTCAGCGGGTGCGCGAGGCCTCCTCGTCGCCCTTGTCCCGCACTTCGTCCGGATCGCACGGCGTCCGCCCGCTCACCGCTCCACGCGTCCGGGCCCCGGCACATCGGCACATCGGCGCATCGACGCAGGTCGGCGCGGTCGGCGCCGGCCCGCACGGACGCCGCCGCGCTCACCTGATCGGGGCACTGGCGAAACGATCCACCGGGTGAAGGGCGCGAACGTGGATCAACTGCCGGGCGCGGCGCCGCGATCCTGAGGCGGCCGGTCGGCCGACCGGCCGCCGGGCAGCGGCTCGTCCGAGCCCGCGCCACGCCCGCACCGCCCCCCGCTCGAAGGAGTTCCCTTGCGCATGCGCCGTACGGTCACCAGCGCCCTTGGTTCCGCCGCCCTCGTCCTCGCCTCCCTGGGCGCGGTGACCGCCACCGCGAGCCCCGCGGCCGCCGATCCGTGCGGCTTCTACGAGACCGGCTCCGACGCCTTCTACAACCACTGCACCGCGGACGGCTCGAACGTGGTCATCCACGTCAGGGTCGCCTTCGCGCCCGACTACGAGCGGTGTGTCGGCCCCGGCAGGACCTGGCTTGGCTCGGCCAGCAAGATCCAGGGCGCCCACTACGCGGGCCGCACCTGCTGACGTCCACCCGCCCGTGGCGGGTCAGCCCACCAGGCTGTCCCGCCACGCCCGGTGCAGGTCCGCGAACGGGCCCGTGCCCGCGATGAGTTCGGCCGGTGAGCCGTCCTCGACGACGCGGCCGCGCTCCATGACCAGGACCCGGTCGGCGATCTCCACCGTGGAGAGCCGGTGGGCGATCACCACCGCCGTGCGGCCGCGCAGGACCGTGTCCATCGCGCGCTGCACGGCCCGCTCCCCGGGGATGTCCAGGGAGCTGGTGGCCTCGTCCAGGATCAGCACGGCCGGGTCGGCGAGCAGCGCCCGCGCGAACGCGACCAGCTGCCGCTGCCCGGCCGAGATGCGGCCGCCGCGCTTGCGGACGTCCGTGTCGTAGCCGTCGGGCAGGGCGCTGATGAAGTCATGGGCGCCGATGGCCTTCGCGGCCGCCTCGATCTCCTCGCGGGTGGCGTCCGGGCGGCCGATCGCGATGTTCTCCGCTACCGTGCCGGAGAACAGGAACGCCTCCTGCGTGACCATGACCACCCCGCGCCGCAGCTCGGTGACCGCGAGCTCGCGCAGGTCGACGCCGTCCAGCAGGACGCGCCCCTCGGTGGGGTCGTAGAGCCGGGCGAGCAGCTTGGCGAGCGTCGACTTGCCCGCGCCCGTGGAGCCGACGACGGCGACCGTCTGCCCGGCGGGCAGCGTGAGGTCGAAGCGCGGCAGGACCTCGCCGCCGGTGCGGTACGCGAACCGCACGCCCTGGAAGTCCACGGTCCGCCCGGGGTGTTCGGAGGCGAGGGCGGGCAGCGGCCGGGCGTCCTTGGGTGCGGGCTCGGGCACGGACGGCGTCTGCGCGAGGAGCCCCGCGATCTTCTCCAGGGAGGCCGCCGCCGACTGGTAGGAGTTGAGGAACATCCCGAGCCGGTCGATCGGGTCGTAAAGCCGCCGCAGGAACAGCACGGAGGCCGCGAGCACCCCCAGGTCGAGGTCGCCCCGCGCGACGCGGTGGGCGCCCCACAGGACGATCCCGGCGACGGCGGTGTTCGCGACGAGCCGCGAGCCGACCACGTACCGGGCCATCTCAAGGAGCGCGTCGCCGTTGGTGCGCTCGTGCAGGTGGTTCAGGACGTCGAACTGCTCGTCGTTGGCCCGCTCGCGCCTGAACGCCCGCACCGGGCGGATGCCGTTCATCGTCTCCGTGAACTTCACGATCACGGCGGCGATGGCCGTGGAGCGGACGCGGTACACCCGGCCCGCGCGCCGCTGGTACAGCCGTATCAGCAGGTACAGCGGCACGAACGACGCCACCGCCACCGCGCCGAGGCCGACGTCGAGCCAGAGCAGCATCGCCGAGATGTACACGAACGACAGGACGACCGTGAGCAGCTCCTGCAGACCCTCGCTGAGCAGTTCGCGCAGCGACTCCACGTCCGTGGTGGACCGCGAGATGAGCCGCCCGGACGTGTACCGCTCGTGGAAGTCCACGCTCAGCGCCTGCGCGTGCCGGAAGATCCGCCCGCGCAGGTCGAGCAGTACGTCCTGGTTGACCCGCGCCGAGGCGATGATGAACGCGTACTGCAGCGCCCCCGCGGCCCCCGCGCACAGCGCGTACCCGACGCCCACCGCGATCAGCGGGCCGTAGTCGTCCGCGCGCACCGCGGGCACCGCCCGGTCGATGGCGTACGCGACGAGCAGCGGGCCCGCCTGCACGACGGCCTGCTGGAGCAGCAGCAGGACCGCGGCGAGCGTGACGCGGGCGCGCCGGGGCGCGAGCAGCGAGCGCAGCAGCCGCCCGGTGGCGCCGGGCGGCGCGGGCAGCGCGTCGCTGTCGAAGGCGTCGCCGTCGAAGGCGCCGCCCCCGTCGCCGCCGGGCCCGCCGTGGGTGCCCGTGGTGTCCGCCGTCGCCCCTGCCGCCGCCGGGTCCGGCCGCTCGGGCCGCGCCGCCTTGGCCGTGTTGACCGTGCTCACTTCGCCCTACCCCCAGACATCAGCCACGCGTACTCCGCGTTGTCCCGCAGCAGTTCGTGATGGGTGCCCACGGCCGCGATCTTCCCCTCGGAAAGCAGCGCGACCCGGTCCGCGAGGAGCACCGTGGACGGGCGGTGCGCCACGACCAGGGCCGTGGTGTCGCTCAGGACCCGCCGCAGTGCGGCCTCCACGAGGGCCTCGGTGTGCACGTCGAGCGCCGAAAGCGGGTCGTCGAGGACGAGGAACCTCGGCTGCCCCACCACGGCGCGGGCCAGCGCCAGGCGCTGCCGCTGCCCGCCGGACAGGCTCAGGCCCTGCTCGCCGACCTGCGTCGCGGCCCCCTGCGGCAGCCGGTGCACGAACTCCGCCTGGGCCACGGCGAGGGCCCGGTCGAGCGCCGCCTTCCCGGCGTCGTCGGCGGCCCCGCGAGCGGCGCCCTCGGCGGCCCCCGCGCGAGAGGTGTCCTCGGCGTCCCCCGAGCGATCGGCGCTCCCGGCGCCCGCGCCCATGAGGACGTTCTCGCCCACGGACGCCGAGAACAGCGTGGGCTCCTCGAAGGCCACGGCCACCAGCTCGCGCACCCGTGCCCGGGGCAGGGCGGCGATGTCCTCGCCGTCCAGCGTGATGCGGCCCTTCGTCACGTCGTGCAGCCGGGGCACGAGCGCGGTCAGGGTGGTCTTGCCGCTTCCGGTGGCCCCGACGAGGGCCATCGTCTCGCCCGGTCTTATGTGCAGGTCGATGTGGTCCAGGACCGGAGGCTCGTCGTCGGGGGCGTCGGGGTAGCGGAACGAGACCCCCTCGAAGCGGAGCCCGCCCTCGCGCGCGGCCGGGGCGGCGGGGGCCGCGCCGGGCGCCGGGTCCGACTCCCCTTCCTCGTCCAGGACTTCGAAGTACCGCTCGGTCGCCGTCGCCGCCTCCTGGCTCATCGCGAGCAGGAAGCCGATCGACTCCACCGGCCAGCGCAGCGCGAGCGCCGTGGACAGGAACGCCACGAGCGTGCCCGCCGACAGATCGCCGTCGGCCACCCGCACGGAGCCCAGGACGAGCGCCCCGCCGATCGCCACCTCTGGCAGCGTCGTGATCACGCCCCAGATCGCGGCGAGCAGCCGCGCCTTGGCCAGCTCCGTGCCCCGCAGCCGCCCGGACAGCTCGCGGAACGCGCGGGCCTGACTGCGGTGCCGCCCGAAGCCCTTGATGATCCGGATGCCGAGGACGCTCTCCTCGACGACCGTCGTCAGATCGCCGACCTGGTCCTGCGCGCGCCGCGCCACGGCCGCGTACCGCCCCTCGAAGTACGAGAGGAAGACCACCATCGGCACCACCGGGGCGAGCAGCACCAGGCCGAGCGTCCAGTCCTGGGCGAGCATGATGAGCACGCCCACCACGATCGTCGCGCCGTTCACCACCAGGAACGTCAGCGGGAACGCCAGGAACATGCGCACCAGCATCAGGTCCGTCGTGCCGCGCGAGAGCAGCTGGCCCGAGGCCCAGCGGTCGTGGAACGCCACCGGCACCCGCTGGAGATGGCGGAACAGGTCCGCCCGCATCGCCGCCTCCACGCCCGCGAGCGGCCGCGCCACCAGCCACCGCCGGAAGCCGAAGAGCAGGGCCTCCGCGACGCCGAGAAGGAGCAGGCACAGGGCCCCGAGCCAGACCCCGCCCGTGTCCCCTTCGGCCACCGGGCCGTCCACCATCCACTTCAGGACGAGGGGGAAGACCAGGCCCGTACAGGACGCGACGATCGCGACGAACGCCGCGCTGAACAAGCGCGTTCGGACGGGGCGCACGTACGGCCACAGCCGGGAGAGCGTCCGGACGGCGGAGCGGCCGTCGGGGAGCGAGGCGGGTTCAGGTGAGGTGGACATCAGGGGTGAGCCTACGTTTCACCACTGACACCGCCCACTGAGTTTCGACCCGGCCGCGGTCCTCCGTTGGTCCTAGGCCCACGCGTACGTGCCCCCGGCGACGAGTCGTTGAGCACCCGCGAACGGGATGTGCTCACACACGCGTCACCAGGGGCACGTCGAACCGTGGCGTCGTCAGGGAGTCGCGCACCATCGACGCCGCGGTCAAGACCCAGTCCCGCCCCGGAGCGGGGCGGCGGACGTCGAGGACCGGGCCGCGGCCGTGTTCGGAGGGTTACCGCCGCGGCCTCCTCGGCTGACCCCCCGTAGCGGTCCAGCCAAGTCCGGAATCCGGTCCTCCGGGGCCGCGCACCCCCCAGCGCGCGACCCCTTCAGCCCTGGGTCCTACCCGCGTTCCCACAACGCGGGCGTGTTCGGGGGCTCCCACCCCGGCTGCGCCTGGTGCGGCTGCAGGCAGGTGAAGGTCTCGCCGCCGTACGTGACCGTGTCACCGGCCGCGTAGACGGTGCCCTCGGCCCAGCTGCCGGTCGGGTCACCCGGGCCGGGGCCCGGGTCCTGGCCGCCGCCCGTGGTCTTCAGCGTCAGCTGGTACTGCTGGAGCAGCGGGTTGATCGGCTGGTGGAACGTGGTCCCGCCGCTGCGGCAGTTGCCGGAGCCGCCGGAGGTCACGCCCTGCGCCTGGCTGCCGGAGATGTACGAGCCGCCGGAGTCACCGGGCTCGGCGCACACCGTCGTGCGGGTCACGCCGCGGATGGTGCCCTCGGGGTAGGTGACGCTCGTGTTGTGCTGCGAGATCGTGCCGCAGTGCCAGCCGGTGGTCGACCCGGACCGGCAGATGGAGGCGCCCACCGGGGACTGCGTGGAGCCCGCGACGCCCACGCGCGCGCCGCCCTGGCCCTTGACGTAGGGAGTCGCCGTCCACTGGGCGTTGGTGGCCACCCACGCCATGTCGTTGCCCGGGAAGATCGAGGCCCGGAACGTGCCCTGGGCCTGCTGGTTGGCGCCGCGCGTGGTGGTGCCCGCGCGGCCGCAGTGCCCGGCGGTCGCGAAGCCCTGCGTGGCGCCCTGCGTCACGGAGAACCCGACGGAGCAGCGGCCGCCGCTGCCCATGTAGTAGGCCTCGCCGCCGATGATGTCGTACAGCTGCTTGGGCCGGTCACTGGTCTTCGCGATCCGCACCAGGGCGCGGTCGACGCCCGCGGCGGCGACGAACTTCTGGGCTGCCGAGGCCTTGACGGCGTTGACGACGACCGCGTTGGTGCGGACGTCGACGTACCAGACGGGCGCGTCGAGGGTCTTCGTCTTCTTGGCGGCCCGGTCCAGGGTGGCCTTGGCGGCGTCGAGGGCGGCGACGGAGTGCCGCACGACCTTGGCCTTGGCGCCCTTCGCCGTGATGGCGGCGACGTCCCGGGCGTCCGTGGTGGCGACCGTGAGCGTGCCCGAGGTGGCGCCGTGGACCCAGGCGCCCGCGAAGTCACGGCCGAGAGCGTTGCGCAGGGCGCCGGCGGCGGCGCCCGCCTCCGCCTCGTTGACCAGACGCGCCTTGGCCTGTGCGGGGGTCAGGCCAAGGTCGCGCTGCATCGCCTTCAGGACCTGGGGTGAGGTCTTGGCGACGGCGGCGGTCTCGGAGGCGGAGGCGGCGGGGGACGGGGTGCTCTGGGCCGACGCCGTGCCGGAGAGCCCGGCGAGGACGAGCGCACCGGCGGCGACGAACGAGGCGCCCGCCGCCGCGAGGCGACGGGGCTCACTACACGTGTGGAGGAACGGGGAGGCATGTCTGCGCTGCATGGGGGTCTCCTCGGTGTCATCGGGGAGAGAGGGATCCGATAAGCGGGGAAGCGGATCCGCTCACTCTCCGGTCGCCCACACCGTAAAAGGGTCAACAGCCCTTAAAGGAGATGCCAGTTACCCCCCTACACCGGTGTTATGGCAGCCCCCCGACCAAGCAGCTCCAGCCCGTCCGGCGTTTGAGGACGAGGCGCGAAGCGCCGATAAGGGGAGGCGGGCAGCGGGGGAGGCGGGTCAAGGCAGGGGCCGGGACCGAGGCCCGCCCGGCAGGGCAGCCGCCCCAGGGGAGGCCAGCCACGCCGCATAACTGTCACTGCGGGCGGCAGCCTCCGCATGGACCCCGCGCGCATGCGCGAACACCGCGGGCGCGGTGTCGTGCGCGTACGTCTCCGGATGCCACCCCAGCAGATGCCGCCAGTACAGCGGCGTCCCCGCAAGCGGCCGCGTCACCACCCCGGCCGTCGGCGGGAACGTCGCCCGGCACAGCCCCACCGCCCGCCCCACCTGCACCAGGTGCACGCAGGACGCGGTGTCCGTCTCGTACACGGACGAGGGCGTGAACCCGGCCCGCGCGCACGCCGCGGTGAAGCAGTCCCCGAAGCAGCCGTCCCCGGGCACGTCCGTCCACGCCTCGTCCGCGAGGTCCGCGAGGCCGATCTCGTCGGCCCCGGCGAGCCGGTGGTCCGAGGCGAGCATGACGAACACCGGGTCCCGGGCGACCTCCCGCCACACGAGCCGCTCCCGCTCCGGCGGCCCGCTCGCCCCGCAGACGCCGACGAGCGCGAAGTCCAGGCGCCCGGAGGCCACCTGCGCGGCGATCTCCCGCTCGGACCACGAGGTGTACGTCGACACGGACTGGTCGGGGTGCGCGGTGGCGAGCCGGTCCACGAGGCCGCCGAGCAGCGGCCCGTGCGTACCGCCGAGCCGAAACCCGCGCTGGTCGCGCCAGGCGCGCGTGAACCGCTCCGCCTCCTCCTGGAGCCCGGTGACCGCGGGCAGCACGATCCGCGCCCGCGCGAGGACGAACTCACCGAGCGCGGTGGGCCGGACCCCGAAGCGGCCGCGCTCGAACAGCTCGCCCCCCAGCGTCCGTTCGATCCGCTTCAGCTGGGCGCTGAGCGCGGGCTGCGCGAGCCCGAGCGCGGTGGCGGCCTTGGTCAGGCTGCCCGCGTCGGCGATCGCCCGGATCGTCTTCAGGTGCCGCAACTCCAGGTCCATGCCGTGAGCTTCGTCGGCCACCGGTCCCTGGGCAATACCTTGGTACGTACCTGAATTCCCGGCGCCGCCCGGCGCCACCCGTCACGCCGTCCCCGGTGCCGTCCCCGGCACCGCCCGCAGCAGCAGCGCCGACCGCGCCACGACCGGCACCGCCGCCCCGGCCGCGAGCAGCGTCCCCGGCGCCTCCCCCTGCTCCTCGCGCGCGGTGTCCACCACCACCTCGTACGCCGACGCCCACGGCGGCCCCGGCAGGGTGAAGTCGGCCTCCCGGTCGGCGGCGTGCAGGACCGCGAGGAAGCTGTCGTCCGTCACCGGCGCCCCGCGCGCGTCCCGGCCCGGGATGTCGCGCCCCGACAGATACATGCCGAGCGTCGCCGCGGGCGCGTACCAGTCGGACTCCGTCATCTCCGTGCCCCGCGCGGTGAACCACGCCAGGTCCCGCAGCCCGTCCGCCGAGTGCGCCCGGCCGGAGAAGAACGCGCGCCGCCGCAGCACCGGATGCGCGTGGCGCAGGCCGATCAGGCGGCAGGTGAGGGCGAACAGGTCCCGCCAGCCCGGCGCCTCGCGCAGCCCCCAGTCCACCCAGCCGGTCTCGTTGTCCTGGCAGTAGGCGTTGTTGTTGCCGCCTTGGGTGCGCCCCATCTCGTCGCCCGCGACCAGCATCGGCACGCCGGTGGACAGCAGGAGCGTGGTCAGCAGGTTGCGCAGCTGCCGCCGCCGCAGGGCGCGGACGTCCGCGTCGTCCGTCTCGCCCTCGGTGCCGCAGTTGAAGGAGCGGTTGTCGGTGGAGCCGTCCCTGTTCCCCTCGCCGTTGGCCTCGTTGTGCTTGCGCTCGTAACTGACGAGGTCGCGCAGCGTGAAGCCGTCGTGGGCGGTCACGAAGTTCACCGACGCGTACGGCCGCCTTCCGCCCCACGCGTACAGGTCGCTCGACCCGGACAGGCGGTAGCCGAGGTCCCGCACGTCCGGCAGGGCGCCCCGCCAGAAGTCCCGTACCGCGTCGCGGTAGCGGTCGTTCCACTCCGTCCACAGCGGCGGGAACGCCCCCACCTGATAGCCGCCCGAGCCGACGTCCCAGGGCTCGGCGATCAGCTTCACGCGCCGCAGGACCGGGTCCTGGGCGATCACCGCGAGGAACGGCGAGAGCATGTCGACGTCGTGGAAGGAGCGGGCGAGCGCCGCCGCGAGATCGAAGCGGAAGCCGTCCACGCCCATCTCGCTCACCCAGTAGCGCAGCGAGTCCGTGATGAGCCGCAGCACGTGCGGCCGCACGACGTGCAGCGTGTTGCCGCACCCTGTGTAGTCCGCGTACCGCCGCGCGTCCGCCTGGAGGCGGTAGTAGCCGTGGTTGTCGATGCCCTTCAAGGACAGCGTCGGGCCCCGCTCCCCGGCCTCCGCCGTGTGGTTGTAGACGACGTCGAGGATCACCTCGATGCCCGCCGCGTGCAGCGCCCGCACCATCCGCCGGAACTCGCCGACCTGCGCTCCCGCGGTGCCCGTCGCCGCGTACGCCGCGTGCGGGGCGAAGTAGCCGATGGAGTTGTAGCCCCAGTAGTTTCTCAGGCCCCGGCGCAGCAGATGGTCCTCGTGCGCGAACTGGTGCACCGGGAGCAGCTCGACGGCCGTCACGCCGAGGCGTACGAGGTGGTCGACCGCCGCCGGGTGCGCGAGGCCCGCGTAGGTGCCCCGCAGCGGCTCCGGCACGTCCGGGTGCAGCCGGGTGAAGCCGCGCACGTGGAGCTCGTAGATGACGGAGTCCGCCCACGGCGTCTTCGGGCGGCGGTCGTCGGCCCACTCGTCGCCCGGCGCGTCGTCGTGCACGACGACGCCCTTGGGCACGTACGGCGCCGAGTCGCGGTCGTCGCGCACGGTGTCCGCGACGTGCTGCTGCGGCCAGTCCCGCACGTGGCCGTACACCTCCGGCGGCAGCGCGCCGTAGTCACGCCCGGGACCGGCGTCGACCGCGCGCGCGTACGGGTCGAGGAGCAGCTTCGCCGGGTTGAAGCGGGCGCCGGTCCACGGGTCCCAGCGGCCGTGCACCCGGTAGCCGTACCGCTGCCCCGGCCGCACCCCCGGCACGAAGCCGTGCCAGATCTCGTGCGTGAGCTCGGTGAGCGGGCAGCGCGTCTCGGCGCCGTCCGCGTCGAACAGACACAGGTCGACGGCGCCCGCCCCGCCCGCCCAGAGCGCGAAGTTGGTGCCCGCCACGCCGTCGGGCCCCACCCGGAAGCGGGCGCCGAGCGGCGTCGGCGCCCCCGGCCACACCGTGCGCGTGGGCGCGGGGCGGACCCGGCCGCCGCGCGCGCCGTTGTAGTCGGCGGCTCCCGCGGGCCTGACCCGGCTCACGGCACGCGCCCCCTTGACTGCCTCCTGCTCGGTCGACACCCCTCAGCCTCCCGCGGCTCGGCCCGGTCGACGCGTGCGCTCGGGGCGCGCGGCGTCCCGGCCGCGGCGCCCCAGACGACGTCCTTCCCCCTGTTCTGCCCAGCGGGCGCGTCGCACTCACGTTTCCCCGGGCGGGGCACCCTCGTTGGGACCGACGTGAGACAGGCAACGAGGCGCGCTCGGCGCGCACGGACCGCGCTGACCGCGGTGGCGGCATGGACAGGACTGGCACTGGGAGCCACGGGCTGCTCCGGCACGGCGCTCGACGGGGTCCTCGGCGCCCCCCGCTCGCCCGCCGACGCGATCCGCGTCACCCCCGGCGACGGCGACAAGAGCGTACGGCCCGAGGAGCGCCTTGAGGTGAAGGTGCCGG
Source organism: Streptomyces sp. NPDC043996 (assembly GCF_056435225.1). Classification (NCBI taxonomy): domain Bacteria; kingdom Bacillati; phylum Actinomycetota; class Actinomycetes; order Kitasatosporales; family Streptomycetaceae; genus Streptomyces; species Streptomyces sp. NPDC043996. The sequence continues at coordinate 2,560 of NZ_JBWKEY010000021.1, read as the reverse complement.
ACGGGCGCCTGGAGTCCGTGCGGGTGGTCAGGTCCCAGGACGCCCGGGAGTCCGAGGTGCCGGGGCGGATCGCCCCTGACGGCATGAGCTGGCGCCCCGCGAACGGGGGGAAGCTGGCGCTCGCCGCCAAGTACACGGTGGACGCCGTCGCCCTCGACGGCCACGGCCGCCGCTCCGCGCGCCACACGACGTTCACCACGTACGTGCCCGACGAGCGCTTCATCGGCTACGTGTCGCCGGAGAACCGCGCCACGGTCGGCACCGGCATGATCGTCTCGCTGGAGTTCAACCGCGAGATCAAGGACCGCGCCGCCGTGCAGCGCGCCATCGAGGTGACGGCGAAGCCCGCCGTGGAGGTCCGCCCGCACTGGTTCGGCGCCACCCGCGTCGACTTCCGCCCCGAGCGGTACTGGAAGCCCGGCACCGAGGTCACCGTCGCCCTGCGGCTGCGCGACGTGGAGGCCGCGCCCGGCGTGTACGGCCTGCAGCACAAGTCCTTCTCCTTCACCGTGGGACGCAGCCAGGTGAGCCTGGTGGACGCAGCCAGGCACACCATGCGGGTGCACCGCGACGGCGAGCTGATCTCCACGATCCCGATCACCGCGGGCGCCCCGAAGACCACCACGTACAACGGCAAGATGGTCGTCACCGAGATGCTGGAGGTGACCCGCATGAACAGCCGCACGGTCGGCTTCGGCGGGGAGTACGACATCCCGGACGTGCCGCACGCGATGCGCCTGACGACCTCCGGCACCTTCCTGCACGGCAACTACTGGGCCCCGAACGCGCCCGGCAACAGCAATGTCAGCCACGGCTGCGTCGGCCTGCGCGATGTGAAGGGCGGCAGCTCAAGCACCCCCGCGGGCTGGTTCTTCGACCGCAGCCTCATCGGTGACGTCGTCGAGGTCGTCAACAGCCGTGACGAGGAAGTAGCTCCCGACAACGGCCTCGGAGGCTGGAACATGGATTGGGAGGAATGGAAGACCGGGAAGAAATCAGGGCAGGTGCATAAGGCCACCAAGGGGGACAAGCGGGAGCGTTCAAGCCGCTGACGCCACCACCGGCCCGCACCAAGGTCGCAGTTGGAACTGAACGGTGACATTTGGCGGGGAGTCATCGGTGCGGGCCGTGTGGTTATCTAGCGCAGTGCGCGAGCCCGGTGGTCATTCCCGGCCGCGACGGGGCATTGGAGTGCGGGCCTGTCTGGGCCGTGCGAGGGGAGATACATCGTGAACGGGCGACCGATATCGGGGGCGTCGGCCCACGCGCGAAAGCGCGGGCGGCGGCGGGGCGCCAGGACAGTGACCGCGGTGGTGTCGGGGGCGACGCTGCTGCTCGTGGCCGCGTGCGGCGGCGGCTCCGACTCCGGGGACGGCGGCAAGGGCAAGGGCGGCGCGGACAGCGACAAGCCGTCGCAGGCCGTAGTGAGCATCGCCCCCAAGGACAACGCGGACGCCGTCGCGACGAGCGGGGCCCTGCGCATATCGGCCGCCAAGGGCAAGCTGACCGAGGTGACGGTCAAGGACTCCAAGGGCCGCGCGGTCCCCGGGAAGATCGTCTCGGGTGGCGTGAAATGGTCCCCCGAGCGGCACCTGGCCGCCGGGACCAAGTACCAGGTCCACGCGATCGCCAAGGACTCCGAGGGCCGGGTCGCCGCCAAGGACTCGACGTTCACGACGCTGGTGCCGAAGAACACCTTCGTCGGCCAGTTCACGCCGGAGGACGGCACCAAGGTCGGCGTCGGCATGCCGTTCTCGGTGCGCTTCACGCGCGGCATCACGGCGCCGGACGCCGTCGAGCGGGCCATCGACATCAAGACCGAGCCCTCGGTGCCGGTCGAGGGCCACTGGTTCGGCAACGACCGCATCGACTTCCGGCCCGAGAAGTACTGGAAGCCGGGCACCAAGGTCACCGTCAAGCTGAACCTGGACGGTGTCGAGGGCCGCCCGGGCGTCTACGGCAAGCAGGCCAAGACCCTGCGCTTCGAGATCGGCCGCAGCCAGGTCTCCGTCGTCGACGTCAAGACCAAGCAGATGACCGTCAAGCGTGACGGCAAGGTCATCAAGAAGATCCCGGTCACCACCGGCAAGCCCGGGTACGAGACCTGGAACGGCCAGATGGTCATCAGCGAGCGCCTCAAGGTCACCCGCATGAACGGCGAGACCGTGGGCTACGGAGGCGAGTACGACATCAAGGACGTGCCGCACGCGATGCGCCTGTCCACGTCGGGCACGTTCATCCACGGCAACTACTGGGGCGGCGGCGCCTTCGGCAACTACAACGCCTCGCACGGCTGCATCGGCCTGCGCGACGTGCGCGGCGGCTACGACAAGGACGTCTCCGCGGCCTGGTTCTTCGACCGCTCGATGATCGGCGACGTGGTGGTCGTGAAGAACTCCAACGACAAGATCATCGCCCCGGACAACGGCTACAACGGGTGGAACATGTCCTGGGAGAAGTGGAAGGCCTAGGCCCTGTCGTCAAAGTGATCTTGGGTTGTGGATCATGGGGTGGTGATACGCCGCCATGAACTGTCCGATGCCGAGTGGGAACTCGTGCA
>NZ_JBWKEY010000020.1:0-192072 GCF_056435225.1 Streptomyces sp. NPDC043996 | reverse complement strand
CAGGTACGACAAGACCGCCCAGTCCTACACAGCAGCCGTCACCCTCGCATCACTCCTGATGTGGGCGTGACACTTTGACGACAACTCCTAGGGCCTGTCCGGCGGATCAGGGGCGGCCAACGCTCAGTTGGGACGCGTCGTTAGGCTGCCGACATGACCACAGAAACCCAGCGTAACGAGGCCCCCGACTCATCAGACTCGTCCGTCACATTCATAAACGTCTTCGAGATCGACGCCGCCGAGCTCGACGAGTTCGTCGTGAAGTGGGAGCAGCGGGCCAGGCTCATGCGGGAAAAACCGGGCTTCATCGACTCCCGTATGCACAGGGCCCGTTCCTCCAGCTCCCGCTTCCAGCTCGTCAACGTCTCCCACTGGGAGAATCAGGAGGCATGGGAGGCCGCCACCGCCGACCCCGACTTCGCGTCGCGCACGCAGGCCGCACGAGAGCAGACCAAGCAGCCGATCACGCCGAACCCCGGGGTGTACGACGTCGTCGTCGAACTCACCGCTCCCTAGGGCCTGTCCGGCAGGTCATGGGCGGAGCCAGAGTCGGATCGAGGCGACGGTGATGGTGCCGGGGAATACGTAGGCGCGCTTGTCGTATCTCGTGGCCACGGCCCGGGAGTTCTTGAGGCCATTGATCGTACGCTCGACTTCGTTCCTCCTTTTGTAGATCGTCTTGTCGAAACCGGTGGGCCGACCGCCCCTGCTGTCCCGGCTTTGGCGGTTGGCGCGCTGGTTCCTCGGCTCGGGGATGGTGTGCTTGATCTGGCGTCGCCGCAGGTAGCGGCGGTTTCGGCGGGAGGAATACGCCTTGTCCCCGCCGACATGATCAGGTCGGGTGCGGGGCCGACCGCCTTCGAGTCGGCCGACCCGGATGCGGTCCATGACGGAGATGAACTGCGGGGCGTCGCTCCCCTGGCCCGGTGTGATCAGCACAGCCAGGGGGCGGCATCCACCTTCCCCGGCAAGATGGATTTTGCAGGTGAGGCCACCCCGGGAGCGTCCGAGTCCCTCGTCGGGGCGGTGCTGCCGGGGCGTTGTTCTTTTCCCGGCACTCGCGGGCGTTGCTTGCGTGCTCCGGCGGCGTGCTGGTGGGCCCGGCAGTGGGTGGAGTCCACGCTCACCATCGACCAGTCGATACGGCCCTCCGCGTCAGTGTCAGCCAGGACCGCGGCGAAGAGCCTGTCCCAGGTGCCGTCCGCCGACCAGCGCCTATGCCGTTCGTACACGGTCTTCCACTCCCCGAAACGCGCAGGCAGATCCCGCCACGGCACCCCTGTGCGGTTCCGGTAGAAGATCCCATTGATGATCCTGCGATGGCCCTCCCAACGGCCTCCACACTTACCGGACTTCGGCAGATGCGGCTTCAGCCGGACCCATTCTTCGTTCGTGAGATCTCCCCGCCCCATGTGCATGCCAACGAACCGAGAGCGCAACGGTCACAAGATCCGCCGGACAGGCCCTAGTCTCACGCTTGCTGCGGCACGGCAGATACCACGGCTTTCGGGTGCTCACCCGGGACCGGAGCTCAGGGGCTCTAACTGGCTCCTCGGAGTGGTACGACAGCCCTGAGACAGGGCTGTACCTGCCGCACCCAGACGTGTGGTCCGCGTGTGACTACGGCATGCACCACCACCGCCAGGACGGCATGGGGGATGCCGTCGCCGCCGCCTAGCGGCTGGACACGACGAAGCCCCGCCAGCTCAGGGAGAGAGCGGCGGGGCTTCGCCCGTGGCGTTGGTCAGCCGTCGGCCCGCGCGAAGTCGACGAACGCGGACCACGCTTCCGGGGTGAGTATGAGGGCGGGGCCGTGTGGGCGCTTGCTGTCACGGACGGGCACGACGGCCAAGTTGTCGACGACTTCCACGCAATCCCCACCCTCCTGGTTGCTGTAACTGGACTTGCGCCACTCTGCGGCGCTGAGGTTGAGCCGGGACACGCGCACTGTTGTCCTCCATACAGGACCGGATCAGTTCTAGCGACATGGACGAAGGCAACGCCTCCGCCCTCAAGTGATCGTATGAAACGCCGTAGCTCTTGACGTCCGTCGGGTCCTCAACAAGTTGGCCCATGTCGGCGCCTTCCGTGTACGCAAGCTCAGTGCCATCCGGGAGCGTGCAGAGGCTGAGCGACCCGCCCATGGCTGAGTGTTCCCCATGGTTAAACGGAAGCACTTGAACAGTGATGTTCGGCCGTGTGCAGGCGGCAAGCAAGTGCGCAAGCTGCCCCCGCATCACCTCTGGCCCGCCGACCGGACGGCGTAGTACTGCCTCATCCAGGACGACCCAGAGTGCTGGCGGATCGGGCGCCGTCAACCGCTCCTGTCGCGCGAGTCGCGCCGCGACTCGTTCCTCAAGCTGGGCGGCGGTCTTCAAGGTTCGCCCAACGCGCAGAGTGGCACGGGCGTACTCCGGTGTCTGCAACAGTCCTGGGGCGGTGTGGCCGACATAGGTGCGGATCTCTGTGGCCTGGGCTTGCTGCTCTAGCCACGCGCGCGACCAGTCAGGGAAGGTCTCGCGGTAGACGTGTGGCTGTAGATCTGCCAAGAGGCCGTCAGTTCCTAGCGCCGTGTCCAGCGCGCGGGACAGCTCAAGGGTGGGCCGTGCTCCTGTTGCACGTTCAAGCTGTGCGATCCGGCTGTGTTCGACGGCCACCAGCTTGCCTAGCTGCTTCTGAGTCCACCGTCTCTCGACACGTAGGAGTTTGAGCCGCTTTCCGTATAGCTCTGCCATCGATGACGACGCATCAACTTCCTTGGCCATAGCCTCACTTCCCGCAGTTTTACGGTTGAGTCAGTAAAGCGGAACCCCCTGTTGAGCGTACGTCGCAGTGTCCAAAGTGGTGGTCCAGGAGACTTGAGAAGGGCAGTTGGACCCGCCATGACCAGTGACACCACCAGGACCGCCAGCCAGCCGAACACCGTGGCTATGCCGGACGACGTGGCGGAGCTGGCCGCGCACATACGGCTCTTCGGCCCCTGGGGTCTCCTCGGCTGGCGCCCACGCGGTGGCTTCACCGACCCGGCATACGTCGACCTACAGGCCGTCGGGCGAGCCCTGGAACGGCTGTTGTGAGCGGCGCCCGGAAGGCTCTCAGCCGCCTCATGGCCGCCCACGGAGCCAACGGCGTGCTCCTGATCCAGAAGGCCCATGAGGCAACCATCGCGCCGGGCTCCATGGCCTACCCGCCGTGCTCCTGCCCCCGCTGCCGCGTGAAGCCCATCGATGAACCCGCGCTCAGTTCGAACCGCCAAGCAAAAAGGGTGAAGGAATGAAAGAGCACCGACAGTCCACGGCCCTGAGCCGCTTCGCAGGGAGTTTCCTGTTCATCTGCGGCTACGTCCTCGCCGTCGCCCTGCTCCTCATGACGGTGGCCGCTAGCCGATGAACGGTGTCTTCAACGGCAGGGCCGTGGACTACTTCGACACCGAAGAGCGCCGGGAAGCCGCGGACGCAGGAAGAGCGTTGCTGGACGCGCTCGCCGCCCTCGGTATCACGGAGCTGGACGACATGAGCATTGCGGAGCCGTGCCCTCACACGGGGTGCAAGTGCAGCCGCGCCACCGTCCTTCGCCTGGGCACCTATCAGGCGGCTGACATCCGCGAAGTAGTCCGAAAACTCAGGGCCGTTGGCCCTCGATAGCCGCCTGCCCCGCCGGACGTCCACCACGCCCCGCAGCTACGGACCCGGCGGGGCGGGTACCACCAACCACACCCGAACGGAGAAACGCGATGCGCGACGACATCGACCCTGCCGCCCCGCCCGCCCTGCGGCGGAAGTGTGTCGTCCTGATCAGGAACGGGTACGGCGACGTCCTGTTGGTCAAGCCTGATTTCACGGCGGGCTGGCACCTCCCTGGCGGCCATGCCCATGAGGGCGAGTCCAGCGCCAGCGCTGCCGCCCGCGCGTTGCTCGAACAGGTGGGACTCACGCGTCAACTCTCGGACGTACTGCTCGTCGACGACGTCCCCGCCAGCGACGACGGGAAGAGCGCGGCAGGAATCATCCTCGTATTTGACGGCGGAACGCTCACCTGTAACAGGCTTGAGCTGCCTGAGGCAGCCCGCGACGAACTTGTAGGCCTGAGGTGGGTAGCCCGTCATCAGATCGGGGAACACACGCTCGCCAACCAAAGCCGACGCATTCGCGCCGCCCTCTCCTGCGCGGATCACGGAATGCGCGTCCCGGCCCACCGGCTAGGCAGTCCCGCTCCGGCGGGATAGACCAGACCCGCCCCACTCTCGGGGCATCCCGCCCGCCACCGCCCGACCCCTCGAAGGCGGAAGCGTGGGCACGGCCCCGGCTGGTGCGGGTGGTGCCCTACCAGCCGGGGCCTCTAGACCCGCGTGTCATGTGCGGAGGTGCGCGGGCCCCTGGACGTCAGGCAGGGACAGGGACCCGTTGTGCGGCAAGTCCCGTAGAGAGGACCGATGAAGGGAAGTGGAGGCCTACACTCCGACCATGAGCGAGCAACCGCTACCGCCAGGGGTGCGTCGGGCGTATCTGAGCACGATAAGCAAGGCTGGGCCCGGCGCTGACGAACGTACTGTCTTCCTTACGTGCCCCCGCTCATGTGGACGCATGATGGAAGGCAGACCCTTTGGGCCTCTGGTCAGATGGGCGTGCAAATGCGGGCACGTGATCTACTCCTAGCGAGGAGATCGGCCAGTGATCTGCGTGAAGTGCGGACACGAAATGCAGGCCGTACCTGATAGCAAAGGCGTTCTCTGGATCTGCACGAACCCGGCCGGGTGTGACTACACCCGAAGCGGCTAGATAGTGGCCAGGCGCCAGGGCCCCGCTCGCACTCTCGCGAGCGGGGCCCTTTTCATGCCCTGGTGTCAGCGCCGCGTAAGAGCAGAACCCACGGGCGGGTGTCCGGCGCGGACGGAAGCTCTGAACTGAGCGGGCCGGGCGGAGAGGCTGTAGCGCGTGGTGTTGTCTGCGACGGTGAAGCGGAAGAGGTGGCCGTTGCGCATCGCACTGAGCACGTCGTCGTGCTCGGCGGTGGTGTGGTCCCAGGCGAGCTCGACGCGCTCGGGCGGGAGCCACGGGGGCGGGTGGGTCATCCAGCCCGTCCGGCGCCTGAGGACGAGGCGCGGAGCCGATGGATCAAGCCCGTCCGGCACCTGAGGACAAGCGCGCAGCGCGACAGATTCAGCCCGTCCGGCGCTTGAGGACGAGCGCGGAGCGCGATGGATTAAGCCTGTCCGGCGTTTGAGGACGAGGCGCGGAGCGCCGAAGAGCCGGGCCCCGTGCGGAGCACCGCCGCGGCGACCGCGAAGGCTGCGACAAGCAACCCCGTGGCGACCAGGAAGGCGAGGCGGTACCCAGAGGTCAGCGCCTCGGCACGGCCCGCCCCGGCGCCAAGGCGGCTGTCGGTGCGGGCGGCGGCCAGCGTGGAGAGGACCGCGACGCCGAGCGCACCGCCGATCTGCTGGGTGGTGTTGAAGAGCCCGGACGCGAGCCCCGCGTCATCCTCCCGGGCCCCGGACATCGCGAGCGCCGTCAGGGCGGGCAGGGCCAGGCCGAAGCCCGCGGCCAGCAGCATCACGGGGAGCAGGTCGGTGACGTACGAGGCGTGCGTGGGGATGCGGGCGAGGAGGCCGAGGGCGGCGAAGAGCAGGGCGAGCCCGGCGAGGAGGACGGCGCGCTCGCCGAAGCGGGCGTTGAGGCGGGTGGAGACGCCGAGGGAGACCACGCCGATGACGACGGCCGCGGGGAGCATGGCGAGCCCGGTCTCCAGGGCGCCGTAGCCGAGGACGTTCTGGAGGTAGAGGGCGACCAGGACCTGGAAGGCGAAGAGGGCAGCCACCATCAGGAGCTGCACGACGTTGGCCCCGGTGACGCTCCGGGAGCGGAAGACGCCCAGCGGGAGCAGCGGGGTGCGGGCCGTGGCCTGGCGCAGCACGAAGCCGCCGAGCAGCGCCGCGGCGAGGGCGCCGAAGCCGAGCGTGTGGGCGGAGGCCCAGCCGTGCTCCTCGGCCTTGACCACGCTGTAGATGCCGGTCATCAGGCCGCCGGTGACCAGGAGCGCACCCATGACGTCGGCGCCGGCGCGCAGCCCGCGGCCGCGGTCGTCGGGCAGCGCGGTCAGGGCGAGCAGGACGGTGGCGAGGCCGATCGGCAGGTTGATGAAGAAGATCCAGTGCCAGTTCAGTACGTCGGTGAGCACACCGCCGAGCACCTGCCCGAGGGAGGCGCCCGCGGCTCCGGTGAAGCTGAACACGGCGATGGCGCGGGCCCGTTCGCGCGGCTCGGTAAAGAGCGTGATGAGGATGCCGAGCCCGACGGCGGAGCTCATGGCGCCGCCGACGCCCTGGAGGAAGCGCGCGGCGATGAGGGTGGCGGGCCCGGTGGCCGCGCCCGCGAGGACGGAGGCGAGCGTGAAGACGCCGATGCCCGCCACGAACATCCGCTTGCGCCCGATGAGGTCGCCGAGCCGCCCGGCCAGGAGCAGCAGGCTGCCGAAGGCGATGAGGTAGGCGTTCACGACCCAGCTCAGGCCCGCCGCGGTGAAGCCGAGGTCCCGCTGCACCGCGGGCATGGCCACGGTCACGATGCTGCCGTCGAGGATGACCATCAGCATGCCGGTGGCGAGGACGCCGAGGGCGAGCCCCCGGGAGCGGGTGCGGGGCGGCGCGGCGGCCGGGGCGGCCGGGGCCGGGGCCTCGGGGGATGCGAGGGCGGTCATGGGGTGTCTCCTGTCCGGGAGTTGAGCGGGGCGGCGGCCGGGGGCGGCTTTCGCGGCCCGGCGGCATAGTCAGGACCGTAGCAGATAGTTCCGTTGCAGACTATCTATCTCGGGCGTGAACCCGCTTTCTCGGCTACGCTGGCCGCATGACCGCCATGGCACCCGCCCGCACCGAACCCGACCTGTCCTTCCTCCTGGACCACACCAGCCATGTGCTGCGCACGCGGATGGCGGCCGCGCTCGGCGAGATCGGCCTGACCGCGCGCATGCACTGCGTCCTCGTGCACGCCCTGGAGGAGGAGCGCACCCAGGCGCAGCTCGCCGAGATCGGGGACATGGACAAGACGACGATGGTCGTCACCGTGGACGCCCTGGAGGAGGCCGGTCTCGCCGAGCGCCGCCCCTCGCGCGCGGACCGCAGGGCCCGCGTGATCGCGGTCACCGAGCGGGGCGCGGAGCTCGCGGCCCGCAGCCAGCAGATCGTCGACCGGGTCCACGAGGACGCCCTCGACGCGCTGTCCAAGACCGACCGCACCGCCCTGCTGCGCGCCCTGAACCGCCTGGTCGAGGGCCATCTGGCGACCCCGGCGGAGAGCCCGCGGCCCGCCCGCAGGGCCCGGCAGCGGGGTTAGGCTCGACGGGAAACCCGAAGCATCCCGGAGGGGGACCCGTCATGGCGCTGTTCGGAAACGCGCACACTGTCGACCCGGCGTCGGCGCAGCAGGAGTACGCGCGGCTCATGGGCCACGGCGAGCAGGTGTACGCCGCGTACCGGCTGATACGCGACACGATCCTGCTCACCAACCAGCGCATGATCTTCGTCGACAAGCAGGGGATGACCGGCAAGAAGGTCGAGTACCACTCGGTGCCGTACCGGAGCATCACGCACTTCGCGGTGGAGACCGCGGGCCACTTCGACCTCGACGCCGAGCTCAAGATCTGGATATCCAGCAACCCGGTGCCGATCGAGAAGACCTTCACCAAGGGCGTCGACATCTACGAGGTGCAGGCGATCCTCACGCAGTTCGTCGCCCGTTAGCCCGGCGCGGCACCCAGCGGCGCCCAGCGGCCCCAGGCGGCCCGGAGCCGTCCCGACAGGCGCCGGACCGGCGGATCGGGGTACGTTCATACGGCACCGAATAGCTACGAGGGACACCCCATGATCTTCATCACCGTGAAATTCACCGTCCGCCCCGAGCGCTCCGAGGACTGGCTCGGCCTCGTCGACGACTTCACGCGTGCGACCCGCGCCGAACCCGGCAACCTCTTCTTCGAGTGGTCCCGCAGCGTCGACAACCCCCACCAGTTCGTCCTGGTGGAGGGGTTCCGCGACGGCGAGGCGGGCCGCGAGCACGTCCAGTCGCCGCACTTCGCGGCCGCCATGGACACCATGTCGTACGCGATCGCGACGACCCCGGAGATCGTCAGCACCGAGATCCCGGACATGGACGGCTGGGGCCGCATGGGCGAGGTCTCGCCGCGCGAGGCCTAGCCGCCACGGCACACGCACGCACACGGGAGCCCCGGGCCGAGAACGGCCCGGGGCTCCCGCGCGCGCGGCGTCAGGCCACCGGCACCCGGTCCAGGAAGCCGTACACCGAGCGGATGCGGCCGTCCTCGGCGAGTTCGATGACGTCGAAGCCGGAGACGGGCGCGGAGCCGTCGGCGCTGGACACCAGGTCCCAGCGGAACCGGGCGATCCCGTGGTGCCCGTCCACCTCGCCCGCGAGGCGGAACTCGAACCCGGGGAACTGCTCCTGGGCCCCGGCGATCACCGCCGCGACGGCCTCCTGGCCCCTCACGTCCGCCAGCGGGTCGGTGTACGTACCGCCCACGGCCCACGCGGTGTCGACCGCTTCGCGAATGCCGTCAGGGCCGGTGGCGTTCCACGCCTCGAAGTAGCGGGCGACGGCGGTCTCGTGAACGTTCTCCATGGCGGGACGCCTCCTCAGCGCTCGGAATGCCGGCCGACACCCGGGCGGAGTGCGCCGCCCGGGGGCCGGTGACCTCAGCGTGCCGGGCCGGGGTGACCGGGGCGATTACGCCAGAGGTAATGGCGGGCCACCACGGTGCCGGAACAGGGCGCGTGCGCCGACCCCAGCACATCCGGGCCCCGCGCTCAACCACTTCGCCGCCGAATCTAGGCCTTGCCGCGAGAATGCCCCACATCCGCCGCGGGTGTCCTACGCTGCCGCCCACGAACCGCAAGAGCACCAATTTCAGCCAACTGCGGACGACTTACAGGGGCGGGGAATAATGACGGTACGGAAGTGCGCGAGAGCCGGTGTGGTCGGTCTGGCGGCGGTCGCGATGGCGGCCACGGCCTTCGCGGGCCCCGCGCAGGCCTCGCGGGACTCCAGGGCGGCGGGCCACGAGGCGACGCGGGCCGCCATCGACGCGGCCGTGAAGGCCGGTGTCCCCGGCATCACCGCGCACGCGCGCGACGCCAAGGGGGTCTGGAAGGCCGCGGCGGGCGTGGGGAACCTGAAGACGGGCGCGCCGCGCGGCAAGGACGACCGGTTCCGCGTCGGCACCCTCACCAACACCTTCGTGGCGACGGTCCTCCTCCAGCTGGAGGCGGAGAACAAGCTCGACCTCGACGACACCGTGGACAAGCACCTGCCCGGCGTGGTCACCGGCAACGGCAACGACGGCCGCGAGGTCACCGTGCGCCAGCTCCTCAACCACACCAGCGGCCTGCCCGACTACCTCGGCGACCAGACGTACATCGACACGTACGTCTACGGCGAGGGCTACCTCAAGCACCGCTACGACACCCTGACGCCCCAGCAGCGCCTCAAGGTGGCGTTCGGCTACAAGCCGCTGTTCAAGCCCGGCGCCCGGCACTCGTTCTCCAACACCAACGACGTCCTGGCCGCGCTCGTCGTGGAGAAGGCGGGCCGCACGTCGTACGAGAAGGCGGTCCGCGACCGCATCATCAAGCCCCTCAAGCTGAAGGCCACGTCCAACCCCGGCACCAGCAGCAAGCTGCCCAGGCCGAGCAGCCGCGCCTACGCCAAGCTGTTCCTGGAGCAGCCGGACCGGATCGACGACGTCACCGAGATCAACGGCTCGCAGTACTGGGGCAACGGCGACATCATCTCCAGCGCCGCCGACCTGAACCGGTTCTACGGGGCCCTGCTCGGCGGGAAGCTCCTTCCGGCAGAGCAGCAGAAGGCGCTGAAGACGACCGTCGACAACCCCGACTTCCCCGGCTCGTCCTACGGGCTCGGCGTCGAGCGGTACACCCTCGGCTGCGGCACCAAGATCTGGTACCACGACGGCGGTGTGCAGGGCTGGTTCACCCTGGTCGCGAGCACCGACGACGGCCGCCAGCTGACGTTCAACTACAACAGCAACTGGGGCCTTGAGCACCTGTTCGCCATCCTGAACGCCGAGTTCTGCCCGGCGCCCGCGCGCCGCTGAGGCGGGCCCGCCCGGTGCGGGACGGGGCGGGGCGCGCGCTGGTGGCGCGGCCCGTCCGTCCCGCCCGGCGGGACAAATCCCGGCCGAACAGGAGAAACGAGAGAGTCACTACCGCCCGGCGCGGTGGTGTGTTGTGCTGGGGGGCCGATTCCGTTCGCTGAGCCGGGAGTTGCCGGATGCGGAAGCTGTTGGCCGCTGGGATGTGCGCCGGAGCGCTGCTGCTCGGGGCCTGTGGGGACCCGGGCGGCGAGGACGAGTCCGGCCCGAACGCGGCACCCCCGCCCGCCGCGTCCCGGACGGCCGACGCGGACGACTCCCCGACGCACCGCAAGGAGCGGCAGTCAGAGAAGCCGCGTGCCGAGCGCCCCGCCGACCGTGAGCAGAAGCCCGAGGCGAAGCCGAAGCCGGTGGTGCTCTACCTCGGGGACTCCCTCGCCATGGAGAACCAGAACGTCCTCGGCTCCCTCCTGCGCGACCGCCTCGCCGCCCGCTACACCAGCGCCCCCTACTCCGGCACCACCCTGTGCGACTACCTGGAAGGCACCGGCGAGGACTCCCTCGTACCGGACAAGGACAAGGCGGCCACGCTGGTGCGGAAGCTGCGCCCGGACTTCGTGGTGCTCCAGTTCTGGGGCAACTCCTGGGGCTACACGCCGTGCATGGACGGCATCACCCACGACAAGGCCCCGGACACGTACTACACGCGGTACGCCGCCGACGCGCGGAAGCTGACCGGGCAGATCGAGGACGCCGCCCAGGAGGCGGGCGCGCGGCGGCCCAAGGTGGTCTGGGTGTCGCAGGGCCCGGACGCGATCACGCCCGACCGGGTGCGGCGCGTCAACGACCTCTACCGCCGCCAGGCCGCGGCGAGCGGCGACCTGGTGGCCGACGCGGGCCGCGCCGTCAGCCCGGCCTCCGCCCGCTACCGGTGGGTGAGGGAGCTGCCGTGCACGGCGTACGAGCGCGCGCACCCGCAGTACTGCACGGAGTCCGGCGGCCGCACCGCGCTCCACCGGGGCGACGACTTCCTGCACTTCTGCCTCGCCCCGACGACCCCGAAGTCCCGGCCGTGCCCCGTGCGTTCACCGGGGATACGGCGGATCGGGCAGGCGGTGACGGACGCGGTCGCCCGCGCGGCGCGCCGCTGACCGCGCGCCGCCGCCTGGGGCCTCAGTCGCGCCGCCAGGCGCTGTACTCCCGCACGTCCCCGGCCCGCACCGCGAACCGCCGCTGGTCCTTGGTGAACGTCTCCTCCAGGCCGAGCACGTCCCCCGTGTCCGGGTCCAGGATCAGCATGTGCCGCACGCCCTCGCCCCTCGGCGTGTACACATACGCCTGCCCCGGACGCCCGAGCCGGTCGGTGATCGCGCCCGCGGGGAGCAGGCCGCGGGAGTCGGCGAGCATCCGGGCGAGCGCCGCGGCCTCGCGGGCGCCGGGCGTCCACGCGTCGAGGTACGCGGGCAGGGTGTCCAGGAGCTGGGCGACGCTGAGCGGTCCCGTGCGGTCGGCGAGCCCGCCGTCGTAAGCCTCGGTGAGGTACGCGCGCAGCGCGGCCGCGGTGTGCGGCGGGCGCGAGGCGGGCGGGGCGTCGGACGCGACCGGCGGGAACAGGCGCTCGGTCAGGGGCTTGCCGTCGGCCTCGACGCGCTCGGTGCGGCTGCCGTCCGGCCGCCAGCGCACCACCCGCTCCTCGGGCAGCGTCACCGGCCGCTCGGCGCGGGGCCCGGAGTCCAGGGCGAGGCTCCAGGTCCGCACGTGGCTGCCCTTGCGGAGCTGCGGCTCCCCGTCGCGCGCGGCGGCCGCGGCCCGCTCGGCGATCCGCTCCAGGGGCACGGCGGCGGACCCGGCGCGCGGCTGCAGGGCGCCGGGCGCGGCGGTCGCGGGCGAGGCGGCCAGGTCGGGCAGGGTCAGCGCGAGCACCGCGGCGAGCGCGACGGCGGCGGCCTCCGCCCAGAACACCACGCGGCGGCGGGCCCTGCGGGTGCGGGCGCCGTACAGGAGCTGGTTCAGGGCGCGCTCGGCGCGGGCGTCCAGGGGGCGGTCGCGCCAGGGGCCTTCGGCGGCGGACACGGGGTCGGCCGCGCGCAGCAGGTCGAGTTCGTCAGTCACGGTCGCCGTCCCCAGCTCGTACGTTCATGTTCATCCGGTCGATCTCGGCGCGCAGCCGCCGCCGCGCCCGGTGCAGGCGCATCGCGGCGGCGCCGCGCCCGCACCCGAGGGCCACGGCGAGGTCGTCCACGCCCAGCTCCTCCCAGGTGGTCAGGCGCAGCGCCTCCTGGTCGGCGGGCGAGAGCCGGGCGAGCGCCTCCAGGACCCAGGCGCCGGGCCGCTCGGTGTCCGGGCTGTCCACGACCTGGCCGCCGCCCACGGCCTCGTGGTGGCCGATCCGGTGCAGCAGCCTGCGGCGGCGGCCGAGGCCGCGGACGGTGTTGGCGAGGCAGTTGCGGGCCACTCCGTACAGCCAGGGCAGCGGCGCCTCGGGCAGCTCCGCGCGGCGCCGCCAGGCTATGGAGAAGACCTCCGCCACGACTTCCTCGATCTCGTGCGCCTCGCCGCCGTCGAGCCTGCGCGCGACGAAGCGGCTGACCGCCCAGTAGTGCGCGCGATAGGCGGCGGCGAAGGCCTCGTCCGTGCTCATGAACCGTAGGTGTCCGGCATGGGCCCGATCTTCACACCCGGACGACGTGATTCTCGCGGCAGGGGTGCGCGGTGAGGCACCGGGCGGTGCCGGACACCTACGGGGCATGAAGGCAATCGTGAAGTGGCTGACGACCACCGACCACAAGACCATTGGAACGCTCTATCTAGTGACGGCGTTCGGTCTCTTCTGCGTCGGCGGCGTGATGGCGCTGTTCATGCGGGCCGAGCTGGCCCGCCCCGGGCTCCAGATCATGTCGAACGAGCAGTTCAACCAGGCCTTCACGATGCACGGCACGATCATGCTGCTGATGTTCGCGACGCCGCTGTTCGCGGGCTTCGCCAACTGGATCATGCCGCTCCAGATCGGCGCGCCCGACGTGGCGTTCCCGCGCCTGAACATGCTGGCCTACTGGCTGTACCTGTTCGGCTCCCTGATCGCCCTGGGCGGCCTGCTCACGCCGGGCGGCGCCGCGGACTTCGGCTGGACCGGCTACGCGCCCCTGACGGACGCCGCGCACGCCACGAACATCGGCGCCGACCTGTGGATCATGGGCCTGGCGTTCTCCGGCTTCGGCACGATCCTCGGCGCGGTCAACTTCATCACGACCATCATCTGCATGCGCGCCCCCGGCATGACCATGTTCCGGATGCCGATCTTCACCTGGAACGTGCTCCTGACCGGCGTCCTCGTGCTCCTTGCCTTCCCCGTCCTGGCCGCCGCCCTGTTCGCCCTCGAAGTGGACCGGAAGTTCGGCGCGCACATCTTCGACCCGGCCAACGGCGGCACGCTGCTGTGGCAGCACCTGTTCTGGTTCTTCGGCCACCCCGAGGTCTACATCATCGCCCTGCCGTTCTTCGGCATCATCTCCGAGGTCATCCCGGTCTTCTCCCGCAAGCCGATGTTCGGCTACATGGGCCTGGTCGGCGCGACCATCGCGATCGCGGGCCTTTCGGTGACGGTGTGGGCCCACCACATGTACGCCACGGGCGCGGTCCTGCTGCCGTTCTTCTCCTTCATGACGTTCCTCATCGCCGTGCCGACGGGCGTGAAGTTCTTCAACTGGCTCGGCACCATGTGGAAGGGCTCCCTCAGCTTCGAGACACCGATGCTGTGGTCGGTCGGCTTCCTCATCACCTTCGTCTTCGGCGGTCTGACCGGGGTGCTGCTCGCCTCCCCGCCGATGGACTTCGCGGTCACCGACTCGTACTTCGTGGTGGCGCACTTCCACTACGTCATCTTCGGCACCGTCGTCTTCGCGATGTTCGCCGGATTCCACTTCTGGTGGCCCAAGTTCACGGGCAAGCTGCTCGACGAACGCCTCGGGAAGATCACCTTCTGGACGCTGTTCGTGGGCTTCCACGGCACGTTCCTCGTCCAGCACTGGCTGGGCGCGGCGGGCATGCAGCGCCGGGTCCCCGACTACCTCGACGCCGAGGGCTTCACCGGCCTCAACACCCTCTCGACGGTCTTCTCGTTCCTGCTCGGCCTGTCGGTCCTGCCGTTCTTCTACAACATCTGGAAGACGGCGAAGTACGGTCAGCTCGTCGAGGCCGACGACCCGTGGGGCTACGGCCGCTCCCTGGAGTGGGCGACGTCCTGCCCGCCGCCGCGCCACAACTTCCACGCCCTGCCGCGCATCCGCTCCGAGTCCCCGGCGTTCGACCTGCACCACCCGGAGATCGCGGCGGGCGAGACCCCGGCCCTCACCCCGGCCCCGGCTCCGGCTTCGGACGCGCGGACGGTGGCCCGGTGACCGCGATGGACGACCGCCCCCACCTGCCGCCCCTGGACACGAACCTGCTGATCCACGAGATCGAGGGGCACCTGCTCGCCGAGTCCGCCCGCGCCGAGGCGCGCACCGCGGCCGCCCGCTTCACCGGCCGCCTCGACTGGCTCACCGAAGCCCAGCGCGCCGAGGTCGAGCGCGTCTACGCCGACGACCACCTCGCGCTGACCCGCGCCACCTGGCGCGGCACGGCCCGCCGGTGCGGTGAGCTGCGGGACGAGTACGAGACGCGCTACCGGGGCCTGCGGCAGCGGCTGCTCGCCGGGAACCTGCTGGCGGGGGCGCTCGCGGCGGGGGCGGTGTTCGCCTCGGTGGCGGTCCAGCTCCGCTAGCGCGCGGGGCCGTCCCGTAAGTCCGTACGTCCATGAGTCCGTGCGTCCGCGAGACTGACCGGATCCATGCCTACCCGCCCGGCGCCCACACGCGGACCGTGGGGAGGCGGCCGCACCGAG
The DNA here is from genome assembly GCF_056435225.1 of Streptomyces sp. NPDC043996. Taxonomy (NCBI): domain Bacteria; kingdom Bacillati; phylum Actinomycetota; class Actinomycetes; order Kitasatosporales; family Streptomycetaceae; genus Streptomyces; species Streptomyces sp. NPDC043996. The sequence continues at coordinate 177,071 of NZ_JBWKEY010000020.1, read as the reverse complement.
GACGGCCTCGGCGCGGCCCCGGGAAGGGAGGACCACGTGACGAATCTGCCCGCTCGACGCCCCTGGGGCTGGGACCCGGTGGAGGAGTTCGAGCAGCTGTGGAACCAGATGGTCCGCGTCTTCGGGCCGACAGGGCCCGGCAGGGGTCCGGCGGTACGGCACGAGGGGGCCTGGATGCCGCTCGCGGAGGAGGACGAGACCGACGACGCGTTCGTCGTGCGCCTCGAACTCCCCGGCGTGCCCCGGGAGAACATCCACGTCGACGTCGACGAGAACGGCCTGCACATCACCGGCGAGCTCACCTCGGAACAGCACGGCCGGGTCCTCACGCGGCGCACCGGCCGCTTCGCCTACAGCACGACGCTGGGCCGCGGCTTCGACAGCGAGCAGGTGTCGGCCGACCTGGCCGACGGCATCCTGACCGTGCGCGTGCCGAAGTCACCGGGGACGAAGCGGCGCCGGGTGACCGTCACCGGGTGACGGTCACCCTGCGGCCTGCGCCGCCCCTGGCTAGAGGACCGGCGGGCCCGCCTCGATCCGGCGCAGGACCGGGGCCAGGCGGTCCAGGTCCGGTCCTGTCTGGAGCTGGCGCTCGTCCCACCAGGTCGCGCCCGCCGCGGCGAGGGGTCCGATCCGGCCGGCCGCCTCGCCGGGCGCGGTGGCGCCGCCGACGACGACCTCGAAGGGGCCCTGTCCCGCCCGGTGTTCGCCGACGTACGCGACCACGTCGCGGACCTCGGCCACAGGCGGGACGACGCCGTGCTTGGCCGACTTGAACAGCGGGACCACGCCGTCCCAGCGGGCCGCGCGGCGCATCGGCGGCCGGTTCGGCCAGAACCCGGCGATCCACACCGGCGGGTGGGGCCGCTGCGTGGCGGCGGGCAGCAGGGCGACGTCGTGGGCCTGGTAGTGGGTGCCCTTGTGGGTCACGGGCTCGCCGGTCCAGTAGCGGGCCATCAGGCCGAGGCCTTCGTCGAGGCGCTCGGCCAGGACGCGCGGGTCCGTGGGCTCGCCGAAGCTGGCGTACTCGTCGTCGATGGGGCCGCCGAGGCCCGCCGCGAACGTCACCCGGCCGCCGCTGACCGCGTCCAGGGTGGCGACCTGGCGGGCCAGTTGGTGCGGGCGGCGGCGGGCGACCGGCGTCACCAGGGTGCCGAGCCTGATCCGCGAGGTGGCGAGGGCGGCCGCGGTGAGGAGCATCCACGGGTCGCCGAACGGCTTGCCCCGCTGGGCGGCCTTGTCGTGCACGACGTGGTCCCAGACGAACAGGCCGTCCCAGCCCGCCTGTTCGGCGGCGGTGGCGACGTGCGCCACCGTCCTGGGGTCGGCGAAGTCACCGAAGTTCGGAACGTTGATCGAGAAGCGCATCCCGGCATCGTGCCTGTACCTCGCACACACCGGCAATCCCCCCTGCCCTGACCTGCGTCCGCGTGCCAGAGTGGCCCCATGGCGACCACCTCGGAACCCCCTCCTGACCCCGTCGCGGACACCCACACCCGAATCGCGCTGCGCTACCACGAGGCCGTGGGCGCGGGCGTCACCGGCGACGCGCTCGCGGCGTTCTTCACCTCGGACGCGGTCCACCACGAGCTGCCCAACCTGCTGTTCCCGCGCGGCATGACCCGTGACCTGCCCGGCATCCTGGAGGCGGCCCGCGCCGGTCAGGGCACGCTGCGGCGCCAGACGTACGACGTGCGCGAGGTGGTGGCGGCGGGCGACAAGGTGGCCCTTGAGGTGGAGTGGACGGGAGAACTGGCCGTCCCCCTCGGCTCGTTGCCCGCCGGACACGTGCTGCGGGCGCGCATCGCCACGTTCCTCGACTTCCGCGACGGCAGGATCAGCGGCCAGCGGAACTACGACTGCTACGACCCGCTGCCGGAGCCCTGAGGGCGGGCGGCGCCGGGACGTCGGTGGGCTCGGCGATGAGCAGGGTGAGGTCGTCGGCGAGCGGGACGTCGGCGGTGTGCCGGTGGAGCAGGCCCGTGAGCCGGGCCAGGGCGTCGTGCGCGGTGGCGGCGACGAGGGCGGCGTGGGCCTGCGGGGTGTCCAGCGAGAAGGGCGCGCGGCGGGCGTCGCGCGCCTCGGTGAGGCCGTCGGTGTACAGGAGCAGGCGCTGCCCCGGGGACAGCGGTACGCGGTAGGGGTGCGGATCGGGGCCGAGGCCGAGCGGCGGCGAGGGCCGGGGCGGGTCGAGCACCCGCAGGCCGCGGCCCGCGCGCAGGGGCGGCGGATGGCCGCAGTTGATGACGCGGGCGGCGCCGGGCAGGAAGTCGACCAGGAGCAGGGTGACGAAGTCCTCCGGGCCCAGGTCGTCGCGGAGGTGGCCGTCGAGCGCGTGGACGAGGCGGACGGGGTCGGGTTCGGCGGCGGCGGTGTGCCGGAACGCGGCGAGCACCGCGGCCGCCACGCGCAGCGCGTCGGGCCCGTGCCCCTTGACGTCGGCGAGCAGCAGCCGGGGCCCGGCCACGGTGAGCACGGCGTCGTGCACGTCGCCCCCGAGCCGGGCGTCCGGGTCGGCGGGCCGGGTGTGCACGGCGAGCCCCACGTGCCCGACGGCCTCGGGCAGCGGCCGCGCGAGCGCCCCCTGCGCGGCGTCGGCGATCCGCTCTATCCGCGCGAGCGCCCGCTTCGCGCTGTCGGCGCGGACCGTCTCCTGACGCAGGTCCTGGCCGGCGGATGCGGCCAGTTGGGTCATCCGGGCGGCCGTGCGCTCCGCGCGTGCGCGGGTGTGCGCCGTGAGCACCGCCCAGGCCGCGACGGCCGCCGCGCCCAGCGCGGACGCCGGGTCGTGCGGGAGGCCGGGCGCCGGGACGAGCAGCGGCAGGGCGAGCGCCGTGCCGCTGAGGGCGGCCGTGGGGAGCGCCGGGAGACGGTGCGCGGCAAGCAGCGGCCCGGCGAGGGCCAGCCAGGGCAGGGGCGCTCCGGTGAGGACCGCGACCAGGGCGGCGGCCGCCTGCGCCGCCGCCGCTATGGCCAGCCACTTGTGCTGTGTGCCCACTGTGACCCCTGCTTTGTCCGACGAAGTGCGGTTTCCCCACGCATGGCCCCTGCGTCCCGGTACTGTGCCACCTCTGGTGACGGTCCGTGGTCGATTCGCCACAGTCGTACGTACGGGCGTGTGGTTCGAGGGGGCGAAGGTGCCAGAGGTACGTGGTCCTGGGGCGGAGGGATCTTCCGGCGGGAGCGGCGGTGAGCTCGTCGGCCGCCGCGACGAACTCGCCGAGATCTCCCGCCGGTTGGCGCGGCACCAGCTGGTGACGGTCAGCGGGGTGGGCGGCGTCGGCAAGACCCGGCTCGCGCGGCGGGTCTCCGCCGAGCTGCGGCCGCGCTTCCGGGACGGCGTGTGGTGGGTGGAGCTGTCGCCGCTGGCGGACGGCGCGATGCTCGCGTACACGATCGCCGAGGCGCTGCCCCTGGTCGACCAGAGCACCCGCCCCATGCAGGACGTGCTCTGCGAGTACCTGTCCGGCCGAGAACTACTGCTGGTCCTCGACACCTGCGAGCACGTGGCCGAGCACTGCGCGGACGTGGTCGCCGCCCTCCTGACGGTCGCCCCCGGCCTCCGCGTGCTCGCCACCAGCCGCCGCCCGCTCGGCCTGCCCGTGGAGGACCTGGTTCCGCTGGCTCCGCTGCCCGAGGCGGACGCGGTGGCGCTGCTGGCGCGACGGGCCGCCGAAGCCGTGCCCGCGGGCCACGAGGGCACGCCCGTCGGCCCGGAGGAGGCGGCGGCGCTCTGCCGTCACCTGGAGGGTCTTCCGCTGGCCATCGAACTGGCCGCGGCCCGGCTTGGCGAGATGACACCGGCCGAGCTCACCCGGCGTCTCGCGGACCGCTTCGCCGTGCTCGGCGAGACCGGGGAGGCCGTGCCGGGGGCCGATCCGCCCTGGCACCAGGCGCTGCGCACGGCGATCGGCTGGAGCCATCAGCTGTGCACTCCGGCCGAACGCCTGGCCTGGGCGCGCCTGTCGGTGTTCACGGGCACCTTCGATGTGCGGGCGGCGCGCGAGGTCCTGGCCGACGAGCGCATCCCGGAGACGGACGTGCCGGGCCTGCTGGCCGCCCTGGTGCGCGGCTCCATCGTGGAGTGGCAGCCCACCGGCTCCGGGGAGCGCTACCGGATGCTGGACACCATCCGCGAGTTCGGCCTGTGCTGGCTGCGCGGCCTCGGCGAGGAGGACGCGGTGCGCCGCCGCCACCGCGACCACTTCCTGGACCTGGCGCGGGCGGCGGACTCCGGCTGGGACGGCCCGGACCAGGTCGCCTGGTACGGGCGTACGGTCGCCGAGCTGGCCAACTTCCGTACGGCACTCGACTTCTGCCTAGCCGACGGCGACGGCGCCACCGCCCGCGACCTCGCGGCCACGCTGTGGTTCGTCTGGTGCGCCTGCGGCTTCCCCATGGAGGGGCGGCACTATCTGGACCGGGCGCTGGCCCTGCCCGACGCGCCGGGCCCCGGCCGGTCCCGCGCCGTATGGGCCCTGGGGCTGCTCGCCCTGACCCAGGGCGACACGGAGGCGTCGCGCCACTGCGCCGCGACGTTCCACGACACCGAACCCCCCGCCGACACGTCCGACACGTCCGGCACCTCCGACACCTCCGACACCTCCGACACCGCCGCCGCCGACGCGACCGTGCCGATCGCGGCCGCCCATCTCGCGGGCGCCGCCCTCGCCTCCCTCGGCGAGCACGCGCGGGCGGCCGAGGTGCTGGAGGCCGCGGCCCCGCTGCCGCGCCCGGAGCGCGGCCGCTACCGCTCCGCGTGGGGGCTGTTGCGGACTGCGCAGGGCTTCTCGTACGTCCACCTCGGCCGGTTCGACCAGGCGGCGGCCGTCGCCGACGAGCTGACCGCCGACTGCGTCCGCCGGGGCGAGTTCTGGCTCCGCGCCTGGGGCGACTACCTGCACGCCCTGGCCGCGCTCAGCCGGGGGCGGGCCGAGGAGGCGGCCGACCGGGCGCGCGCCGCGATCGAGGGCAAGCGCCGCTTCCACGACAGCCTCGGCATCGCCATGACCACCGATGTGCTGGCGTCGGCGGCGGTGGCCTGCGGAGACGCCGAGCGGGCGGCGCGGCTCCTCGGCACCGCCGACCGGGTCTGGCGCTCCATCGGGGTGCCCCGCCTTGGCTCTCCGGAGCTTCTCGCTGGGCGCGAGGCCTGCGAGGCACGGGCGCGCGGCCTGGTGGGGGACGCGGCCTTCGCCTCCGCGTACGCACCCCCGTGTCCTCAAACGCCGGACGGGCTATCCCCCACCCGCCCACCCGTACACCAGCAGCGACCTCCACACCCCCCGACCTAGCGGCTCGCGGCTGGGTGGGTGGGAAAACAGCCCGAGCAAGCGACAATCCAGCCCGTCCGGCGTTTGAGGACAAGCGCGAAGCGCGGTGATTCAGCCCGTCCGGCGTTTGAGGACGAGGCGCGAAGCGCCGAAAGGCTTTGAGCGGGCCCCGAGGGCAGTCGCCCCCGGAGCGGGGAGGGGTGGGCCTGGGGCGCCCCGCGTGTCAGAACGGCAGGCCGTAGTCGTCGCAGCGCGGCCGGAAGTCCCCCCGGTCCGCCCCCAACGCGTTCACCACCATCTCCGTAGTCGGCCCGTCCGTGAACAGTCCCACATGCCCCACGGGATTCTTCGGACACACATCCTGCACGACCACGTTCCGCACGTTCTCCCCCTTCAGGAACCCCCGGTCGTACGGACTCGCGACGGCGTCGCGATTCGTGGCGATCACCGTGTACCGCACACCCGGCACCGTGTCGCCGTCCGCGAACAGGTCCTTCTGGAACCGCGACCCGGCCTCCTGGTCCTTCAGGCCCTGCAGCCCCAGGTGGTCGAAGGCCGCGTTGACGACGCCGAGCAGGCCGAGGGCCTCGCCCAGGTTGACCAGGCCGCTGAGGGTGGTGCCGTGGTTGGTGGGCGCGAGCGCGACGAGGCGGTCGACCTTCTTGGCGCCGCCGAGGCGCTTGATGTAGTAGTTCGGCATCATGCCGCCCTGCGAGTGGCCGAGGACGTTGACCTTCTTGGCCCCGGTGGCCTTGAGGACCTTGTCGACGAACGCGTCCATGGTCTGGGCGGACTTGGCGATGCCGCCGAGGCCGCCGACGCGGCCGCCGAGGTCGAAGGCGGTGCCCATGCCGTAGTTGAAGGCGTAGACGCAGTGGCCCTCGTTGGCGAGGGTCGGGCCCATCTTCACCCAGTTCGCGCCGAGGTTGACGCCGGTGCCGTGGATGAGGACGACGGGGTTGGGGTGCTGGGCGCTGGGCTTGCAGTTCCAGTCGTTCACGCCGGTCACGGCGTTGGGGCTGAATAAGAAGTTGGCGACGCCGTCGGCGACCCCGCCGACGGGGTAGCGGCCCCGTTCGGCGGCGGCGGCCGGTCCGCTCCCCGCGGTGAGCGCGGCGACGGCGAGAGCGAGCGGAGCGGCGACGGCGGCGACGGCCCGGCGGCGCGAGGTACGCGGACGACGAACGGGTGCGGGCATTCGGTTCACGGCTTCGATCCCTTCGAGCGGACAGAGAGGAGCGGGAGAAGAACGAGCGAGGAACATGCGCATGACACACGCCAATGCGGCCAAGAATCTGAAACGACACCGCTTCAGATTTGGTTACTTGAAAGTAGGAGTGGGGGCGGCGGCAGCGCAAGAGTCGTGCGCGCGACAATTTCCGCGCACGGTCGTGGAGTTGTCGTGGAGTTGAGTGACAGGCGGCGGAGAGGGGCGGCACCGGTGGACTCCGACGGGGCGCGGGAGGGCACGCGGCGGCCCGCGCGCGGGTACGGCGGCAAGTCCGCCGAGCAGCGCAGAGCAGACCGGCGGCAGCGCCTCATGGAGGCGGGCGTCGAGCTCTTCGGCGCGGGCCCCGGCGCCTACCGGTCCGCGTCGGTGGCGGCGCTGTGCGCCCGCGCCGGTCTGTCGACCCGGCAGTTCTACGAGGAGTTCCGCAATCTGGAGGAGGTCCTCGCCGCCCTGCACGGCCATGTGCAGAAGGCCGCGCAGGGCGCCGTGGTCGAGGCGATGGCCACGGCGGCGGGCGGCACCGTGCGCGAGCGCGCCGAGGTGGCGTTCCGCGCGTACGCCCGGGTCCTTACCGCGCACCCGCACCTGGTGCGGATCGCGTTCGTGGAGGTCACGGGCGTCACGCCGGAGTTGGAGAGGCAGCGCCTGGAGGCCCGCAAGGGCTGGGTCGACCTGCTGGTCGCCGCGCTCGACGAGGCGGCGGCGCGCGGCGAGATCGGCGCCCGGGACTACCGCATCGCCGTGCTCGGCTTCGTCGGCGCGGTCAACACGCTGCTGTACGACTGGACGGTCGGGTACGTGGAGGCGAGCCTCGACACGATCGTCGAGGAGCTGATGCTGATGTTCATGGGACTCCTGAGACCCGCCCCCGACGAACCACCGGAAGCGACAGCGGCAGCGCACCAGCCACCGGAAGGACCACCGGAAGCGCCTTAGACCAGCGCCCTTAGACCAGCGCCCTTAGGCCAACGCCCCGTCCACCAGCCGCCGCGCCGCCCGGTCCTGCGCGGCCTGCCGGTCCCCGTCCGTCCACAGGGTGGAGACGGCGGCGGCCACCGCCCGGGACCCGTCCGGCGTGACCCCGCTCTCCGAGACGACCCCGAGGTGCGTGCCCCCGTGGAACCAGATGCCCGAGGGGCGCGCCGGGGTGGGGCGCCAGGCGATGCCGAGCCCGTACCGGACGCCTCGTACGGGAATCCAGTCGTCGGCGGGGACGGTCCGCTTCATGGCGGCCAGCTGCGCCGGGGCCAGCAGTCGGCCGCCCATCAGGGCGCGCAGGAACGCGGTGAAGTCGCCGGGGGTGCTGATGAGGCCGCCGTCCGCGCCGCCCCCGGCGGCGAGCGAGGTGTCGGTGAGGCGGGTCTCGCCCGGGAAGGCGGTGTACGCGGTTGCGGCGGGCCGGGGCACGTACACCGAGGTGCCCGGGGTGAACGTGTGGCGCAGGCCAAGCGGTTCGATGACGCGGTCGTGGACGAGCCGCGCCCAGGGGTGTCCGGTGGCCCGCTCCAGGAGCAGGCCGAGGACGACGTAGTTGGTGTTGGAGTACGCCCAGCGGCGCTCGTCCTCGGGGTGGTCGCGGCGGGGCAGCCAGCCGGGCGGCTTGCGCACGGCGGCCCGCACCTGCCGCTCGGCGGACACGGGCGGCTTGAAGCGGCCCGCGCGGTACGCCTCGGGCGTGAAGTCGGTGATCTCCACGTAGTCGCTGAGGCCGCTGGTCTGGCGGAGGAGGTTGGTGACGGTGATCCTGCGGCCGTCGTTGCCGTGCCCTTCGACGAGGCCGGGCAGCCACCGCTCGACGGTGTCGGTGAGCGAGATCCGTCCCTCTCCGACGAGTTGGAGGGCGAGGGTGGCGGTGACGGTCTTGGTGTCGCTGCCGATCCGGTAGTACGCGTCCCAGGGGACGGGGGCGCGGTCGTCCAGGTCGGCGAAGCCCGCGCGGGCGGCGGTCCGGCCGCGCGCGGTGCGCAGTTCGGCGAGGACGCCGGTGGCGCCGGTGGCGTGGATCGCGTCGACGTCGCGCTGCAGGCGGCCGCCGCCGCGCCCGGAGGCCTTCGGCCCCGCGACCGCACCGGACACGGGGCCCGAGACGAGCGCCGCCGTGGCGGTGGCGGTGATGGCGGTCCGGCGGCTGAGCGTCATCGCTTCCCCCCGGGCGCCGAGCAGGTGACGTCACGCGCGGGCAGCTTGCCGCCGCCCAGGTAGGCGTTGACGGCGTCGTCCGCGCAGGGCACGGCCGTCTTGCCCTCGGCGCCGCGCCCGTACACGCCGTGGGAGCGGATGTCGGCGGACAGCAGGCGTGAGCCCTTCAGCTTCCGGTGCAGGGCGAGCGCGCCGTCGTAGGGGACGTTGTTGTCGCGGACGGCCTGGAGCATCAGGACAGGCACGTGGTTGTTCACGATGCGCGTGCCCGCCTCGCGCGGCGCGGACTTCCAGAACGCGCAGGGTGCCGTCATGTCGTTGACGAGCGGCCCGAACACGGGCTGCGTGGCGCGGCTGCGCTGCATGTTCTTCCAGTACGTCTCCGTGTGCGCGGGCCAGCCGCCGGCGGGCCAGCCGCCGTCCCCGCACATGAAGATCGCGCCGCCGATGAGCGAGGCCTCCACATCGGGCGAGTTGAGGAAGCCGAGGATCGCGGCGAGCTCCGGGTTGGGATCGACGTCCTTGCCTCCGGCCGCGTCCACGAGGGTCCGTACGGTACGGGCGAGGCCCGCGTCGTTCTCCCCGTGCTGGACGAACTGCCGCAGGACCAGGCGGATCAGCGGCGCGGTGATCCGCGTGCCCGCGAGGGCGACGGGCCGCGTCTCCGCCCGGCCGAGCAGCCGCTGGACGCTGGCCCGCACCTCCTTCGCCGTGCCGCCGAGCCGGTAGGTGCCGGCGTGCCGCGCCGTCCACGCGGCCCACTCGTCCAACCCCTCCTCCTGCGGCTTCCCGGCGCGCTGGAACAGCTCGTACTGCGTGGCGGCGGGGTCCGTGGAGGAGTCGATGACGACGCGGTCGGCGCGCGACGGGAACAGCTGCGTGTACACGGCGCCCAGGTCGGCGCCGTACGAGATCCCGTAGTACGACAGCTTCCGCTCCCCCAGGGCGGCCCGGATCGCGTCCATGTCGCGGGCGACGTTCCGCGTGGAGGCGTGCGGCAGCAGCGCGGCGTTGTCGCCGTGCGCGAAGCAGCGGTCCGCCGTGCGGCGGGCCCGCGCGACGCCGTCCTCGAAGTCCTGGCGCGGGCTCGTCGTCTTCCGGGGCGGGTCCTGCGGCCCCGCCGGGCCGCAGCTGATCGGGTCGCTGTCGCCCAGGAACCGGGGGTCGAACCCGATCAGGTCGTACTGGTCGGCGACGCCCTTCAACGTGTCCCTCATGGCCAGGGTGTTGGCGAGCCCGGCACCACCGGGCCCGCCCGGGTTGGACAGCAGGATGCCGCGCCGGTGCGCCCGGTCCTTGGCCTTCACCCGCGACACGGCGATGTCGATGGTGCGGCCGCCGGGGTCGGCGTAGTCCAGCGGCACGGTGACCTTGGCGCACTGGGCGCCCGCCGCGACGAGCTCCTTCTGCTCGGCGGGGCAGGCGCCCCAGCGGATCTGTGGCGCGGGCGCCGCCGACTGCGCGGCGGCGGGCACCGCTCCCGCGAGGACTCCGGCGAGACCGACGCCGACGCCTGCGGCGCGCCAACGGCTTGTACGCATCTGCTGCTCCCTGGCAGGTGAGGAATGATCACCAGCGACGCTATGGGTGCCGCGAGTTGCCGACCATGCGGTCACCTGGCCAGGCGGGGCGGGGGTTATCCCCAGGGAGCCGTTCGGCGCGTCGCCGACGGTGTCTCAGGCGGGAGCGCCGGAGCTACGACCACCACTTGTGCCACATCGCGTTGTCGCCGCCGCGCACGAACGTGTCGATGCGTCCGTACCCCCAGGACACCGCGGCGGGCGCCGAGGTCAGGCCGCCGCCTAGCGACTCCCACCCCGACCAGCCGTTGTCGTACCACTTGTGCCACATCGCGTTGTCACCACCACGGACGAAGACGTCCAGCCGCCCGTTGCTCCACGATGCCACGGCGGGCGCCGACGTCAGACCGCCGCCCAACTGCTCCCAGCCGGACCAGCCGTTGCCGTCGTACCACTTGTGCCACAGGGCGTTGTCGCCACCACGGGCGAAGGTGTCGATGCGCCCGTTGCCCCAGGACACCGCCGCGGGTGCCGAGGTCAGGCCGCCGCCGAGGGACTCCCAGCCCGACCAGCCGTTGTCGTACCACTTGTGCCACATCGCGTTGTCACCGCCACGGGCGAAGACGTCCAGGCGGCCGCTGCTCCACGACGACACGGTGGGCGCCGATGTCAGGGTGCCGCCAAGGGACTCCCAGTTGTGCCAGCCGCTGCTGTCGTACCACTTGTGCCACAGGGCGTTGTCCCCACCACGGGCGAAGACGTCGATGCGTCCGGGTCCCCAGGAGACGGCGGCGGGTTCGGAGGTCAGGGTGCCGCCGAGGGACTCCCAGCCGGACCAGCCGTTGTCGTACCACTTGTGCCAGAGAGCGTTGTCACCACCACGGACGAACGTGTCGAGGCGACCGTTGTTCCACGAGGACACGGCGGGCCCTGAGGTCAGCCCGCCGCCGAGGGACTCCCAGCCGGACCAGCTCTGCGCGCCGGACGCCGAGGCGGTCCTGGGGTGCGCGGGAGCGGGCGACGACTGGGCGGCGGCCGGGGCCACCAGGGCCCCGAGCAGTAAGAGGAGAGAGGTGAAGAAGACAGGTAGTGAGCGTCTGCGCATGCTGAACTTCCTTCCGGCCAGGCATGAGGCTGCCGATGCCGACGGGGATCAGTTGCTTGCGTTCAACTGCACTTTCTGGTTACTTCCGTTCACTCTCGACGCTATGGGCTGACGCGTGCGCTCGGACAGCCGGGAATTGGACTCTGTGTGCGGTGGGCGGGGGCCGGTCTTCCGCTAGCCCGGCAACCGGCTGCCCGTGCACGTCATCCGTGCACGTCATCCGTACGAGGCAGACCACTTGCCGCGTTCAAAATGGCACACGCCGTCGGGCGTGATGCGCACACGGCTGCCATAGATCGGTAGGCCGCCCTCGGCGTTGAGCCGGTTGCGGATGCGTTCCAGTCGCGTCCACAGCCGTTGCGGGCCGCCCTGGTGGACCGTGGGCGGCTCGATCCACGTCGCCGAGGCCCGCGCCCATGAACCGTCGGCGTGCACCAGCCACGCCGTCCGCTGCTCGCCGCGTTCCTCGTAGTAGGTCTCGACCCCGGGTGCGGTCAGTTCGAGCATGGCGCCTACGTCCCAAGCCTCTGTGACGTTGAGCACGGGATAGCGGCCCTCGGTCACTTCCTCGCCCTCACGGTCCCGTACGGCCGCGAACAGCTCGCCCGCGCCCGGAGGGTAGTCGGCCCCGGAACGGGTGCTCATGAACCCGGCCCGGTCCCACTCGACCACACCGCGGGCGCCGCCGTCCGCGCCCTTGTCAGCCGTGACGATCACGTTCATGCGGGCGAGCGTGGTGACCAATCGCCCGCCGGGGCGGAGTGCGGCAACGATGCTGGCGAGGTTCCGCAGGGCCACCAGGGACACGATGCGGTCGAAGTCGCTCGGGAGCGGTCCCGTCGCATCGCAGGTGCCCACCTGGGGGAACATGCCCAGTGAGGCGAGCCGCGCCGTCGCCGCTTCGGTGAGATAGGGGTCCACGTCCAGGGTCGTGACGTGTGTGTCCCCGAGCCGGTGCGCCGCGAGGGCGGTGCTCGCTCCCGTGCCCGTGCCGATCAGGCACAGGTCCGCGCCCTCGTACAACAGGCCGTGCCGCAGCATCCGCACGACAAGGCCGGGCAGGGTGCTGGATGAGGTGGGCAGTCCCGTCGGCCGGTCCCCGGGGTTCGCGGCGTCGGCGTGCAGCGGGCCGACCCGGGTCACCAAGGACGTGTCCGAGTAGGCCGCGCGCAGCCATGCCTCCTCGTCCGCCGGACCGTCCCGCAGCTCCCACATGCCGCCGCCCGCCCGTTCCCACCAGCGAGGTACGAAGGCGTGCCGGGGGGTGGCGGCTAGTGCTTCCCGCCACCGGGAAGTCGGCGGGGCTACTCCGGCCGCGAGGCGTTCGGCGTGTGGCTTCCAGTTCACGAGCGGCCTCACTCATCGAATTTCGGCTTGCAGGCTTCCTGTTCCGCCGGGGAGCAGTCTCCGCCGTCCGACGCGGGCTTGCAGTCAGGCTGACACGGGTCGCCGTCGGCGCGAGCCGGAATCAGGCTGAGCGCCCGCCCCCATTCCTCGCCGCGCAAGATGGCGGCCAAGCCACTTGCCCGAACGTTGCCCGTGGTCAGCCAGCGCGACATCACGCACGGCGCCACCCCGCCCGAAGGCAGGACGGCCGCCTGACCGCGCCCACAGTGTCCGCACAGCTCCGCAGCATCCCTATCGGCCCCGGGCAGCGAGGCCCGGCCGAGGCGCCGCGTCCGGTCCGCGCTGATCCTTGTCACGCCCAGTGCTTCCAGCTCCCGGCGCGCCTCCGCGACACGCTGCTCCGGCAGGACAGACACGATGCCGACACGCAGCGGGACGCCGCGCTGGACGGCCTCTGCGATGTGCGCCCGGGTACGTTCGTAGCTGCCCGGACGCGTGGTGATCGCGTCGTGTTCGTCGGCGCGGTCGCTGTAGTAGCTCGTTGCGAGCTTCACACCCTTGCGGGTCAACAGACGCCACCAACCGGGCTTGATGTGGAACAAGTTGCTGTAGACCTCGGCCTGAAGGCCACGGCTCAACGCGTGATCGACCAGCTCGGGCCATGCCGGGTGCACGGTCGGTTCCCCGCCTATGAGCTGCACCTCGCGAACGCCCAGTGCCGCCGCCTCACTGATCACCCGTCGCCAGTCATCGGCCGTCATCGCACCGTGGGTGCCATCCGGCCCCGAGTCAGCGAAGCACTGCGTGCACTGGAGCTGACAGGCCCCGGTAATCTCCAGCTCAACCACTTTCGGCACGGTTGCCGCAGGCGCCGCCGCATCCACGATCGTGGTCATGGGCACGCTCCCCCTTCGCATCGTTCCCGCACTCAAGCCTCGCGATCACCCGCGCACTCGCCGACGCACTTCAGAAGGGCATACCCACGTGACCGAACCGTTGCGCCGCCGCCTTGCTGATCAGCTCGCCGCCGACAACTTCCTGCACGACCCTCGACTCCGCCGAGCCGTCGAGACCGTGCCCCGCGAGATCTTCCTGGGCCCCGCCGTCTACCGGCCGAGCGAGTCCCCCGGCGGCACCATGTGGACCCCTGTGTTCCGCGACTCCGTCCCTGCCGAGGAGTGGCTGAACCTCACGTACGAGAACACCACCTGGGTCACACAGATCGACGGCGTGCTCGCCGAGGACGCGACCGGCCCCGTCTCCGGCGTCCCTACCTCGTCCTCGACCTTTCCAGGCCTGGTGGTGCGGATGATCGAGCAGGCGGGCACCGCTCCTGGCCGACGCTCCCTCATCATCGGCACCGGGACCGGCCTCTCCACCGCCTATGTCTGCGAGCTGATCGGCGCGGACCACACAACCGCCGTCGAGACCGACCCGGCCGTCGCCGAACGCGCCCGCAAGGCCCTCTCCGAAGCCGGATACGCCCCCACCCTCATCACCGGGGACGGCCTGCGCGGCCACCTGGACGGCGCCCCGTACGACACCGTTATCGCGTTCTGCTCCATGCGGCACGTTCCCTACAGCCTGCTCCGGCAGATCAACGCCGGAGGAACCTTGCTCGTCGCCCTCGCCGGATGGGGCTTCGGGAACGGCCTCGTACGACTCACTGTCGACGACGACGGCGACGCTTCCGGACGCTTCCTGCCCGACCGGACGTCGTTCATGATGGCTCGCACACACGAGCGCCCGCCGCGCGGCCTGGTCGAGTACCTGCCCGGCGAGGAGCGGCCGAGCCGCATCGATCCGGCCGTCCTCGAAGACTGGACGGGCCTGTTCGTCGCCCAGCTCGCCGCGCCCTCCGCCGAGCGGGCCGGCGTAGGAGCCGAGCAGGTCCTGCTCGATGTCGCCACCGGGTCGCAGGCGCGTACCCGTCCTGCCGACGACGGTGACGGCTGGACCGTCGTCCAGCGCGGCCCGCTCAGGCTGTGGGACGCGGTCGAGGACGCGGTCAGTGCCTGGCAGGAGGCGGGGTCGCCGCACGTGTCGGGGTTCGGGCTGACGATCACGGACGAGGAACAGCGGGTCTGGCTCGGGAGCCCTGAAGGGCCTAGCTGGCGGCTTCCGGTGTAACGCCTTGGGCCGCGGCGGTTACGAAGGCGGTGAAGGCGGCGGCGGTGACGGTGACGACGGGGCCGTGGGGGCGCTTGCTGTCGCGGAGGGCTATGTGGGGGTTGAGGGCGGCGACTTCGACGCAGTCGCCGCCGCCCGATCCGCTGTACGAAGACTTGTGCCACGCGGCGCCGTTGAGGGGAGCGCACTCGATGCATTCGCCACCCGTGTCGCCGCTGTACGAAGACTTGTGCCACGCGGCGCCGTTGAGGGGAGCGCACTCGATGCATTCGCCGCCTGTGCCGCCGCTGTAGCTGGACTTACGCCAGAGCGCGCCCGTCAGGTTCAGGTTGGTCCCCATATCGTTCCTCCCGTACGCGGGCGATCAGTGCCGCCGAGTCCTCTACGGAGAGGGCAGCGGCCTGCAGGTGATCGTAACGGTGGGAACAGTCCCTGACGGTCTCCGGATTGGCGGTCATATGAGCCGAGTCGTAGCTCTCCGTGTAGAAGATATCGGGGTCAGACTCGAACTCCAGCAGGGTGAATCCGCCTACTGTTGCTGGGTGTTCCGTCATGAACGGCAGTACCTGCACGCTCACGTGATGGTGCTTCTGGATGTCCAAAAGGTACTGGAGTTGTGCTCGCATGACAGCTAGGCCACCGAACGGCCTGTACAACGCGCCTTCATCGATCACTGCCCAGGTCAAGGGCGGCCGTACACGGCTCAGCACACGTTGACGCTCCATTCGCGCCTCTACCGCCTCATCCAGCTTGTCCGCCCAGCCAGCACGCAACAAGGCGCGTGCGTAGTCGGGGGTTTGCAACAAGCCGCACACCAGCTGCGGCTGAAACGTGGAGATGGCCGTCGCCCTGGCCTCCATCTCCGCATACGGCTGGAACCAGCTCGGCAGCTGACTCCGCAGCACAAGGCCCACCAACCGCGAAAACGTCCCGTCCGTACCCAGCGCCGCGTCGAGCCGCTCGGAGAAGTCCCTGGTCGGCACCTTTCGCGCCGTCTCCACCTGGCCCACCAGGGACGGCGCGCAGAAGACGCAGCCCGCGAGCTCCGCCTGTTTGAGGCCCGAGTCCTCTCTCACGCGGCGCAGCTCGGAGCCGTAGTAGTCCAGCGGGGACGCGCTGGGATCGAGGTCGCGGATGTTGACCATGGTTCGGGTCACCCCCAAAGGCCACGCCAAGAAGCGCGGCGCGCGATTCAGCCTGTCGCCGAGCGTAACCGCGCCACCTCGCCTCGGTGACCGGAATCGCGATTTCCGGGACGCGCGGCCACGCGAGTGAAATCCCGTCGCTTCGGCGATCACGGCCAGCCGCGCCAGGGGCGACGGCCGCGCCCCCGGTGTAAGACTCCACGCCGATTGTCCTATTTGCGGGATTTCGGAATGGCGGTCTGATCATGAGCTCACGGCTTTCGGGACGCTGGCGCTTGCGGCCGCCGCGCGCGTTCGCGGCCGGTGTGGTGGCCGCGTTGCTGCTGGTCCTGGGGACACCCGCGCTGGAGCGGGCGACCGCTCAGGGACCCCCGGGCCAGAAGCAGGCCGCCGCCCCGGCGGCGAAGCCGAAACCGAAGCCCAAGCCGAAGCCGAAGGGCAAGCGCAAGGCCGCCGCCACCGTCGACGTCACGACCAACATCGCCGGACCGACGACCGCCGCCGCCGGAGACCCCTTCACGTACACCGTGACCATGGGCAACAACACGCTGACCCCAGCGGACGGCGCACCGTTCAGCGTGACGCTGCCCAAGTCCGCCACCGGCGTGAAGGCCACCTGCAAAGCCAGCGCGGGCGCCACCTGCCCGGACCCGCTCACGGTGTCCGACTCGGAAGTGTCCGGAACGGCGACCACGCTGCCGCACCTGGGCGTGCTGACGCTGACCATCACCGGCCGGTACGGCGTACCGTCGCCGTCCAGCGCGACGGCGGAGTCCCACATCAGCCCGCCCGGCGACGCCACCGACTCCGACCCGGCCTCCAACGACAGCTCCGTCTCCGCCGCGATCGACAACACGGCGAAGCTGCGGCTGACGAAGGAGCAGAGCGCGACGTCGATCGCCCCGGGATCGCCGCTGACGTACACCCTCACTTACACGAACGAGGGCCCGGCCGCCGCCGACGGCGCGCTCATCAGGGACTATCTGGCGCTGAACACCCTGGTCTTCCGCGGCCTGGAGGTCAGTGTCGTCTCCTGTGCGGGCACGGGCGGGGTGGACTGCCCCGATTTCATCAACGACAGGACGACCCGCACCGAGGGCTACGCCTTCGACGGCACGCTCGGCGCCTTCCCCAGCGGCGCCGCCCTGACCATCAAGCTCAGCGTCGACCCGGTGGCCAACCCCGACGCGCCCTGCCGGGCCGCCGGCGGTGCCGAGCCGATCCTGACGAACCGGCTCTCCATCGACCCTCCCCGCGGCATCACCAATACCGGTACCGACGCCGTGAGCGTCACCGCCACCACCCCGGCCCCTCCGGAGTGCCCGAAGGCGAAGCTGGGGGTGACGAAGGAGCAGAGCGCGTCGTCGATCGCCCCGGGATCGCCGGAGACGTACACCATCACGTACTCGAACGAGGGCCCGGCCGCCGCCGACGGCGCGTCCATCAGGGACTTCCTGGGGCTCAACACCGATGTCTTCAGCAGTTTCGAGGTCGACGTCGTCTCCTGTGAGGGGACGGGCGGGGTGGACTGCCCCTCGTTCGTCACCGACAAGACGATCCCGGCGAACGAGCTCATCTACCGGGGTGAGCTCGGCGCGTTCCCCAGTGGTGCCGCCCTGACCATCAAGCTCAGCGTCGACCCGGTGGCCAACCCCACCCCGCGCTGTGCCTCCGGCTCGACCACGGCGACCCTCACCAACCAGGCCTTCATCGACGCTCCCGGCGGCCTCACCAATACCGGTACCGGCACGGCCGAGGTCTCCGCCACCACCCCGTCCCCGCCCAAGTGCCCCCAGGCGAAGCTGCGGGTGGCGAAGGAGCAGAGCTCACCGTCGATCGCCCCGGGAGCCCCGCAGACGTACACCATCACGTACACCAACGAAGGCCCTGACGCCGCCGACGGCGCGACCATCAGGGACTCCATGGGCGTCAACCACGGGCTCTTCAGCGGCTTCGAGGTCGAGGTCGTCTCCTGTGAGGGCACGGGCGGCGTGGACTGCCCCTCGTTCGTCACCGACAAGACGATCGGCGTGAACGACTTCATCTACCGGGGTGAGCTCGGCGCCTTCCCCAGCGGGGCCGCCCTGACCGTCAAGCTCAGCGTCGACCCGGTCGCCTCGGCCAACGACACCACCTGTCCCGCCGATCCGAAGACCGCGAACTCGGCGGGCATGGACGCCCCCAGCGGAGTCGTCAACACGGGCAACTTCGGCGAGAACGTCATCGCCACGACCCCCTGCGCGGACGTCTCCGTGAACAAGTCCGTCACGCCCGCCGCCGTGCAGGCCGGTGACGAGGTCAGCTGGAAGATCAGGGTCTCCAACTCCTCGCTCATCGCCGCCGGTTCCGTCGCCTTCAACGACCCGCTGCCCGGCGCGGACGCGTTCGTGTACGACTCGGCGACGTGTGCCGCCGCCACGGACGCCTCCACCTGCGGCGCCGTCGAGTACGACGAGGACACCCGCACCGTCCGCTCCACGATCGACAAGATCGGCCCGCAGGACTACGTGACCCTCACCATCAAGGGCACCGCCGGGCCGATCCCCGGCACCTACAAGAACACCGGGACGGCGAAGCCCGGTTCGGGGGACGACGCGCTCGTCGACCCGATTCCGAGTTCCAACAGCAGCACCGTCTCGCTCCAGGTATTCAACACCGCCTCGGACATCACGGTCACGAAGAAGCTGACCGGCGCCGGGAGCGGCCTGCCTGGGCCGCTCACCTTCACCGGCTCCGTCCGCTGCGGCACCCAGGGCGAGAAGAAGTGGAGCGCGGCCGTCCAGGCCGGTGCCACCAGCGCCGCCGCCGATGCCGTGCGCTTCTACGACGGCCAGGCCTGCACCATCACCGAGGACACACCGCCGGAACCGCCGAAGGGGTACGGCTACGACGGGGACGCGGAGATCGAGCCGAACCGCATCGCCAAGCTCGGCCCTGCGGAGAACGCGGCGGTGACCGTCACTAACCGGTTGACCCGGACTGGGCCGGACCCGGACCCCACCCCGACACCCGACCCGGACCCCACGCCGACGCCGACGCCGACGCCGGACCCTGACCCGACGCCGACGCCGGACCCCACGCCCACACCCACGCCGGACCCGGACCCGACGCCTACGCCCGACCCGGACCCGACACCCACGCCCGATCCGGACCCCACCCCGACGCCGGACCCGGACCCCACGCCGACCCCGACACCGGACCCGGACCCGACACCCACGCCGGACCCGGACCCCACGCCGACACCGACGCCCACACCGGACCCGGACCCGACACCCACGCCTGATCCGGACCCGACGCCCACGCCCACGCCCGACCCGGACCCGACCCCGACACCGGACCCGGACCCCACCCCGACCCCGACGTGGACCCCGGTCCCGACGCCGACCAGGACCGAACCCGACGGCAGCCTCGCGGACACCGGCCCCGACCCGCTCAAGCCGATCGCCTTCACCGTGGCGACGCTGCTCGTCGGCACCGGCCTCGTCCTCCTCGGCAAGCGACGGATCAACCGACGCCGAGGCTGACCCGACCGTCGCCGAACGCGTCCAGCTCGGCCCCCCGGAGGGGCCGAGCTGGAGGCTTACCGTGCGAGTCGGTTACCGGTCGAGGGTTCCGTGTACGGCCGCCTCGACGAGGGCGGTGAACGCGGGGGCGCCGACGGTGACGACGGCGCCGTGGGGGCGCTTGCTGTCGCGGAGGGCAATGTGGGGGTTGAGGGCGGCGACTTCCACGCATTCGCCGCCGCTGGTCCCGCTGTACGAGGACATGGTCCACGCGGCGCCGTTGAGGGGGGCGCACTCCACACAGTCGCCACCGGTGTCGCCGGTGTACGAGGACTTGTGCCACGCCGCACCATTGAGGGGGGCGCACTCCACGCAGTCACCCCCGGTGCTGCCGGTGTACGAAGACTTTCGCCACCGCGCGTTCGTCAGGTCCAGGGCCATCCCCATAGCGTTCCTCCATCACGCGGGTGATCAGTTCCGCTGAGTCCTCCACCGAGAGGGCAGCGGCCTGCAAGTTAGCGTAACGGAGCGATGCTTCGCGGATCGTTGCGGAATCGGCCGTCATATGCCCGGAGATCAGGTCTTCCGTGTAGACGATGTCCGGGTCGTGATCGAAGCGCAGCAGGTTGAACGAACCGTCAAGACTGGCATGTTGACCTGCCGAGAACGGCAGCACCTGGATACCCACCCAGCGCTGCTGCTGGCAAGCCAGCAGGTGCCGCAATTGCCTACGCATGATCTCGCGGCTTCCGATCGGCCGGTAAAGAGCCGCCTCATCGAGCGTCACCAACATCAGCGGCGGACACGCACGCCCCAGAGTCCGTTGCCGTTCCACTCGAGCGGCGACCTGGTCGTCGAGGTTGCCTGGCGTCCCAGTAGCCAGCACAGCGCGGGCGTACTCCTCGGTTTGCAGCAGCCCGTACACCAACTGCACCTGGTACGTGGAGATGTAAGCGGCCTTCGCCTCCATCTCCGCGTACGGCTGGAACCAGCTCGGCAACTGGCTCCGCAGCACCAACCCCACCAGCCGCGAGAACATCCCGTCCGTCCCCAGCGCGGCGTCAAGCCTCTCCGAGAAGTCCCGCGTCGGGACCTTCCGGGCCGTCTCCACCTGCCCCACCAGGCTCGGCGCACAGAAGATGCAGCTCGCGAGCTCCGCCTGTTTCAGGCCCGACGCCTCTCTTGCTCTGCGCAGCTCGGAACCGTAGTAGTCCAGCGGGGACGCGCTGGGATCGAGGTCGCGGATGTTGACCATGGTTCGGGTCACCCCCAAAGGCCACGCCAAGAAGCGCGGCGCGCGATTCAGCTTGTCGCCGAGCGTAACCGCCCCACCTAACTTGGGTGACCGGAATCGCGATTTCCGGGACGCGCGGCCGTCGGAGTGAAATCGCGTCGCCCTGGCGATCACGGTCGGCCGCGCTGAGGGAAACGGCCACGCTCGGACTGTAAGACTCCACGCCGATTGTCCTATTTGCGGGATTTCGGAATGGCGGTCTGATCATGAGCTCACGGCTTTCGGGACGCTGGCGCGTACGGCCGCTGCGCACAGTCGCGGCCGGTGCGGTGGCCGCGCTGCTGCTGGTCCTGGGGACACCCGCACTGGAGCGGGCGACCGCTCAGGGACCCCCGGGCCAGACATCGGCCCCGGCCGCCGCACCGGCGAAGCCGAAGCCCAAGCCGAAGCCGAAGCCCAAGGGCGAACCGAAGGGCAAGCGCAAGGCCGCCGCCACCGTCGACGTCACGACCAACATCGCCGGGCCGACGACCGCCGCGGCCGGGGACTCCTTCACGTACACCGTGACCATGGGCAACAACACGCTGATCGCGGCGGACGGCGCGCCGTTCAGCGTAGACATGCCCAAGTCCGCCACCGGCGTGAAGGCCACCTGCAAAGCCAGCGCGGGCGCCGCCTGTCCGGACTCGCTCACGGTGTCCGACACGGAGGTCTCCGGGACCGCGACCACGCTGCCGCACCTGGGTGTGCTGACGCTGACCATCACCGGACGGTACGGCGTGCCGTCGCCGTCCAGCGTGACGGCGGAATCCCACATCGCCCCGCCCGGCGACGCGACCGACTCCGACCCGGCCTCGAACGACAGCTCCGTCTCCACCTCGATCGACAACAACGCGGAACTCGAGGTCACGAAGACGCAGAGCGCGGACACCATCACCCCGGGGTCGCCGGTGACGTACACCGTCACCTACGCCAACAAAGGCCCAGCGGCAGCCGACGGCGCGCTCATCGAGGACTACATGTCGCTCAACACCCTCTACAACACCATCAAAATCGACATCACCTCATGCACCGGCACCGGCGGCATCACCTGCCCCTCGTTCATCGAGGACAAGACGATCGAGCTCCCCTCCAACATCTACAGCGGAACCCTCGACAGCTTCCCCAGCGGCGCCGAGCTGACCGTAGTGATGACCGTGGACGTCGAGGCGGATGCCGATCCTCCCTGCCAGCCCAGTCCTGGCCCGGCGGAGGTGAGAAACACGGCCTACATCTACCCTCCCGACGGCATCACCAACACCGGCAACAGCTCCGCGAAGGTCATCGCCACCGGCGCTACCCCGCCCAAGTGCCCGGAAGCGAAACTAGAGGTGACGAAGAAGCAGAGCGCGGACACGATCGCTCCGGGGTCGCCGGTGACGTACACCGTCACCTACGCCAACAAGGGCCCGGCAGCCGCTGACGGCGCGACCATCGAGGACTACATGTCGCGCAACACCCTCTACAACACCATCAAAATCGACATCACCTCATGCACCGGCACCGGCGGCATCACCTGCCCCTCGTTCATCGAGGACAAGACGATCGAGCTCCCCTCCAACATCTACAGCGGGACCCTCGACAGCTTCCCCAGCGGCGCCGAGCTGACCGTGGTGATGATCGCGGACCCCGTGGAGGATGCCGATCCCCCCTGCCAGGCGCAGCCTGACCCCGCAGAGGTGTTCAACTCGGCCTACCTCCGGACTCCCACCGGCGTCACCAATACCGGAAACAGCACCGCGAGGGTCATCGCCACCGGCGCCACCCCGCCCGCGTGCCCGGAAGCGAAGCTGGAGGTGACGAAGAAGCAGAGCGCGAAGACGATCGCTCCGGGGTCACCGGTGACGTACACCGTCACCTACGCCAACAAGGGCCCGGCGGCCGCCGACGGCGCGACCATCCAGGACTACATGGGGCGCAACACCGTTTACGGCAGCTTCGAAGTCGACATCACCTCGTGCACCGGCACCGGCGGCATCGAATGTCCCTCGTTCATCGAGGACAACACGTTCACGCCACCCGGCACCATCTACAGCGGGACCCTCGACAAGTTCCCCAGCGGCGCCGAACTGACCATCGTCATGAGCGTCGATCCCGTGGTGGACCCCGATGTGCCTTGCGAGGTCACCCCGGAGCGCGCCGGGGTGCAAAACACCGCCTACATCTACCCTCCCGACGGCACCACCAACACCGGTAACCGCTTCGCGTCGGTCAGCGCCACCGGCGTTCTCTGCGCGGACGTCGCCGTGAACAAATCCGTCACACCCGCCGCCGTCCAGGCCGGCGAGGACGTCACCTGGGCCATCAAGGTCTCCAACTCCTCGCCCGGCACCGTCGAGTCCGTCGTCTTCAGCGACCCGCTCCCCAGCGCGGACGCCTTCGTCTACGACTCCGCGACGTGTGCCGCCGCCACGGACGCCTCCGCCTGCGGCAGCGTCGAGTACGACGAAGACACCCGCACCGTCCGCTCGACGATCGACAAGATCGGCCCGCAGGACTACGTGACCCTCACGATCAAGGGCACCGCCGGGCCGATCCCCGGCACCTTCAAGAACACCGCGAGCGCGAAGTCCAGTTCGGGCGCTGACCTGTTCATCGACCCGATCCCGAGTTCCAACAGCAGCACCGTCTCCCTCCAGGTGTTCAACACCGCCTCGGACATCACCGTCACGAAGAAGCTGACCGGCGCCGGAGACGGCCTGCCCGCGCCGCTCACCTTCAGCGGCTCCGTCCGCTGCGGCACCCAGGGCGAGAAGAAGTGGAGCGCGGCCGTCCCGGCCGGTGCCACCAGCGCCGCCGCCGATGCCGTGCGCTTCTACGACGGCCAGGCCTGCACCATCACCGAGAGCGCGCCACCGGACCTGCCGAAGGGGTACGGCTACGACGGGGACGCGGAGATCGAGCCGAGCCGCATCGCCAAGCTCGGCCCTGCGGAGAGCGTGGCGGTCACCGTCACCAACCGGCTGACGCGGACTGGGCCGGACCCGGACCCCACCCCGACGCCGACGCCGACGCCGACGCCCGACCCTGACCCCACGCCGACGCCGACGCCGACCCCGACTCCTACCCCGGACCCGGACCCCACCCCGACCCCGGACCCGGACCCGGACCCCACACCCACACCCACACCCACACCTGACCCGGACCCGACGCCCACGCCCACGCCGGACCCGGACCCCACCCCCACGCCCACCCCCACACCCGACCCGGACCCGACCCCGACCCCGACCCCGGACCCCACGCCGACGCCCACACCGGACCCGGACCCCACCCCGACGTGGACCCCGGTCCCGACGCCGACCAGGACCGACCACAACGGCAGCCTCGCGGACACCGGCCCCGACCCACTCAAGCCGATCGCCTTCACCGTGGCGACGCTGCTCGTCGGCACCGCCCTCGTGCTGCTCGGCAGGCGACGGATCAACCGACGCCGAGGCTGACCCGGGCGCGTTCCGCCCGGCACTGCCAGACTGGCGCCATGCGAGAGCCTGAGCGCCAGTCCGGACCGCCCAAGGAACGCGCCCTGCCGGACGGCACCCGCGTGACCCACGCGGGTGCCCGCGCCATCGTGGCGGGCGGATACGAGGGCAGGGTGCGTATCCGGCTGGAGGCGGAGGACTACCTGCTCCGCCGGAACCTGCTGGTGGACCGCGCGGACCTGGAGACCGTGGACCCGTCCGAACTCGGCCCGTCGGACCTGGAGGTGGTGGTGCTGCCTCGCTGCCCCTCCTGCGGCGGCAACGGCATGATCGAGTGGACGGACGACGACGGCTGGCAGCACGAGGCCCCGTGCGAGACGTGCGCGGGCGAGGGCGAGGGCAGCGCCTGATCGGGCACCCGGCGCCGGGGAAGTCCACGCCCTGGGGGGTGAGGTTCAACCGGTGGCCGGGCGTCACCGCCGCCCACCACCTTGGTGACATGAATCACGCAACTGACCTGTTGCTTCCAGGGGTTGGCAACAGCTATCGGCTGAGCTTCACGCTGAGCAAGCACTCGGTGCGGCCGCTGCGCCGCATCCTCCAGATGTACCTCGTCGGCTGGGGACTCGCCCATCTGACCGACGCCGCCGAGCTCGCGCTGACCGAGCTCGCCACGAACGTCGTACGCCACGTGCCGGACCGGAGGTGCGCGATCCTGATCGCGCGCGGGCCGCGCGGCCTCCGGGTCGAGGTGACCGACACCAGCTCCACGCCACCCACCCGCGTGGAACCGGCCGAACTGGCCGAAGGCGGACGGGGGCTGCTGCTCGTCGACGCCGTCACGGACCGCTGGGACGTTACGGTGCTGGCCGACCACAGCGGCAAGACGATCTGGTTCGAGTGCGACGACGACGCGTCCGGAAAGGGAGAGGGAGCCGACGGTGACCCCTGAAGAGCTGATCGCCCGGCACGGCCTCGTACCGCTCGACTTCGAGGGTGGCATGTTCCGGCAGACGTGGCAGGGCCCGCCCGGCCCGGACGGCCACCCGGCCGGGACCGCGATCGTCATGCTCCTTACGTCCCGGCCCGGCGACTTCTCCGCGATGCACCGGCTGCCCACGGACGAGGTGTGGCACTTCTACCGGGGCGACGCCCTTGAGCTGCTGCTCCTGCGGCCCGACGGGTCGGACGAACTGCGCGTGCTCGGGCCCGACGACGAGTTCCAGCTCGTCGTGGCAGCCGGTACGTGGATGGGTGCACGGGTGCGGGACGGCGGGGCCTGGGCGCTGTTCGGGACGACGATGGCACCGGGATTCACCGACGCCGACTACGAGGGCGGCGACCCGGAACAACTGGCGGCCCGGCATCCCGGCCGGGCCGAGACGATCAGGAGGCTGTGCCGTGCGTGACCCTCAACTGCCGTCCCTGGAGGGCAAGGTGGCCCTCGTCACGGGGGCCAGCGGACTGCTCGGCGGCGGCATCGCGCGCCGGTTCGCGCAGGCGGGCGCGGCCGTCGTCCTGCACGCGCACCGGGGCGCCGACCGGGCCAGGAACGTGGCCGAGAAGATCACCGGCGAGGGCGGCGAGGCCACCGTCGTCTCCGCCGACCTGCGCGAGGAGTACGCCTGCCGTCGCCTCGTCGAGGCCGCGCACGCCTGGCGGGGGCGGCTCGACACGCTCGTGAACAACGCCGGGGTGCAGCCGGTGCGGGAGCTCGCCGGGATGACGGCCGAGGAGTGGCGCGCCCTGCAAGAGGCCAACGTGACCAGCGCGTTCAGCTGCACTCAGGCGGCCGTGGAGTTGATGGAGTCCGGGTCCTCCGTCATCCAGATCGCGTCCATCGAAGGGCATCAGCCCGCCCCCGGGCACGCCCACTACGCGGCGTCCAAGGCGGCGTTGCTGATGTTCGCGCGGGCCGCCGCCGTGGAGTACGGGGCGCGGGGCGTGCGCGTGAACAGCGTGTCGCCCGGGCTCATCGGGCGGCCCGGGCTTGCGGAGGACTGGCCGGAGGGCGTGGAGCGGTGGTCGCGGGCCGCGCCGCTCGTGCGGTTGGGGGCGCCGGAGGACGTGGGGGCCGCCTGTGTGTTCCTCGCCTCGGACGCGGCGGGGTGGGTGACCGGGGCGGACCTGGTCGTGGACGGCGGGGTGAGCGCGCGGCCCACGTGGTGAGTCCCTCGCGGGGCGCCCCAGGCCCGCCCCTTCCCGATCCGGGTGCTGGCCGCCCCCGTTCCCCCGCTCACAGCCTTTCGGCGCTCCGCGCCTCGTCCTCAAACGCCGGACGGGCTGAAAACTCACCCGCGAGCCGCTAGGTCGGGGGGTGCGGGGCCGCTGCAGGTGTAAAGGGCGGGCGGGTGGGAGATAAAGCCCGTCCGGCGATTGAGGACACCGCGCGGGGCGCAAGGGGCCGTTGCAGGCCAATGTGAGGCCCGGCCCGAACTCCCCCCTGACAGCGCGCAGTCGCACGGTTACGTTGAGGTCCCCCCACCCCGATGTCGAACGCGCGTAGGGAAGGGAAGACCGTTGACCGACTCCACCCCCAGGACCCCGCAGCCCGCCACCTCCCTCACCAGGGACCTGAACGCGGCGATCGCCGTTCCGCCGCCGGACCAGGACGCCGAGGCCGCGCTCGCCTCGAAGGGGCTCATCGCCGCGCTGCCCGCGGACTTCACCGTGCCGAAGGCCAACGCCGGTGACGGCCCGCTCGACGTGCCCGCCTGGAGCCTCGCCCCGTACGCGTTCCTGACCGGCGACGCGCCGGACACCGTCAACCCCAGCCTGTGGCGCAACGCGCTCCTGAACATGAACACCGGCCTGTACGAGGTCGTCGAGAACGCCGTCTACCAGGTGCGGGGCATGGACCTGTCCAACATCTCGTTCCTGGAGGACCCCACGGGGGCCTCCCAGGAGATCGTGGTGGTGGACCCCCTCGTCAGCGAGGAGTGCGCGGAGGCGGCGCTGAAGCTCTACCGCGAGCACCGCGGCCAGGGCCGGACCATCCGCGCGGTCCTCTTCACGCACTCCCACATCGACCACTACGGCGGCGTCCTCGGCCTCTTCCCGGACCGCGCCGTGCCCCAGGGCGTGGACATCATCGCCCCGGACGGCTTCCTTGAGCACTCGGTGAGCGAGAACGTCTACGCCGGGAACTCGATGCAGCGCCGGGCCCTGTTCATGTACGGGTCCCTCCTTGAACGTTCCGCCCAGGGGCAGGTCGACGCCGGGCTCGGCAAGACCAACTCCAACGGCCTGTCCGGCCTTGTGCCCCCGACCTTCACGGTCACCTCCGAGGTCGCCCGCCGCTTCCACACCGTCCCCTTCGGCCCGGTGAACCTGGAGTTCCAGCTCACCCCGGGCACGGAGGCCCCCGCCGAGCTGAACTTCTACCTCCCCGACGTCCGCACCCTGTGCATGGCCGAGAACGCCACCCCGACCCTGCACAACCTGTACAGCCTGCGCGGGGCCCAAGTGCGCGACGCCAAGGCGTGGTCGGAGTACCTCAACCAGTCCATCGAGTGGTTCGGCGACCGCTCGGACACGATGTTCGCCAGCCACTTCTGGCCCCGCTGGAACACGACCGAGGCCCCCGACGCGATCGTCTCCTTCCTCTCCAGCCAGGGCGACCTGTACCGCTACCTCCACGACCAGTCGCTGCGCCTGGCCAACCACGGCCGGACCATGGTCGAGATCGCCGAGGAACTCGACACCCAGGTACCGGAGGCCCTGGCCGGACAGTGGTTCAACCGCGGCTACTACGGCACCGTCAACCACGACGCCAAGGCCGTCTACCAGCGCTACCTCGGCTGGTACGACGGCAACGCCGCCCATCTGCACACCCTGCCCCCCGAGCAGGCCGGGCCCCGGTACGTCGAGGCCATGGGCGGCGCCGCGAACGTGGTGTCGCTGGCCCGGCAGGCGTACGACAACGCCAAGAGCGCCGAGGACTACCGGTGGGCGGCGGAGCTCCTGAGCCACGCCGTGTTCGCCGACCCCACCGACCGCGACGCCCGCCTCCTGGAGGCCGACGTCCTCGAACAGCTCGGCTACCAGGCCGAGTCCGGGCCCTGGCGGAACTTCTACCTCGCCGCCGCCCACGAGCTGCGCACCCGGCCCGCCCACGGCACGGGCGACGTGATCCCCTCGCCGCAGATCATCACCGAGCCCGTCCTGGCCGCCATGCCGCTGCACATGCTCTTCGACTACCTCGGCATCCGCCTCAACGGGCCCAACGCGGCCGCGAGTCCGCTGACCATCGGCCTCACCGTCACCGACGGGCTGCCCCGCGACCCCGCCGCCTGGACCGTCCAGATCCGCAACGGCGTCCTCGTCCACACCCCGCGCCGGGCCGACGCGGAGACCGCCGACGCCACGTACACGATCACCCGCGCCGGTCTCAACAGCCTCACCATCAGCACCAAGACCCCCGATGATCTCGTGACCGACGGTGCCCTCACCATCAATAGCGGCACCATCGACCCCCTCAACACCCTCAACTCCCTCCTCGACACCTTCGACTACTGGTTCGGGCTCACCACGCCTTAACCAGCGGCAAGGCGCGGCCCCCGCCTTCTCGGCGGGGGCCGCGCCTCAGGGCGTCAGCGCGTCGCGCGTCAGTGGTCCACCGGGTCCGGCTGGTGCTCCGGGGACTCGGCGGGCGCGGCCGCCGCCGGGCGGGGGCGCATCAGGTAGAGGGAGAGGGCCGCGGCGATGAGGACGCCGGTCGCGCCGACCACGAAGCTCGCGGACATCGCGTCGCTGAACGCGTCCCGCGCCGCGTCGAGCAGCCCCGCGTCCCCGGTGCGCCCGGCCTCGGAGAAGGCCTCGACGATGGACTCCTTGGCCTTGCCGGAGGCGTCGTCGGGCATGCCGTCGCCGTACGTGCTGGCGAGGATGGAGCCGAGGACGGCGACACCGAGCGCGGCGCCCGCCTGCTGGACGGTGTCGTTGAGTGCGGAGCCGACGCCCGCGTGCTCCTCGGGGACCGCGCCCATCAGGGCGGCCTGCGCGGCGGGCATCGCGAGGCCGCCGCCCATGCCCATCAGGACCATCGCGAGGGTGATGAGGCCGAAGCCGTCACCGCGCTCCAGGGTGGTGAGGGTGAAGAAGCCGCCGGCGATGATGGCGAGGCCGGTGGCGACCATGGCGCGGTTGCCGAGCTTCTGGCCGAGGGTCGCGCCGAGGGTGTTGAACAGGAGCGAGGCGACGGCCAGCGGGGCGAAGGCCCAGCCGGTCTCGGTCGGGGTGTAGTCGAGGACGAACTGCAGGTACTGGGTGAGGACCAGCATCAGGCCGCCGTTGGCGAACGTCAGCAGGACGATGGAGAAGCTGGCGCCGGTGAAGACGCGGTTGCGGAAGAGGGACAGCGGCACCATCGGGTGGGCGACGCGGGTCTCCCAGAGGCCGAAGCCGACCAGGGCGCAGACGGTCCAGATCGCGGCGACGTACACCTTCGGGTCGCTGAAGCCGACCTTCGGCCACTCCGTGATCGTCCACACCAGGGCGACCATGCCGACGACCGACAGGATCATGCCGAGCGGGTCGGCCTTGCGCCAGGGGCCCTTGGACTCGGGCATAAGCGCCAGGGCGGCGACGATCGCGAGGGCCGCGATGGGGATGTTGATCAGGAAGACCGAGCCCCACCAGAAGTGATCGAGCAGGGCACCGCCGAGCACCGGGCCGCCGACTAGGCCGACCATCGCCACCGCGCTCCAGGCCGCGATCGCCTTGGGCCGCTCGTCCTCGTCGAAGACGGTGATCAGGATCGACAGGGTGCTCGGCATGATCAGCGCGCCGCCGACGCCCATCAGGACGCGTCCGGCGATGAGTTGCTCAGGGCTGTCGGCGACGGTCGCTAGCAGTGAGGCCGCGCCGAAGAGGAACAGGCCGATCAGCATCACCTTGCGGCGGCCGAAGCGGTCGGAGAGCGATCCCGAGGTCAGCAGCAGGCCCGCGAAGACCAGCATGTACGAGTCGAGGATCCACTGGAGGTCCGAGGAACTGGCGTTCAGGTCCTGCGCGATGGGCGGCACCGCCACGGTCAGGACCATGTTGTCCACGACCAGGACCAGCGTGCTCAGGCACAGCACGACCAGGATCAGCCAGCGCCGCGGATCGCGCGCCGGGGTGGCGGCGACGCCGCCCGCTCCCTCGTCCTTCGTTCCCAGCCCGTCCAGCCCGTCCATCGCTGACCTCCGTCGTACGTACGTCGTTCGCTGACTCCGAACACTGTACGTACACCGCACACTGTTCGCAAGACCCGAACGCTGTGCGCATGGTGCGCTAGGGTGAGGGGACACAGCCGGAGCAGACAGAAGGGTGCCCCCATGCCCCGTACCGAGAAGCCGACCGCGATCTCCGTCTGGACCCGGCAGCGGCGGCCCCGCCGCGAGCAGCCCGCGCTCAGCCGCGACCAGATCGTCACCGAGGCCCTCGCGCTGCTCGACGCCGAGGGCATCGAGGCCCTGAGCATGCGCAAGCTGGGCACCCGCCTCAACGCGGGCGCGACCTCGCTCTACACGCACGTCTCCAACAAGGACGAGATCATCGAACTCGCCGTGGACCAGGTGTACGGCGAGATCGAGGTGCCCCGGGCCGCGGACCGGGACGCCTGGCGGGCCGCCGCCGTGGAGTACGGCGGGAACGTGCGCGCCGCGCTGCTGCGCCACCCCTGGATCGCCAACGTCCTCGGCGAGCTCGGCATGGCCCACCTGGGCCCGAACATGATGCGCCTCTCCGAGGACGTCCTCGCGCTCTTCGACACCGGCGGCTTCGACATGCCGTCCGCCGAGGTCGGCCTCAAGACCATCTGGTCGTACGTCATCGGCGTCGCCTCCACGGAGGCCGCCTACCTGACGGCGCTCGCCCGCAGCGGGCACACCGAGGAAGAGTGGGTGGAGCAGGTGTCGGAGGCGGCGCGGGAGGTGGTCCAGCCGTATCCGCGGCTGCGGAAGCTGTACGCGATGGAGCCCAAGGACACCGCCGGGGAGACGCGGGACGACTACTTCGAGGTGGGGCTCGCGTGCATCCTCGACGGCCTTGAGGCGCGGCGCGGGGCCTGACGCCGCCCGCGCCCGGGCCGGGGTCACCCGGACGGCCCTCTCCGGTGGCCACCCTCCGGCGGCCGCCGGACGCTCGGGCCATGACCTCAGCGGAACGTGACGCCGATCGCGGCAGCCCTTGGGCCTCCGGCGGGAGCCCCTGGGCCTCCGGCGGGAGCCTCTTCGCCGGTGTCCTGATGCTCGTGAACGGATGCCTCAGCGTGCTCTCGGGCATCGCGGGGATCGCCAAGGACGACGTGTACGCGCGCGTCGGCGACTACGTGTACAAGTTCAACCTCACCACCTGGGGGTGGATCCACCTGGTGCTCGGCGTGCTCGTCGCCGTCACCGGGTGGGGCATCCTCAACCGTGCGGAGTGGGCTCGCGCTACCGGGATCGCCCTGGCCTCGGTGAGCATGGTCGCCCAGTTCCTGTGGCTCCCCTACACGCCCCTGTGGGCGCTGATCTCCCTGGCCATCGGCACGTTCATCATCTGGGCCCTCTGCACGGACCGTTCCGGCAACGGTTCCCCGGCGTCCTGACGGCGCTCCGGCTGCTGGCCACGCTGTGGGCGGCGGGGCTGACGGTCGGCGTGGATACGGAGGACTGGATGCGGGCGGCCCCGGGGTGCCGGTGCCGTTTACGCGGCGGAGGTGAGTTCGGCTCGGCCGAACAACAGCGCGTGGCCGGTGGGGAGCTGGTCGAGGATGCGGGTGACGAGATCAGGGCCGGCGTGGGCGGCGACGGCCGCGAAGACGGAGCCGGTGTCCCAGCGGGTGGTGGCCAGGGAGGCGCCGGAGCGGGCGGCGAGGTCCTTGACGAAGGCCCAGCCGGTCAGCGGCTGGGTGGCGGGGATCTGCGCGGTCAGGACACGTGCGGCTTCCAGGGGCCGACAGGCGGCAAGGTCGACGCGTTCGTCGCCGGTCAGCTGGCGTCCCAGCCCCGCGAGAATCAGGCGGACGGCTTCCTCGGCTCTCTCGCGGGTGGGGTAGGCGCCTTCGGCGCGGACCTTCTCCAGCATCTGCTCATACGCCGTCGAGTACGGCCGCTGGTGCTCAGCCGGTACGCGTACGTCGGTGATCACTGCGGTGCATGCCTTTCGTAGCGCGGTGCGGGTGTGTGGCACCGAGGTAGGGGTCAGGTGGGCTGGGGGCGGCCGAAGAGGAGGTCGTAGCCGGCGGGGAGCTGGAGCAGGATCTGCCCCAGCAGGTCATCGCCGGCCGCGTCGGCGACCGTGGACAGCACGGCGCTGACGTCCCAGGTCGCGGTCTGCTCGGTGGCGCCCTCGATCCAGGCCGCGGCCGCCCGCACGAACCGCTCCGGGGGCAGCGGTTCGGCGCTCTGCAGCGGGTTGAGCAGGATCAGGGCGAATTCCTCCGGGAGACGTGCCGCGAGCCGGGCGCGAACCTCGCCGACCAGATGCGCGCCGAGCAGGGCGAGCACCACACGGGCCGCGCGCTCGGCTTCCCGCACAGTGCCGTACTCGCCGCGCTCCTTCACGTGGCCGAGGAACGCTTCGCGTCGCAGAGTCATCTCGCCGCCACCCCTTTATGTTCTTCGGCCTGCCCACGGGGTGCGGAGGACGGGATGAGGGGGAGATCAGGTGCCGTCCTCCGCACCTGTCCGGCCGGTGTCAGCCGGAGATCTCCTTATGGCCGGTCCCGACGCCGATGGAGATCTTGCGGGGCTTGGCACGCTCGGCGATCGGGATGCGCAGGGTCAGCACGCCCGCGTCGTAGTCGGCCTTGATGTGCTCGGTGTCGAGGGTGTCGGCGAGCACGATCTGGCGGGAGAAGACGCCCAGCGGCCGCTCGGACAGCTCCACCTTCACGCCGTCAGCCTTCGCCACCGGCCGCCGCTCCGCCTTGACCGTCAGCATGTTCCGCTCGACGTCGATATCGATCGCGTCTGCGGTCACGCCCGGGATGTCGAAGGCCACCACGTACTCGTCGCCCTCGCGGTAGGCGTCCATCGGCATCGCCGACGGCTTCGACCAGGTGCCCGGGCCCATCAGCTGCTGCGCCATCCGGTCCAGCTCACGGAAGGGGTCAGTGCGCATCAACATCGTGAAAACACCTCCAGCGGGTTCAGGCAGTTGCTGCCAATGCGCTTCACTGACACCGTTGTAACATGTCATCCAATGGATGACAAACACGATGTCGTCGACATGATGACAACCCGAGGGAGGTGCCCGTGACCGCACCCGACCAGCCGGTCTCCGCCGACGCCCACAGCCCGGCGTCGTTCCTCGCCGCCGCGGCGGCCCTGGAAGCCATAGACGACGCCCTGCGCCACGCCCAGCACGAGACCCCCGGCCCCCTCGGCGCCGGGCCGGCCCCGGAGCAGGCCCTCGCCTCGCTGATGCTGCTGCGGCAGGTACGTGAGCGGCTCGCCGGATGGGAGACCGGCCTGATCGAAACGGCCCGGGACGCGGGCGCCAGCTGGGCCGACCTCGCCTCTCCCCTGGGTGTCGCCAGCCGCCAGGCCGCCGAACGCCGCTATCTGCGCGGCCGCCCCGGCCCGGCCGGGACCACCGGCGAACAGCGCGTGACGGCCACCCGGCAGGCCCGGGCCGCCGACCGCAACACCGCCACCTGGGCCCGCCGCAACGCGGCCGACCTGCGCCGCCTCGCCGGCCAGATCACCGCCCTCACCGACCTTCCCCCCGCCGCCCGCCGCCCGCTCAACGAGCTCCACGCGGCCCTCGCTCACAACGACCCCGCCGACCTCATCGCCCCCCTGACCGCCACCCGCCCCCACCTGGCCGCCGCCCACCCCGACCTCGCCGCCCGGCTCGACACCCTCACTCCCCCCTGACCCCGCCCGGTCCCCCGCGACAGCCCAGTCCGCCTCCGCCCCCGGGCGAACCTCCGATCACTCATGCAGGCGTGTTCGCAGCAGAACTACGGGCATCGAACCTGGAGAAAATCTGTCGCGGCCGCAGTAGACATTGGCTCGTCACGGGGTTATTCTTTCCGTGTACTCAGGAAGTCGAGACGGGCACGGCAGAGATGAACTGCCGCGCATGCAGGTCAAGCAGAACGCCCCACGAGGGCTGCGAGCAGTACCCGCGTTATCCGCAGTACGACCGTGTAGCCAAAGCAAAGGAGCAGACGCCATCAGGATCGCCCGGGCGAGGAAGAACTCCGCCCGGGTACCGCAGGCCCCGGATTGGAAGGTGGTCCCCGGTCACGCATCCGCGATCCCCGCAGCCCCGCCCTCCCAGGCGGAACCGCGGACAAAGAAGGCCGGCGCAGTTCGCCGGTAGATGGTGTTGAAAGCTCGGGGCCCGGGTGCCGTACGGCACCCGGGCCCCCCGACGTGTCTTCTGAAAGAAGAGGTTTATGCCCCCTGCCAGTTCCCGCCCCGTCGACAATCTCGACGATGACGACTACCCCGCCTACACCATGGGCCGGGCCGCCGAGATGCTCGGCACCACCCCCGCCTTCCTCCGCGCCCTCGGCGAACACCGCCTGATCACACCTCTGCGCTCCGAAGGCGGCCACCGCCGCTACTCCCGCTACCAGCTGCGCATCGCCGCCCGCGCCCGCGAACTCGTCGACCAGGGCACCCCCATCGAAGCCGCCTGCCGCATCGTCATCCTCGAAGACCAACTCGAAGAAGCCCAGCGCATCAACGAGCACCTGCGCACCCAAGGACGCGAGCCGCAGTCGAAGAACCCGGCCTGAATCAGCGCCGATCCTGGGTACACCGGCCAGCGGACGACGATGCGGCGGTCACCGGCCGCGCCGCCGTAAGCAGCACTTCCCCGGGCAGCACGGCCTGCCGACGACAAGCCCCGGCCCCACACCGCGGCGTCGGCCCATAGCCCGATCCACAGCGACCAAGGGCCAACGTCCCCCAGCAAGGAGGTGCACGGAGGGCCTCTGAGGACGAGGCGCGGAGCGGTGACAGGGCCTCGGCCACCGGAGGTCAGAACGTGGCGGGGCCCGCGTTGGCCGCCAGCGCGTCGCGCACCGCGCAGGTGAACGCCGCGACCGCCGCGCTCACCCCGGCCGTGCGCCACACCAGGGCCACCTCCGCCGACGGCAGATCCCGTACAGGGACGAAGACGACGTCCGGCCGCGCGTAGTACCTCTCCACGGAGGCGATCACCGGCGACACCCCCTGCCCCGTGGCGACCAGCGTCATCAGCTCCTGGAACGTGGCGACCGTCGCCCCCCGCCTGATCTCACGGCCGCTCGGCGTCCGCGGCGGCACCTGGTAGTCCCACCAGTACGCCGGCGCGCTGTCCACCACGCCGAAGCAGGTCTCGCCCGCCAGGTCCTCCCAGGACACGGACGCGCGCCCGGCGAGCCGGTGCCCCACCGGCACGGCCAGGACGCGGGGTTCGTCGATGACGACGGGGCCCACGGTCAGGTCGGGCTCGACCACCGGCAGGCAGGTGAACAGCACGTCGACCTCGCCGGACCGCAGCATCCCGAGCGGATCCTGGAACTGGGTCTCCCGCATGCGGACCTCGCACCCGGGGCAGCGCTCCCGGAACAGCTTCAGGATCGGCTGCGTCAGGGCCCCGGCCCCCGAGCCGAGGAAACCCACGCCCAACTCGCCGTCGACGCCCCGCGCCACGTCCTTGGCGCGGGCCACCGCCGCCTCCATGCGCGCGTGCAGCGGCGCGAGGTCCTCGTACAGCTGACGCCCGAGCGAGGACATCCGCACCACGCGGCTGGTGCGTTCGAAGAGCGGCGCGCCGATCTTGCGCTCCAGCTTCTTCACGGTCTGGCTGACCCGCGCCTGGGAGATCAGCAGCCGGTCCGCCGTGCGGCCGAAGTGCAGTTCCTCGGCGAGCGTCAGAAACGTCTCCAGCTCCTGCCGTTCCATTCGGTCCGACCCCTCCCCCTGCCAAGCCCCTGACCTGCATCGATAAGCGTGAGCGTGGTGATCGTTTCATGGATCGCCGTTGATCGGCCGACGGCCGCGGGGCCATCGTGGTCACACCGGCCGGACCGACCGGGCAGCAACCCCGATCCCCTCAACCCCCAAGGATCCGCCATGTCTTCGCTCACTCGTCAGACCGTCGTCGCCGCGGCCGCGCTCGCCCTCGTCGCGGGGCTCGCCGCGACCGGGGCCACCGCGTCGCCGGACCCGCGCCCGGCGGGCGCGAGCGCCGGGGACTGGTCCGCCGCGTGGGCGGCGGCCCCGCAGCGGCCCAGCGTCGGTTTCAAGGCCAACTGGTCCGAGGCCGGGTTCGACGACCAGACGCTGCGGCAGGTCGTACGCGTCACCGAGGGCGGAGACCGGGCCCGCATCCGGCTCTCCAACGCCTACGGCGCCTCCCCGCTGCACATCGCCGCCGCCAGCATCGCGAGAACCGAGGGCACCAAGGGCGCCGCCGTCGAGAAGGGCTCCGTACGGAAGTTGACCTTCGGCGGAAAGAAGTCCGTCACCATCCCGGCCGGGGGCCAGCTCTCCAGCGACGCCGCCGGACTCGGCCTGAAGCGCTTCGAATCCGTCACCGTCACGCTGCGCCTGGCCCGCACCACCGGGCCCGCCACCTTCCACGCCCAGTCCTTCGCGACCAGCTACCGCGCCCAGGGCGACCACGTCGCCGACACCGGCGCGGGCGCCTTCGGCGAGTCCACCGAGTCCTGGTACTACCTCTCCGGCGTCGACGTCAGCGGCGGCGGGCCCGCCCGGCGCGACGGTATCCGCGACGGGATCGTCCTGTTCGGCGACTCCATCACCGACGGCTTCGCCTCCTCCACCGACCTCAACCGCCGCTGGTCCGACGCGCTCGCCGAACGCCTCGCCAAGGCGGGCACGCCGCGCCCCGTCCTCAACTCCGGCATCGGCGGCAACATGGTCCTCAACGACTCCGCCTGGTTCGGCGACAAGAGCGCCACGCGCTTCGCCCGCGACGTCACCGCCCTGCCCGGCGCCAAGACCGTCGTCGTCCTCGAAGGCGTCAACGACATCGGCTTCAGCGAGACCGACAAGCCCACGTACAAGCCCGCCCCCGTCGTGTCCGCCAAGCAACTCATCAACGGCCACCGGAAGCTGATCCGCGCCGCCCACGCCAAGGGGCTGCGGGTCGTCGGCGCCACGCTGGTGCCGTTCGGCGGCTCCGACCACTACGGGGCGCGTGCCGCCGCCGTCAGCGACGCGTTCAACACGTGGGTGCGGACGTCCGGGGAGTACGACGCGTTCGTCGACTTCGACAAGGCCCTGGCCGATCCCGCTGACGCGGAGCGTCTGCGGCCCTCGTACGACAGTGGGGACCACCTGCACCCCAACGATGCGGGTTATCGGGCCATGGCCCAAGCCATAGACCCGACCGCGCTCTGACCCGCCGCCCCAGCCCCCCCTCAAAGAATTTCGGCGCTCCGCGCCTCGTCCTCAATCGCCGGACGGGCTCTTCCCCACCCACCCGCCCTTCTCCGCGCTGGCGCGCTCGTCCTCAAACGCCGGACGGGCTGGAACACCCGCACCCGGCGATCAAGCCCAGGCCGGGAAGTTCTAGCCCGTCCGGCGTTTGAGGACGAGGCGCGGAGCGCCGATTGATTCAGCCTGTCCGGCGCTTGAGGACACGCGCGGCAGCGCGGGGGAGGGCGGGTGGGTGGGGGAAGAGGGAGCCGGGTCACTCCCGGGTGTAGAAGTGGTAGAAGGTCGCCGCGAAGGTGCCGGCGGCGACCACCGACGCCATGCCCACCGACCGCAGCACCGTCGCGCCCGTGAGGCTGTACAGGAAGCCGAAGGACACGCCCGCGAAGGCCGCCCACGCGAACGCGCGCAGCTCCCGGGGCAGCCCCGGCGCACCGCGGCGCAGTGCCGCGTACAGGACGGCGAAGGCGACGCCGGTGACGCCGCCGTACAGGACGTTGCCCCCGGTGATGGGGCCCCCGTCGCGGTGGATGCCCGCGGCCCAGACGCCGTAGACGACGCCGAGGAGCAGCGGACCCCACAGGTGGGAGAGGGCGCGTACGCCGGGGGTGCCGTGTGCGGTGAGTGCCATGGCGGTTCCTCTCTGTCCGAGCGCGGTCCGGGCGCCAGCCGACGGCGCGGTCCGGGCGCTTCGGCCTCCTCTCAGGAAACACCCGTACGGGTCGTCGCTCCACCGGAGCGCGTGGCACCCTGAAATTCGAGTCGTTCACATGTTCTGGCCGGGAAGCGATGAGTTTCCGCGCCGCGCCCGGTCTCCCCTCATGACGCACCGCTACCGAACCGCACGGGGAACCGCAATCGGAAGGCGTAGGGACATGAGCAGCAAGCAGCCGCGACGGCACCCGGGACCGGACGGCCTGGCCATCGAGACCGCGGGCCTGGTGAAGACGTTCGGCGACAACCGCGCGGTCGACGGCGTCGACCTGTCCGTCCCCGCGGGCACGGTCTACGGGGTGCTCGGGCCGAACGGCGCGGGCAAGACGACGACCGTGAAGATGCTGGCCACGCTCCTGCGCCCGGACGGCGGCGAGGCCCACGTCTTCGGGCACGACGTGGTCCGCGAGGCCGACGCCGTGCGCTCCATGGTCAGCCTGACCGGGCAGTACGCGTCGGTGGACGAGGACCTCACCGGGACCGAGAACCTGGTCCTGCTCGGCCGTCTCACCGGCCACGGCAAGAAGGCCGCGCACACCCGCGCCGAGCAGCTGCTCTCCGCGTTCGGCCTGGGTGACGCCGCCGGGCGGCAGGTGAAGAACTACTCGGGCGGCATGCGGCGCCGCATCGACATCGCCGCGTCCATCCTGAACACGCCCGACCTGTTGTTCCTCGACGAGCCGACGACGGGCCTCGACCCGCGCAGCCGCAACCAGGTGTGGGACATCGTGCGCGCCGTCGTCGCCCAGGGCACGACGGTCCTGCTGACCACGCAGTATCTGGACGAGGCCGACCAGCTGGCGGCCCGCATCGCCGTCATCGACAAGGGCCGGGTCATCGCCGAGGGCACCAAGGGCGAGCTGAAGGCGTCGGTCGGCGCGGGCGCGGTGCACGTGCGGCTGCGCGACGCCCACCAGCGCCAGGAGGCCGCCGACCTGCTCGGCCGCGTCCTCGCCGTACGGGTGCAGCTGGAGCCGGACCCGGTGGCGCTGACCGCGCGCGTCGGCGACGGCACAGCGGGCAGCGGGGAAGCGGGCGCCGAGGAAGCGGCCGCCGAGAAGGCCTCGCGGGCGCTCGCCGAGCTCGCCCGCGCGGGCATCACCGTCGACAACTTCTCGCTCGGCCAGCCCAGCCTGGACGAGGTGTTCCTCGCCCTCACCGGAAAGCCGGTCCCCGACCAGGACCCGGCTGCTTCGTCCCCGACCCCGCAGGACCGCAAGGAAGCCGAGGCCGCCGCATGAGCACCGCGACCACCACCGAGGAGCGGGACCTGGCGCCCGTGCACACCGAGTCCCTCGCCGAACTGCTCATCTCCAAGGACCGCCCGCGCCGCCCCAGCGCCCTGTCCACGTCCCTGACGTTCGGCTGGCGCGCCGTGCTGAAGATCAAGCACGTGCCGGAGCAGCTGTTCGACGTGACGGCGTTCCCGATCATGATGGTGCTGATGTACACGTATCTGTTCGGCGGGGCGCTCGCCGGATCGCCGCGCGAGTACATCCAGTACCTGCTCCCCGGCATCCTGGTGATGTCCGTCGTCATGATCACGATGTACACGGGCCTCTCGGTCAACACCGACATCGAGAAGGGCGTCTTCGACCGCTTCCGCTCGCTGCCGATCTGGCGGCCATCGACGATGGTCGGCTATCTCCTGGGCGACGCCCTGCGGTACGCGATGGCCTCGGCCGTGATGCTGACCGTCGGCCTCATCCTGGGCTTCCGCCCGGACAGCGCCGTCGGCGTCCTGCTCGGCGTGGCCCTGCTCCTGGTGTTCTCGTTCGCGTTCTCGTGGGTGTGGACGATGTTCGGTCTTCTGCTGCGCTCCGAGAAGTCCGTGATGGGCGTCAGCATGATGGTCCTGTTCCCGCTGACGTTCCTCAGCGACATCTTCGTCAAGCCGGAGACCATGCCCGGCTGGCTCCAGGCCTTCGTCAACAACAACCCCGTCACGCACGTCGCGTCCGCCGTGCGCGGTCTGATGGCCGGTGACTGGCCGGGCGCCGAGATCGCCTGGAGCCTCGGCTGGGCGGGACTGCTCGTGGCGGTGTTCGGTCCGGTGACGATGCGGCTGTACAACCGCAAGTGACCCGGGCCCCTCTGCGGGCACCCCCGGCCCGTACACCCACACGTAGTGATCTGTCACTTTCGCTTGCTCCATCCGGAGCCACCCCGGTCGCGCCCAGCGTGACCGGGGTCTTGCCTTGAGGCGTGCCCCCACGCCTGCGCTCCGTCCTGTCCGCCGTCGCCCTCGCCCTCGCCTGTCTCCTCGTCGCGCCGGGCACGGTCGCCACCTGGGCGACGTACGAGATCGAGGACACGGACCGGTACGTCGCCACGATGGCACCCCTGTCCTCCGACCCGGCGGTGCGCTCGGCGGTCGCCGCCGCCGTCACCGACTCCGTGGTCAAGGAGATCGACGCGGGGCCGCTGCAGTCCGCCGTCGAGTCGTTCGTGCGGGCGGCCGTGCGCTCCTTCACCGAGACCCCGGCCTTCCGCACCGCGTGGAACGCGGCGAACCGCGCCGCCCACGCGGCCGTCGAACAAGCCCTGCGCAACGACTCCGACAGCGGCGTCACCATCGACCTCGCCCCCATCACCGAGCAGGTCAAACGGCAGCTCGACGCCGAAGGCGTGCCGTTCGCCGACCGCATCCCCGTGCGCCACACCACCGTCACGGTGATGAAGGCGCAGGACCTGAGCGACTTCCGGAAGGGGTTCCGCATGCTCCAGGCCGCGGGCCTGTGGCTGCCCGTCGCCGCCGTGGCCCTCGCCGTCGGCGGCATCCTGCTCGCCGTCCGCCGCGGGCGCGCCGTCGCCCTCACCGGCCTCGGCACGGCGCTCGCCGCCGCCGTCCTGTTCGCCGCCCTCGCCGTGGGGCGCGCCCTCACGCTCGACGACCTGCCGCCGGACGTCTCCCGGGCCGCCGCGGGCGCCGTCTACGACGCCCTCACCGCGAGCCTGCGCACGGCGGCGTGGGTGCTGCTCGCGGTGGGCCTCGCCGTGGCGCTCGGCGTCTGGGGTGCCCGATGGCTGCGGCGGCGCGGGGCGCTGAGAAACCTTCCCGCTGGCCCGCGCGTCTCTAAGGGAGGATTCGGGCAGCGCGCCGCACGGCGGGCACCCCGCTGACGAAAGGCCGCACCCTTGGAGCCCGTGACGGCACCGCCCGCACCCCCCGAAGCCGTACCCGACCCCGATCCGTACGGACGACGGCCCGGGCGCTGGCGGCTCTCCGCCTGGACGGCGGCCGTCCTGCTCGCGGGGGTGAGCGTGGTGCTCGGCTGCCGCGCCGCCGACACGGACGCGATCACGCCGGTGCCGCAGCTCCTGGCCTTCCTGCCGTGGCTGCTCGCCCCCGCGGGCGCCGCGCTGCTGCTCGCCGCGTACGGGCGGTGGCGGACCGGCCTGGTGTGGGCGGTGGCCGTGCTCGGCGGGCTCGCCTGGTTCATGGAGCCGTACGGCAAGGTCGCCGAGCCCGACGGGCCGCCGGTCGCCGACCTGCGCATCCTCGCCTCGAACGTCGAATTCGGGCGCGGCACGCCCGGGTTGGTCAAGGCCGTGCGGGAGCGCAAGCCCGACCTCGTCTTCGTCTCCGAGTGCGACGACGCCTGCCGCGCGCGGCTGCGCACGGAGCTGGGGGCCGACTATCCGTACCGCGTCGCCGCCGAGAAGCACGGCGCCGCCGGGTCCGTCATCCTCGGCAACGTGCCGCTGCGCGCGGCCGCCGGGGTGCGCGGCACCCTCGGCATGCCCGGGGCCGTCGCCGACGTCAAGGGCGTGCCGGTGCGGGTGCAGCTGGCGCATCCGATGCCGCCGGTGCCGGGGGACGTGGACCGGTGGCGGCGCGAACTCGGCGCGCTGCGGGACTACGCCGCGGCCGGGCGGGGGCGGCCCACCGTCATCGCCGGGGACTTCAACGCCACGCAGGACCACGCGGCGTTCCGGCGCGTGCTCGGCGCCGGGCTGCGGGACGGGGCGCGGCTCGCCGGTGCGTCCCGCACGCCCACCTGGCCCACGGCCCTGCCCCGCCCCTTCGGCGCGCAGATCGACCACGTCCTCCTGACCCGGGACTTCGCGGCGCACGCGGCCCGCGTCCTGACCCTCGGCAACACGGACCACCGTGCGGTGCTCGTGGACGTGACGCTGCACCGGGGATAGCCCGCGTGGGACGCCCCAGACCCGCCCCTTCCCGAACTGGGGCTCCGCCCCAGACCCCGCTCCTCAAACGCCGGAGGGGCTAGAAGCTGCCGGTGGTTCCAGCCCGTCCGGCGTTTGAGGACGAGGCGCGGAGCGCCAATGCAGTGGGGCGGGGGGACGGGGGCGGCAGCCCCCGGTTCGGGAAGGGGCGGGTCTGGGGCGTCCCGCGAGGGCACCGTAAGGCCAGGTCACAGCCATGCCCCGCCATAATGGCGGCATGCCCCGCCGCGCCCCCCTGGCCGCACTGACCCCACCGGACTGGCTCGTCAGATCGCTCAAGCCACAACCGGCCCCCATCCCCTGGGCAGCCATGGCCCGCGCAGCCATCGCCATGGCCCTGCCCCTGGCCATCGGCACGGCCGCGGGCGAGCCCGCCTACGGCGCCCTCGCCAGCATGGGCGCCCTCTCCGGAGTCATCGGCGACACCGCGGACGCGTACCGCATGCGCATCCTCAACATCGCCGTCCCCCAGCTGTTCGGCGCCATCGGCGTCACCCTGGGCGCGCTCGCCTTCGGCCACGGCTGGGCCGCGGTCGCCGCGGTCACCCTGATCGCGCTGGTGTCGGGGATGATGTCGACGATCGGCGCCGTCGCCTCGGTGTCGGGCCTGCTGCTCCTGCTCAACGCGGTGATCGGCGCGGGCCTGCCGCTGCCCGGTGAGTGGTGGCTGGCCCCCGCCCTGATGACCGGCGGCGGCCTGCTCGTCCTGGTCCTCGCGCTGCTCGCCTGGCCGCTGCGCTCCGGCGTGCCGGAACGGGCCGCCGTCGCCGCCGCGTACCGCGACGTGGCCGCGCTCCTGGAGGCCGCGGGGACCGAGCACACCGGCGACGACGCCTACGACCGGGCCCGCGCCGCCGTCACCGCCTCCCTCAACCAGGCCTACGACCTCGCCCTGGCCCGCCGCGCCCGCGACCACGGCCGCAGCCCCGACCTGGTGCGGCTCATCGCCGAGCTGAACGCCGTCACCCCGGTCGTCGAGGCCGCGCCCGCCGCCCACCAGTACGGCGAGCGGCTGCCGCCGGAACTGCCGGAGGCGGCCCGCAGGCTCGCCGCCGCCATCGAGCGCGGGCCCGCCCCCGGCCCCCTCGATCTGGGCCTGCCCGAGGAGTTGCCGACGACGTACGGCGCCGCGGCCCGCGCCGTGCACCAGGCGCTGCGGCACGTCGCCGACACCCTCGCCGACCCCGACCCGCTGACCTCCACCCGCGCCGACGACCGCCTCGGCCGCCCCGCCGCCCTGCGCGTCCGGGCCCGGCGCGCCACCCGCAACGTCGTGCTCTCCGGGGCCTCCTGGCGCTA
The DNA here is from genome assembly GCF_056435225.1 of Streptomyces sp. NPDC043996. Classification (NCBI taxonomy): domain Bacteria; kingdom Bacillati; phylum Actinomycetota; class Actinomycetes; order Kitasatosporales; family Streptomycetaceae; genus Streptomyces; species Streptomyces sp. NPDC043996. Next base: position 133,406 of record NZ_JBWKEY010000020.1, on the reverse strand, counting down.
CGGCCTGCGGCTAGCGCTGTGCATCGGCATCGCGCAGGCCCTGGTGTCCCTCGTCGACGTGCCCCGCTCGTACTGGGTGGCCCTCACCGTCACCTTCGTCCTCAAGCCCGACTTCGGGTCCGTGTTCTCGCGCGCGGTACTGCGGGCGCTTGGCACGGCGGCGGGGCTCGTGGTGGCGGCGGCGGTCCTCGGCGCCGTCGACCGCGGCTGGTGGGACGTGCCGGTGGTGCTCGTCCTCGCCACGCTCATCCCCGCGCTCACCCCGCGCGGGTACGGCTATCAGACGGCCGCGATCACCCCGGTGATCCTGCTCCTGTCGGACGTCCTCAACCACCAGGGCTTTGGGCTCGTCATGCCCCGGCTCCTGGACAGCCTCGTCGGCTGCGCGATCGCGCTCGTCGCGGGCTATCTGCTGTGGCCGGAGAGCTGGCACACCCGCATCGGCGACCGGCTCGCGGACGCGGTGGCCGACACGGCGGCGTACGTGGAGTGCGCGTTCGGGGACAGCGGCGACCCGGCCGCGCGGGCGCGCATGCGGCGGCGCCTGTACCGGGACCTGTCCGACATCCGTACGGAGTTCCAGCGCGCCCTGACCGAACCGCCGCCCACCGGGGCGCGGGCCGCCGCGTGGTGGCCGCTGGTGGTGGCCGTCGAGCGGATCGTCGACGCGACGACGGCGGCGCGGGTGCGCGTACGGCACGGAACCTCCGCCCCCGAGGGGGCGGAGGTCGGGGAAGTCGTGCGGCAGCTGCGGGAACTGGCCGCCGCCTTGCGGGAGGTCGAGGTGCTCGTCCCGGTGCCGGTGGAGTTCACCGGGCCCGAGGACAGCGTCCTCGAACCCTTGCGCCAAGAGGTAGGCGCGGCCCGCGCCATCGCGTCACCGCGTCCGTAGGCCTCGCGGGGCGCCCCAGGCCCGCCCCTTCCCGATCCGGGGGCGGCTGCCCCCGTTCCCCCGCTCAAAGATGTTGGCGCTTCGCGCCTCGTCCTCAAACGCCGGACGGGCTGGATGTCCCGGCCGTGGCTGCGACAGTTTTAGCCCCTCCGGCGTTTGAGGAGCGGGGTCTGGGGCGGAGCCCCAGGTCGGGAAGGGGTGGGCCAGGGGGCTCCCAGCCGGGTCAGTGCTTGGCTGAGGACTGGACCTGCTTGATGGCCTTGGCCAACCCGTTGGCCCACAGCTGGTTGACGCGGGCCCGCTCAGCCGCGTTGGGCTGCGCGTTCTGGCAGGACGTGCCGGGCCCGCCACCGGACATCAGCTCCGAGCACGGCCCGCGGTAGTTGTCGGGGAGCCCGAGCACGTGCCCGGTCTCGTGAGCGGTCACACGGGTCGAGTTGTACTGCTGGTTCTGGCGGTAGTCCAGGAAGATGTAGCCACGCCCGTGGCCGTTGGTGCTCGCGTACGAACCGCGCGGGTCGTTGCCCTCGCGGTACTCGAAGCTCGTACCGCTGGAGCCTTCCTGGAGCTTGACGTTGGTGACGGCCGCGTTCCATATGGACGTGCTGGCGGCGATCTGCTGCCGGAACGAGGGGGCGCGCGAGGTGCTGTAGGTCACCGTGACGGCCTTGGCGCCGGGGTTCGCGGCGCGCTTCTCGGCGACCGCCTTGACGACGGCCTCGAAGAACGCCTTGTTGGCCTTGGCCTCTGCCGCGGAACCCGTGTACCGGGCGTACGAGGAGGAGGCGCTGGTGGCGCCGGACTTCTGGTCGGACGACGAGGCCGCCGAAGCGACGGAGGAGGTGCCGAGCGCGGCGACCGCGAGCCCGAGCGCGGCGGCGACGGACACATAACGCTTGTGCATGTGGGGGGCTCCCTATTTCGTTCGATGAAAGATGAACGTTTCGGTATGGGTGAGTGTCAGGGAGCCGGGCCGTCCGCGGATGATGGCAGCTGGCGATAGCGCGGCCCTATCACCGCACATCCGGTCACCGCACAAAGGGGCAACTTCTGGGGTTCCATGGGTGTTTGGGTGGCTGGTGTGTCGCGGTAACCGGCTCTACGCTCACGCCCATGGAGCTCGAGGTCAGGCACCTCCGCGCACTGTGCGCCATCGCCGACAGCGGCAGCCTGCACAAGGCCGCCCGCGAACTCGGCATGAGCCAGCCCTCGTTGACCACCCAGCTGCGCCGGATCGAGCACGCCGTCGGCGGCCGCCTCTTCGTCCGGGAACGCACCGGCTGCCGCCCCACCCCGCTCGGCCGCTCCGTCCTCAGCCGCGCCCGCCCCCTCGTCATCGAGATGCGGGCCCTGGTCACCGAGGCGCGCGCCGCGGCCGCCCGCTCGGCCGACGGCGAGGCCCGCCTGCGCATCGGCTCCACCGCGAGCCGCGCCATACCGGGCTGGCTGCGCAGGCTCCGCGCCAGCATGCCCGGCACCGAGACCTCCCTGCGGATGGACGTCTCCGCCAACGCGCTCCTGCGCGAGGTCACCGAGGGCCAGCTCGACGTGGCCTTCGTGCACGAGGTCGACGGCAGTCCGCTGAGATTCCCCGACGGGCTCAGACGCCGCGTCCTCATCGACCGCGAACCGCAGTTCGTCTCCCTCGCCGCCGACCACCCCGCCGCCCGCGCCCCCGTCGTACGCCTCACCGACCTCGCCGCCGACCGCTGGATGGTCGACCCGACCGTCGACGGCGAATGGGACGGCCTGCGCCGGGTGCTCTCCGCCGCCGGACTCAACCCCCGGGTCCTGCACGGCGACTACCTCACCGCCGCCACGCTCGTCGCCACCGGCGAGGTCGTCACCGTCTGCCAGCCGACGTCGGTAGCGAGACCCGACATGGCCGTCAGACCCCTGCACGGCGATCCGCTCGGCGTCCGCCTGTACGTCGCGGCCCGCACGGACGAGGAGCTGAACGCCGTGTACGGGGACCTGGAGGCCGCGTACTGGGAGGCCGCCGCGGAGGCCCCCGCCTACCAGGACTGGCTGCTCACCAACCGGGGCGCGGGCCCCCCACCCCCCGGCCCGCCCCCGCCCCCACCGCCTTGTCCCCCTCCCTGTGCCCCTCCCTGTCCCCCCACCCGCACCACCGCCCCCGCCGTCCCCGCCGTCTTCCCCGCCGCTCCCCCCACCCCGCCCCCGGACCTTGGTCCCACCCCCACCCGTGACCTTCGGCCAACCCCTCTCTGACCTGCGGTTTCCACCGTTTTACGGTTCCGCGTCGCGGTCTGCGGCCAGTTGTTACGTTTTCTACGGATGACACACACATGGCGCCCGTAGGTTCATATCCGTCGCCACCGCAAAGGGGCACATAGACGGACAAGACGCCGACCAGTACGAGGGAAACACGCCATGCGCGCCACCCGACGCACCATCCGCACCGCCGCCATCGCCACCGGCGCGATCGCCGCGCTCGCCGTCCCCACCACCGCCGCCTTCGCCGACACCCCGCCGGCCCCGCACGCGGCCGACGGCGCCACCGCGCCGGGCGACCAGACGCCGAACCCGGACCCCACGCCGACGCCGGACGACAAGACGACCCCGGACGACCACGGCAAGCCGGACGACCGGACCACGCCCGACGGCGACAAGGACGGCGACCAGGACAAGCCCGTCCCCGGCGGCTGGGAGTCCAAGGGCACCGTCAGCCTCGGCGGCGGCTGGACCGCGCAGGTCGACGTGAACGCCTCCGCCCGCTCCGCCAAGGCGCAGCTCCTCCAGGACGGCGTCGCCAAGGGCTCCCTGAGCGCCGAGGGCCAGGCGGCGTCCACCAAGATCAGCGGCTACACGTTCACGCTCGCCACCGACGGCACGGTCACCAAGACCGGCTCCGGCGACGACAAGGACGGGGACAAGGACAAGGACAAGGACAAGCCGGTCCCCGGCGGCTGGGTCTCCAAGGGCACCGTCTCCCTCGGCCACGGCTGGAGCGCCAAGGTCGACGTGAACGCCTCCGCGCGCAGCGCCAAGGCGCAGCTCTTCCAGAACGGCGTCGCCAAGGGCTCCCTGAAGGCGTACATCAAGCCCGCCTCCACGAAGATCGGCGGCTGCGTCTTCACGCTCACGGCCGACGGCACGGTCACCAAGACCGGGGCGCCGACCCCGCCGAAGCCCAAGCCGGGGCCCGCGAAGAAGCGCGTCTTCGTGCGCGAGTACACCAACCTCGGCAAGACCGGCTTCGACGCCAAGGTCTACAAGACCAAGGCCGGATACGAGGCCGACATGATCGCCCCGGCCCCCGACACCGGCAAGAAGACCGTCTGGGACACCCTGAGGCAGACCGGTGCCAAGGCCGCGTACGGCCAGCACAACGGCGCCCACTTCGTGCTCAACCCGGACGGCACCATGAAGGGCTGGGTCGAGGGCCACAAGGGCGGCGCCAAGCCGACCGCTCCGGGCACCTCCACCAAGGTGCCGCACGGCGGCGTCAAGGCGGGCGCCGACGGCGTGGGCGACGACTCGCCCGGCACCCCGCTGGTCGCCGCGGGCGGCGGCATGGCGGCGCTCGGCGCGGCGGGCCTGGGCTTCGCGATGTACCGCCGCAGGCAGAACGGCTAGTCGCCGACGGCCGTACGGAGACGGGGCACCCCCTGCTGAAGGGGGTGCCCCGTCCGCGTACTCAGAGCACTCAGAGCACTCAGACGCCGATGTCGCGGCCGTCCGCGCGCCACACCGACACGACCGCCGGGCGCACGATCTTGCCGGGGCCGTCGGGCCAGGTGCTCGCGGGCTTCTCGACGGAGGCGCCGTCCACCTCGCCCGGGTGCTGCACGGCGACGAGCACGCGCCGCTCCTGCACCAGCGGGCCGCAGGTCTCCGCGCCCTTCGGCATCGTCAGGAACTGCTTGAGCTCACCGCGCCGCTCGCCCTTCGTGGCGACGCCGAACAGGCCGTCGTGGGAGCCGAGCTGGTTGCCGTCGGTGGAGATCCACAGGTTGCCGTGCGGGTCGAAGGCCACGTTGTCCGGGCAGGAGATGGGGCTGACCTTGTCCTTGGGGAAGCCCGCGAAGTAGGTGGCCGGGTCGCCCGGGTCGCCCGCGACGAGGAAGAGGTTCCAGGCGAAGCGCGTGGACTCCGGGCGGTTGCGGACTTCCGTCAGTTCGAGCACCTGGCCGTGCTTGTTGAGGTTGCGCGGGTTGGCCTCGTCGGCACCGGCCTTGCCGGGCTTGCCGCGGTCGCTGTTGTTGGTCAGCGCGACGTAGACCTTGCCGGTCTTCGGCGACGGCTCGATGTCCTCGGGGCGGTCCATCTTCGTGGCGCCGACCTTGTCACCGGCCTGGCGCGTGAAGACGTACACCTCGTCGGCGGTCATGCCCTCCACGTGCGAGACGGCCTTGCCGCCCGCGTACGCGGTGGCCAGCGGAATCCACGTGCCGCTGCCGTCGAACTCGCCGTCGCTCGGCAGCTTGCCCGTGCCGTCGATCTCCGCGGCCGGGGAGTCGCCCGTGAACTTGGCGACGTACAGGGTGCCCTCGTCGAGCAGCGTCAGGTTGTGCTCGCGCGCCCAGCGCGAGTTCCCCTTCGCCATGCGCTTGCTGCCGACGAACTTGTACACGTAGTCGAAGCGCTCGTCGTCGCCCATGTAGACGACCGGGCGGCCGTCGCTGGTCAGGCGGGGCTGCGCGCCCTCGTGCTTGAAGCGGCCGAGCGCGGTGCGCTTGCGCGGGACGGAGTCCGGGTCGTACGGGTCGAGTTCGACGACCCAGCCGAAGCGGTTCGGCTCGTTCGGCTCCTTGGTGAGGTCGAAGCGGTCGTCGAACCGCTCCCACTTGCGCTCCGACTCCCCGCCCGCGACGCCGTAGCGCTTCAGGCGCGCCGCCTGCGTCGGGTCCGTGACCTTGTCCGCGTGCGCGAAGTACTGGTTGAAGTTCTCCTCGCCGTGCAGCGTCGTGCCCCACGGGGTGGTGCCGCCGGAGCAGTTGTTGAGGGTGCCGAGGACGGTGGTGCCGCGCGGGTCGGCCTTCGTACGGACGTACTCGCTGCGCGCGGCGGGCCCGGTGAGGTGGAACTTGCTGGTGGTGGTGAGGCGCCGGTTGAGGTGGTGGCGGGGCACGGCGCGCAGCGCGCCGGTCTTGCGCTCGCCGTCGACCACGACGACGGACAGGCCGTGCGCGGCCCAGGCGATCTCGACCTGCTCGCGGGTCGGGTTCTTGGCGTCGTAGCCCTTGAACATCAGGATCTCGTCCGTGTACTCGTGGTTGGCCACGAGCACCTGACGGCCGTGCTCCTCGCTCTCGCCGCGCAGCGGCAGCAGGCTGAGGAAGTCGTTGTTGTAGCCGAACTGGCCCGCCTGGGCCTTCGCGGACTGCTTGTCCGCGTCGAACGCCGGGGCGCCGCGCAGGATGGGCTCGCCCCAGCGGATCACGACGTTCTGGCGGTGGCCCTCGGGGATCGTCACCGTGTCGGCGGTGTTCGGGGCGACGGGGGCGAAGCGCAGGCCGCGCGCGGCCTTCTTGCCTCTGGGTTTGTACGCCGCCGGGGCCGCGCCCTCGGCCGCGGTGGCCTCACCGGCGCCGGGGCCGAGCGCCACGCCGCCCGCGGCCGAGGCCGCCACCGTCACCACGGCCGCCGCGCGCATCATCGAACGGCGGCTGAGGGCACCGGCTATGACGTCGCCGACGTATTCGTTGTCGCTCGTGTTCGGCACCGGGTGGAAGCAGGCGTCGCCGCAGCGGAACCGGCACGTCATGGCCGAACGGCCGCCGGAGCCGCCCGGGTGCGAGGTGATCAGGGGGAGCAGCTTGCGCACGGGGTTTCCTCCAGAGTGGCCGGATCGCAGCGGTTTCCGGCTGGAGGCTAGAGGGGGTGGCCAGCAGGGCGGGGGACGGGAGGTGAACGGGGGGTGAAATACGGGGCGGCCGTGGGGGGCGTCCCGCTGGCGCGGGTGGCCGCTAACCTTACGTGTCTGTCTTGGCCAGGGCCGGCGGGGCTATAACTCATCTGAAAGGGTGCGGAGATGGGCATTCTGGGTCGTCTGCGGGACGCGTTCCAACGCTCCCGGACCAAGCGACGCGCTGCGGGGTCCCTTGCGGGGGGCACCCCGGCGGAGGCCGCCCCTCTGGAGCCGGCCCCTGCGGAGCCCGCCCCGTCGGAGCCCGCCCCCGCGAAGGTCGCCCCGGCTGGGGCTGCGCCGTCCTCGGCGGCTGTTCCGGCTGCGCGGACGTCCGCGGCGGAGGAGCTCGTGGCTGCGGCGTTCGACAACGTGACGGTGCGTGCGGCCGCCCGCCGCTCCGCGGCGGGGGTTTCCCACCCACCCGCCCATGACTCGAAGCCACAAACGGCCCCCACCCAGGCCACCGGGGAATCCCCCGTCCCCAACACATCCCCGACCCCCCAGGCAGAGCCCCTCGCGGAAACAGCCCCCTCACCCGAGGCCGAGCCCTCCACGGAGCCAGCACCCTCGCCCGAGGCCGAACCCCTCGCCAAGGCCGAGCCCGAGGCCGAACCCCTCACCGAGGCCGAGCCCTCCACGGAAGCAGCGCCCTCGCCCAAGGCCGAACTCTCTGCGGAAGCAGCACCCGCATCCAAAGCCGAGCCCCTCGCCGAGGCCGAGCCCTCTCCCAAGGCCGAACCCCTCGCAGAAACGGCCCGGAAGGCCCAGGCAGGGGCCCTCGCAGAGGCAGCACCCGCACCCAAGGACGAGCCCCTCGCCGAGGCCGCACCGCAAGACAACGCCGAACCCTCCATGGACGCGGTTCCGCGAGCGGAAGCGAACCCGCCCGCGGACACCCCCGCCCACGCGGAACAGCCCGCCAAGCCGGAGGCGGTCACCGACGCGGACGCGTCGGCCTCCACGGACCCCGTCACTGCCGAAGGCACCACCCCACCGCCCGCCAAGCCGGAAGCCCCCACCCACACGGACGCGTCGATCCCCACCGACACGGACGCACCGCTCCCCCCGAGCACCCCCACCGCCGAAGACAGCAACCCGGAACCCCCCGCACCCGACCCCACCGCTGTGGGCAATCGTCCCGCAGGGCGGGACGGGTGGGCACAGCCCACCGCGCCGGGTACTGCTGACCAAGCCCCGACCCCGGCGCCAGCCGAAACACCGGACGCCGTAGGCACCACCCCGGCGGCAGCCGTAGCACCGGATGCCACGGACACCGCCCCGGCGGCAGCCGAGGCACCGCAGGCCGGAGACGGCAGCCCGGCGGCAGCCAAGGCACCGCAAGGCGAGGGCGGCAGCCCGGCGGCAGCCAAGGCACCGCAGGCCGAAGACGCCAGCCCGGCGGCAGCCGAGGCGCCGCAAGGTGAGGGCGGGAGCACGGTGGCGGCGCCCGCGGTGGCGTTGGCCAGGGTCAAGGCGCGGGCGCCGCGGCTGGGCTCGGCCTACAAGGCCGCGGGCGCCGCCCTCAGGAAGCGCGGCCTCGCAGGCACCCGCGCCCATGTGTACCTCGTCCTCGACCGGTCGGGGTCCATGCGCCCGTACTACAAGGACGGCTCCGTCCAGCACCTCGCCGACCAGACCCTGGCCCTGGCCGCGCACCTGGACCCGACCGCCACGGTCACCGTCGTGTTCTTCTCGACGGACGTCGACGGCACCGCCGCCCTCACCCTCGCCGACCACGAGACCCGCGTGGAAGAGCTGCACGCGGCCTGCGGCCGCATGGGCCGCACCAGCTACCACCGCGCCGTGGAGGAGGTGGTGGCGCACTACGAGAAGGCGGAGCACCGGGACGAACCCGCGCTCGTGGTGTTCCAGACGGACGGCGCCCCGGACACCAAGGGCCCCGCCACCCAGGCCCTGGCGGACGCCGCCCGGCACCCGCTGTTCTTCTCCTTCGTCGCCTTCGGGGAGGAGGATGGCAAGGCCTTCGACTATCTGCGCAGGCTGAAAGCCGACAACGCGGGACACCACCTCGCGGGTCCCGCCCCGAAGGACCGCACCGACAAGGAGCTCTACGAGGGGCTGCTCGCCGCCTGGCGCCCCTAGGGGGCGCCCGTCTCACACCTGCGTCTCACACCTCGTGCGGATGTGAATCGATCTTCGTGGGGCCGTTAGGATTTCGACCATGGCGGCCACTGGATCCGAGAAGCAGGGGGCGGCGAACGGCGTGCAGTCGTTCTACGTATCGACCCCCATTTACTACGTCAACGACGCTCCTCACCTGGGCCACGCCTACACGACCGTCGCAGGCGACGTGCTCACGCGCTGGCACCGACAGCGCGGCGAGAAGGTGTGGTACCTCACCGGCACGGACGAGCACGGTCAGAAGATCATGCGCACGGCCGAGGCGAACGGCGTCACTCCCCAGGAGTGGTGCGACAAGCTCGTGGAGGAGGCCTGGCGGCCCCTCTGGGAGCACCTGGAGATCGCGAACGACGATTTCATCCGTACGACGGAGAAGCGGCACACGGACCGCGTCCAGGAGTTCGTCCAGGATCTCTACGACAAGGGCGAGATCTACAAGGGCGGCTACGAGGGCCCGTACTGCGTGGGGTGTGAGGAGTACAAGCTTCCGGGCGAGCTCCTCGACGGCGAGGGCGCGTACGACGGGCAGAAGCTCTGCCCCATCCACAAGAAGCCGGTCGAGCTGCTCAGCGAGGAGAACTACTTCTTCAAGCTGAGCGAGTACGGCGACAAGCTGCTCGAGCACTACGCCGCGAACCCCGGCTTCATCCAGCCCGAGTCGGCGCGCAACGAGGTCGTGAACTTCGTCAAGCAGGGGCTCCAGGACCTGTCGATCTCGCGGTCCACCTTCGACTGGGGCGTCCCGGTTCCCTGGGACGACAAGCACGTCATCTACGTGTGGGTCGACGCGCTGCTCAACTACGCGACGGCCGTGGGGTACAACGAGAACCCCGCCAAGTTCGGCGAGACCTTCCCCGCGAACGTGCACCTCGTCGGCAAGGACATCCTCCGCTTCCACGCGGTGATCTGGCCCGCGATGCTGATGGCCCAGGGCCTGCCGCTGCCCGGCAAGATCGCCGCCAACGGCTGGCTGATGGTCGGCGGCGAGAAGATGTCGAAGTCGAACCTGACCGGCATCAAGCCGCAGGACCTGACCTCGCACTTCGGCGTCGACGCCTACCGCTGGTACTTCCTGCGCGCCATCGCCTTCGGCCAGGACGGCTCCTTCTCCTGGGAGGACTTCACCGCCCGGTACACCAGCGAGCTCGCCAACGACTACGGCAACCTCGCCTCGCGCGTGGCCGCCATGGTCGGCAAGTACTTCGGCGGCGCGCTGCCCGCCGCGACGGCCGACGGACCCGCGGAGACGGCCGTGCACGAGGGCCTCGCCAAGGCCGTCGCCGAGGCCGACCGCAAGATCGGCGACGAGCTCGACTTCCAGGGCGGCATCCTCGCCGTCTTCGACTTCGTGAAGCAGGTCAACGGCTACATCACGGAGCAGGAGCCGTGGAAGGTCGCCAAGGATGACTCCGAGGAGGGCAAGGCTCGCCTTGCCACCATCCTGTACACCGCCGCCGAGTCGCTGCGCGCGGTCGCGGTGCTGCTCAACTCCGTCATGCCGGACACCTCGCAGCAGCTGTGGGACTCCCTCGGCGCCGAGGCCTCGCTGGGCGCGCTCGCGGACCAGAACGTCCAGGACGCGGGCGCCTGGGGCAAGCTCCCCGCGGGCTCCACGGTGACCAAGGGCGCGGTGCTCTTCCCGCGCCTGGAGGAGCCGAAGCAGGCGTGATGACAGTCTGACGACGCCTCGAAAGGGCCCGGAGCCGCTTGGCTCCGGGCCCTTTCGCTGTCCTCAGGCGGTGTGCGTCAGGCGGTGTACGTCCGTACCAGGCGCGCGAGTTGCCGTCCCGCCACCCGCAGGGGCTCCTCGCTGCGGCTGACCTGCGCGGTGACCTCCGCTCCCTCCAGCGTGCTGATGACCGTGGCGGCCACCTCGCGGGCGTCCGTCTCCGCGAAGCCACAGGCCAGGAGCTTCTTGGCGACCACGTCCTGCCAGCCGCGCAGCACCTCGCCGCACACCCGCTGGATCTCGGAGTCCGTGCCGAGGGTCTCCAGGGCGGCGGCCGTGAGGGGGCAGCCGTCGGTCCAGCCGGACTCGCGCAGGCCGACGGCGAGCTGGACGGCACAGGCCTCGATGGCGGCGGCCGGGTCCGCCTCGGGGGTGAGCGCGTCCTCCAGGAGCCAGGTGAACTCCTTCCCCCCGTGCTGGAGCGCGGCCACGGCCAGCGTCTCCTTGCCGCCCGGGAAGAAGTGGTAGACGGAGCCAAGGGTGGCCTCCGCCTCCGTGGCGATCTGCTTGATGCCGGTGCCGACGTAGCCCTGCCGCTGGATGAGCCGCGCGGCGACCACGACGATCCGCTCGCGCGTGCTGGGCGGCGCCTTGTACTGACTCATCCCGCCACCTTACCCCGCACTAAGTAGAGCGTTCGTTCTAGAGCCGTGCTACGTTTTGCCCAGGCGCTAGATAGAGCGCTCGTTCTAGTAACTCTTCGCTTGAACAAGGGGATACGTATGTCACGCTCCGTTACCGTCATCGGGCTCGGCCCCATGGGGCACGCCATGGCGAGCGCCTACCTGGACCGGGGGTACGAGGTCACGGTCTGGAACCGCACCCCCTCCCGCGCCGACGCCCTCGTCGAGCGCGGCGCCCGCCTCGCCGCCACCCCCGAGGACGCCCTGCGCGCCAATGACCTGGTGATCCTCAGCCTGATCGACTACGACGCGATGTACACGGCGCTCGCGGGCGCCGAGCGGGCCGTCGCGGGCCGCGTCCTGGTGAACCTCAGCTCGGACGTCCCGGACAAGGCGCGCGCCGCCGCCCGCTGGGTGACCGGGCTCGGCGGCACCCACCTCACCGGCGGCGTCCTGTCCCCGCCGCCCACCATCGGCAGCCCGGACATGTCCACCTTCTACAGCGGCCCCCGCGAGGCCTACGACACCCATCGCGAGGCCCTTGAGGTGATCACCGGCCAGACCGACTACCGGGGCGAGGACCCGGGCACCGCGGCCCTCATGTACCAGCTCAACATGGTCGTCTTCTGGCCCGCGATGCTCGCCTACTGGCAGGCCGTCGCCCTGGCCGACGCCCACGGCATCAAGGCCGCGGAGATCGCCCCGTACGTAGCGGGCAACTACGAGGGCATGCGGCAGTTCATCGACTTCTACGCGCCCCGCATCGACGCGGGCGACCACTCCGGCGACGTCGACCGCATGTCCATGGGCCTCGCGAGCATGGAGCACGTCGTCCACACGAACGAGGCCGCGGGCGTCGACACGGCCTTCCCGCAGGTGGTCCTGGACGCCTTCCGCAAGGGCACGGACGCCGGGTACGGCGCGGACAGCTTCAGCAGGATGGTGGAGTTGATCCGCAAGGCCTCCTGACGGGGCTGGCTTGATCCGTACGGTCACAGTGAGCTCTTGATCACTTCGTGACCGGTCTCACTTCGCCTTCACGCCCCCGCACGTACGCTTCACAGCATGGCCACGAATCCCGCTTCCGAGCCGCGGCGCCCGAGGCGCACCGCGGACGAGGTGAACGAGGAGATCCGTGCGCTGTGGCTGCGCTGCGGCGGGCGGCTGAGCACCGACCAGCGACGTGAGTACCAACGCCTGGTCACGGAGTGGGCCACAGCGGAAGCCGAGGCCCACGACTCCCCCAAGAGAGCCGCGTAAGAGCCCGTCCGGCGTTTGAGGACGAGGCGCGGAGCGCCAACAGACGCCGCCTAAGGCCCAGAGCCCCCGCTGGGTACGACGCAGTCGCCCGGTTGTTCCTTGCCCTCCGGCCAGCCCAGGCCCATGAACGCCAGCTTCCGCGTCCGGGGGTCGAGCCGGACCACCGCCACCGGCTTGTCATAGGGGTTGCCCGCGTTCGTGAGGCACACCCACCCACTGGTTCCGGCCACCCGGTGCGCCGACTCGAGCCGGGACCACTGGGCGGAGACCCGCTCGCGGGGCGGCACCTCACCGGCCGACTGGGCGTTCGCGAGGAACACGGCCTGCGCGATCGTCCGCACCCCGTCGTGCACGAGCATCGTGCGCGAGTCGTCGTACGTGACGGGCCCGATGTCCCCGGCACCCTCGCGGCGGGTGAGCGCGCGCAGCTCCGCCAACTCCCGCTGTGGCTCGGTCAGATAGGCGGGCCCGTCCGTCCCGCGCTTGCCCCGCAGCGCCCGCGTCCACGCCTCGGGGTGGCCGGGCGCCGTGTACTCCACGGTGACCGTCGACTCCTTCGCGCCCGAGCCGCCCCGCAGCTTCGTCCAGTCGGCGTCGCTCATGTACCGGTCCAGGGTCGCCGCGCCCGAACCGCTGACGACCGTGTACCGCTTGCCCCTGCACGGCACCTCCGCGAGCTTCAGCGCGAAGAGCCGCAGGTGCACGGGCCGTCCGGCGAAGTACACGACCTTCGCCCGCGACTGGCAGATGTTGTGGCCGATGAGGGAGAAGTCATTGCCCGTCTCGCCCGGGTCGTTGATCGAAGGCGAGGTGAACTCCTGGTCCTTCGCGCCCGCCGGGCCCGCCTCGTCCCTGCTGAAGGCGCGCGCGAGGGACTCCACATAGATGTCGTCGGGGCGCGTGTCCTTGACCAGGACGGTCTCCTCGTCGCGCAGCCCGCGGTGGAACGCGGCGAGGGCGGCCGCCTGCTGCTGGTTGGTGGGGATCACCCGGGCGAGCCCCTTGAAGCGCGGCTTGGCCCCGCGCCCCTCGGGGTTGGCGAGCTCGTCCGCGCTGGCCCTGCTGATCAGGACGGGGACGTGCAGCTCGTTGGTGAGCCGGTCCACGGCGGCGACGGTGGCGCGCAGGCTCAAGTTGAAGCCGGTGACCGCGCGCAGGTTGTGCTTGTCGTCGTCCGCGAGCGCGGCCAGGTCGTCGACGACCCGCTCCTGCTGGGCGTAGTTACGGCCGGGGTTGGCGAGGACGAGACGGATCAGGGGCTTCTGCTCGGCGCGGTTGGCGCGGTACTGGGCGAGATAGGCGCCCTGTACGTCGCTGCGCAACTGGCCGCGCTCGGCGGACGACTCCGGCTGCAGGGGCAGCATCATCGCGACGGTGATGTGCGGCTCGCCGTCGACGCGCCGGTTCTCCTTGGCGATCGCCTCGCTGACCTTGGCGATCTCGGGCGTGCCGAAGTCGTAGCCGGAGCCGTTGACGCCGACGCACTCGCCGCCGTGCCGCTCCACGCCGTCGGCGCACCGGTCGGGGCCGCCGACGCCGCGCGGCACCAGGATGCCCGCGGCGACCCCGGCGGCCACCACGACCAGGATCGTCGTGGCCTTCTTCAGGCGCGTCGCCCACACGTGGTGGTACAGCCAGTTCAGCACCGCCGCCCCTTTCGCCGCCCCGCCCTCCGGGGCCGCTCGCCGAGTCCCTAGCCGATGTGCCGTGCGCACGCGCAGGGCGCCAGCGGCTGCCGCTCCCGCGCCCGCTGGTCCCACTCCCCGGCGGTCCGCGTCAGCACCTCCACGCCCGGCACCGGTTCGTCCGCGAGCCGGTCGAGGAGCTGCCGCCAGGTGCCGGTCACCGCCGGGTCCACCGGGCCCGTACGGTCCTCGTACAGCCACACCGCGTGCAGCAGCCGGTCGACGCGGCGCCGCAGCACGTCGTCGCCGGACGCCGGGGTCTCGCCGAGCGCGCGGGCGTGCCGGTCGTCGGCGGTGCCCGCCAGCGGGGCCTCGCAGGGCGCGCCCGCGATCGCGAGGAGCTCCGCGCACCAGCCGGCCATGTCGCGGCCCGCGTCGCGCGCGGGGAACGTCCCGGTGAGACGTGTCACCGCGCCCTCGGCGCCGCACGCGGCCAGGTCGTGGTGCGCGGCGTGCGCGGCCGCCGTGCCGAACAGCTCGTCGGCGGTGTCCTCGCCCCCGAAGTGGTCCCGCAGCAGCACGTGGTCGGCCCGCCACACCGCGCCCCGCTGCGGCGGCTGGCCCCTGCGGCGCGACCACCCGCCCTGCCCGGCCCCGCCGGGCGAGGTCATCCCGTACAGGCGCCGCATCAGCAGATGGCGCAGGCCCCGGTCGCCGATGAAGTGGCGCGGGCAGTGCGGCCAGCCGCTGTCGTGGAGGAGTTCGGCGACGCGGTACGCGGACAGGCGCTCGTCGCGGTCGCCCTGCCGGGCGCGGATCAGGCGCTGCGCGCACGGACCGGTGTGCGCGACCGAGAGGTGGCTGAGCAGGTCCAGCCAGTGGCCGTGCTGCTCGGGCGGCAGTTCCTCGGGCAGCTGGCGGGCGACCAGGTCGTCGAGGAGGAGCTCGGCGACGGGCAGCGGCGGCGCGTCCGACGCGTCCTTGGAGCGCACCGGCACATCGAGCAGCGCCCAGTCGGTGAGCGCGGCCGGGTCCGTGACGCGCAGCGCGGCCGCGGCCTCGCCGAGGCGCGTGACGAACCGGGGCCGTCCGCCGGAGAGGCGGTGCACGGCGCTCTCCACGCGCAGCCGCGCCGCGTGCTCGCCGATCTGGTGGCCCGCGTCGTGGCCGTGGCCCTGGAGCCGGGCCAGCTCGTGGTTCTGCTGCTCGGAGGTCAGCGACGGCATCCGGACGAGCAGCACGCCGCGCGCGGGCGCGACCAGGCCCGGAACGCCGCCCTGTCTTCGCTCCCAGGCGGGCAGGCCGCCGTCCGCGGGGCCCCAGGAGAGGGGGGCGTCGCCGCCCGCGTCCGTCGAGCGGTACAGGAAGCGGCCGCCGTCCGCGCGGCGCGCCGTCGCGAGGACGGCCACGCGGTCGTGGTGGCCGCTCTCGCGGTCGAGCAGCACCGGGCGGACCAGACCGCGGCCGAGGGCGTTGTCGGCGTGGTCGAGCAGCACGGCGGGCCGCCCTGCCCGTGTCATCCGGCCGCGCACGGAGGTGTAGGCCGCATCGACGTCCTCGCGCAGCGCCCGGAACAGGAAGCTCTCGGCGTTGGCGCGTCCTTCGCCGCCCTGCTGGAAGTCGACGCTGAGCGCGTGCAGGCCGAGCCTGGGGTGCCCGGCCGCGCCCGAATAGGAGCCGTAGCAGGACTCCAGGGCCGCCTTGCCCTCGCTGGAGGTCCGTTCGAAGAGCTCGTCGAGGATGGCCGTGATCAGCGGTGTGGCCAGCGGCTGGGCGACGAGCAGCGCGCCGAGGGAGGCGAGGTAGGCGCGTACGGCGCGGTGCAGCAGGCCGCCCCAGAACGAGCCCTTCGGCAGCAGGTCGTCGTGCCTGCGCACCTCGTCGAGGCCCTCGGCGGAGCTGGCCAGGGGGTCACCGGCGGCGACGGCGACCAGGCCCGCGTACAGGCGCGGGGCGCCGATCGCCCCGCCGTCCCCGCTCCACGCGCCGAACTGGACGGCCAGCTCCCGCAGCGCCTCGGTGACCTCGGAGCGGGTCGCGGACCGCTGCTCGGCGCGCTCGCGGAACACGGGGGCGGCGCAGTCGACGTGCGCGGCCGGAACGTAGCGTCCGAACTCGTCGCGTACGCAGCGCAGGAGGCGGCCCTTGCCCATGCCGGGGCCGCCGGTGAGGAACACCACGGGCAGGTCGGGGCCGTACAGGAGTGGGCGGTTGCGGCCCTTGGCCGTCTTGCCGAGTAGGTGGGCGACCAGGCCGTCGTCGTCCAGCAGCTTGCCTAATCCCAGGTCCTCGGACACCGGCCCCCCGATGCGTCACGGTTCCGTCCCCGCCGGGCCTCGCCGTGAGGGACCGTCAGGGTAGTGGAGCGGCCCGTCTGTTGATGAGCCGCATCCGAGCCACGATTCCCCTCTTCGCGCCCCTTGACACCTCGCGGGTGCGCCCCAGACCCACCCCTCCCCGCTCCGGGTGCGGCTGCCCTCGGGGCCCGCTCAAAGCCTTTCGGCGCTCCGCGCCTCGTCCTCAAACGCCGGACGGGCTAAGTCGTCGCGCTGCGCGCTCGTCCTCAAACGCCGGACGGGCTGGATTTCCCACCCACCCGCCCTTCTTCGCGCTGGCGCGCCCCCTGCTCGGGGTGTTTTCCCACCCACCCACCCGCGAGCCGCTAGGTCGGGGGGTGCGAGGGCAACCGCAGGTGTAAGGGCGGGCGGGTGGGAGAAATAGCCCGTCCGGCGTTTGAGGACACGGCGCGGAGCGCCGATGGGCCAGCGCCTACTGGGCGGCGCCGCCCCCCTGCTCACCCTTGCCGGAGGCAACCGGCTTGCGCAGGGCGATGTTCAGCTCCCGCAGCCGAGCCTCCTCAAGCACCGTGGGCGCGCCCATCATGAGGTCCTGCGCGTTGCCGTTCAGCGGGAACGCGATGGTCTCGCGGATGTTCGGCTCGTCCGCGAGGAGCATCACGATCCGGTCGACGCCGGGCGCGATGCCACCGTGCGGCGGCGCGCCGAGGCGGAACGCGCGGAGCATGCCCGCGAACTCCTGCTCCACGGTCTCCGCGTCATAGCCCGCGATCTCGAAGGCCTTCAGCATGACCTCGGGCTCGTGGTTGCGGATGGCGCCGGAGGACAGCTCGATGCCGTTGCAGACGATGTCGTACTGCCAGGCGAGGATGTCGAGGGGGTCCTTCTCCTCCAGGTCCTTCATGCCGCCCTGGGGCATGGAGAACGGGTTGTGGGAGAAGTCGATCTTCCCGGTCTCCTCGTCCTTCTCGTACATCGGGAAGTCGACGATCCAGCAGAAGCGGAACACGCCCTCTTCGAAGTGCCCGGCACGCTTCGCGGCCTCGACCCGGACCGCGCCCATGATCTTGGAGACCTCGTCGAAGTCGCCCGCGCCGAAGAACACCGCGTGGCCGGGGGCCAGGGCGAGGCGCTTGGTCAGCTCCTCGACGTCCGCCTCGGTGAGGAACTTGGCGATCGGTCCGGAGAGCGAGCCGTCCTCGCCGACGCGCACCCAGGCCAGGCCCTTGGCGCCCTGCTCGACCGCGTACTCGCCGAGGCCGTCGAAGAACTTGCGGGACTGCCCGGCCGTGTCCGGCACCGGCAGGGCCCGCACGTGCTTGCCCGCGAAGGCCTTGAAGCCCGAGTCCGCGAACACGTCGGTGAGGTCGACGAGCTCCAGCTGGGCGCGCAGGTCCGGCTTGTCCGAGCCGTACTTCAGCATCGCCTCGCGGAACGGGATGCGCGGGAACGGCGAGGTGACGTGGCGGCCGTTGCCGAACTCCTCGAACAGCTCGGTCATGAGCTGCTCGATCGGCCGGAAGACGTCCTCCTGCTCGACGAAGGACATCTCGACGTCGAGCTGGTAGAACTCGCCCGGCGAGCGGTCCGCGCGCGCGTCCTCGTCGCGGAAGCAGGGCGCGATCTGGAAGTACCGGTCGAAGCCGGAGATCATGAGCAGCTGCTTGAACTGCTGCGGCGCCTGCGGCAGGGCGTAGAACTTGCCCGGGTTCAGGCGGGACGGGACGACGAAGTCGCGGGCGCCCTCGGGGGAGGTCGCGGTGAGGATCGGCGTCGCCATCTCGTTGAAGCCGAGGGCCACCATCTTGTGGCGGATCGAGGCGATGACCGCGGAGCGCAGCATGATGTTGCGGTGCATGCGCTCGCGGCGCAGGTCCAGGAAGCGGTACTCCAGGCGCCGCTCCTCGTTGACGCCGTCCTCCGCGTTGATCGTGAAGGGCAGCGGGGCCGCGGCGCCGAGCACCTCGACGTCGACGGCCTCGATCTCGATCTCGCCGGTGGGCAGCTCCGCGTTCACGTTCTCCGCGCCGCGCGAGACGACCTTGCCGTCGACGCGGACGACCGTCTCCTTGGACAGCTTGTCCAGGACCTCGGCGGCGGCCGTGCCGGGGCGGGCGACCAGCTGCGTGATGCCGTAGTGGTCGCGCAGGTCGATGAAGAGGATGCCGCCCAGGTCTCGGCGATTGTGCAGCCAGCCGCTCAGCCGGACGTCCGTGCCGACGTCAGAGGCGCGGAGCTCACCGCACGTGTGGGACCTGTACCGATGCATCGTCGTTCATCCAGTCTTTCGAGATCGGGGGGCTGCGGTCCCGGTTCGCGCCGCGCGGGCGCGCCCGGGGAACTTGCTGGCTGTCAAGGCTACCGTCCGGCGGAAGATCACTTCCCCCTCGGACCGGGCCGCACGGGCGGTCGCGGGGCCACAGTGGCGGCTGGTCCGTACCTCTTCCTACAGTGAGTCAATGCGCACCGATGAGCCCCGCGAGCGGATGGGGGACGCCTCTTCGCCGCCCGGCCAGGGCGCACTGCCCCCGGTGGGGGACGTGCTCGCCGCGATCGCCACCGGCCTGTGGCGCTGGGACAACGCCTCCGGAGTGGTCACCCTGGACGCCGAGGCCGCCCGGCTCCTCGGGCTCTCGCCGCGCGCCCAGACCACCACCGAGGTCGGCGTGCGCTCCCGTTTCCACCCCGTGGACTGGAACGAGATCCACGGCATCGTGCAGCTCGCCGTCGCCGAGGGCACCCTCGCCGAGGCCCGGCTGCGGATCATGGACGAGCAGGGGCGGCACGTCCTGCGCACGGTCCGCAGCCGCACCCGCCCGATCGTGCACGACGCCGCGTCGAACGCCTACGAACTGATCGGCACCCTCCAGGAGGTCAGCGAGCCGACCCCGGGCGCCGCCGCCCGCGCGCCCGTCACCGGCGACTGGCGCCGCTCCCGGGAGGCGTTCCTGCTCGACGCGGGCCGCGCGCTGGCGGAGGCGCGGTCCACGGAGGAGGTCCTGCGGGTCGCGGCGGGCCTCTCCATGCCCGGCTTCTCGCCGGACGGGCTCGCCGTGTTCGGCGCCGCGGGCGACCGCCTCACCGTCATCGGCCACCACGGGCACCACGGCTACGGGGACGACGACCCGCTCGCCACCATGCCCCTGGAGACCGACTATCCGGCCGCCGAGGTGCTGCGCACCGGCCGCGCCGTCTATCTGTCGTCGCCGGACGAGTACCGCCGCCGCTATCCGACGGCCTGGCCGCTCGCCTCCCGCTTCAAACGCCAGTCCTGGGCGTTCCTGCCGCTGACGGTGGCGGGGCGGACCATGGGCACCTGGATGGCGGCCTTCACGTACCCCGTCTCGTTCACGCCCGACGAGCGCTCCGTCCTGACGACGGTCGCCCGCATGCTGGCGCAGGCCCTGTCGCGGGCCGGGGTCGCCGAGTCCGAGCGGGAGCTGACCGACGGCCTCCAGCGGTCGATGCTGCCGACGCTCGGCCCGGAGATCCCCGGCATGAGCGTCGCCGCCCGCTACGTCCCGACCGGCGGCGGCCTCCAGGTCGGCGGCGACTGGTACGACATGATCCCGCTGCCCAGCGGCCGCATCGCCTTCGTCATCGGCGACGTCCAGGGCCACGACGTGCGGGCCGCGGGCCTGATGGGGCAGCTACGGATCGCCCTGCGCGCGTACGCCTCCGAGGGCCACCGCCCCGACGCCGTCCTGTCCCGCGCCACGCGCTTCCTCTCGGGCATCACCGACGGGATCACCTACGGCTCCACGGACAGCCGGGACGAGCCGGGCGCCGACCCGCGCTTCGCGACGTGCCTCTACGTAGAGGCCGACCCGGCCACCGGCGTCCTGGAGATCGCCCGCGCGGGCCACCCCGAGCCCGTCATACGCATGGCCGACGGAACGGTTCTCCAGCGGTCCGTCGCGGGCGGTCTGCCCCTGGGCATCGACCCGGACGCGGACTACCCCACGACCCGGCTCGTCCTTGACACCGGCGAAACGATGCTGACCTGCACGGACGGCCTCATCGAGACCGGCGGCCACGACCTGGAGACCGGCTGGTCCCGGATCCGGCGCATCCTGGAGGAGTACGAGGGGTTCACCGAGCCGTCCCCGTACGCGGCGCGGACGGAGCCGCGGTACGAGCGGAGGCCCGGCGCGGACGACGGCCTGGAGACGCTCGCCGACACCCTCGTCCAGGCCGTGCACGGGCCGTCCTCGCACCACACGACCGGGCCGCTCGCCGACCGCCGCGAGGACGACATAGCCGTCCTGCTGCTGCGCCGCACCGGCCGCCCCGAGCTCCGCTCCCGGGCCCGCCGCACGATGCTGACCATCGCCCAGGCCGAGCCGGAGCGGGTCGCGGGCGCGCGCGGCCATCTGCGGGACCTGCTGCACGACTGGGCGGACGCCGACCAGGTCGACTCGGCGGTCCTGCTGATCTCCGAGATGATCACCAACGTCCTGGTGCACACCGACGGCGACGCCCTGCTGGTCGCGGAGGTCACCGGCGATGAGGGCACGCGCAGGCTCCGCGCGGAGGTCACCGACGGCAGCGACGACCTGCCGCACAAGCGGCACCCCGGGGAGCTCGCCTCCTCGGGCCGGGGCCTGGTCCTGATGGACCTGCTTGCCGACCGGTGGGGCGTCGACCCGCGCGGCGAGGGCAAGAGCATCTGGTTCGAGCTCTACGAAGGGCCGGGGGCGGGCGGCGGCTCCGTAGAGGGCGCGGAGGCCCCCGGGGAGGCCGGGGAGGCCGAGGGTGCCTTCTCCTCGTAGCGGGCGCGCAGTTCGCTGATCACCCCGAACGCGGCCGCCGTCAGCGGCACGGCGAGCAGCATCCCGATGATCCCGGCGACGGACGCGCCCGCGGTGATCGCGAGCATCACGACCGCCGGGTGCATCTGCACGGTCCTGCTCTGGATCATCGGCTGGAGCACGTGCCCCTCCAGGACCTGCACGGCGAGCACCACGCCGAGCGCCCACAGAGCGATCACCAGGCCGCGGTCGGCGAGCGCCACGAGGATGGCGATGGCGCCGGACAGGAACGCTCCCAGGTACGGGATGTAGGCGCCCACGAAGACCAGCGCGCCGAGCCCCAGGGCGCCCGGGACGCGCAGGACCAGCAGCCCGACGGTGATGCACACGGCGTCGATGAGCGCGATGAACGTGGTGCCGCGCATGAACCCCTCGACGGCCCCGAAGGCCCGCCGGGCCATCGCCTCGACGGTGTCCCCGGAGTGCGCGGGCACCAGCGAGCGCAGCGCGTCCGCCGTCTTGTGGGAGTCCCGCAGGAAGAAGAACACGAGGAGCAGCGCGAGCACGGCGGTGGCGATCATCTCGCCCACCACGCTCAGCCCGCTGACGACCCCGGAGGCCGCCGTCCCGCCGAACTTGCCCAGGAGGTCCTTGGAGTTGGCCGCCAGGTCGTCCAGGGACGTACCGGCCGCGCCGAAGTGGTCGGCGAGCGACCGCGCCGCGTCCCTGAGCGAGGCGATGATCTGGTCGCCGGTGTCGATGAGCGCGGCGACCACGATGTACACCGCGCCGCCGACCACGGCGAGCACGGCCGCGCAGGTCAGCCCCGCGGCCACCGACCGGTGGACCCCGGCCTTGACGAGGCGCCGGTACATCGGCCCGAGCAGGGCCGTGCCGAGCAGCGCCAGGAGCACGGGCGTCACGGCCGTCTTGAACTCCACGCACAGCCGGATCCCGACCCAGGCCACCCCGGCGACGAGCAGGACGACGGCACACCAGGCGGCGAGCCGGCGTACGGGTTCGGGAAGCAGTCGCACGCCTCCAGCGGAGCACGGCCGTGGTGGGCTGTCGCGGGCGGACGGCCAATCGGATGACGCCCCGTCACCGGGGGTGCCGCGCGGGGTGGCGTGGCCGTTCGGCGGCGTGGCCGTGCCGGGCGCGGTACGGCGAGCGCCCCTGCCGGGCGCGGCACGGCGAGGGGTGGCGCGCCCCGCTCAGCGGGCGGGGCACGCCACCCCGTGGGCTCACACGCCGCTCTGGGACATCCCGTGCACCGCCGGGACGGACCCGAGCAGCCCCTTCTGGAAGTCCTCGAACGCCTGCTGCAGCTCGGCGCGGGTGTTCATCACGAACGGCCCGTAGTGCGCCATCGGCTCCCGGATCGGCAGCCCGCCGAGCAGGACGACCTCCAGGTCCGGGGTGTGGGCGTCCTGCTTCTCGTCCGCCCGGACGGTGAGGGACCCGCCGGCCCCGAACACCGCGGTCTGCCCCAGCTGGACGGGCCGCCGCTCGGCGCCCACGGTGCCGCGCCCGGCGAGCACGTACGCGAGCCCGTTGAAGTCCTCCCGCCACGGGAGCGTGACCTCGGCCCCCGGGCGCACCGTCGCGTGGATCATGGTGATCGGCGTGTGGGTGATCCCGGGCCCCTCGTGCCCGTCGAGCTCCCCGGCGATGACCCGCAGCAGCGCGCCGCCGTCCGGCGAGGTGAGCAGCCGCACCTGGCCGCCGCGGATGTCCTGGTAGCGGGGGTCCATCATCTTGTCCTTGGCGGGCAGGTTCACCCACAGCTGGAGCCCGTGGAAGAGCCCGCCGGACAGCACGAGCGACTCCGGCGGCGCCTCGATGTGCAGCAGGCCTGAGCCCGCCGTCATCCACTGGGTGTCACCGTTCTTGATGGTGCCGCCACCGCCGTTGGAGTCCTGGTGGACGAAGGTTCCGTCGATCAGGTACGTCACGGTCTCGAAGCCGCGGTGGGGGTGCCAGGGCGTGCCCTTGGGCTCTCCGGCCGCGTACTCCACCTCGCCCATCTGGTCCATCATGATGAACGGGTCCAGGTACTTGTAGTTGATCCCCGCGAAGGCCCGGCGCACCGGGAACCCCTCGCCCTCGAAGCCGCTCGGCGCGGTCGTCACGGCGAGCACCGGCCGGGCCGCCGCGTCGGCGGGCACGGTCACGCGGGGCAGGGTCAGCGGGTTCTCAACGGTCACTGCAGGCATCTTCGGACCTCCTCGTACACTCAGATTAGTTGAACGTAGAACTTTCTGCCACTCAGAACGCGGCACAGCCCGTCGGCATTCCCCCCGACCGCCCCGCCGAACATCCCGTGGCCGGAACCCCACCCCTCGCGCACCGCCCCCACGCGTCACCGCCGCGCGGCCGTCGGTCAGGGAGCGCGGGCATGCGGGAACGACACAGGCCCGCGTGGAGAACGCGGGCCTGCGTGGAGGAAGGGGGGCGTGCGCGGAGGGCGCCGGGGGGTCAGCCGTACCCGCGGACCATCAGCCGCACCCGCCGCGGGCCGTCAGCCGTACATGCGGCGCATGGCGAAGTCCACCATCTGCTCGACGGCCTTCGCGTCGAAGACCATGCGGTGCTCGCCCTCCATGTCCAGGACGAAGCCGTAGCCGGTGGGCAGCAGGTCGATCACCTCGGCGCCGGTGATGACGAAGTACTTGGAGTCCTTGCCCGCGTACCGGCGCAGCTCCTTGAGCGAGGTGAACATCGGGATGACCGGCTGCTGGGTGTTGTGCAGCGCGAGGAAGCCCGGGTTGTCGCCGCGCGGGCAGTAGACCTTCGAGGTCGCGAAGATCTGCTGGAAGTCCTCGGCGGACATCGAGCCGGTCGTGAACGCGCGCACCGCGTCCGCGAGGGAGGGCGGCGAGGGCTCGGGGTACAGCGGGGGCTGCTGGCCGTAACCACCGGGCATCTGCTGCGCGTGCTGCTGCGGCTGCTGCGGCGGGGCGTAGCCCTGGCCGGCACCGGCGTGCTGGTCGTAGCCGTACATGCCCACAGCGTACCGACGCCGCCGGGGGCGTCAGCGGGAAACTTTCTCTAACGAGCGATAGACAATTACCGGCGGGCTCGGCTACGTTTTCTGTAGTGGCGGCTACAGATGGCTGTGGCCGCCTGGACCCAGGGGGGACCTCCCATGCCCGCACACCCGCACGCACCGGCCTCAGCAGCGGATTCCGCCGCCTCGCCCGCATCCACGCGGCCCGCTCCGGCCGCCACGGCCGCCCCGTTCGCGCGCACGGCGGCGGGCACCGGCCCCGGACTGCTGCTCGCCCACGGGGCGGGCGGCTCCGTGGCGGCCAACTACGGCCCGGTCATGGGCGAGTTGACGGCGACCCACCGCGTCGTGGGCGTGGACTATCCGGGCACGGGCGCGACACCCCGCGCCCAGGCCCCGCTCACGCTGGACGCGCTCGCGGACGAGCTGATCGCCGCGGCGGACGCCGAAGGCCTGGAGACCTTCGCGCTCTCCGGGTATTCGCTGGGTACGGCCGTGGCGGTGCGCCTGGCCGCGCTCCACCCGGAGCGGGTGACGGCCCTGGTCCTGACGGCCCCCTTCGCCCGGGCGGACCACCGCACACGGCTCGCGGCCGAGGTCTGGCGCCAGCTGGCCGCGTCCCGTGACCGGGACACCCTGGCCCGCTTCCTGCTCCCGCTCGCGCTCAGCCCCGCGGCCCTGGAGTCCCTGTCCGCCGCGGACCTGGAGGCGGCGGTGCGGGGGACGGCACAGACGGTCCCCGAGGGCACCCAGGAGCATGTGGACCTGGTCGCCAGGGCCGATGTCCGGGCGGATCTGGCGCGCGTCACGGCGCCGACGCTGGTGATCGAGACGACCGAGGACCAGCTGATCCCGCCGGGGCTCCAGCGCGAGGTCGCCGCGGGCATCGCGGGCGCCCGCACGGAGCGCCTGGGGACGGGCCATCTGCCCTTCGCCGAGAACCCCACGGCCTGGCAGCGGCTGATATCCGCCTTCCTCGCGGAGCCCGGGGCGCGGCCCACCCCGGGGAAGTAGACCCAGCTCACACTTGGGCGCTCAGGGGTTGCCTCTTATTACCGACGGGTAGCATCATTTAAGACCACAAGCTACTTACTGGTACGCCTACGAGGTCCCCGCCTCCCAAGCCACTACGGAGCCGTCGCCATGGGGCACTACAAGTCGAATCTCCGCGACATCGAGTTCAACCTCTTCGAGGTCCTCGGCCGCGACAAGCTGTACGGCACCGGCCCGTTCGCGGAGATGGACGTCGAGACCGCCAAGAGCATCCTCAGCGAGCTCGCCCGCCTCGCGGAGAACGAGCTGGCGGAGTCCTTCGAGGACGCCGACCGCAACCCGCCGGTGTTCGACCCGGAGACCAACACCGCGCCCGTCCCGGCCTCCTTCAAGAAGAGCTACCAGGCCTTCATGGACTCCGAGTACTGGCGCCTCGGCCTGCCCGAGGAGATCGGCGGCACCACCTCGCCCCGCTCCCTGATCTGGGCGTACGCGGAGCTCCTGCTCGGCGCCAACCCGGCCGTCTGGATGTACTCCTCGGGCCCGGCGTTCGCCGGCATCCTCTTCGAGGAGGGCAACGACGTCCAGAAGAAGATCGCCGAGATCGCCGTCGAGAAGCAGTGGGGCTCGACGATGGTCCTCACCGAGCCGGACGCGGGATCGGACGTGGGCGCGGGCCGCACCAAGGCCGTGCCGCAGGACGACGGCTCCTGGCACATCGAGGGCGTGAAGCGCTTCATCACGTCCGGCGAGCACGACATGTCGGAGAACATCCTCCACTACGTCCTCGCCCGCCCCGAAGGCGCGGGCCCCGGCACCAAGGGCCTGTCCCTTTTCCTCGTCCCGAAGTTCGAGTTCGACTTCGAGACCGGCGGCCTTGGCGCGCGCAACGGCGTGTACGCGACCAACGTCGAGCACAAGATGGGCCTCAAGGCCTCCAACACCTGCGAGATGACGTTCGGCGACAACCACCCCGCCAAGGGCTGGCTGATCGGCGACAAGCACGACGGCATCCGCCAGATGTTCCGCATCATCGAGTTCGCCCGCATGATGGTCGGCACGAAGGCGATCTCCACCCTCTCCACGGGCTACCTGAACGCCCTGGAGTACGCCAAGGAGCGCGTCCAGGGCCCCGACCTCGCCCAGTTCATGGACAAGGCCGCGCCCAAGGTGACGATCACCCACCACCCGGACGTGCGCCGCTCCCTGATGACGCAGAAGGCGTACGCGGAGGGCATGCGCGCCCTGGTCCTGCACACCGCCGCCGTCCAGGACGAGATCGCGGTCAAGGAGGCGGAGGGCGAGGACGCGAGCGCCCTGCACGCCCTCAACGACCTGCTCCTGCCCATCGTCAAGGGCTATGGCTCGGAGAAGGCCTACGAACAGCTGGCCCAGTCCCTCCAGACCTTCGGCGGCTCGGGCTACCTGCAGGAATACCCGATCGAGCAGTACATCCGCGACGCCAAGATCGACACCCTCTACGAGGGCACGACGGCCATCCAGGGCCAGGACTTCTTCTTCCGGAAGATCGTCCGCAACCAGGGTGCCGCGCTGAACGGCCTCGCCGAGGACATCAAGAAGTTCCTCGCCGTCGGCACGGGCGGCGAGGAGCTCGCCGGGGCCCGCGAGGAGCTGGCCAAGGCCGCCGTGGAGCTGGAGGCCATGGTCGGCGTCATGCTCACCGACCTCGCGGCCACGGAGAAGGACGTCAAGTCCATCTACAAGGTCGGCCTCAACACCACCCGCCTGCTCATGGCCTCCGGTGACGTCGTCGTCGGCTATCTGCTCCTGCGGGGCGCCGCGGTGGCCGCGGAGCGCCTGGAGACCGCCTCCGCGAAGGACGTGCCCTTCTACCAGGGCAAGATCGCGGCGGCGAAGTTCTTCGCGGCGAACGTCCTGCCGGGCGTGGCCACCCAGCGCACCCTCTCCGAGGGCGTCTCCCTCGACCTGATGACCCTGGACGAGGCCGCGTTCTAACCCTCCCTCCACCCCACCGGCCCGCTTCCCCCACCTCGGGGAGGCGGGCCGCCCCCTTCCATGCCCGCGGCCCGCTTCGCCTACCCCGGGGAGGCAGGCCGCCCCTCCCACCCCACGCCCGCTTCCCCCACCCCGGGGAGGCGGGCCGCCCCCTTCCATGCCCGCGGCCCGCTTCGCCTACCCCGGGGAAGCGGGCCGCCCCCTCCCACCCCACGCCCTCCGCTCGCACCCCGAGACAGACGGGCCGCCCCCATCCACCCCACCGCCTGCTTCCCCCCACCCCGGCACAGACGGGCCACCCCTTACCGCCCCCACAGCCCGCTTCGCCCACCCCAGGCCAGACAGGCCACCCCCATCCACCCCCCACAACCCGCTTCCCCCACCTCCGGGGCACACGGGCCGGTCTGGCCCCCTCGCCACCGCAGCCCTTCCCCTCGCCGAGGGAGGCGAGCCGCCCCTTTCCGCCCCCACAGCCCGCCGCTCCGCGCCGGGCCTCCCCACCCACCCACCCGCACCCAGCACCCGCCGACACCGAGCAACCCCCACAAGAACCGCCCACCGAACACCAAACCCGCACGGGCGGGCGGGTGGGAAAGGCAGTCCACCCACCGACGGGCGGCCGCCAACGGCGAACAACCCCCACGTGGAGCGCCCACCTGGCACCAGGCCCGCACGGGCGGGCGGGTGGGAAAGGGCGGTCCACCCACCGACGGGCGGCCGCCAACGGCGAGAGGCGCCCACCTGGCACCGGGGCCGCACGGGCGGGCGGGTGGGCGTGGCACCCGCCCAACGGCCACCGCAGGGCACGCAACCCCCGCCAGGGCAAAGGCACCCAGGCCAACAGGCACAAGGCACGGGCCACACCCTCCTGGTTAGGCTGAGCGCCATGCGCACACGCTTCGATCGCGGTCACACCGACGACCTGATGTCCTTCCTCGCGGCCAGCCCGTCGCCGTACCACGCCGTGGCGAGCGCCGCCGAACGGCTGGAGAAGGCCGGCTTCCGGCAAGTCGAGGAGACCGATGCCTGGGACTCCGCCAGCGGCGGCAAGTACGTGCTGCGGGGCGGCGCGATCATCGCCTGGTACGTCCCGGAGGGCGCCCCCGCACACACCCCCTTCCGGATCGTGGGCGCCCACACCGACTCCCCGAACCTGCGCGTGAAGCCGCTGCCGGACGCGGGCGCGCACGGCTGGCGCCAGGTGGCCGTGGAGATCTACGGCGGGCCGCTGCTCAACTCCTGGCTGGACCGCGACCTCGGCCTCGCGGGCCGTCTCACCCTGCGGGACGGCACGACCCGTCTGGTCAACATCGACCGCCCGCTGCTCCGCGTGCCCCAACTGGCCATTCACATGGACCGTTCGGTGCTCACCGACGGCCTCAAGCTCGACAAGCAGAAGCACATGCAGCCCATCTGGGGCCTCGGCGACGACGTCCGCGAGGGCGATCTGATCCGCTTCCTGGAGGAGGAGAGCGGCGTCGCCCCCGGCGAGGTGACGGGCTGGGACCTGATGACCCACTCCGTGGAGCCGCCCGCCTACCTGGGCCGCGACCGCGAGCTGCTCGCGGGGCCGCGCATGGACAACCTGCTGTCCGTGCACGCCGCGACGGCCGCGCTCGCCGCCGTCGCCACCGCGCCGGAGGCGGGCGAGCTGCCGTACATCCCGGTGCTCGCCGCCTTCGACCACGAGGAGAACGGCTCGCAGTCCGACACCGGGGCCGACGGCCCGCTGCTCGGCGGCGTCCTGGAGCGCACGGTGTTCGCGCGCGGCGGCGGCTACGAGGACAAGGCGCGGGCCTTCGCGGGCACGGTGTGCCTGTCGTCGGACACCGGCCACGCCGTGCACCCCAACTACGCCGAGCGGCACGACCCGACGCACCACCCGCGCGCCAACGGCGGCCCGATCCTGAAGGTGAACGTCAACAACCGCTACGCCACCGACGGCGGCGGCCGCGCCGTGTTCGCCGCCGCCTGCGAGAAGGCGGGCGTGCCGTTCCAGTCCTTCGTCTCGAACAACGCGATGCCGTGCGGCACGACGATCGGCCCGATCACGGCGGCGCGGCACGGCATCAAGACCGTCGACATCGGCGTCGCGATCCTGTCCATGCACAGCGTGCGCGAGCTGTGCGGCGTCGACGACCCGCCCATGCTGGCGGACGCCCTGCGGGCGTTCCTCGAAGGCTGACCCCCGACGCCTGCCCCTCGGGAGGGCAGGCACCACGGGCGGAACCCACGAGCGGAACCCACGAGCGGAACCCAACGGGGGAAACATCCCGTTCGCGGGTACTCATGGCGGCATGAGACTTCTCGTACGGGACCGGCTGTTCGGCATCGGCGACGACTACTGGATCGAGGACGACCAGGGCCGCAAGGTCTTCCTCGTCGACGGCAAGGCCATGCGCCTGCGGGAGACCTTCGAGCTGAAGGACCCGCAGGGGCGCGTGCTCATCGACATCCACGCCAAGATGCTCGCCCTGCGCGACACGATGGTGATCGAGCGCGAGGGCGAGCCGCTGGCCAGGGTCAAGCGCAAACGGCTCTCGCTCCTTCGCAACCACTACCGGGTGGAGCTGGCCGACGGCAGCACAGAGCTCGACGTCAGCGGCAAGATCCTGGACCGCGAGTTCGCCATCGAGTACGAGGGTGAGCTGCTCGCGGACATCTCGCGCCGCTGGTTCAGCGTGCGGGACACCTACGGTCTCCACATCACCCGTGACGACGCTGATCCGGCGCTGCTCGTGGCCGTCACGGTGTGCGTGATCCGCCTCGCGGAGAAGGAGCGGGGCGAAGACTGACGGCGCCGGATCAGCGGCGAGGCTTCGCCACGCCCAGGAGCCGGTCCTTCAGCGCCGGGAACTGCTCCCGCGTCTCGGCGACCTTCGCCAGGTCCAGATCCACGGTGAGCACCTCCTCGGCGGTGCCGCTCGCCTCCCCCAGAACCTCGCCCCACGGGTCGACGACGACGCTGGCGCCTGCCTGCTCCACCCCGCCGTGCGTCCCGGCGGTGCCGCAGGCCAGGACGTACGCCTGGTCCTCGACGGCCCGCGCCCGCGCGAACAGCGACCAGTGCGCGCGCCGCCGGGCGGGCCAGCCCGCGGCCACCACGAAGGCCTCGGCGCCCGCGTCCACGAGCCCCCGGAAGAGCTCGGGGAAGCGCAGGTCGTAGCAGGTGGCGAGGCCGAGGACGGCCTCCGGGGCCCGGACCGTGACCAGTTCGTCGCCCGCGCCCATCAGCACGGCCTCGCCCTGGTCGAAGCCGAAGCGGTGGATCTTGCGGTAGGAGGCGGCGAGCTCGCCGGAGGGGGAGAAGACCAGGGAGGTGTTGTAGAGGGCGCCCTCGCCCCCGGCGGAGCCGCCCGCCGCGGGCGCGCGCTCGGGGATCGACCCGGCGTGCAGCCAGACGCCCGCGTCGCTCGCGGCCTTGGCCATCGTCTCGAACGTGGGCCCCCGCAGCGGTTCGGCCTCCGTGGCGAACGCCTCGTACCCGAACGCGCCCGTCGTCCACAGCTCGGGCAGGACGACCAGGTCCGGTCCGTCCCGCTCGGCGACCTCGCGGATCAGCGAAGAGACGCGCTGTCGGCGGGAATTGACTGATTCGTCATCGTCTACGGCGATCTGAAGGAGAGAAGCGCGCACAGTACCACCGTCCTGGCATTCGAACCGTCAACTAGGCCTACGATCGTCACACGAAAGCACTGCCGGGGTGCCCACGGGCAGCGTAACTTAAGCCCCCAAGACACCCACCGCCCGCGTACGACCGCCGAGGGGTCCCGTGAGTCTCCATCCCAGCCTGCAAACCTACGCCGATGCCTGGGCGCACGCCGTGGAAGCGATATCCGAGCTGGTGTCGCCGCTCCCCGAGGGCGAGTGGAACCAGCCAACGCCGTGCCCGGGCTGGTCCGTCCGGGACATCGTCTCCCACGTCATCGGTCTCGACTGCGAGATGCTGGGCGATCCGCGCCCGATCCACACGCTGCCGCGCGATCTGTACCACGTACAGACCGAGGGCCAGCGGTACATGGAGATGCAGGTCGACGTCCGCCGCCACCACACGGCCCCGGAGATGACCTCCGAGCTCGAGTACACGATCATCCGCCGCAACCGTCAGCTGCGCAACGAGTCGCGCTCCCCCGAGACGCTGGTGCGCGGCCCGCTCAGCACCGAGCAGACCCTGGAACTCGCCATGCGGCTGCGCGCGTTCGACGTGTGGGTGCACGAGCAGGACCTGCGGGTGACGCTGCGCAAGCCCGGCAACCTCGACTCCCCCGGCGCGTACGTCGCCCGCGATCTGATGCTCCTCGGGCTGCCCAAGGTCGTCGCCAAGAAGGCGGGCGCGCCCGCGAACTCCGCGATCGTCCTGGACGTGAGCGGGCCCGTCGACTTCCTGCGCACCGTGCGCGTGGACGCCGAGGGCCGGGGCACCGTCGACAACACGCCCTCGCTCGGCCCGCTCGTCACCATCGGGACGGACTGGGAGACGTACTCCCGCCTCGCCTGCGGGCGCGTGACGTACGCGGCGGTCAGGGACCGGGTGAAGGTCGAGGGCGACCTGGACCTCGGCGACGCGATCCTGGAGGACTTCGCGGTCACCCCGTGAGACCGGTCGCGCCGCCCCCGCGGCCGGTCGAAGGGGAGGGGGCGGCCCCCTCCCCGGCCCCCCGCCTGGCCCCCTCCCCGGCCCGTCACGCGGCGGGCACGTGCACCGTCTCCACCCGGCTCGCCACCAGGCGCTCCCGCTCCCGGCGCGCCGCCCGCCCGCGCAGCCGCAGGACCTGGCTCACGCCGAGCGCCTGCAGGACGAAGACCGCGGAGAACGCGATCCGGTAGTCGTCGCCCGTGGCGTCGAGCAGCACGCCGATCGCGAGCAGCGTGGTCATGGACGCGATGAAGCCGCCCATGTTGGTGATGCCCGACGCCGTGCCCTGCCGCTCCGGCGGGTTCGCGGGGCGCGCGAAGTCGAAGCCGATCATCGACGCGGGCCCGCACGCCCCGAGGACCAGGCACAACACCACGAGCAGCCACATCGGCGCGTGCTCGGCGGGGTAGGCGAGGGTCGCGCCCCACACGAGCGCCGTCGCGCCCACCGTGGAGAGCGCGAGGGGCAGGCGCGCCGCGTGGTGCCGGGCCACGACCTGGCCGTACACCAGGCCGATCGTCATGTTGGACAGGACGATCAGGGTCAGCAGGTCGCCCGCGGTGCCCCGGCTGAGGCCCTGGGCCTCGACCAGGAAGGGCAGGCCCCACAGGAGCAGGAACACCATCGCGGGGAACTGCGTCGTGAAGTGCACCCACAGGCCGAGCCGGGTGCCGGGCTCCCGCCAGGAGCGGGCGATCTGGTGCCGTACGTAGCCGCGGCCGGCCTCGGCGCGGGCGGGCGGCGCGGGCGGTTCGTGGCCCTCCGGGTGGTCCTTGAGGAACAGCGCCATGAGGATGAGGACGACGACTCCGGCGAGGGCGCTGCCCGCGAACGCCGTGGTCCAGCCGACGTCGTGCAGGAGCCGGGCCAGGACCAGCGTGGACACGAGGTTGCCCGCCATGCCCACGAGCCCCGCGAGCTGGGCCACCAGGGGGCCGCGCCGGGCCGGGAACCAGCGGGTGCCGAGCCGCAGCACGCTGATGAACGTCATCGCGTCGCCGCAGCCGAGCAGCGCGCGGGCCGCGAGCGCCGTGCCGTACGAGGGGGCCAGGGCGAAGCCGAGCTGGCCGAGGGTGAACAGGACCGCGCCGAGCGCGAGCACCTTCTTCGTGCCGAGCCGGTCGACCATCAGGCCGACGGGTATCTGCATGCCCGCGTACACGAGCAGCTGGAGGATCGAGAACGTGGACAGGGCCGAGGCGTTGACGTGGAAGCGGTCGGCCGCGTCCAGGCCCGCGACACCGAGCGAGGTGCGGAAGGTGACGGCGACGAAGTAGACGGCGACCCCGACGGACCAGACCAGGACGGCCCGCCTGCCGCCCGGTGGATCTCCGGGCAGGCGTGCGCAGGCGGTCATCGCGTGGCCCCTCGGGCGAGGTCCTTGAACCAGCCCACGTGCCGGGTGACGACCGCGACCGCCGCGTCCGCGTCCTTCGCCCGCAGCGCGGCCAGGATCTCCTCGTGCTCGGCGAGCGTCTTGGCGACGCGGTCGGGGTGGGAGTGCATCACGGCGACGCCCATCCGCAGCTGGCGGTCGCGCAGCTGGTCGTACAGGCGCGACAGGATCTCGTTGCCGCCGCTGCGGACGATCGTGGCGTGGAAGCAGCGGTCGGTGCCGGCCGCCCCGGTCAGGTCGCCCGCGGCGGCCTGCTCCCGCTGCTTCTCCAGGAGCTCCGCGAGCCGGTCGAGCAGTCCGGGCGGCGCGGGCACCGCCTTGCGCACCGAGTGGGTCTCCACCAGGAGCCGGGTCTCGACGACGTCCGCGATCTCCTGCGCGGAGACCGGCAGGACGAGCGCGCCCTTCTTCGGGTAGAGCCGGAGCAACCCCTCGACCTCCAGCTTGAGCAGCGCCTCGCGCACGGGGGTGCGGGAGACCCCCACGGCTTCGGCGAGCTCGCCCTCGGTCAGCAGGATGCCGCCCTCGTAGCGGCGCTCAAGGACGCTCTGCTTGACGTGCGCGTAGACGCGCTCGGCGGCGGGGGGCTGTTTGGCGGGAGCGGCGGGACTGCCCGTACTGGTGGGGCTGGCGGTGGCAGGGGGAGGGGTGAGGGCCGTGGGGGAGGGGGACGTGGGGGCCGTAGGCATGCGCACAGCATAGATACAACATGTATGCACGGGATCTTCGGTCCACGATCCGGACAGCGCTCGATCCGGACAGAGCTCTCGCACAGTCCGCGGCATGTGACAACTTTCAGGTCACTTTTTCCGTCGTCCGTGCATCCTTCGGGCCCGCTCGCGAGTCTTGTGCGTGGCGGCTCCCTCATGTCGTCTGTAATTCGGGGGGATTTGGGGCGTGAGCCGCCCAACTTACGTATCAGGGATATATGGAGCGTCTACCTTGAGAATCCGGACAACAGGCATGCGCCGAGCGACGGCGGCCGCCGCCGTCACGGCCGGAGCCGTCCTGACGACGACGGTCATCACCGCCCCCGCGCACGCCGCCGCGCCGCCCAAGCCGTCGATCTCGGCGAAGGGCGGCTTCCTGATGAACAGCGCGACGGGCAAGACGCTGTTCACCAAGAGCGCGGACTCGCGCCTCAAGACGGGGTCCACCACCAAGATCGCGACCGCCCTCACGGTCCTCAACCAGCCCAATCTGAACCTGAGCCGCAAGGTCAAGTACCAGAAGGCGTACAGCGACTACATCGTCCGCAACGGCGCCTCCTCGGCCAAGGGCCTCATCGTCGGCGACAAGGCCACGGTCCGCGAGCTGCTGTACGGCCTGATGCTGCCCTCCGGCTGCGACGCCGCCTACGCCCTCGCCGACACCTACGGCAAGGGCTCCTCGCGCGCGGCCCGCGTGAAGTCGTTCATCGGCAAGATGAACAAGACCGCGCGCGACCTCGGCCTGCGCAACACGCACTTCGACTCGTTCGACGGCATAAGCAATGGCGCCAACTACTCGTCGCCGCGCGACCTCACCAAGCTGACGGTCAAGGCGATGAAGAACTCGACGTTCCGCACCGTCGTGAAGACCAGGGGCTTCAAGGCGAAGCCGACGATGCCCAACGGCGGCACCCGCGGGATGCCCACCTGGGGCAACACCAACCAGCTCCTCGGCTCCTACCGCGGCGCCATCGGTGTGAAGACCGGCTCCGGCGCCCAGGCCAAGTACAACCTGGTCTTCGCCGCGACCCGCAACGGCAAGACGGTCGTCGGCACCGTCCTGACGGCGCCGACCAAGTCCGGCCGCTACAAGGACGCCAAGAAGATCATGGACTACGGCTTCCGCGTCGCGTAACGCGCGGGGAGACGTACCCGAAGACGTACCCGAAGGTGCACCTGAAAGGCGCACCTGAAAGGGGGCCCGCCGCACACCGCGGCGGGCCCCCTTTCCGTACGCCTACCTACCGGCTACGACCAGGTCATCAGCCGCTTGGGCTGCTCCAGGATCGCCGCCACGTCACCGAGGACCTTCGAGCCCAGCTCCCCGTCCACCAGGCGGTGGTCGAAGGACAGCGCGAGCGTCGTGACCTGACGCGGCTTCACCTTGCCCTTGTGGACCCACGGCTGGAGCTTGATCGCGCCGACCGCGAGGATCGCGGACTCGCCGGGGTTCAGGATCGGCGTGCCCGTGTCGATGCCGAAGACACCGATGTTCGTGATCGTGACCGTGCCGCCCTGCATGGCGCCGGGGGACGTCTTGCCCTCACGGGCCGTGGTCACCAGATCGCCCAGGGAGGCGGCCAGCTCGGGCAGGGTCTTGGCGTGCGCGTCCTTGATGTTCGGCACGATCAGACCGCGCGGGGTCGCCGCGGCGATGCCCAGGTTCACATAGTGCTTCTGGACGATCTCCTGGTTCGCCTCGTCCCAGGCGGCGTTGACGTCCGGGTTGCGGCGGATCGCCACCAGGAGCGCCTTGGAGATCAGAAGGAGCGGGTTCACCCGCAGGCCCTCGTAGGCCCGGTCCTGCTTCAGCTCCTCGACCAGCTTCATCGTGCGCGTCACGTCCACCGTCACGAACTCCGTGACGTGCGGCGCCGTGAACGCCGAGCCGACCATCGCCTGCGCGGTGGCCTTGCGGACGCCCTTGACCGGGATGCGGGTCTCGCGGGCGTCGCCGCCCGCCACCGGCGCCGGGGCCACGGCGGGCGCGGCGGCCGGGGTGTCGCGCGGGGCCGCGGGCGCGGGCGCCGGGGCGGCGGCCGCGTGCACGTCCTCGCGGGTGATGATGCCGTCGGGCCCGGAGGGGGTGACGGCCGTCAGGTCGACGCCGAGGTCCTTGGCGAGCTTGCGGACCGGCGGCTTGGCCAGGGGGCGCGTGCCCGTCGCCACCGACGCGGCCGTCGTGGCCGGAGCCGGGGCTTCCGGGGCCACGGGCGTGCTGTGGCCGTTCAGCTCGGCCTGCACCGCCGCCGCGTACGCCGCCGACGGCGGCTGCTCCGCCTGGCCGGGGACGGGCTTGCGGGCGCGCCGCTTGGTGGAGGACTCGGCGACCCCGTACCCGACGAGGACCGGCTGGCGGCCCTTGGGGGCCTCCGGCTCCGGCTCGGCGGCGGGCGCGGGCGCGGCGGCCGCGGGCGCCGGGGCGGCGCCGCCGACGGCCACGGTGATGATCACCTGGCCGACGTCGACGGTCGTGCCCTCGGCGAACCGGAGCTCCGCCACCGTCCCGTCGAAGGGGATCGGGAGTTCGACGGCCGCCTTGGCGGTCTCGACCTCGCACACGACCTGGCCGTCGGTGACGGTGTCACCCGGCGCCACGTACCACTTGAGGATCTCCGCCTCGGTGAGTCCCTCGCCCACGTCGGGCATCTTGAACTCGCGGACGGCCGACGTGGTGTCAGTCATTGTCGTCACGATCCTCTTCCCTCAGTACGCCAGCGAGCGGTCGACGGCGTCGAGCACCCGGTCGAGGCCCGGCAGGTAGTCCTCTTCCACTCGCGCCGGCGGATACGGGGAGTGGAAGCCGCCGACGCGCAGCACCGGCGCCTCCAGGTGGTAGAAACAGCGCTCCTGGATGCGGGCGGCGATCTCCGCGCCCGCGCCGAAGAACACCGGCGCCTCGTGCACGACGACGAGGCGGCCCGTCTTCTCCACCGAGGCCTGCACCGTGTCGAAGTCGATCGGCGAGACCGTGCGCAGGTCGACGACCTCCAGGGACTTGCCCTCCTCGGCCGCCGCGGCGGCGGCCTCCAGGCAGGTGCGCACCATCGGGCCGTACGCCACGAGCGTGGCGTCCGTGCCCTCGCGGGCCACGTGGGCCTTGTGCAGGGGCTGGGGGATGGCGTCGGTGTTGACCTCGCCCTTCTCCCAGTAGCGCCGCTTGGGCTCGAAGTAGATCACCGGGTCGTCGCTCTGGATGGCCTGCTGGAGCATCCAGTACGCGTCGGAGGAGTTCGAGGGGGAGACCACCTTCAGGCCCGCGACGTGCGCGAACAGCGCCTCCGGGGACTCGCTGTGGTGCTCGACGGCGCCGATGCCACCGCCGTACGGAATGCGGATGACGACCGGCACCTTGACCTTGCCGAGCGCCCGCGCGTGCATCTTGGCCAGCTGCGTGACGATCTGGTCGTACGCGGGGAAGACGAAGCCGTCGAACTGGATCTCCACCACCGGGCGGTAGCCGCGCAGGGCGAGGCCGATGGCCGTGCCGACGATGCCCGACTCGGCGAGCGGGGTGTCGATGACGCGGTCCTCGCCGAAGTCCTTCTGCAGGCCGTCCGTGACGCGGAAGACGCCGCCGAGCTTGCCGACGTCCTCACCCATGACGACGACCTTGGGGTCGGCCTCGAGCGCCGTCCGCAGGGATTCGTTGATCGCCTTGGCGATCGGCAACTTCTGTACGGCCATGACTACTTGCCCTCCCCGCTCACGGCGTCCACGGGCGCGTCCGCGAACGACGCCTGGTAGGCGGCGAACTGGGCCCGCTCCTCGTCCACGAGCGCGTGCCCGTCCGCGTAGATGTTCTCGAAGATCGACATCGGCTCGGGGTCCGGCATCGCCCGCACCACCTCGCGCACCCGCTTGCCCAACGTCTCGGCCTCGGCGTCGAGTTCCGCGAAGAATCCCTCATCCGCGTGACCCTGGGCCTCCAGGTACGTCCGCAGCCGCAGGATCGGGTCCTTGGCCTCCCAGGCCTCGCGCTCCTCGTCGCGCCGGTAGCGCGTCGGGTCGTCGGAGGTGGTGTGCGCGCCCATGCGGTAGGTGAACGCCTCGACCAGCGAGGGGCCCTCGCCCGCGCGCGCCCGCTCCAGGGCCCACCGGGTGACCGCGAGCGAGGCGAGCACGTCGTTGCCGTCGACGCGGACGCCGGGGAAGCCGTAGCCCTGCGCGCGCTGGTACAGCGGCACGCGGCTCTGCTTCTCGGTGGGCTCGGAGATCGCCCACTGGTTGTTCTGGCAGAAGAACACCACGGGGGCGTTGTAGACCGCGGAGAAGGTGAAGGCCTCGGCCACGTCGCCCTGGCTGGTGGCGC
The DNA here is from genome assembly GCF_056435225.1 of Streptomyces sp. NPDC043996. NCBI lineage: Bacteria > Bacillati > Actinomycetota > Actinomycetes > Kitasatosporales > Streptomycetaceae > Streptomyces > Streptomyces sp. NPDC043996. The sequence continues at coordinate 95,178 of NZ_JBWKEY010000020.1, read as the reverse complement.
CGTCGCCGAAGTACGCGACCACGGCGCTGTCCGCGCCGTCCTTGGCCACGCCCATCGCGTAGCCGGTGGCGTGCAGCGTCTGCGAGCCGATGACGATCGTGTACAGCTGGAAGTTGTTGGAGTTGGGGTCCCAGCCCCCGTTGTTCACCCCGCGGAACATGCCGAGCAGCAGCGTCGGGTCGACGCCCCGGCACCAGGCCACACCGTGCTCGCGGTAGGTGGGGAAGACGTAGTCGTCGTCGCGGGTGGCGCGGCCGGAGCCGACCTGCGCGGCCTCCTGGCCGAGCAGCGACGGCCACAGGCCGAGCTCGCCCTGGCGCTGCAGCGTGACGGCCTCGGCGTCGAAGCGCCGGGTGATGACCATGTCCCGGTACAGGCCGCGGAGGTCCTCGGGCGTGATGTCCGCGACGTAACGGTCGTACTCGGCGTTCTCGACCCGCTCACCCTCGGGCGTCAGCAGCTGTACGAGCTCGGGCTCCTGGTTCTGAGCCGCGCCCTTCTTGGATGTCCTGGCGCTCGCACTCTTCTTCGCGCTCGCACTTGCGCGCTTGGCGCCGCTGCCTGCGCGGCGCGGCGTACGCGCGGCGGTGCTTTCCACGGTCACGTGTGCTCCTCCGTCGGTCCGGCCCCCGGGGTCCACCGGGAGACCAGTACGGCTCGCCCGATTCCAGCCCGTCGCACGGGGTGGGTGCGGCTAGCCGGGATTAGGCGTGACAGTTGCCCCGGCGAGCGCCCTTCTCCAAGCACGTTACCCAGTGTGTCCCAAATCTGTGAAACCCCATCTGACCTGCAATTTTGCTTGGATTTCCAAGTAAACGCCGCTAGGAAATCCAAGTAAATCCAGAAGAGGGGAAACACGGCCTGGTCACGACACTGATCACAGCCTGGCAGGGTGCCGGAACACCGGCACGTTATCCCGGGCACCCCGGGCACGGGAAGACTCGATGTGTGACACTTACACCGTGCGCGAAGAAGGAAAAATCACGGTATTCCTGCTCGATGATCACGAGGTCGTGCGGCGTGGAGTGCACGAGCTGCTCTCCGTGGAGTCCGATATCGAGGTCGTCGGCGAGGCCGGGACAGCGGCGGACGCGCTGGTGCGCATTCCGGCCACGCGGCCGGATGTCGCGGTCCTCGACGTGCGCCTTCCCGATGGCAGCGGGGTCGAGGTCTGCCGTGAGATCCGCTCGCAGGACGACTCCATCAAATGCCTGATGCTCACGTCCTTCGCGGACGACGAGGCCCTTTTCGACGCGATCATGGCAGGCGCCTCCGGGTACGTCCTGAAGGCCATCCGCGGCAATGAGCTCCTGTCCGCCGTGCGCGACGTCGCCGCCGGGAAGTCCCTGCTCGACCCGGTGGCCACGGCCCGCGTCCTGGAGCGCCTTCGCGACGGCAACAACGCCAAGGGCGACGACCGCCTGGCCAACCTCACCGACCAGGAGCGCAAGATCCTGGACCTGATCGGCGAGGGCCTCACCAACCGCGTCATCGGCGAGCGGCTGCACCTCGCCGAGAAGACGATCAAGAACTATGTGTCCAGCCTGCTGTCCAAGCTGGGCATGGAGCGGCGCTCGCAGGCCGCGGCGTACGTGGCGCGGATGCAGGCGGAGCGCCTTCGCTGAGCGCTTGGCGGGCTGTGCCGCGCCCTGGCCCTGCCCGAAACCGGGGCTCCGCCCCGGGCCCCGTATCGGCGCTCCGCGCCTCGTCCTCAAACGCCGGACGGGCTGGATCTTCCAGCCCGTCCGGCGCCCTTGGGACTTACGTCCCTTGTTTACGGGGCGGGCGGCTCTTCTCCCGCCCGCGCGCGTGCCGCACGGTAGGGGCATGCCCTCCGACTCCGACCTGCAGCTCGCCTTCGCCCTGCTCCGGCGCACCGCCTACGGCCGGGTCGCGACCAGCATGCGCGCCCTGCCCTTCCTCGCGGCGGCCCGCCACCTCGTGACCGACGGGCACGTCCTGCTGCGCATGCACCGGGGCTTCGGATACCACGACGCGTGCGTCGGGAGCGTCGTCGCGTACGGAGCGGACAACCTGGGCACGGCGGGTGCCGCCGAGGGCCAGTGGACGGTCCAGCTCGTCGGCCTCTGCGAGGCCGTGCGCCCCAGCGCCGCGGACCTTGCCCGCTTCGGACCGCCCCCGGGTTATGTGGACGGCGAGCCCTACGACGCGGTGTACCTGCGCATCGAGCCCCAGAAGGCAGTGGTCCACACGCTCAGCCCCGCGGTGGACAGCGCCGTCGCCGGCGCCTCCCCCGCGGTGGGCTGAGCCGGAGGTCACTCCGAGCCGGAGGTCACTCCGATTCGGAGCCCTCGCCGCCCTCCACGCCACCGTCGTTCCCGCCGTCGTCCGGCGGCGAGACCGGGTCGGACGGCTCGGTGGGCGGATCCGTGGGATCGGTCGGCGGGTCCGTGGGGTCCGTGGGCGGATCCGTCGGCTCGGTCGGCGGATTCGTCGGTTCCGTCGGCTTCGTCGTCGGCTGGGTCGGCTGGTGCGTGGGCCGGGTCGACTGCTGCGGATAGTCGTTCTGCCCGCCGGTGCCGTCGCCGCCGGGCTGTGTGTTGCTGTCCTGCGTCTCGTCGTCGTCCGCGCTCTTGCTCGGCTTCTTCTCCTGCGACTGCTTCGTCGAGGGCGTCTTGGAAGGACCGCCGTCCTTCTTGCCGTCGCCGCCGTTCCCGGACAGCGCGAAGGCGACGCCGACCGCGATGGCGACCACCGCGAGCACCGCGAGGATCCACACCTTGCCGGCCCGGCCCCGGCCGCCGCCGTCGCGGTGACCGCCGTCGAAGCCGCCGTCGTCGCCGCCCGGCGGCCGCAGCATCGGGCTCGGGATCTGCTGGGTGCCGCTGTCACCGGGGTGCGGCATGGCGGTGGTGCCCGCGACGCCCATCGCCGGGGTGTGCGCGCCCTCGTGGCCGTGCACCGCGGCCACCGGACCGGTGTTCCAGGTTCCGGTGTGGCTGCCCTGCTCGGCGAGCATCTGGAGCCCGTACTGGATCAGGCCCCGCATCTCCTCGGCGGTCTGGAAGCGGTCGTCGGGGTCCTTGGCGAGGGACCGCATGACGAGGCCGTCCAGCTCCGGCGGCGCCGCGTCCGACACCTCGGACGGCGGGATGGGCGTGTCCTGCACGTGCTGGTAGACCACGGACAGCGGCGTCTCGCCGGTGAACGGGGGCCGCAGCGCGAGCAGTTCGTACAGCAGGCAGCCCGTCGCGTACAGGTCGGACCGGTGGTCGACGGCCTTGCCGAGCGCCTGCTCCGGCGACAGGTACTGGGGCGTGCCCATGACCATGCCGGTCTGCGTCATCGTCGTGGACGCGCCGTGCAGGGCGCGCGCGATGCCGAAGTCCATCACCTTCACCGCGCCGGTGTTGGTGATGGAGACGTTCGCGGGCTTGATGTCGCGGTGCACGATGCCGTGCTGGTGCGAGTAGGCGAGCGCCTCCAGGACGCCCGACACGATGATCAGCGCCTGCTCGGGCCCCGGGGCCTCGGCGTTGATCAGCAGATCGCGGATGGTGCGGCCCTCGACGAGCTCCATCACGATATAGGGGACGGAGCTGCCGCCGACGAAGTCCTCACCGGAGTCGTAGACCCCGACGACCGCGTGGTGGTTCAGGCCCGCCACCGACTGCGCCTCCCGCGTGAAGCGGGCCTTGGAGACCGGGTCCTCGGCGAGGTCCGAGCGCAGCAGCTTGACCGCCACCGTGCGGCCGAGGCGCACGTCCTCGGCGGCGAAGACCTCGGCCATGCCGCCCCGGCCGAGCCGGTGGGTCAGGCGATACCTGCCGTCTCCGACAAGTCCACCGTTCCCCCACATCTCGGGCCCGTCTGACATGCCGCCGCCAGTCGCCTCGGGGTCGGACGGGCCCTGAGCGCGCTGCGTCTGTGCCATCAGTCCTCGCCGTCGTTCTGATCGTGGTCCGCTCGGGGAGAGCGTGTACCGGATACGTGATGGGAGCGGTACGGGGTACTCCGCCGTGCCACGCTACAGCCTTCGCGTGACATGCCGGTCCGGCGCGGACCGGCCATCAAACCCTTCACGGGCCCCGTAGGGCAAACTTGTAACGCTTCCGAGACGCTTCTTGCGCGTACGGTCACGGAACGGGCACCGAGCTTGACGTGTCACTGCCCTCGGGCAGACTTGGCCAGGAATCGCGGATCGATCACCGTCGCCATGACGTCTTCGGTCGCACCCTTAGCCACAGTCACAGCCGCGGCGCCGTCTCGCGTCCGCGCCGATGGGGGACGCACGACATGAGCCAGGACGGCGCGCAGGGCCGGTACGCGGGCAGTTCACTGGCCGGTGGCCGCTATCAGCTGCGCGATCTGCTCGGCGAGGGCGGCATGGCCTCGGTGCACCTCGCCTATGACACAGTGCTCGACCGGCAGGTCGCGATCAAGACACTCCACACCGAGCTGGGCCGCGAGCAGTCCTTCCGCGAGCGCTTCCGCCGCGAGGCCCAGTCCGTGGCCAAGCTCACGCACACGAACATCGTGTCGGTCTTCGACACCGGCGAGGACGATCTTGGCGGCGCCACGATGCCGTACATCGTCATGGAGTACGTGGAGGGCAAGCCCCTCGGCTCCGTCCTGGACGCCGCGATCCGCCAGCAGGGCGCGATGCCCACCGACCAGGCGCTGAAGATCACCGCGGATGTGCTCGCGGCCCTGGAGATCAGCCACGAGATGGGCCTGGTCCACCGCGACATCAAGCCCGGCAACGTGATGATGACGAAGCGGAACGTCGTCAAGGTCATGGACTTCGGCATCGCCCGCGCCATGCAGTCCGGCGTCACCTCGATGACCCAGACCGGCATGGTCGTCGGCACCCCGCAGTACCTCTCCCCCGAGCAGGCCCTCGGCCGCGGCGTCGACGCCCGCTCCGACCTGTACTCGGTCGGCATCATGCTGTTCCAGCTCGTGACCGGCCGCCTCCCCTTCGAGGCGGACTCGCCGCTCGCCATCGCGTACGCGCACGTCCAGGAGGAGCCGGTCGCCCCGTCCTCCATCAACCGCTCGCTGCCCCCGGCCGTCGACGCCCTGGTCGCCCGCGCGCTCAAGAAGAACCCGAACGAGCGTTTCCCGACCGCCGAGGCCATGCGCGACGAGTGCCTGCGCGTCGCCCAGTCCTTCCAGGCCGCGCTTTCTCAGGCCCCCAGCATCGTGCCCGGCGCCCAGACCGCCAGCGGCGCGGGCGTCGGCTCCGCCGTCTTCCCGCCGGTCGACTCGGCGAACCCGCAGACCCCGGGCAGCGTCCAGACGCCGTACCAGCCGGGTCCCTACGGGCCCGCCACCCCGGCCCCCGCCCCGCAGGCGGGGTACGGCTACCCGCAGCAGGGCTACCAGACCCCGGCGCCCACGAACGCGTACGTCCCGGCGCCGCAGGCGGCCCAGACCCCGCCGCCGTACCACATCTCGCCGCAGACGGCCGCCGCGTCGCCGTCCACCGGCGGGCCCGGCGGCCCGGGGGGCCGGAAGCGGAACATGCCGGTGGTCATCGGCTCCATCGTGGTCGCCCTGATCGCCATCGGCGGCGTGATCACCGCGATCACGCTGAACGGCGGCGGCGATGACGACGGCGGTGCCAAGGAGCCGAAGAAGCCCGTGGCCGGTCACCGGGGTCCGGACCGCACGAACACGGTCGAGAAGACCGAGTGCACGGAGCCGGACACCGCGTACAACGACGAGAACAAGATCAAGCTGCCCGACTTCACCTACAAGGACTGGCGGTCGGTCCTTTCCTGCTTGCAGGCGTCCGGGTGGAACTACACCAAGCAGCGGGTCGACGAGAACACCTACGGTGAGGACACCGTCATGAGCCAGATCCCGAAGGCGGGCTCGGACGTCGACCCCAAGGACGTGCAGATCACGTTCTCGATCTCGTCGGGCAACCCGTCCTGACCTTCCGGCCTCCGCCGTCTCGTACGAAGTCCAGGGGCCCGGTACGCGTCCTGCGTACCGGGCCCCTTCGGCTGTGTACCTCTTACAGGTAGGGGCCTCCGGTGCGGCCCGCCACGCCGCCCTCCTCGTCGTCCATGCCGCCCCCGACGCCCGGCGGCAGCGCGCGGCGCATCTGCTCCAACTGCGCCCGGGCGGCCATCTGCTGGGCGAACAGCGTCGTCTGGATCCCGTGGAAGAGCCCCTCCAGCCAGCCCACCAACTGGGCCTGCGCGATGCGCAGTTCCGCGTCACTGGGCGTGGTCTCCTCGGTGAACGGCAGCGACAGGCGCTCCAGTTCCTCGACGAGCTCCGGCGCGAGGCCGTCCTCAAGCTCCTTCACGGAGCTCGCGTGGATCTCCTTGAGGCGCACCCGGCTCGCCTCGTCCAGAGGTGCCGCGCGCACCTCCTCCAAGAGCTGCTTGATCATGCTGCCGATGCGCATGACCTTCGCGGGCTGTTCGACCATGTCCGTCACCGGGACCTCGCGGGCGTCGTCGTCGCCTCCGCCGCCGAGCGCCATTCCGTCCTGGCCAACGACCAGGACCTGGGGGTTCTCCGGCGACCTTTCGTTCCTCGGCATCTCCATGCCGCCATTCTCTCGCACCGGTTGCTCACACATCCGTGGTGCCCCCATACGCCCGTGATCCACCCTGTTCACGGGCACACGCGCGCGCGTCAGCCACGGCGCAGCCGCAGGCCGAGGAAGCCGAGGCCCAGGCCGATCAGGACGAGACCGGCGCCGAGCGGCAGGACCCGCAGGCCGGGGATGGGCGGACCGGTCGCGGCGTGCCGCCGGAACGCCCCGGCGGCGTCGGCGGAGGGCGGCGGCGGGTCGGGGCGCGGCTCGCGCGGCGGGGGCGGCAGCGGGCGCCACGCGCGCGGCTCGGGTACGTCGAGGGGCTCCGCGCGCCCGGGCCGCGCGCGCCCCTCGCCCGCGCGGGTCCCGGCGAGGGACACCTCGTCGTAGTAGGCGGCGGACGGCGCGGGCAGGGGCTCGGCGGCGTACGCGGGCGCCCCCGGGGCGAGCAGCAGCGCGCACAGCGCCACCGCGGACAGCGCACAACGCAGCCGTGGGACCACCGCGAGGACCCCCTCCCGCTGCCGGCCAAGACCAAGGACGTACAGCCAGCGTCACACGCCCTCACGCATCCGGCACGCCAGAGCCTCCAGCAGCGTGAGACTCAGCCCGTCCGGCGTTTGAGGACGAGGCGCGAAGCGCCAACGCTTGTGGGGCGGGGGCCCGGGGGCGGCAGCCCCCGGTTCGGGAAGGGGCGGGCCTGGGGCGCACCGCGAGGCCCCACCCACCCGCACCCTCACCTCACCAGCACCACCTTCCCCACATGCCCACCCCCCTCCAACACCTGATGCGCCGCCCCGGCATCCCGCAGGGACACCCGCCGATCCACAACGGCCCGCACCTTCCCCACCCCCACCAACGGCCACACATGCTCCCGCACAGCCGCCACGATCGCCGTCTTCTCCCCGACGGGCCGCCCCCGCAACGACGTCGCCGTGATCGCCCCCCGCTTGCTCAGCAGCGCCCCGATGTTCAGCTCGCCCTTCACCCCGCCCTGCATCCCGATGATGGCGAGCCGCCCGTTCACCGCGAGGCACCGCACGTTCCGGTCCAGGTACTTGGCGCCCATGATGTCCAGGATCACGTCCGCCCCGGCCCCGCCCGTGGCCCTCCGCACCTCCTCCACGAAGTCCTGCTCGCGGTAGTCGATGAGCACGTCCGCGCCGAGCTCGGCGCAGACCGCGAGCTTCTCCTTGCCGCCCGCCGTCACCGCGACCCGCGCCCCGACGGCCTTCGCGAGCTGGATCGCCATGGTCCCGATGCCGCTCGCGCCGCCGTGCACGAGCAGCGTCTCGCCGGGGCGCAGATGGGCCACCATGAACACGTTCGACCACACCGTCGCGGTGACCTCCGGCAGCGCCGCCGCCGTGACGAGGTCGACGCCGTCCGGCACCGGGAGGACCTGCCCCGCGGGCACGGCGACCTTCTCCGCGTACCCGCCGCCCGCGAGCAGCGCGCACACCTCGTCGCCGACCGCCCAGCCCACGGCGCCGGGGCCGAGCGCGGCGATCCGGCCGGAGCACTCCAGGCCCGGATAGGGGGACGCGCCGGGCGGCGGGGCGTAGAAGCCCTGCCGCTGGAGCAGATCGGCGCGGTTCACGGCGCTGGCCGCCACGTCGATGAGGACCTCGCCCTCACCGGGTACGGGATCGGGGACCTCGGCCCACTGAAGCGCCTCGGGCCCGCCGGGTTCGGGGATCGTGATCGCATACATGCGGGCGAGGCTACTCCCGCCGCCCCCGGGCGAGGCCGCTGCGGCCGCACCCCGGCGAGGCCCCTCCGGCGGCCCCGGGAACGGCGGGCGTCAGCCCCGGGAACGGCGGGCCTCAGTCCAGGGACCGCGCGCCACGCCGCCCGTCGGCCGTCGCCGCCTCGGGCGCCGGGGAAGCCCGCACGATGGTGATCAGACGGTCCGTCAACTGGAGGTCGCCGACCGCCGGATCGTCGTACGCGAGCAGCCGGTGCCCGCGCAGGACGCTGACGACGAGGTCCTTGGTGTCGCGCACGCTCCGCCCCGCCTCGGCCTTTATCACCGGCCGCTCGACGAGGTCGAGGCCGCTGCCCTGCTGGATCAGGTCTTCCATGACCAGGCCCGCGCTCGGGCTGAGCACGGACAGGCCGAGCAGCCTGCCCGCCGCACTGGCGCTGGTGATGACGGCGTCGGCGCCGGACTGGCGCAGCAGCGGCGCGTTCTCCTCCTCGCGCACCGCGGCGACGATCTTCGCCTTCTTGTTGAGCTGCCGGGCGGTGAGGGTGACCAGGACCGCCGTGTCGTCCCGCTGCGTGGCCACGATGACCTGGCTGGCCCGCTGGAGCTCGGCCCGCAGCAGCACATCGCTGCGGGTGGCGTCGCCGACGACGCCCGCGTATCCCTCCGCCGTGGCCGCGTCGACGACCTTCGAACTCGGGTCGACGATCACGATCTGATCGGGCCGCAGCCCGGTCGCCCGCACGGTCTGGATCGCGGAGCGGCCCTTGGTGCCGAATCCGACGACGACGGTGTGGTCACGCAAGTTGGACCTCCAGCGGGATAGCCGCCATTCCTCACGGGTGCGTTCCGTCAGCACTTCGAGCGTGGTGCCGACCAGGATGATCAGAAAGAGCACGCGCAGCGGCGTGATCAGGAAGATGTTGGCCAGCCGCGCGGTGTCGCTGTGCGGCACGATGTCGCCGTATCCGGTGGTGGAGAGCGTCACGGTGGCGTAGTACGAGGCGTCGAGGAAGTCGACCGTCCCGTTGGCGTTGTCGTGGTAGCCCTCGCGGTCGAACCACACGATGAGGATCGTCGCCGCGAGGACGCACATGGCCATCAGCAGGCGTTTGCCGACCTGCCGCAGCGGCCGCTCGACGACACGCTTGGGCAGTTTGATCCGGAGTGTCACCAAGTGTTCGTCGGCTTGGCGCGCGATGGCGTCATGGCCGGGCAGTTTCACGTGAAACACACCTCGCTGAAGGGGTCGGCCTTGCCATCGGGGCCCAACTCCCCGTGGCTGCCTCCCGGTTCGGTCCACGGCAGATCCAGGATCTCCACCTCCTGGTGGCGGCGCGCACCGCCCGGCGGCATCACGGCGAGCCCGTCGGCGACGGCGATGCCACGCAGCATCGCCGGACCGTTGTAGTGCAGCGGCACCGCGTACTCGGCCCGCAGGACGATCGGCACGAGACGGGTGTCGTGCGGGTGGCCCTGGACGTCATCGCGCAGCGGAGCGGTGTACGGCTCGGCGACGGCTCGGCCCGCGAGCCCGCGCAGCAGCGGCTCGGCCAGGGTCAGCAGGCCGGAGACCGCGGCGAGGGGGTTGCCGGGGAGGCCCACGAGGTGGCGTACGGGGTGACGGACGGGGTGACGGGCGGGGGCGGATGCCTTGGCCGCCGCCTTCGCACCGGGCAGCCGGGCCAGCAGCATGGGGTGTCCGGGGCGTACCGCCACGCCGTCGACGAGCAGTTCGGCGCCGATGCGGCGCAGCGCGGGGTGGACGTGGTCGACGGGGCCGGAGGCCGTGCCGCCGGTCGTCACCACGACGTCGGCCGTGGCACCGGCCAGGGCCTCGTGCAGGGCCTCCGCGTCGTCGCCGAGACGCCGAACGGCGATGACGTCCGCGCCGAGGGCCCGCAGCCACGGCGGCAGCATCGGGCCGAGCGCGTCCCGGATGCGGCCCTCGTTCGGGAGCCCCTGGGTCAGCAACTCGTCCCCCAGGACCAGGACTTCCACGCGGGGGCGCGCGACGACGGTCAGCGCGTCGTACCCCGCCGCCGCCGCGAGGCCGAGCACCGCCGGGGTCACCAGGGCTCCGGGCGGCAGGAGTTCGTCGCCCGTACGGCACTCCTGTGCGCGCGGCCGGATGTCCTGGCCGGGGACGACGTCGCGTTCGGCGTGCAACTGGCTCTTGTCGTCCACGCGGGCGTGCTCGCTCACGCGTGCGTGCTCGCTGCGGATGACGGCGGTCGTGTCACGCGGGATCCGGGCTCCGGTCGCGATCCGCACGGCCTCGCCGTCGCCGAGCGGCGCGGGCTGCTCCTGCCCGGCCAGGACCCCGCCGGGCAGCACGGCCCAGGGCCCCGGTCCGGCCACGGCCCAGCCGTCCATCGCCGAGGTGTCGAAGGAGGGCAGATCGGTGAGGGCGGTCAGGGGTGCGGTGAGCGTCCGGCCCAGACAGTCGTGGAGGGCCAGCGTCTCCCGCGGGGCACCGGCTCCGGCCGCGCCCGCCCCGCTGGCGAGCGAACGCGCCTTCGGCCAGGGGGTGGCGTGCGCGTGCCTGGGTGGGGGGCGGGTGGGGTTGTGGGGGGTGGGGTTGTGGGGGGTGGGGCTGTGGGGGGTGGGGCTGTGGGGGGTGGGGCTGTGGGGGGTGGGGGGTGAGGTCTCCGGCCGCCGGGTTGCGGAGGCCGCGGACTGGCCGGCTTGGCTGCGCTCGGGGGCCTGACCGGGCTCGGGGGCCTGACCGGGCTCGGGCGCCTGGCCGCCTTCGTGGGCCTGACCGGGATCGGGGCCTTGGCCAGCCTGACCGGCCTGGGGGCCCGGATCGCCCAAAGGTCCCTGACCGGCCCGACCAGCCTCGGAACCCCAACCGCCCTCGGGACCCTCAGCAACCCGACCGCCCTCGCGGACTCGACCACCCTCGGAGGCCCGACCGGCCTCGGGGCTTTGGCCAGCCTGAGCGGCCTCGGGGGCCGGATCGCCCATGGGACCCTGGCCAGCCCGACCGCCCTCGGGACGCTGACCAGACCGACCGTCTTCGAAGCCCCGGATGCCGTCGGAGCCGTCGAAGCCGTCGGAGCCCTGGAAGCCCTCGAAGCCCCGGATGCCCTCTGAGCCGTCGGAGCCCTCGAAGCCGTCAGAGCCGTCGAAGGCCTCGCCAAACCGACCAGCCTCGGAACCCCGACCGGCCTCGGGATCCTGGCCAGCCTCGTGGCCCTGACCAGCCTGGTGGTCCGGACGGCCTTGGCGGCCTGGACGGCCCTGGTGGCCTGGGCCAGGGACCGAGACCGGGTCGTCGCCCCGTTCGCGCCGGCCGCCGGGGCCCCCGGCTGTCGCGGCCGCCGGGGGCCCCGGCGCCCGGCGGTCCTCGTTCGCCAAGGCGAGGGCCTCGTCGAATTCGGCGTCCGCCGGGTTGGGCCCGTTCACCGCGCGTCCGGGGTCGCTTCGGCCGGGGCAGCGGGCGCTCCCGACGGCTCCGCGCCGGTCGTGGCCGCCGGGCCTGACGTCGGCTCCGGCTTCGCCACCGCCCCGGCCGTACCGGGGGCGGCAGCCGTTCCGGTCCCGCCGGCGGACTCCTCCGCCCAGCGAGCCGCGAGCGCGGCGGCCTTCCGGGCCGCTTCCGCCACGGCCTGGGGGCCGCCGTCGGCTCCGGCCCGCGCCGCCGCGTACCCGACCAGGAAGGTCGTCAGCGGCGCCGCGGGCCGGGCCACGCCATGGGCGGCGTCACGGGCGAGGTCGAGCAGGATGCCGGTGTCGACGTCGAGGTCGATGCCCAGTTCGTCCTTGACTGCGGAAATCCATTCATCCAACACACGTCCATGCTCCCTGATCCGCGCGCGGGCGGCGGCGATGTCGTCCCAGGTGTCGCAGTCGAACGCGGCCATCGGCTCGGCGACCCGGACCAGGGAGAGGCGCGCGGTGAGCCACCGCAGGGGCAGCCCGGCGAGTCCGGACCCCTCATCGGGACCAGGCCCCTGGCCGGGACCGAGCCCGGGACCCGGCGTGTGGCCGCGCCCGTCGTGGGTGTCCGCGCGAGCTTCGGCGCGCGAAGCGTCCCGGGCGCCCCCGGAGTGCTCCAAGTCCCCACCGCCCCGAGCGCCACCACCGGCCCCGAGGCGCCCAGCGCCCCCAGCGCCCCCGGCGCCCCCGGCGGCGAGCCGCGCGAGTTCCCTTCGTACCGCCTCACTCCGGTACACCGCGACGAGCGGCTGGTCCCGGCCCTCGGGGTCGGTGAGCAGCGCGCCGTCCGCCGTCCCCACCGCGGCGACGAGGTCGCGTACCGTCCGCTCCCGCAGGAACGGCAGGTCGGCGGAGAGCACCACGACCAGCTCGGCGCTCGTGCGGCGCAGACCCGCGTCGAGCGCGGCGAGCGGCCCGCCGCCCGCGGGGTCCTCACGCGCCCACACCACGGGCCGCTCGGTGGGCCGGGGCGCGGCCACGACGACGGTGGTGCCCGCGCCGGAGCAGGCGGCGAGGACGCGGTCGAGCAGCGCCCGGCCGCCCACCCGCACGCCGGGCTTGTCCGCGCCGTCAAGGCGGGCCGCCCGGCCGCCGGCGAGCACGACGGCGTCGAACGCCACCGCGCCCGTGGCCGTGTTCGAGGTCATCCCCCGAGTATGGGCGCCGGGGGTGCCGATGCCACCCCACGGGTGCCCGCGAGGCTCCCGCGCCCCGTTCTTCGCTTGCTCACCGCACCGGGTTCAGCGGTGCGCCACCCGCGCGTGCCCCGCCCGCCAGAGCCACCCCGCACGGCTCACGGCGGGACGGCCGCCGCGGTCGCCCCCGGCGCGCGGGGTGCCGCGGCGGCGGGCGTCACACCTTGCGCAGCAGGACCGCGGGCTGCTCGACGCAGTCCGCGACGAACCGCAGGAAGCCTCCCGCCGTGCCGCCGTCGCACACCCGGTGGTCGAAGGTCAGCGACAGCTGCACGACCTGCCGCACCGCCAACTCCCCCTGGTGCACCCAGGGCTTGGGCACGATGCGGCCGACGCCGAGCATGGCCGCCTCGGGGTGGTTGATGATCGGCGTGGAGCCGTCCACGCCGAACACGCCGTAGTTGTTCAACGTGAACGTGGACCCCGTGAGTTCCCCGGGCGTGAGCGTCCCGGCCCGCGCCGACTCCGAGAGGCGGGCGAGCTCGGCGCTCAGCGACTCCGTGTCGCGCGCGTGGGCGTCCCGGACGACGGGCACGACGAGTCCGCGCTCGGTCTGCGCGGCGAAGCCGAGGTGGACCGCGTCGAGCCGCACGACCTCACGGGCCTCCATGTCGACCGTGGAGTTGAGCTCGGGATGGCGGGCGAGGGCCGCCGCGCAGATCCGGGCGAGCAGCGCGAGGAGGGACACCTTCGGTCCGCCCGCCGCGTTCATCGCCGTGCGCGCCCGCATCAGCTCCGTCGCGTCGGCGTCGACCCAGCAGGTGGCGTCCGGGATCTCCCGGCGGCTGCGGGACAGCTTGTCGGCGACGGCGCCCCGGACCCCGCGCAGCGGAATCCGCGTCGCGCCTCCGGAGGGAGCCGTTTGCCGGGTGCCGCCGAAGGTGGCGCCGAGGCCCGGCGCGGCCGAGCGCGCGGCGGCGGACGCCGACGCGGGTCCCGCGAGCGGCGCGGCCGTGGCCGCCGAGACCCGCAGGGCGTCCTCGACGTCGGCCCGCAGGATCAGCCCTTCGGGGCCCGAGCCCGACAACTCCCGCAGGTCCAGGCCGTTCTCGCGGGCCAGCTTGCGCACCAGGGGCGAAATGACGGGCACGGGACCGTCCCCGCGCGTGGGGAGCCTGTCGGTGTCCGCCGCCGACGGCCCTGCCTGCGCGGCCCGCGCGGACGGCGTCGCCACCGGCGGCCGGGGCACCCCGCGCGCGGGCCGCACCCTGCGCCGGCGCGCGGGCGCGGACGCCGTGCCGTAGCCGACGAGTACGTTCCCGGACGCCTCGTCCGCCGTACCGGCCGGGGCGTCATCCGCCCCGCCAGCGGCGGGCGCTCCCACCGCAGGGGCTCCCACAGCGACCGTCAGGAGCGGCGCCCCCACGGGCAGTTCGGTGCCCTCCTCGCCGAAACGGGCGGTGATCACGCCCGCGTACGGGCACGGGACCTCGACCATGGCCTTGGCCGTCTCGACCTCGACGACCAGCTGGTCCACTTCGACCACGTCGCCGACCTGCACGAGCCAGCGGGTGATCTCCGCCTCCGTGAGGCCCTCGCCGAGGTCGGGCAGCTTGAACTCCAGTACCTGGGCCATCAGCTCTCCGCCTCCCACTGCAGCCGTGCCACGGCGTCCAGGATGCGGTCGACGCCCGGCAGGTGGTGCCGCTCCAGCATCGGCGGCGGATACGGGATGTCGAACCCGGCGACCCTCAGGACCGGCGCCTCCAGGTGGTGGAAGCAGCGCTCCATGACGCGCGCGGCGATCTCCCCGCCGGGGCCGCCGAATCCGCCGGACTCGTGCACGACGACCGCGCGCCCGGTGCGCCGCACGGACGCGGCCACCGTCTCGTCGTCGAAGGGCACCAGCGAGCGCAGGTCGACGACTTCGAGGTCCCAGCCCTCGGCCCGCGCGGCCTCCGCGGCCTCCAGGCAGACCGGCACGGACGGGCCGTAGGTGATCAGCGAGGCGCTGCGCCCGGGGCGCCGCACGACGGCCTTGCCGAGGGGCTCCACCGGCTCCGGGACGTCCGGGTTCCACTCGGCCTTGGACCAGTACAGGCGCTTCGGCTCCAGGAAGACCACGGGGTCGTCGGAGGCGATGGCGGCGCGCAGCAGGCCGTAGGCGTCGGCGACGGTGGCGGGCGTGACGACGTGGAGTCCCGGCGTCGCCATGTAGTACGCCTCGGAGGAGTCGCTGTGGTGCTCGACGCCGCCGATCCCGCCGCCGTACGGCACCCGGATGGTGATCGGCATCGGCATCGCGCCCCTGGTGCGGTTGCGCATCCGCGCCACGTGCGAGATCAGCTGCTCGAAGGCCGGGTACGCGAACGCGTCGAACTGCATCTCCACGACGGGCCGCAGGCCGTACATGGCCATGCCGACCGCGGTCCCCAGGATGCCCGCCTCGGCCAGCGGCGTGTCCGTGCAGCGGTCTTCGCCGAACTCCGCGGCGAGGCCGTCGGTGACGCGGAAGACGCCGCCGAGCGTGCCGACGTCCTCGCCCAGGACGTGCACGGTCGGGTCGTCGGCCAGCGCGTCGCGCAGGGCGCGGCCAAGGGCCTGCCCCATGGTGGCCGGCTTCACGGCGACAGTGGTCATCGGCCCGCTCCTTCCGACTCGTTCTCGGCCGCCAGCTCGGCCCGCAACTGTTCCGCTTGCTCCCGCAGTTGGGAGGTCTGCTCGGCGTACACGTGCGTGAACAGGTCCATGGGGTCGAGGACCGGGTCCTGGTTCATGCGCTCTCTCAGGTCGGCCGCCATCGCCTCCGCGGCGTCGCGCACCGCGCGCGCGTGCTCCTCGTCGAGCAGCCCGCGCGCGGTCAGCTCGCGCTCCAGGAGCAGGATCGGGTCGTGGTCGCGCCAGGCCTGGACCTCGTCGTCGGGGCGGTAGCGCGTGGCGTCGTCCGCGTTGGTGTGGGCGTCCACGCGGTAGGTCACCGCCTCCACGAGCGTGGGGCCGCCGCCCTCGCGCGCGCGCCGCACGGCCTCGCCGAGCACCTCGTGCACCGCCACCGCGTCGTTGCCGTCGACCAGGCGGCCCGGCATGCCGTATCCGACGGCCTTGTGCGCGAGGGACGGCGCGGCCGTCTGCTTGGCGAGCGGCACGGAGATCGCGAAGCCGTTGTTCTGCACCAGGAAGACCGTGGGCGTCTGCCAGACGGCAGCGAAGTTCAGCGCCTCGTGGAAGTCGCCCTCGCTGGTGCCGCCGTCGCCGACCATGGCGAGCGCGACCACGTCGTCGCCCTTGATGCGGGCCGCGTGCGCGAGGCCCACGGCGTGCGGGAGCTGGGTGGCGAGGGGGGTGCACAGCGGCGCTATCCGGTACTCGCGCGGGTCGTACCCGGTGTGCCAGTCGCCCCGCAGCAGGGTGAGGGCGCGCACCGGGTCGAGGCCGCGGGCGACGGCGGCGAGGGTGTCCCGGTAGCTCGGAAACAGCCAGTCGCGCTCTTCGAGGGCGAGCGCGGCGGCGATCTCGCACGCCTCCTGGCCGGTGCTCGACGGGTACACGGCGAGCCTGCCCTGCTTGGTGAGCGCCGTCGCCTGCGTGTTGTACCGCCGACCGCGGACGAGTTCGGCGTGCAGGCGCAGGAGCAGCTCAGGGGTGGCCTTGGCCGCGGCCTCGGTGCCGAGCACGCGGTACGGCTCCGCGTCCGGCAGCAGCGGCGCGGGGTCGGTCCTGAGCTGCCACGCGGGGGGCGGGGCGGGCCGGTAGGCGCCCCGCTGCTCCATGACCGTCATGACGGCACCTCCTGGGGAATCCTGAGGGGAGCCGGCTCCTCGTGGGAGCGGCGGCGGAGGCGCGATCGTGTGACGCGCCTCACCTACCGATTGTTCGGTCGTCGGCACATTTTGGCTACAGGCACCTCCAGGCTGTGGACAAACGGTTCTGCACAGCCTGGGATGGACGCATTACGTCCATGGTAAGGAGGCGGGGGGACATGGCATCTGAACGAATGGCCGACAGGCAGGACGGGAGCCGTCCTGAACCGCAGCCCCGTCCGCTGGACGCCATCGACCGCGACATCCTGCAGATCCTGCACACGGACGGTCGCGCCTCGATACGTTCCGTGGCGGAGCGCGTCCATGTGTCGAGGGCCAACGCCTACGCACGCATCAACCGCCTGATCGACGACGGCGTCATCCGCGGCTTCGGCGCCAGGATCAACCACGAAAGAGCGGGTCAGGGCGCGTCCGCCTACATCACCTTGAAGATCGTCCAGAACACCTGGCGCACGGTCCGCGACCAGCTGCGCACCTTGCCGGGCGCGTCCCACATCGCCCTGGTGAGCGGCGACTTCGACGTACTGCTCCTGGTGCACACGCCCGACACGCGCGCGCTGCGTGAACTGGTGCTCACCCGCCTCCAGGCCATCCCCGAGGTGCTCAGCACGCGCACGCTGCTGGTCTTCGAGGAGGACGACCTGGAGACGGAGGGCTAGGGCCTTAGCGGGGGCCCTAGGGTCCCTCCAAGGCCCGTTGTGCGGCTCAGCGGCCTCGCGGACGTCGGGTCTCAGCCATTCGTACGCAGTCCCGCGAACGCCAACTGCACCACGGCGTCGGCGATTTCCGTCCCGTTGGCGGCGCCCCGGCTGTCCGGCCGGTACCACTCCACGACGGAATTGATCATTCCGAAGAGCAGCCGGGTGGCGAGGCGCAGCTCGACGTCCGACCGCAGGTCGCCGTCCGCCACGGCCTCCTTGAGCAGGGCCGCGACCTGGTGGTCGAAGTCTCTGCGCCGCTCCATCGCCCAGCGCTCGGTGTCGGTGTTGCCGCGCACGCGCAGCAGCAGCGTCACATAGGGCAGCTCGGCGACCAGCACCTCGACCGTGCGCCGGGTGACGTACTCCAGGCGTTCGACCGCGCTCCCCACGCGCGCGTGCTCCTCGCCGAGCACGGCGAACAGCCCGTCGAGCGCCCGGTTCACCGCGCGCCGCAGCAGCTCCTCCTTGCCCGCGACGTGGTGGTAGATCGACGACTTGGAGATGCCCGCCGCCTTGGAGAGGTGCTCCATGGACGTGCCGTCGTAGCCGCGCTCGTTGAAGACGCGTACGGCGACTTCGAGGAGGGTCTCGGGGGTGTAGGGGTCGCGCCGTGCCATGGTCATCCGTTCTCCTCACGCGCGGCCGCGTGCCGCAGCCCCTGCGAGGGGGCGTAGCGCCCGGTGGGGTACTCGCCGTGCACGTTGTCGAGGAACTCGGCCACCCAGGGGGCGCCGAGCTCCGTACCCCAGGACAGCGGGCCGCGCGGGTAGCTGACGCCCAGGCGCATGGCCGTGTCGACGTCGGCGGCGTCGGCCACGCCGCGCGCCACGGCGTCGTACGCGAAGTCCACGAGCATCGCGACCGTACGGGCCACGATCAGGCCCGGCGTCGCGCCGATCACGCTGACCTGCTTGCCGAGGGCCTGGAAGAGGCCCACGGCCTCCCCGAGGGCCTCGTCGCTCACGCGGACGTCCCTGGCGAGGGCGATCCGGGTCGCGGACGCGTAGTCGAGGGCCAGGTCGAACTCGATCGTGGGGCGCGCGGCCGTCTCCACGGACGTGCCGCTGACGAGCGCGAGGCGCGCCCCCGCGGGCAGTTCGATCCAGCCCGGGTACGCGGCGAGCCCGGCGTCGCCGCGCTCCACGCGGATCCCCGCCGCCTCGATGAGCCCGACCAGCGCGGCCGCCTGGAACAGTTCACCGTGCAGCGTGACGGCCCCCGGCGCGGCGGCGGGTTCCGCCGTGTGCGCCTCCGCGCGCGGGGCGTCAGGACCGTATCCGTACCAGCCCTGTCCGGACTTGCGCCCCAGTCGGCGTGCCGCGACCAGACGGCCCTGGGCGAGCGACGGTGTGAACTTGGGGTCCTGGAAGAAGGACTCCCACACCGAGCGCGTGACGGCCTCGTTCACGTCCTGGCCGATGAGGTCGGTGAGTTCGAAGGGGCCCATCTTGAAGCCGCCGCACTCGCGCAGCACGGCGTCGATCGTCGCGGGGTCGGCGGCCCGCTCCTCGTACGCGCGCAGCGCCTCGGCGTAGAAGGGCCGCGCGACGCGGTTGACGATGAACCCAGGGGTGTCGGCGCAGCGGACCGGGGTCTTGCCCCAGGCCTTGGCGGTGGCGTACGCGCGCGTGGCGGCCGCTTCGTCCGTCGCGAAGCCACTGACGACCTCGACGAGGGGCAGCAGCGGCGCGGGGTTGAAGAAGTGCAGGCCGACGAAGCGGCCGGGCCTGGCCAGCGGGCCCGCGATGGCGGTCACGGACAGGGAGGAGGTGTTCGTGGCGAGCAGACAGTCCTCGGCGACGATGTCCTCGAGCTCCTGGAACAGCTGCTGCTTGACCTCCAGTCGCTCCAGGATCGCCTCGACGACGAGGCCGCACCCGGCGAGCTCGGCGAGGCTGTCGACCGCCTGGAGGCGCCCGCCCGCGGCGGCGCGGGCGTCCGCGTCGAGGCGGCCCTTCTCCACAAGCCGGTCCAGACGGGCGGTGATCGCCTCGGCGGCCGCCTTCGCGCGGCCGGGTCCGGCGTCGTACAGCCGCACCGGGTGTCCCGCCACCAGCGCGACCTGGGCTATGCCCTGGCCCATGGTGCCGGTGCCGACCACGGCGACCGGGCTGCTGAGATCGAGTGCTGTCATGCTCGCGATCCTCCCGCACAAGGGTCTTGGCCAGGGGTTCGGGGTGGGCGGGGGAGGTTTTCCACAGCTTTGGCAGACCCTCTTGTCCCGACCGATCGTTCGGTTACTCTAGCTCTGTCCAGCTGTTCCTGCCCACTGCCCCTGCCCAGCTCGCCAGCTCGAAGGAGAGCTGACTCGACGAGGAGTTGGTCCGTCATGGCCGCCGAACTCACCGCGCACCAGCTGATCGCCAAGCACCGGCCCACGCTCGACCAGGCCCTGGAGGCCATCAGCACGCGCGCGTACTGGTCGCCGCACCCCGAGCACCCCAAGGCCTATGGGGAGAACGGCAGCCTGAGCCTGCCGGAAGGCAAGGCCGCCTTCGAGTCCCTCCTGAACGGCCGCTTCGACCTGGACCAGCCGGGCACGGACGACTGGACGGGCGCGGAAGTCTCCCCCTTCGGCCCCGAGTTGGGCATCACGTATCCGCACCCAGACGTGGACACCCTGCTGCCCGCGATGCGCGCCGGACTGCGCGCCTGGCGCGAGGCGGGCGCCGAAGGGCGCGCCGCGGTGTGCCTGGAGATCCTGTCGCGCCTCAGCGCCCGCACGCACGAGCTCGCGCACGCCGTCATGCACACCAGCGGCCAGGCCTTCATGATGGCGTTCCAGGCGGGCGGCCCGCACGCCCAGGACCGCGGCCTGGAAGCCGTCGCGTACGCGTACGCGGAACAGGCCCGCACCCCCGGCACCGCCGAGTGGACCAAGCCCCAGGGCAAGCGCGACCCACTGGTCCTCGACAAGCGCTTCGTCCCGGTCGGCCGCGGCGTGGCCCTGCTGATCGGCTGCAACACCTTCCCGACCTGGAATGGCTACCCCGGCCTCTTCGCCTCCCTGGCCACGGGCAACGCGGTCCTGGTCAAGCCGCACCCGCGCGCGGTCCTTCCGCTCGCCCTGACCGTGCGGATCGCCCGCGAGGTCCTCACCGAGGCGGGCTTCGACCCGAACCTGGTCGCCCTCGCCGCCGAGCGCCCCGGCGAAGGCATCGCCAAGACCCTCGCGGTGCGCCCCGAAGTCAAGATCATCGACTACACGGGGTCGACGGCCTTCGGTGACTGGCTGGAGACCAACGCCCGCCAGGCGCAGGTCTACACGGAGAAGGCAGGCGTCAACACGGTCGTCATCGACTCGACCGACAACTACAAGGGCATGCTGTCGAACCTGGCCTTCTCCCTGTCCCTGTACAGCGGCCAGATGTGCACGACCCCGCAGAACCTCCTCATCCCGCGCGAGGGCATCGACACCGACGCGGGCGCCAAGTCGTACGAGGACGTGGTCACGGACCTCGCGGCCGCGGTGAACGGCCTCCTCGGCGACGACGCCCGGGCGAACGGCGTCCTCGGCGCCCTGGTCAACCCGGACGTCAAGGCCCGCCTCGAGGGCGCCGCGAGCATCGGTGAAGTCGCCCTCCCCTCGCGGGAGATCGCCAACCCCGAGTTCCCGGACGCCGTGGTGCGCACCCCGGTGATCGTGAAGCTGGACGGCGCGAAGCCGGACGCCGAGGCGGCGTATCTCAGCGAGTGCTTCGGCCCGGTGTCGTTCGCCGTCGCCGTGGACTCCTCGGCGGACGCGGTGGACCTGCTGCGGCGCACGGTGCGCGAGAAGGGCGCCATGACCGTCGGCGCCTACACCACCTCCCAGGACGTGGCCTCCGCCGTCGAGGAGACCTGCCTGGAGGAGAGCGCCCAGCTGTCGCTGAACCTGACCGGCGGTGTCTATGTGAACCAGACCGCCGCGTTCTCGGACTTCCACG
The DNA here is from genome assembly GCF_056435225.1 of Streptomyces sp. NPDC043996. Classification (NCBI taxonomy): domain Bacteria; kingdom Bacillati; phylum Actinomycetota; class Actinomycetes; order Kitasatosporales; family Streptomycetaceae; genus Streptomyces; species Streptomyces sp. NPDC043996. The sequence continues at coordinate 73,922 of NZ_JBWKEY010000020.1, read as the reverse complement.
GCTCGGGCGGCAACCCGGCGGCGAACGCCGCGCTGTGCGACGGCGCGTTCGTGGCCAACCGCTTCCGCGTGGTGGAGATCCGCAAGGACGCCTGAGCGAGGCGGCACGGCTCCGGGGCCCCGAGGAGGGTCCCGGAGCCGACCCCGGGAGCGAGGGTCAGTCCTGCGCTCCCGGGGCACCGGCCAACGGCCGGTGTGAGGACGAGGACCAGTGGAAGAGCGTCATGCCGACGCTCGTCGCCAGGTTGTAGCTGGACACCTGCGGCCGCATCGGCAGCGACACCAGGTGGTCCGCGCGGGCCCGCAGCGCCGCCGACAGGCCGCTGCGCTCGGACCCGAAGGCCAGCACGGCGTCGTCGGGGAGCTTGAGCCCCCGGATGTCCTCGCCCTCGGCGTCCAGCGCGAACAGCGGTCCCTCGGGCAGTTCGGCGACGTCCACGCGCTCCACCGCCGTCGCGAAGTGCAGCCCCGCGCCGCCCCGGACGACCGTGGGGTGCCAGGGGTCGAGCGTGCCGGTCGTCACCACACCGGTCGCGCCGAAGCCCGCGGCGAGCCGGATCACCGCCCCGGCGTTGCCGAGGTTGCGCGGGTCATCGAGGACGATCACGGGCGCGTGCCGCGGCCTGCGCCCCAACGCCTCCAGGTTAGCCGCACGGGACGGGCGCTCCGCGAGGGCCACCACCGCCGTGGGGTGCGGCCGGGGCACCAGGGCGCGCAGCGTGGCGTCGTCGGTCTCGACGAGCAGGTCGCCAAGGGCGTCCGCGACATCCGGCGCGAGGTCCTCGGCGAGGCCGAGAGCGGCGTCCTTGTCCCCGGTCAGCGCCACCGGTACGCGCGCGCCGAAGCGCAGCGCGTGCTTCAGGGCGTGAAAGCCGTCGAGCAGCACCGACGTCTCGGCGAGCCCGCGCCACGCGCGGACCGCGTCCGCCGCCACCCGCGCCTCACCCGCATCCGTACCGCTCATGCACCGAAGCCTACGCGCGCGTGCTCAGCGTCCTCCCGCGCCCGTTCAGCGCCCTCCTGAGGCTCCTGCGCCGCCGGGTGCCCGCCGCCCGGCAGACGCGGCCCCGGCAGCCGGGAGAGCAGCGCTCCACGCGCGCGTGCCGCTCCATCGCCGAGCCGCCGCAGGAACGACGTCGGCAGGAACACCGCGTCGGCCGCGATCATCGCGAGCGAGAAGAACGGCAGTCCGAGGACGACGGCGATGACGGCGTGCTCGAAGATCATCAGCGTCAGGAGCACGTTCTTGACGCGCCGGTTGAGCAGCGTGAACGGGAAGGCCACCTGCACCGCGACGGTCCCGTAGGTGATGATCATGATCATCACGCCGTGCGAGGCGAGCAGGTCGGAGAGCGCGGGCCAGGGCGAGAAGTAGTCCAGGTTCAGCGGGTAGTAGACGGCGGTGCCGTCCTGCCAGCGGCTGCCCTGGATCTTGTACCAGCCCGCCGTCGCGTAGATCAGGCACGCCTCCACCATGATCACGAGCAGGGCCGCGTTGTGCACGAGGTTGGCCACGACGTCGAGCAGCCGCCGGGTGTCGCCGCCCGGGGCCCGCCGCCCGACGGCCCACCACAGGCCCTGGGCCACCCACAGCCCCCAGAAGAGCGCCAGCCAGAACCAGCGGAGCTCCGCCATGAACGTCATGGCGACCAGCACGACGCCGAGCCCCCACCACAGCGCGGGCCCGACGTGGTCCACGCCCGCGTGGACGCCGTGCGCTTCGGCGCGCACCGACGCATCGTCCACGTCCGGCACACGTCCCTCGTGCCCGTCCGGCACACGCCCGTCGTGCTCGTCGGCACGCGCGCGTGCGTGGCGGCGCGCGTCCAGGGACCACACCTGCCCGCAGCGCGTGAACACCAGGTAGATCGCCATCAGATGGATGACGTTGTCGCCGCCGTCCCCCATGAAGATGCTGCGGTTCTGCAGCGACAGCACCCCGACCATGAACAGCACGGACATGGCGCGCGTGCGCCAGCCCAGCAGGAACAGGGCGCTGCTGAGCACGGCGAAGGCGTAGACGGCCTCGAACCACAGCTGCGAGTCGGACCACAGCAGCACCGTGAACGCGTCGTTCACGGAGGTCAGCTGCCGCGCCATGTCCCAGGCCCAGGGGCCGTCGGGCCCGTACAGCTCGTTCCTGTGCGGCAGTTCGCGCAGCAGGAACAGCAGCCACGTGGCCGCGAAGCCGATGCGGACCACCGCGCTCTGGTACGGGCCGAGCGCGCGGGAGGTGACGCGCTGGAGGCCCCGTGCGAGCGGGTCGAGACGGCCGGGACGGGCGAGGTCTCCAGGACGGACGGGACGGTCGGGGCGGACGAGGCGGTCGGGACGGACGAGGCGGTCGGGACGGACGGGGCGGGTCACTGGGGGCTCCCTTCGGGGGCCCGGGGGCGCCCTTCGGCCGCGACGTCGCGCTTCGCGCGCGCGTCGTCGGCGAGCGGCAGGTCGTCCGAGGTCACCGACCACCAGGGCAGCAGCCTCAGCACGGGTTTGGCGTTGGCTTTCTCGTCGCTCCACTTCGGCGGCCGCACCCCGGCCGTACGGGACCTGACCTGCACCTGGTCGAAGGCCTCCCCGCGCCGCAGCGGGCCCTGCCGGTCGATGCGCAGCAGCACGATGCGGCGGATGTAGCGCTCGGAGATCTCACCGCGCAGGCCGGTGGGACGATTCTGCGCGTCGTGCGTGGACACGAAGAGGTCCCAGGCCCGGCGCAGTTCGTTCTGCTGGGTGTGGCTCGGCAGGGGGTTGTGGTCGACGGCCGCGCCGTCCTGAGCGGACAGGTCGTACCAGCCGGTGAACCGGCGGCCGCCGTCCGCCGTGCGGATCTGCGCCCGGGCCTGCACCGCGACGTTCTGCTGCAGCGGGTTGGGCGCGAACAGCTTCCAGTTCTGCTCGAACTCCGGGTACACCCAGTCGGCGATGGTCTCGCCGTGCTTCTTGCTCACGGTGTTCGGCGGGGCCACGTGCAGGAACAGCATGCCGACGTGTACGCACACCGTCACGACGACCACGGCCAGGGCGAGGGCGGCGACGAGCTGGTAACCACGGGGGAGCCCGGCGATCCCGCCCGCGGCGGGCGGCGCGGGCTCGGAGGGCCCTGAGGCGGGCTCCGCGAACTCTGAGGCTGGCCCTGCGAACTCTGAGGTGGGCCCCGAGGCGGGCTCTACGGGCTCTGAAGCGGGCCCTGAGGCGGGCTCCACGGGCTCCACGGGCTCCACGGTCCCCGCGGGCGCGGCGGGGCGCTCCGGCACGTCGTCATCCAGCGGCGCGGGGGTCCCTCCGGACCCAGCGGAACCGTCAGCCTCGGTAGACCCCTCAGTCTCTCCGGCCCTCCCAGCCCCTTCAGTCCCTTCAGCCCTGTCAGGCCCCTCAACCCCAGAGGCCTCCTCGCCCCCGTCCGGCGCGGAGGACCTGTCAGGCCCGCCGGGCCCGTCCCGCGGGCCCTTGTCATAGGCGTCCATTGCGTCCCGCTTCCCGATCCCGCACCGAACCCTGCCGCCGGAACGGTACTCAGGCCTGCCTGCCAGGCACAGCGCCCCGGAGGTTATCCACAGGGTTGACACCTTATGGCGAGGCGCCGCACCATTGAATTCCGGCGGACCGAACGATCGGTCGGGAGCCGCCGGGAGACGCAGACTCTGCCCGAGGTCGAGGGGGACCGAGATGGCGACAGCGCACCAGCCGCCCGGCGTGGCACAGGACCACCGCGCGTCCGGCGCCACGGACGGCGCCGTGCCCGTGGACATCACCGCGCTCGAGTCCGCGTTCGACGCGGCCGTGGCGGCCGACGACCGCATCGAGCCGCGCGACTGGATGCCGGACGCCTATCGCGCCACGCTCGTGCGCCAGATCGCGCAGCACGCCCACTCCGAGATCATCGGCATGCAGCCGGAGGCCAACTGGATCACGCGCGCCCCGTCGCTGCGCCGCAAGGCGATCCTGATGGCCAAGGTCCAGGACGAGGCGGGCCACGGCCTGTATCTGTACAGCGCGGCGGAAACGCTCGGCGTCAGCCGCGACGAGCTCCTCGACAAACTCCACTCGGGCCGCCAGAAGTACTCATCGATCTTCAACTACCCGACCCTGACCTGGGCGGACGTAGGCGCGATCGGCTGGCTCGTGGACGGCGCGGCGATCACCAACCAGGTGCCGCTCTGCCGCTGTTCGTACGGCCCCTATGCCCGCGCGATGGTTCGCGTCTGCAAGGAGGAGTCCTTCCACCAGCGCCAGGGGTACGAACTGCTGCTGGCCCTCAGCCGCGGCACCCCCGAACAGCACGAGATGGCCCAGGACGCCGTGAACCGCTGGTGGTGGCCGTCCCTGATGATGTTCGGCCCGCCCGACGCCGAGTCGGCGCACTCCGAGCAGTCCATGACCTGGAAGATCAAGCGCCACTCGAACGACGAGCTGCGCCAGCGCTTCGTGGACATCTGCGTCCCCCAGGCCGAGTCCCTCGGCCTGACGCTGCCCGACCCCGAGCTGCGCTGGAACGAGCAGCGGGAGCACCACGACTTCGGCCCCATCGACTGGAGCGAGTTCCGCTCGGTCCTCAAGGGCAACGGCCCGTGCAACGACCAGCGCATCACCCAGCGCAGGAACGCCCACGAGCAGGGCACCTGGGTGCGCGAGGCAGCCGCCGCGTACGCCGCGAAGCACACCGACCACGACAAGGACCGCCGGCCCGCGACGATCGGCGCACACGGGGAGGCGACCGCATGAGCAGCTCGACCGAATGGCCCCTGTGGGAAGTGTTCGTGCGCTCTCGGCGCGGCCTGTCCCACACGCACGCGGGCAGCCTGCACGCTCCGGACGCCGCCATGGCCCTGCGCAACGCCCGGGATCTGTATACCCGCAGGAACGAGGGCGTCTCCATCTGGGTCGTGCCGTCCGCCGAGATCACCGCCTCCTCGCCGGACGAGAAGGACTCCTTCTTCGAACCGTCCGCCGACAAGCCCTACCGCCACCCGACGTTCTACGACATCCCGGAAGGAGTGAAGCACCTGTGACCCCCACGCCCCTCACCACGGCCCACGCCGCGGCACTCGCCCTCGGCGACGACGCCTTGGTGCTCTCGCACCGCCTGGGAGAGTGGGCGGGCCACGCGCCCGTCCTCGAAGAAGAGGTCGCCCTGGCGAACATCGCCCTGGACCTGCTCGGCCAGGCCCGCGTCCTGCTCTCCCTGGCGGGCGACGAGGACGAGCTGGCGTACCTCCGCGAGGAGCGCGCCTTCCGCAACGTCCAGCTGGTCGAGCAGCCGAACGGCGACTTCGCCCACACCATCGCCCGCCAGCTGTACTTCTCCGTCCACCAAGGCCTCCTGTACGGCCAACTCGCCGCCACGGACAGCGAGCTGGCCCCCCTGGCCGCGAAGGCCGCCAAGGAAGTCGCCTACCACCAGGACCACGCCGAGCAGTGGACGCTCCGGCTCGGCGACGGCACGGCCGAGAGCCACGAGCGGATGCAGCGCGCCCTCGACGCGCTGTGGCGGTTCACGGGCGAGCTGTCCCAGCCGGTGGAGGGCCTCGACCTGGACTGGCAGGGGCTGCGGGAGCAGTGGACCGCCAGGGTCACCGAGGTGATCGAGCAGGCCACGCTCACCGTCCCGGAGGGTGCCCAGAGCGGGGCGTGGACGGCGGGCGCCGGACGCGAGGGGCTGCACACGGAGTCTTTCGGGCGGATGCTCGCCGAGATGCAGCACCTGCACCGCAGCCACCCGGGGGCGTCATGGTGACCTCCGCGCCCACCGCCCTCGAGGAGCGGCTCCGGGACCTGGCGGGCTCGGTGCCCGACCCCGAGCTGCCCGTCCTGACGCTGGCCGAGCTCGGCGTGGTGCGCGCCGTCCACGTCAGCGGCCCCGGCCGCGTCGAGGTCGAGCTGACACCGACGTACACGGGCTGTCCGGCGATCGAGGCCATGGCCGCGGACATAGAGCAGGTCCTGCACGAGCACGGCATGGCCGACGTCCAGGTGCGCACGGTGCTCTCCCCGGCCTGGTCCACGGACGACATCAGCGCCGAAGGCCGCCGCAAACTCGCCGAGTTCGGCATCGCCCCGCCCCGCCCGCACGCCGCCGAAGGACCGGTGCCGATCGCGCTCACGGTCCGCTGCCCCCACTGCGGCTCCGCCGACACCGAGCTGCTCAGCCGCTTCTCGTCGACCGCGTGCAAGGCCCTGCGCCGCTGCGTCGCCTGCCGTGAGCCCTTCGACCACTTCAAGGAGCTGTGATGGCGCGCTTCCACCCGCTGCGCGTAGCGGCCGTCGACCGGCTCACCGACGACTCCGTGGCCCTGACCTTCGACGTGCCCGAGCCCCTGCGCGCGGACTACCGCTACGCCCCGGGCCAGCACCTCGCCATCCGCCGCGTCGTGGACGGCGAGGAGATCCGGCGCACCTACTCCATCTGCTCCCCGGCGGCCGCCCCTGACACCGCCGAAGGGCCAAGGGCGCTGCGCGTGGGCGTCCGCGTGGTGGACGGCGGCGCCTTCTCGACGTACGCGCACAAGGAAATAGCCGTGGGGGACGAGCTGGAGGTGATGACCCCGGCGGGCCGCTTCACCCTGGCACCCGCGCCCGGGCGGTACGCCGCGGTGGTCGGCGGCAGCGGCATCACCCCGGTCCTCTCCATCGTCACCACGCTCCTGGAGCGGGAGCCGCGAGCCGAGTTCTGCCTCATACGCAGCGACCGCACGACGGCGTCCACGATGTTCCTGGAGGAGGTCGCCGACCTCAAGGACCGGTGGCCCGACCGGTTCCAGCTGGTGACGGTGCTCTCCCGCGAGGAACAGCAGGCCGGGCTCACCTCCGGGCGCCTCGACCAGGACCGGCTCGCGGACCTGCTGCCCGCGCTCCTTCCGGTGACCGAGGTCGACGGCTGGTTCCTCTGCGGTCCGTACGGCCTGGTGCAGAGCGCCGAGCGGACGCTGCGCTCCCTGGGAGTGGACCGGCGCCGTGTCCACGAGGAGATCTTCCATGTGGACGAGGCTCCGGCGCCCGCCGCCCAGGCTCCGGCGCCGGAGCACAGCAGCGTCACCGTGACCCTCGACGGCCGCTCCGGCACCTGGCCGGTGCGGGCCGGGGAGTCCCTGCTCGACACGGTGCTGCGCAACCGCGCGGACGCCCCGTTCGCCTGCAAGGGCGGCGTGTGCGGCACCTGCCGGGCCTTCAAGGTGTCCGGCGGGATCCGGATGGACCGGAACTTCGCGCTGGAGCCGGAGGAGACCGAGGCCGGTTATGTACTGGCCTGCCAGTCCCATCCCACCACGGACAAGGTGGAGCTGGACTTCGACCGCTGAACCCGGGCGCGGACCCGGCCGATCCCGTTGGCTTCTGTTCCCTTCCCTTAGAACCTGTTCTATCTTGACGCTCCGTCAGACACCGTGGGCGGAGCGGACGGACACGACCAGGCCGGTACGCGGGAGGACGAGCAGTGGACTTCACCTTCACCGAGGAACAGCAGGCGGCGCTCGAAGCGGCCAAGGCCCTCTTCACCGGCGTCGCGCCGGACGGCGTGCCCAGCCCCGCCCTGACGCCCGGCGCCGTCGCCGATGACTTCGACCGCGCGCTCTGGTCGAAGCTCGCCGCGGCGGACCTGCTCAGCCTGCACCTCGACCCGGAGTACGGCGGGTCCGGCCTGGACGTCATCGCGCTCTGCCTCGTGCTGCGGGAATCGGCGAAGGTCCTGGCCCGGGTCCCGCTCCTTGAGTCCGGCGCGGCCACCTACGCCATCGGAACCTACGGCGGCGACGCGTTGAAGCAGCGCGTGCTGCCGCGAGCCGCCCGCGGGGAACTCGTGCTGACCGTCGCCCCGCACGGCCGCACCGGCCACGACGGCGCCGAACTCGCCGTCACCGCACGGCCCGACGGCGCCGACTGGCTCCTGGACGGCACCCAGACCGCCGTGTCCTGGGCCCACAACGCGGACCTCGTCGTCGTCCCCGCCACCGCCTCCGAAGGCCGTACGGTCCTCGCCGTCGTCCCCCGAACCGCCCCCGGCCTCACGCTCGCCGAGCAGATCTCCACCACCGGCGAGCGGCTCGCCGAACTACGCCTGGACTCCGTACGCGTCACGGCCCCCGAGCTCATCACCGCCGACGGCGCCTGGGACTTCCTGCGTGATCTGCTGGCCACCGGCACCTGCGCGCTCGCGCTCGGTCTCGGCGACGGCGTCCTCCGCATGACCAGCGAATACGCCGGAAAGCGCGAGCAGTTCGGCCATCCCATCGCCACGTTCCAGGCCGTCGCGGTCCAGGCCGCCGACCGCTACATCGACCTGCGGGCGATGGAGGCCACACTCTGGCAGGCCGCCTGGCGCCTCGGCGCCCCCGGCCACACCAGCACAGGCCACGACGGACCGCTGCCGGTCAGCGCGGACGTAGCGGTGGCCAAGACCTGGGCCTCGGACGGCGTGCGCCGTGTCGTGCAGACCGCGCAACACCTGCACGGAGGCTTCGGTGCCGACACCGACTACCCCCTGCACCGCTACCACGCCTGGGCCAAGCACCTGGAACTGTCCCTCGGTCCGGCAGCGGCACACGAGGAAGCGCTCGGCGACCTGCTGGCCGCCCACGCCCCCGGCTGAGACAACACGTCCGCGCGGGACGGCACCAGGCGTCCCGCGCCGCGCGGCACCGTCCTAGATCACGGTGCCCGGCTGGCCCTTGCCGTCGACGACGGGCTTCCCCGAGGCCTCCCAGACCTGCATGCCGCCGTCGACGTTCACGGCGTCGATGCCCTGCTGCGCGAGGTACATGGTCACCTGTGCCGAACGGCCGCCGGACCGGCAGATCACGTTCACCCGGCCGTCCTGGGGCGCCGCCTCGGTCAACTCCCCGAAGCGGGCCACGAAATCACTCATCGGGATGTGCAACGCGTCCGCCGCGTGACCGGCCTGCCACTCATCGTCCTCGCGAACGTCGAGCAGGAAGTCTCCGTCCGAAAGGTCAGCGACCGTGACCGTGGGCACACCAGAACCGAATTCCATGCCACCGACGCTACCCGACCCCGCCGCCCGCGACACAGCCCGCGTGCCCCGTCGGCCGCCGCTCAGGCGGTGAGCCGCTCCAGCTCCGCCTCGCGCTCAGCCACCTGCGTCAGCAGCTGCTCGGCGATCTCCTCGAGGAGCCGGTCGGGGTCGTCCGGCGCCAGCTTCAGCATCGCGCCGATCGCGCTCTCCTCCAGCTCCCCGGCGACCACCGTCAGCAGCTCCTTGCGCCGCGACAGCCACTCGAGGCGGGCGTACAGCTCCTCGCTGGGGGTGGGCCGCGACTCCTCGGGCACCGGTCCGGCGCTCCACTCCTCCAGGAGCTCGCGCAGCATCGCCTCGTCGCCACGGCCGTACGCCGCGTTCACCCGCGTGATGAACGCCTCGCGCCGCTCCCGCTCCGGCTCGTCCTGCGCGAGGTCGGGGTGGGCCTTGCGGGCCAGCTCGCGGTAGAGCTTGCGGGCCTCGTCGCTCGGCCGCACCCGCTGCGGCGGCCGCACCGACTGCTCGGTCAGCATCGCGGCCGCCTCGGGCAGCAGCCCCTCGCTGTCCATCCAGCCGTGGAAGAGCTCCTCCACGCCCGGCATCGGCTGCACCCGCGCCCGCGCCTCCTCCGCCTTGCGCCGGTCCTCCGGGTCGCCGGAGCGCGCCGCCACCGCCTCGGCGATCAGCGCGTCCAGCTCGTCGAGCCGCGTGTACATCGGGCCGAGCTTCTGGTGGTGCAGCCGGGAGAAGTTCTCCACCTCGACGCGGAACGTCTCCACCGCGATCTCGTACTCGATCAGCGCCTGCTCGGCCGCCCGCACGGCGTTCTCAAGCCGGGCCTCGGGTCGTTCCTGACCGTCGTCCCGTCGCGTCTGTGCGGGCGTCTCGGGCCGCTCCTCGGGCATCTCGTCCTGCGTCGGCTCGGCTTCCGGGGTCGTCACCCACCCAGCGTAGGCCACGGGTGCGGCGGGCTCCTCACACGGCGCCCCAGCTCGCCACACCCCGTCACGCCCTCGTCACACCCCCGTCTCCGCCGGGACCCGCCCCTCTCTGACAGCGGCGACCAGCAGTGCGTGATCGGCTTCCGTGCGGTTGGCGTACGTCACCGCGAACGCGGCTATCGCCTCGTCCAGTTCGTCGTTCTTGCCGCAGTACCCGGCGATGAGCCGGGGGTCGGCGCTGTGGGCGTGGGCGCGGGCGAGGAGCGCTCCGGTCATGCGGCCGTAGTCGTCGAGCTGGTCCGGGGCGAGCGCGGCCGGGTCGACGCTGCCCTTGCGGTTCCTGAACTGCCGTACCTGGAACGGCCGTCCATCGATCGTCGTCCAGCCGAGCAGGAAGTCGCTGACGACCTGCATGCGCTTCTGGCCGAGCACGACACGGCGGCCCTCGTGGACGGTGTCCTGCTCCTTGAACCCCACCGTCGGCAGATGGGGCAGCAGCGCGGAGGGGGACGCCTCCTTGACCTGAAGCACCAGTGGCTCGCCCCGGTGGTCCAGGAGCAGCACCACGTAGGAGCGCAGGCCCACGCTTCCGGTGCCCACGACGCGGAACGCCACGTCCTGGATCGCGTACCGCGCGAGCAGGGGGAGGCGGTCCTCGGGCAGCGTGTTCCGGTACTCCCCCAGGGCCAGGGCGACCGCGGCGGCTTCGGCGTCCGGTACGCGGCGCAGGACCGGGGGCGCGTCGACGAAGCGTCTGGGGGGGACGCCGCCGGGGGTCTCCTCGGCGGCGGTGACCGGCTCGGTCGACTTGGCGGCGAAGCGGGCGCTGGTGTTCTGGCGTGCCTTCTGCGAGACGCGGTCGAGGGTGCCGAGCAGGTCGCGGGCGTCGGTGTGGGAGACCAGTTCCTCGTCGGCGATCGCGTTCCACGCGTCGAGGACGGGGAGCTTGGCGAGCAGGCGCATGGTGCGGCGGTAGGCGCCGACGGCGTCGTAGGCGGCTTCCTCGCAGGCCTCCTCCGTGGCACCGGCTTCGCGGCCCGCGAGGACGAGGGAGGTAGCCAGGCGCTTGACGTCCCACTCCCAGGGGCCGTGCGCGGTTTCGTCGAAGTCGTTCAGGTCGATGATGAGTCCGCCGCGCGCGTCCGCGTACAGGCCGAAGTTGGCCGCGTGGGCGTCGCCGCAGATCTGTGCGCCGATGCCGGTGAGGGGCGTGCGCGCGAGGTCGTAGGCCATGAGCCCGGCCGAACCGCGCAGGAAGGCGAAGGGGCTGGCGGCCATCCTGCCGGTCCGGATCGGGGTGAGCTCCGGGATTCGGCCGCGGTTGGTGTCCTCCAGGACGGAGAGGGGGTCGGGACGGTGATCGTCCGCCGTGTACGCCGCGTGCGTGGAGCGCGGGACGCGGGTGCGCAGGGACTTGCCTTCCTGCTTGGGCCCGCCGGGCTGCCCGGCGGCTCCGGATGCGGCTCCGGGTGCGGGCGCGGGGAAGCCCGCGAATCCGTCCACGTGCGGCAGCCTTCGCACGCCTCGCGGATCGCGCGGCCCCGGCAGTGCCGCCTCGGCGCTCCCAGACCCGGCCGGTCCGCCTGCGCCTGGTGTGTCAGTTGTCTCAGTCACGGCCATCGCCCCCCGAGTTCCGGTTGTCCGCGCGCACCCGGCGGCGCCTGCCCCGTACCGAGGTCCGAGGCGTCGTGCGGCGGCGCGAACATCAACTGGCATTGACCGTACCGCCGCGAGCGAACCGCCGTCACAGCCTGTGGATAACTTCGCCGGACCCTCTCCGCCCCAGCCCTCGGGTGACATACATCACCGGCTACGGCAGGGGGTCGTGAGGCCGAAGAGCATCGGGGAGCCTCAGGAGGCGCGGGCGCAAGAAGGGGACACGAGAACAGGGCAAACCCTCAAGACCTCAAGACACCCAGAGCTCAGGACGCCCAGACCTCAAGGCACCCGGGTCGCAAGACACCGAGGCCTCCAGGCCTCAACGCACCCACAAAAGCAGAGAGACCCCAGATGAATCTGGGGTCTCTCTGACTGGTGCGCGAGGGGGGAGTTGAACCCCCACGCCCTTTCGGGCACTGGAACCTGAATCCAGCGCGTCTGCCTATTCCGCCACCCGCGCATGGGTGTTGTCTTTGGGTCTCTCACTGTGTGGTGCGAGCGCCTGCCGACATCCAGAAGATTAGCACGCTGCAGCGGGTGGATTCACATCCGTATGTGCGGGCACCTGCAGAGGGGCCCGCGGCCGGACCCCGGCCCGGGGTCCCGTACCGCCTGGTCACGTGACTGCTCACGTGACCGCCCACGTGACCGCCCACGTGACCGCTCACGCAGCTGGTCGCACGACCGGTCACACGGCACGACGGCCACCGGCACCGCCCCCTCGCCCCGCGCACGCGCCCCGCCCACGTCCACCCCGCGCCCGACGAAGCGCCGCCGGACGCAACCGAGCCGCCCGTCAAGTCCTCCTCCAAGGTCCACAGCCACGTGCGGGACACTGTCTCGAGAGCCCCTCTACGATCCGTGGTGAAGAGGGGCCGGGCCGAACGCACGAGGGCCCGAGGGTTCCGCCGGGAAGCTCGGCGGAAACACGGCCGGAAGCCGGAGAGAACATCCGGGGACCCGGCGGCGGCCCTGGCGGCCACGGCGCAACGCGGCGCGGCGCGACGAAGCGCACGCGGAAGGCGGCGCGGCGAGGCGGCAGGGCGAGGCAGCAGACGGCACAGCGGCAAGCGGCAGGCGGCACGAAAGGGAAGAAGAGAGGAAGACGAAGAGGGCGGAGCGAGCACGGCAGGCCTGGCGGGCCCAGCAGGACCCGAGGACCCCAGTGCCTGGGTGAGACCCGAGGACCCGAGCGGGTTCCGGCGGACCCAATCGGGCTCCGTACGAAACCGCGAAAGCTCACGGAAACGCGACAGCTCACGGACCCGCGACAGCTCCGGACGACGGCGTACGCGCCGGATGCCGGAGGAACCCCTGAATCCGGAGGAACCCCTGAACGGGAAGGCTGAACGGACCTCCGATCGGCACCCCCGATCGGTTGCCGACGGAGCCCTGGCGGCCCTGGGCCCCGGACGCCCTGAGACCGTCGCCAAAGGAGCCCCTGGAGCGGCAGCGCACGGATCCGAGGACGCGGCAGCGCACGGATCCCCGGACGCGGCAGCGCCTGGAGCCCCGGACGCGGCCGCCGACGGAGCCCCAGAAGCGGTTCCCAAGATGGTTCCCGAAGGTGCCCCTGAACGATCCCTGAAGATCGACCCCGGACCACCGCCGGAAGCCCCGGCGGAACCCCGGAAGGTCTCCGGAGGATCCCTGAAGGAACCCGGAGGATCGCGGAAGAGCGGTGCGGGCATGCCTTGTGAGAGGCGACACTCGTGGTCTGGGCAGACAGGGGGAACCAGCTGATTTCCCGGCGCGTGGATACGATCAGTAAGCAGTACGAGGATGACAACGACGGAGGAGGTGCCCCATGGGAGTCCTGAAGAAGTTCGAGCAACGACTCGAAGGTCTGGTCAACGGCACCTTCGCCAAGGTGTTCAAGTCCGAGGTCCAGCCCGTCGAGATCGCCGGCGCCCTGCAGCGCGAGTGCGACAACAACGCGACGATCTGGAACCGCGAGCGGACGGTCGTCCCGAACGACTTCATCGTGGAGCTCAGCACCCCTGACTTCGAGCGCCTGAGCCCGTACTCGGGACAGCTCGGCGACGAGCTGTCCGGCATGGTGCGCGAGTACGCCAAGCAGCAGCGGTACAGCTTCATGGGCCCGATCAAGGTCCACCTGGAGAAGGCCGAGGACCTCGACACCGGCCTGTATCGGGTGCGCAGCCGCACGCTCGCGTCCAGCACCTCCCAGACTCCTCAGGGCCCCGGGGACCCCCCCGGCGGCCCTGGAGGCCCCGGGGGCGCGGGACCGGCCCCCCGCGGCGGCTTCGGCCAGCCGCAGGGCGTCTCCGACGCCCCTCCCATGCCCGCCGCTCCGCCTCCCGGCGCGAGCGCGGGCCGTCCCGGGCAGGCCCCGGGCCGACCGGGTGCCGGCGCCCCCACGGGCGCGCAGGTACGGCGCTGGATTGAGATCAACGGCAATCGCCACCAGATCTCCCGCCCGACGCTGGTGCTGGGCCGCAGCACCGACGCCGATGTGCGGATCGACGACCCCGGCGTCTCGCGCCGGCACTGTGAGATCCGGACCGGAACGCCCTCGACGATCCAGGATCTCGGGTCTACCAACGGCATCGTGGTAGACGGGCAGCACACCACCCGCGCTACGCTCCGCGACGGCTCGCGGATCGTCGTGGGCAGCACCACCATCATTTACCGGCAAGCCGAAGGGTGAAGCGGGGGCAATGTCAGAGCTGACCCTGACGGTCATGCGGCTGGGTTTCCTGGCCGTTCTGTGGCTGTTCGTGATCGTGGCCGTCCAGGTCATCCGCAGCGACCTGTTCGGTACGCGCGTCACGCAGCGCGGCTCGCGCCGCGAGGGCGGCCGCCAGGCCGCCCGGCAGGCGGCGCCACCGCAGCAGCGCCAGCAGGCCGCCGGCGGGCGCCAGAGCGGTGGGGGCCGCCAGCGCCGCGGTGCGCCGACGAAGCTGGTCGTCTCCGAAGGCACCCTCACGGGCACGACGGTCGCGCTGCAGGGCCAGACGATCTCGCTCGGCCGGGCCCACGACTCCACCATCGTGCTGGACGACGACTACGCCTCCAGCAGGCATGCCAGGATCTACCCGGACCGTGACGGCCAGTGGATCGTCGAGGACCTCGGGTCCACCAACGGCACGTATCTGGACCGGACCCGCCTGACCACCCCGACGCCCGTTCCGCTGGGCGCGCCGATCCGCATCGGCAAGACCGTCATCGAGCTGCGGAAGTAGTACGACAATGAGCGAGCGGAGCGAGCGAGCCGACGCGGTCCAGACACAGGACGCCAGCGCGCTCCCGACCGGAGGGTGGGCACCGTGCGGATGTACCCGGAGCCGACGGGCGAGGTGCGCATGAGTCTGTCACTGCGCTTCGCCGCCGGATCGCACAAAGGCATGATCCGGGAGGGGAACGAGGACTCCGGTTACGCCGGTCCGCGGCTCCTCGCCATCGCCGACGGCATGGGGGGCCAGGCGGCGGGCGAGGTCGCGAGCTCCGAGGTGATCTCCACGCTCGTCACGCTCGACGACGACGTGCCGGGCTCGGACATCCTCACCTCGCTGGGCACGGCCGTGCAGCGGGCCAACGACCAGCTGCGGCTCATGGTCGAGGAGGACCCGCAGTTGGAGGGCATGGGCACGACGCTCACCGCCCTGCTGTGGACCGGACAGCGCCTCGGCCTCGTCCACGTCGGCGACTCGCGCGCGTACCTGCTGCGCGACGGCGTCCTCACCCAGATCACCCAGGACCACACCTGGGTGCAGCGGCTCGTCGACGAGGGCCGCATCACCGAGGAAGAGGCCACCACGCATCCGCAGCGCTCGCTGCTGATGCGCGCGCTCGGCAGCGGCGACCACGTGGAGCCGGACCTCTCGATCCGCGAAGTCCGCGCGGGCGACCGGTACTTGATCTGCTCCGACGGCCTGTCGGGCGTGGTGTCCCACCAGACGATGGAGGACACCCTCGCCAGCTACCAGGGCCCCCAGGAGACCGTGCAGGAGCTGATCCAGCTCGCGCTGCGCGGCGGCGGCCCCGACAACATCACGGTGATCGTCGCCGACGTCCTGGACATCGACACCGGTGACACCCTCGCGGGCCAGCTGTCCGACACCCCCGTGGTGGTCGGCGCGGTCGCCGAGAACCAGCTCCAGGCGAACGACGGCGGCGCCATGCAGACCCCGGCGGGCCGCGCCTCGGGCCTGGGCCGTCCGAACCCGCCGTCGTCGGCCGGCTTCGGCCCGCCCGGCAGCGGCGACAACCCGGAGTACGTCCCCGAGGACGCCTTCGGGACGTACGGCGACGAGGACTTCGTGAAGCCCGGCGGCGGCCGCAAGTGGCTGAAGAGATCGCTGTACACGGCGCTCGCGCTCGCCGTGATCGGCGGCGGCCTCTACGGCGGCTACCGCTGGACCCAGACGCAGTACTACGTGGGCACGAAGGACGAGCACGTAGCGCTCTACCGCGGCATCGACCAGGACCTGGCCTGGGTCAGCCTGTCGAAGATCGAGAAGGACTACCCCGAGATCGAACTCAAGTACCTGCCGTCGTACAAGCGCAAGCAGGTCGAGGCGACGATCGGCGAGGGCAGCCTCGACGACGCGCAGGGCAAGATCGAGGAGCTGGGCCTGCAGGCATCGGCGTGCAAGAAGGACGCCGAGCGCCGGAAGATCGACCGGGAGAACAAGGAGCGGGCGGAGAGCGACGCCAAGCCGGGCGCCAAGCCCACCGAGGGCGAGGCGGGCGGCCTGACGAGCCAGACCGTGAAGCCGACGCCCACCAGCTCCACCAGCCCTCCCGACGACGACAAGAACGCCAAGGACGACAAGTCCAAGTCCACCACCGCACCGACTCCCACAACCGGTCCCAGCCTCTCCGAGGAGGAGCAGAAGCTGGTCCCGCAGTGCGGTAAGCAGTAAGCAGCCGTTGGGGGCCTTCGCACGCCATGAGCAGTAGCACTACACACACGTCGACGATCGGCGCCATCGGTGCGCCGAGCCGGCGCAACACCGAGCTCGCGCTCCTGGTGTTCGCCGTCGTCATCCCGCTGTTCGCCTACATGAACGTGGGGCTCGCCATCTCCGGCGAACTGCCCCCGGGCATGCTCGGGTACGGCCTTGGGCTCGGCCTGCTCGCGGGCGTCGCGCACCTGGTGGTGCGCAAGTTCGCGCCGTACGCCGACCCGCTGCTGCTGCCGCTGGCCACGCTGCTCAACGGCCTCGGGCTCGTGGTGATCTGGCGGCTCGACCAGTCGGAGAAGCTCCAGCAGCGCCCCACGTTCTCCGAGGCCGCGCCGAACCAGCTCCTGTACTCGGCCGTCGGCATCGCGCTGTTCGTGGGCGTCCTGCTGCTCCTGAAGGACCACCGCGTCCTGCAGCGGTACACCTACATCTCGATGGTCGCCGCGATCGTGCTGCTGCTGCTCCCGCTCGTACCGGGCCTCGGCATGAACGTGTTCGGCGCGAAGATCTGGATCCGCGTCGGCGGCTTCTCCATCCAGCCGGGCGAGTTCGCGAAGATCGTCATCGCGGTGTTCTTCGCGGGCTACCTGATGGTCAAGCGGGACGCCCTCGCGCTCGCCAGCCGCCGCTTCATGGGCCTGTACCTGCCGCGCGGCCGCGACCTCGGACCGATCCTGGTCGTCTGGGCGATGTCCATCCTGATCCTGGTCTTCGAGACCGACCTCGGCACGTCGCTGCTGTTCTTCGGCATGTTCGTCGTGATGCTGTACGTCGCCACCGAGCGCACCAGCTGGATCGTGTTCGGCCTGCTGATGTCGGCCGTCGGCGCCGTCACCGTGGCCTCCTTCGAACCGCACGTGAAGGTGCGTGTGGACGCCTGGCTCGACCCCTTCTCCAAGGAGGTCATCGCCAGCACCGGCACCGACCAGATCGCCCAGTCCCTGATGGCGTTCGGCTCCGGCGGCACCCTCGGCAGCGGCCTCGGCCAGGGCCACTCCGACCTGATCGGCTTCGCCGCCAACTCCGACTTCATCCTCGCCACGTACGGCGAGGAGCTGGGCCTCGCCGGTGTCATGGCGATCCTGCTGATCTACGGCCTGATCGTGGAGCGCGGCGTGCGCACGGCGCTCGCGGCCCGCGACCCGTTCGGCAAGCTGCTCGCGATCGGCCTGTCCGGCGCCTTCGCCATCCAGGTGTTCGTCGTCGCGGGCGGCGTCATGGGCCTCATCCCGCTGACCGGTATGACGATGCCGTTCATCGCGTACGGCGGCTCGTCCGTGATCGCCAACTGGGCCCTGGTCGGCATCCTGCTGCGCATCAGCGACACCGCCCGCCGCCCCGCGCCGTCGCCCGCCCCGAACCCCGACGCCGAGATGACCCAGGTGGTACGGCCGTGAACAAGCCCCTGCGCCGCATCGCGATCTTCTGCGGGCTGCTCGTCCTCGCGCTGCTCGTCCGCGACAACTGGCTGCAGTACGTGCAGGCCGACAAGCTCGCCGAGCACGACATGAACCGCCGCGTGCCCATCGAGCGGTACGCGCAGCCGCGGGGCGACATCATCGTCGACGGCAACCCGATCACCGGTTCCAAGAAGGTCAACGGCGACGACTTCAAGTACAAGCGGACCTACAAGAACGGGCCCATGTGGTCGCCCGTCACCGGCTTCGCCTCGCAGCGCATAGGCGCCACCCAGATCGAGTCCCTCGAGGACCGCATCCTCACCGGCAACGACGACCGGCTCTTCTTCCGCCGCAGCCTCGACATGCTGACCGGCAAGAAGAAGGAGGGCGGCAACGTCGTCACGACGCTCAACGCCGCCGCGCAGAAGGCCGCGTACAACGGCCTGAAGGGCCTCGGCAAGGGCGCCGTCGCCGCGATCGACCCGGAGACGGGCGCGATCCTGGCGCTCGCCTCCACCCCGTCGTACGACCCCTCCAGCTTCGCGGGCAACACCAACGACGAGGCCGAGAAGTTCACCAAGCTGGACAAGAACCCCAATAAGCCGATGCTGAACCGCGCGCTGCGCGAGACCTACCCGCCGGGCTCCACCTTCAAGGTGGTCACGGCCGCGGCGGCGATGGAGCACGGCCTGTACACGGACATCGACGCCAAGACCCGCTCGCCGCTGCCGTGGACGATGCCGGACACCCGGACCGAGCTGAAGAACGAGGGCCCCATCCCCTGCAAGAACGCCACGCTGCGCGAGGCGCTGCGGGTGTCCTGCAACACCGTCTTCGGCAAGATCGGCTCGGACCTCGGCAAGGAGAAGATGCTGGAGACCGCGGAGGAGTTCGGCTTCAACGAGGAGCAGTTCGTTCCGGTCCGCTCCAACGCCTCCGTCTTCCCCAAGGAGATGGACCGGCCGCAGACCGCGCTGTCCTCCATCGGCCAGTTCGAGACGGCCGCCACTCCGCTGCAGATGGCGATGGTGACCTCCGCGATCGCCAACGACGGCACGCTCATGGAGCCGTACATGGTCCGTGAACTCCAGGCGCCGAACCTCGACGTGATCGAGAAGCACTCGCCGAAGGAGATGAGCACGCCGCTGTCCAAGGAGAACGCGCAGAAGCTCCAGGACATGATGCAGACGGTCGTGAACCAGGGCACCGGAACCAGGGCCAAGATCCCCGGCGTCACCGTCGGCGGCAAGACGGGCACGGCCCAGCACGGCCTGAACAACAGCAAGAACCCGTACGCGTGGTTCATCAGCTACGCCAAGACGGACTCGGGTTCGCCGGTCGCCGTCGCTGTGGTCGTCGAGGACAGTGACGCCAGCCGTGGCGACATCTCCGGTGGCGGTCTCGCGGCGCCGATCGCGAGGGACGTGATGAAGGCGGTCCTCGACAGCAAGAAGTGACCCCTGTCACGGACCCTTCACATCGGTGCACGTTGCGATACCGGTCCTGTATCGGGTGACGGTTGCGGCCGGGTCACGTTAGGCGATCCGGGTACGGTATGCCCGGACAGCACACCGCCGGACCGCGCAACACGGTGCGGTCGGGACCGACGGAGAGGGCTGGATTAGCTATGGAAGAGCCGCGTCGCCTCGGCGGCCGGTACGAGCTGGGTCAGGTGCTCGGCCGCGGTGGCATGGCGGAGGTCTACCTCGCGCACGACACCCGCCTCGGCCGCACCGTGGCGGTGAAGACGCTGCGCGTGGACCTCGCGCGCGACCCGTCGTTCCAGGCCCGGTTCCGCCGTGAGGCCCAGTCGGCCGCCTCGCTCAACCATCCGGCGATCGTCGCGGTCTACGACACCGGCGAGGACTACGTCGACAACATCTCCATCCCGTACATCGTGATGGAGTACGTCGACGGCTCCACGCTGCGCGAGCTGCTGCACTCCGGGCGCAAGCTGCTGCCCGAGCGCGCCATGGAGATGACCATCGGCATCCTCCAGGCGCTCGAGTACTCGCACCGCAACGGCATCGTCCACCGCGACATCAAGCCCGCGAACGTCATGCTGACGCGCAACGGCCAGGTCAAGGTCATGGACTTCGGCATCGCCCGCGCCATGGGCGAGTCCGGCATGACGATGACGCAGACCGCGGCCGTGATCGGCACCGCGCAGTACCTGTCGCCGGAGCAGGCCAAGGGCGAGCAGGTCGACGCGCGCTCCGACCTCTACTCCACCGGCTGCCTGCTGTACGAGCTCCTGACCGTCCGGCCGCCGTTCGTGGGCGACTCCCCGGTCGCGGTGGCCTATCAGCACGTGCGGGAAGAGCCGCAGGCCCCGAGCGTCTTCGACCACGAGATCACGCCCGAGATGGACGCGATCGTGCTCAAGGCGCTCACCAAGGACCCGGACTACCGCTACCAGTCGGCGGACGAGATGCGCGCCGACATCGAGGCCTGCCTCGACGGCCAGCCCGTCGCCGCGACGGCCGCGATGGGCGCGGTCGGCTACGGCCACCCCGACGACCAGGCCACGGCGATGCTGCGCCCGCAGAACGGCGCCCCCGGCCAGGCCCAGACGTCGATGATGCCCCCGGTCAACCCGGATGACGGCGGCTACGACGAGAACGGCCGCCGCGGCCGCCAGAAGAAGAGCAACACGTCGACGATCCTGCTGATCGCCGCGGGTGTGCTCGTCCTGGTGGGCGCGATCCTGATCGGCAAGTGGGCGTTCACCGGCGAAAGCGGCGCCGCCGACGACAAGAAGGCACCGAATTTCGTCGGCGAGACCGTCAAGGAAGCCCGCGAGTCCGCCGAGAACGTCGACCTGAAGATCAACGTCTCCAAGCGCGAGCCCTGCGAGAAGTACCCGAAGGGCCAGATCTGCTCGCAGGACCCCAAGGAGGGCGCGAAGGTCGAGAAGGGCGACACGATCAATGTGGTCGTGTCGACGGGGGCGCCGAAGGTCGCGGTGCCGAGCGTCCTCGGCATGGACGAAGACAAGGCCACCGAGAAGCTCGAGGGCGACGATTACCAGCTCGTGGTCAAGACCAAGCCGCGGATCTCCACCGAGACCGCGGGCAAGGTCCTCGAACAAGACCCGGTCACTGGTACCGAAGTGCAACAGGGCAGCACGGTCACCCTGTACATCGCCAAGGAGCAGCAGAAGACCAGCGTCCCGGACGTGTCCGGTCAGACGTGGGAGGCCGCGAAGAAGCAGATCGAGGCCAGCGGGCTCGTCGCGACCCGTACGGATGTCGAGAGCGACAGCGTCGAGGAGGGCAAGGTCATCCAGACCACTCCCGTCGCGGGCACCAAGGTCGACCCCAATTCCCAGGTCGCCGTCCAGGTAGCCAAGAAGAAGCCCGAGGAAGAGGACGTCCAGGTCCCGACCCTCACCGGCCAGAAGCTCTCCGACGTCCGTGACGCCATCGAGGACGCGGACCTAACGGTCGGCAACATCACGGGCCCGCAGGACGACGACGCCGTGGTGGTCCTCGCCGACCCGCCCGCGGGCAGCAAGGTCAAGCCCGGCACCCCGATCAACCTGACGACCATCGGCGGCGGTGGCGGCCAGCAGGGCGGCAGTGACAACGGCGGCGGTGACAACGGCGGAGGCGACGACGGCGGAGGCGGCTTCATCGAGGGCGCCACCGGCTTCGGCCGCCACTTGCGGGACTGAGTCCCGAGCGGTAGACGGCAAGAGCCCCGGCACCAGAACGGTGCCGGGGCTCTTCCCGTGCCATGCCGCGGTAGGTGCCTACGTCAGCTCCGGCGGCGGCGTGCGCTTGTTGTCGACCTTCTCGACTCGCTGCAGTTCGCCCCACACCACGTAGCGGTACGTCGACGTGTACACGGGGGTGCACGTCGTCAGCGTGATGTAGCGGCCCGGCTTCTTCGTGCCGGACTCCTTGGGGACGGCGTCGAGGACGCGGACGTTGTACTTGGAGGTCTCGGGGAGGGTCTTGAAGACCTTGTACACGTACCACTTGTCGCGGGACTCGAAGACGATCGGGTCGCCCTCGTCGATCTTGTCGATCTTGTGGAACTTCGCGCCGTGGCCGTCACGGTGGGCCGCAAGGGTGAAGTTGCCCTTGGCGTCCTGCGGCAGCGCCGACTTGACCGGCTCGGTGTAGTAGCCCGCGACACCGTCGTTGAGGGTCTTGGTGTCGGTGCCCTTCTTGACCAGGATCTCGCCGCCGCTCATGGACGGTACGTGCAGGAAGCCGATGCCGTTCTTGGTGTTCAGGGCGCCGGGGCCGCCCGCCCAGCGGTCGCGGACGGCGTCGCCCTGCTTCTTCGCCTCGCGGTCCGCTATGACGTTGGTCCACCAGAGGGAGTAGGCGACGAAGAGGCCGAGGATCACGCCCGCGGTGATGAGGAGTTCGCCGAAGAGGCTGACGGCCGTCGCGAGGGGGCCGCGGCCGCGCGGTCGCGGCGGCCGCGCGGGCCGGGACTCGTCGGTCCGCTCGTCCTGGTCGGTGGTGGCTGCCACTGCATCTGCCCCGTCTGTCTCGGCTTTCCCGGCGCCTAGTCGACCAGCGCGGCCGGTTTCCCCTTGGCCCGTGGCCGGTCTTCGACCATCTTGCCCCACACGATCATCCGGTACTTACTCGTGAACTCGGGGGTGCAGGTGGTCAGGGTGATGTAGCGGCCGGGTCGAGTGAAGCCGGAGCCGGGCGGGACGGGGCGGAGGACCGCCGTGTTGCCCGGACTCGTCTGCGGCAGGATGCTCGCCATTTTGTAGACGAAGTACGTGTCCTGCGTCTCCACCACGATCGGATCGCCCGGTTTGAGCCGGTTGATGTACCGGAACGGCTCGCCGTGGGTGTTGCGGTGTCCGGCGACCGCGAAGTTCCCGGGATCGGCTTCGGGCATCGGGGTCTTGGTGCCGCCCTCGCTGTAGTGGCCGACCATGCCCCGGTCGAGGACCTTGTGCTTGTCGATGCTCTCGGCGACCGGCACCACGACGTCGAGCTTCGGGATGTGCAGCAGGGCGAAGCCCTGGCCGGGTTCGAAGACGCCGGGCTTGCCCTTGCCCTTCGCCCAGTCCTCCTTCAGGTCACGGGCGGCGGCGTTGGCCTGCTGATGGGCCCGTATGTTCGTCCACCACAGCTGGTACGTGACGAAGAGGAGCATCAGGACGCCGACGGTGATGAACAGCTCCCCGATGGCGCGGCTCGCGAGGGTGGCGGGGCCCGGTCTGCGGGCCCGCTCGGCGCGGCGGGCCTCCAGGCGGGTGAGGGGGCGGCCCGCCGCTCCGGCGGTGGCGGGCGCGTCCGCGGTGGTGCGGGGCGCTTCCCCGGCGGAGGGGGGCGCGTCCCCCGCGGCGGGCGGCGCGGAGGTCCTGGCGGCCGCTCTGGCGCCCCGGCGGCCCTTGTGCTTGGCCGCCTTGCGCCGCGCGGCCCTGCCGCCCGGGACGACGGCCTCCGGCGGCCCGGGAGCCTCTGGTGGTCCGCCCCCGGCTATGCGGCGCGTGTCCGCCGTCCGCAGGCCTATGGTCTCGTCGTCGGGCGGCTGCCGAGAGGCGTCGGGCGGCTGCTGAGAGGCGTACGGAGGCCCCTCGCCGTACGCGTCGGGCACTGGGGCCTGTGGTGGCCCCGGCGGCTCCGGAGGCGTCGGTTCCGGCTCCGGGCCCGGGGTCGCCCCGCTGCGGAACCACGGAGACGGATGCTCCCCCGCCCCCGCCGCGTCGGCGCCTCCGTGCGCCCCCGCGGTCACGCCGTGGCCCTGCCCACCACCGGGGCGAGCCCGCTCGAACGGGCGACGGCCCCGGCGTCCCCGCACTCGGTGAGCCAGTTGGCCAGCATCAGGTGCCCGTGCTCGGTGAGGACCGACTCCGGGTGGAACTGCACGCCCTCGACGGGCAGTTCCCGGTGGCGCAGGCCCATGATGATGCCGTCCGCCGTGCGGGCGGTGACCTCGAGCTCGGCGGGCACGGTGGCGGGCTCGGCGGCGAGCGAGTGGTACCGGGTCGCGGTGAAGGGCGACGGCAGGCCCGCGAAGACGCCCTTGCCCTCGTGCGTGACCGGCGAGGTCTTGCCGTGCAGGAGCTCCGGCGCCCGGTCCACGACACCGCCGTACGCCACGGCCATCGACTGCATGCCCAGGCACACGCCGAAGACGGGCACGCCGGTGGCGGCGCAGTGGCGCACCATGTCGACGCAGACGCCCGCCTGTTCGGGGGTGCCGGGGCCAGGCGAGAGCAGCACGCCGTCGAAGCCGTCCTGCGCGTGCCGCAGCTCGACCTCGTCGTTGCGCAGGACCTCGCACTCGGCGCCCAGCTGGTACAGGTACTGGACGAGGTTGAAGACGAAGCTGTCGTAGTTGTCCACGACGAGAATGCGCGCGCCCATCAGTTGTCCACCGTCACGTCGTTGAAGGGAAGCAGGGGCTCGGCCCAGGGGAACACGTACTGGAACAGCACATAGACCACGGCGAGGACCAGCACCAGGGAAATCAGTGCCCTCACCCATGCGTTCCCCGGCAGATGCCGCCAGATCCAGCCGTACATGCCGTCCCTTTCGTCGCCAGACGGCCACCCGGCTCCCTCGCACCAGCCGCCGCCGTACCGCACCAGACTAACGGCGCAGTGCCTCGGGCTTGCCTGCCTCCACGGGCTTGGTGGCGTCCAGACGGGCCCAGGCGATCAGCCGGTGGCTGTGGCCCCACTCCGGCTCACAGGTGGTGAGGGTGAGATAGCGGCCGGGCCCCCTGAAGCCCGACGCGCGCGGCACGGGGTCGATGACGCCGGTGTCACTGGGGAGCGTTCTGTAGGGCTTTGTGGTGATGCGGTACGTGTACCAGACCGTGCCGTCGGTGAGGACAACGGCGTCGCCGGGGCGCAGCTCGGGGAAGTCCTTGAAGGGGTCGCCGTAGGTGCGGCGGTGGCCCGCGACGGCGAAGTTGCCCTTCTGGCCGAGGGCGGCGGTGCGGGCGTAGTGGCCGAGCCCCTTCTTCAGGGTGTCGGTGGCGGTGCCCTGGAGCACGGGCTTGTTCCACGTGAAACCAAAGCGGGGGATGTACATGACGGCGAAGGGCTCGCCGTCTTCGTAGGGCCCGGTCTCCACCGCCAGGAGCGGGGCCGCGTCGCCGTCCCCGCTCCTGGCCAGGGACTGCTCGGCCCACCGGTCCTGGAGGCGGTCGATCTGCTGGTCCATGGCGCGGTCGGCCTTCACGCCGGTCCAGAACAGCACGTACACCACGAAGAGCACGATGACCGTGCCGACGGTGACGCACAGTTCGCTGAACGTCCTGACGATCACGCGTACCGACACGGGCTCCCCCAGCGGCTCGCGCCACGGTTACTCCATGGCTACTGCACGGGCTTGGCGTAGTGGAGGTTCACTGTGCCCGAGTAGCCGGGAAGAGTCACCGCCCCGTCGTCGTCGACTTTCCAGCCGAGCCCGTAGGCGTTGACGTACAGCATGTAGTTCTGGATCTCGGGGGAGGCGGCGAGGGCCCGCCTGAGCTTGTCGGGGTCGCCGACGGCGGTCACCTTGTACGGCGGCGAGTAGACGCGGCCCTGGAGGATCAGGGTGTTGCCGACGCAGCGCACGGCGCTGGTGGAGATCAGGCGCTGGTCCATGACCTTGATGCCCTCGGCGCCGCCCTGCCACAGGGCGTTGACCACGGCCTGGAGGTCCTGCTGGTGGATGACCAGGTCGTTGGGCTGCGGCTCGGGGTAGCCGGGCAGCTTGGCGGTGGCGTTCGGCGGGGCGTCGGTGAGCGTGACGGTGACGGCGTCGCCGCTGAGCTTCTTGGTGCCCGCGTTGCGCTCCAGGGCCCCGAGCCGGGCGGCGTCGGCCTTGGTGCCGGGGCTGTCGCGGCGGGCGAGGGACTCGACGTCGCCGCGCAGCGAGCCGTTGGACTGGTCGAGGTCCTTGTTCTTGCGGCTGCGTTCCTGGATGAGGTCGGAGAGCTTCAGGAGGGAGGCGTCGGTGCGGATGTTGGTGCCCTTGGCCGTGTTGAAGCTGGTCATGAAGAGCAGCCCGGCGAGCGCGAAGACACCGGCGGTGAGCACCCGCACCGGGCGCCAGCGGCGGCGTCGGGCCCCACCCGTGGGGAAGTCGGCAGAATTGCTCAACGTACCCTTATCTCCTTCACCGCCGCGGAAGCACTACGCTAACGGACGCCCGGGGGAAGACTTAGCGCACCGTAGCGCCGTAGCGTCAGCCCCGGCGTCGGACCCAGTTACCTGCGCGGCCACGCAGCGCATCGACAGGAGAGACCCTCGTGCCGAAGTCACGTATCCGCAAGAAGGCAGCAGACGACTACACGCCGCCGTCGTCGGCCAAGAAGGCTACGAACATCAAGCTGACCAGCCGAAGCTGGGTCGCCCCCGTGATGCTGGCGATGTTCCTGATCGGCCTGGCGTGGATCGTCGTCTTCTACGTCACGGACGGCAAACTGCCGATCGACCCCCTGGGGAACTGGAACATCGTGGTCGGCTTCGGCTTCATCGCGGCGGGCTTCGGCGTATCCACTCAGTGGAAGTAACGCAAGCCGTGGCCTGAGTTATCCACAGCGCGAGCAGCGCCATCCACAGACCTGGGGAAAGGTCTGAAGATCTGTGGATAACTCTCCGGAGGTTGACGCCGGTGTGACCGGTCGGTCCAACGGGGCCGACCCGTTCACCCCTTGCCCCGCCTGGGAAAACCCGGATCGGCGAGCGACGGAACAGGCGTTCCCCACTTCGTGCACAAGATCGGGCACAGACTGTGGACAACCAAGGGGTACGCGGTGGAGAGTCCGCGTACCCCTGGTCTCGTGCGCCCGGCCTCGTACCCCCGGCCTTGTGCGCCCGGCCGGTGGCTCAGGCGATCTGCGCGGTCCGGACGACCACGGTGACCACGATCGCCGCGAACACCAGGGCGCACGTGCCCCACTGCACCAGGCTCCGGCGCTCGCGCGGCGCGTGCACCATGCCGTAGGCGATGGCGACACCGGCGACGAGGCCGCCGACGTGGGCCTGCCAGGCGATGCCGTGCCAGGTGAACGTGAACAGCAGGTTCAGCGCGAGGAGCGCGATCACCGGGCGCATGTCGTAGTTGAGGCGGCGCATCAGGACCGCCGTCGCGCCGAGCAGGCCGAAGATCGCGCCGGACGCGCCGAGGGAGGCCTCGCTGGGGCTCTCCGCCGCGTAGGTCAGGGCGCTGCCCGCGAGCGCGGACAGCAGATAAAGGGCCAGGAAGCGGGCTCGGCCGAGCGCCGCTTCCAGGGGGCCGCCGAGCCACCACAGGCCCAGCATGTTGAACGCGATGTGCCAGATCTCCTGGTGCGCGAACGTGGCCGTGAGCAGGCGGTACACCTGGCCGTCGGCGACGCCCTCCAGCGCCTCGTACGGATACGGGGGCCAGCGGCCGATGAGGAACAGGTCACCGGCGATGCTCTCGTCCATGCGGATCGCGACGAACACCATGACGTTGAGCGCCAGGATGATCTTCGTGAGCAGGCGCGGGTCCGCGGTGAGGGTGCCGCCCGCCAGCGTGCGCGGCTGGCTGGCCGCCGGGGCGTGCCCCGTACCGGATCCGTCGCGGACGCACTCGGGGCACTGGAAGCCCACCGAGGCGCTGATCATGCACTCCGGGCAGATGGGGCGCTCGCAGCGGGTGCAGCTGATGCCCGTCTCGCGCTCCGGGTGGCGGTAGCAGCGCGGCGTGCTCTGCGCGTCCTGCGGGCCCTGCGGGCTGCCTGGCGCCTGGTCCATCACGGTCCCCTCAATCTCCGTACGAAGGCGGCACTCGGCGCGCGCCGCGTCAACGCGCCGCCCCGCCCTCCTTGACGGATGGGCGGGGCGGTTTTGTTCCCTCACGGGCTTCCGCGCGCGTTCCCCCTCGGGTCCGCCCACGGGGCGGGCCCGGGCGCGGCAGCGCTCGGAGCTCAGCCCTCGCGCGTCTCCACGACGACGGACTCGATCACGACGTCGTTGACCGGACGGTCCGTGCGCGGGTTGGTCTGGGTGCCCGCGATGGCGTCCACGACCTTCTTGCCGGCGTCGTTGGTGACCTCGCCGAAGATGGTGTGCTTGCCGGTCAGCCACGCGGTCGGGGAGACCGTGATGAAGAACTGCGAGCCGTTGGTGCCGGGGCCCGCGTTGGCCATGGCCAGCAGGTAGGGCTTGGTGAAGGCGAGGTCCGGGTGGAACTCGTCCTTGAACTCGTAGCCCGGACCGCCGGTGCCGTTGCCCAGCGGGTCGCCGCCCTGGATCATGAAGCCGCTGATCACCCGGTGGAAGACCGTGCCGTCATACAGCTTGTCCGTGGACTTCTCGCCGGTCGCGGGGTGAGTCCACTCCCGCTCGCCCTTGGCGAGCTCAACAAAGTTCTTGACCGTCGTGGGCGCGTGGTTCGGCAGGAGCCGGATCTCGATGTCGCCCTGGTTGGTCTTGAGAGTGGCGTAAAGCTGCTCAGCCACGATCTGCCTTCCGTCGTCCTCTGTGACCCTCCGATCCTCGCACGGACCGGATTGGGACGAGTAGCCGCCGAGTGGGCGCGCGTCGACGGGATCCGTGGCATCGTCGTCGACGAGCCCCACTCGTAGCCCGACACGTAGCCCCACTTGTAGCCCCACTCGCAGCCTCACTCGTACCGAATCGACCGGCTTCAGCGCCTCGATTCGAGGGCGTGCGCCCTCGGTGATGCCCCGGATGCTCTCGTGCGCATGCCCCGGTTCCGTCCGACAGGCATGATCCCGTAAAGGGTGGAAAGGTGACATACCTATAACGCCACCAAGGAGGAGGATCCCGTGACCCGCAAAGACAGCGTGCGTGCCGCGGCCGACTCGGCGAAGGAAAGCGTGCGGCACGCCGCGGACGCGGTGGCGCCTTACGCCGAGGAGGCCAAGGACCGGGCCGCCCACCTGGCACAGGAGGCCCGGGTGCGCCTCGCTCCCCGGGTGTCGCACGCGGCGCACACGGCCGCGGACCAGGCCCGTTCCCAGTACGGCACGCATGTCGCGCCGCGGATGGAGCAGGCCCGCGGCCATGTGCCGCCGCGGGTGGACCACGCGGCGCAGGAGGCGGCCGCGCGCACGCGGCGGGCCGCCCGGCACGCCGCCGACTTCTCGAAGCCCCGCATCGAGCACGCGGTGGCCGTGGCCGGGCCCGTCCGCGAGCAGGCCGCCGCCCGGGGCGCGGCCGCGCTCGCCGCGCTGCGCGGCCAGGTGACGCCGGAGGAGATCCAGCGGCTCGGCCGCAGGCAGGAACGCCGGGCCCAGCGCGGGCGCCTCGCCAAGCGGCTCGCCGTCCTCGGTGTGCTCGGCGCCGCCGCGTTCGCCGCGTGGAAGTGGTGGGACAAGCAGGCCAACCCGGAGTGGCTCGTGGAGCCGCCCGCGGCCACGGAGGTGCCCGATCGGGCGCCCCTGGCCTCGGTGGACGGGAGTGGGCAGGCAGCGCTTGACCCGGAGGTGCGGGCGAAGCAGGCGGAGGCCGAAGCCGAGGCTGACGAGCGCCCCTGAGGGGGCGGGCCTCGTCCGCCTGGGCCGCCTGGCGGGGCCGCCCTGCCGGGGCCTCTGCCCTGCCGGGCCGCTGATGGGGTGGGAGGTTTGCGCCTCCCGCCCCCCTCGCGTGTGTTCTTTGCTGCGGCGCCGTCGTGGCTGGTCGCGCAGTTCCCCGCGCCCCTTCGGGGCGCTCACGCCCGCGCCTGTTTCGGGGCGCTCGGCCCACGTGCCCACGCCCCTTCAGGGCGCTCAACCGCGCCCCCGCACCCCTCGGGGATCCAGCGCGCCCCTCACCCCTCGGGGATCCAGCGCGCCCCGCACCCCTCAGGGATCCAGCCGCCCCTCCACCACATCCTGTGCGACTCCCGCCAGTTTCCGCTGGTGGGAGCGGGCGTAGCCGCGGAGTACGGCGAAGGCTTCGTCGAGGGAGAGTGATCTGCGGGCCGCGAGGATGCCCTTGGCCTGTTCGATCGCGAGCCTGCTGGTCAGGGCGGTCTGGAGCTGGTCGGCCAGGGTGCGGCTCTCGCGCAGTTCGTCCTCGCGCAGCAGCACCCTGGCGACGATGTCCGCGAGGGACTGGCCGAGTACGAGGGCCTCGTCGGTGAGCGGCGCATCGGCGGAGCCGAACACCACGAGCGCGCCCACCGTCCGCTCGCGCCCCCGCAGCGGCCGGACCGCGACCTGGGTGTAGCCGCTGGCCAGCGCGCGGGGCACGTAGCGCGGCCAGCGGAGCTGGGCCACCGGGCTGTTCAGGTCGGTGCGCGGCACGGGGCGGCCGGTCTCGCGGCAGTGCGGTCCTGGCCCCTCATCCCTGAGGAGCGCGCCGTGCACGAGGTCGCGGGCGGCTTCCTCGGACGCGTACACCAGCGCCGTGTCGCTGTCCGGCGAGGCGCACAGCACCGCGCAGGCGCGGGCGCCGAGCAGTTCCCTGCTGCGGACCGCGAGCACCTCCATCAGCGCGGGCGGGTCGACCCGCTGCCCAGGGGCACCGCCCGCTAGTTCCACGAAGACATCGGCGAAGCGCTGCCGCGACGTCATGACGGCTCCCCAGGAGTGAGCTTCATGCCACCGGACACGATCTCCAGGGCGAGCGCCTCCAGCGGCTCGCCCCTGCTGAACGCCCGCGCCTTGATCAGCGCCAGCGCGTCGTCGACACGGCAGTCCGCCTGGACGGACACCATGCCCGCGGCCTGCTGCACCACGTCGCGGTGGTCGGTGCCGCCGTACAGCTCCGGGCCGAGCAGCACCGTGTGGGCAAGGCCCGCGACGATCTCCAGGAACGCCGACGTACCGATGAGGCCGGGGCGCGGGTCGAACACCGCGAGCGCCCCGAAGCAGTGCGCGGTGGAGTCCAGCGGAATGGCGGCCACCTCGCGGATGCCGAGCGCGGTGAGGGCGGGGCCGTAGCAGGGCCAGCGCTCCTCAGCGCTCTCGCTCGTCGCGAAGACCAGGCCGTTGGCCCGGGTCGCGTCCTTGGTGGGCCCTTCGCCGAGCATGAACTCCAGGTCCTGCGCGGCGCGCGCCGCCGGGTTCGACGCGGCGACGGCCAACTGGCTCTGGTCGGCGCCGACGAGGGTGAGCGCCACGCTGTTCGTGCCGCAGGCCTCGGCGACTCCGGTCATGAACTGCGGCCGCACTCCGCGGCCCCTCCGCCACCCCTCGACGCGCTGGGCGAACGCCTCTTGCAGACGCGCCGACGAACGGTGACAGCTCGCCGACGCGCGCAGCGCCACGGCGAGTTCCTGGTGCAGCTCCCTGTCCGAGTGGGCCGCCCGCCTCTCGTGCTTCTCGGCGGCTTCATCCGCGCGCAGGGCGCGCACACGCGCCGCCGCCGCTCGGCGCCATGCTGCCGCCGCCTGGCCGGCAGAGCCATAGCCCGGAGTCATGGTCGCAGCGTACGCCGATACGCGGGAGCGGGGGACGCCGTTTCAGACGTTCCCGCACATCTCCGGGTGAGTCTCCCCTTACGGGGCGAGGCGATGCCCCGCGCGGCCCGCCGTACGCGCGGTGTCGCCTACCGCAGCGGTGCGACGCGAACCGGTCACACCAGGGACGCCTCGTGGGCTTCCTCCATCAGGACCACGACGCCGCCGTTGTGCCCGTCGAACGGGGAGCAGACCACGTTGCACAGGATGGGGCGGCCGATGCGGTTCACCGCGGACACCGCGACCGGGCCGGTGCGCTTGCGGGTGTCCAGGCACTTCTGGACCACGGGGCGCAGCTCCTCCGTCGGCAGGCCGAAGTCGAGCCCGAAGAACAGCTCGTCGCGGACCTCGTCCACGCGCAGCCCCCACAGCTCGGCCGCGCCCCGGTTCCAGCTCTTGACCTTCGTGTCCGTGTCCAGGACGACCACACCGGCCGCGATGCTGCTCATCACGCCTTCCAGGAACGCGCGCGCCTCGTCCAGCTCCTCGGAGCGGATGCGCATCTCCTCGTTCATGGTCTCCAGTTCCTCGTTGCCGGACTGGATTTCCTTGTTGGTGGTCTCCAGCTCCTCGTTCGTGGACTGGAGTTCCTCGTTCGTCGTCTCCAGTTCCTCGATGCTGGACTGGAGTTCCTCATTGGTGGTCTCCAGCTCCTCGTTCGTGGACTGGAGTTCCCCGTACGCCGTCTCCAGGTCCTCGCGGACGCGTTTGATCTCCGACTTGAGCTGGGTGGGGACGGTGACGTCGGTGAAGCTGATGAGGGTGCCCGCGGGCAGGCCGTTGTCGCCCGTGAGCGGCTGGATCAGGATGCCGACGTACTGGACCTCCTCGCCGACGTGCCGTTCGACGCGGTGGACCCGCATCGTCCTGCGCTCATGCGTGGCCTGCTCGATCAGTGAGCGCAGCTCGACGGGACAGTAGGAGATCTCCAGGTCCTGGAAGGGGCGCGCGCAGTCGTTGGTGGTGAGGCCGAACTGCATCCGCGCCTGGCTGTTGATCATGACGACGACACCCTCCGTGTCCACGGCGACGGCCGGGACCGGGATGGCGTCGAGGATGAGGTCGCGCAGCTGCCGGCTGCGGGCCAGTGACCGGGGTTCGCCGCCCGTGCCGGTCCTGATCTTCAGCGGGGCCGGTGAGTAGGGCGGTCCGGAATCCCCCGGGCGGCGCCGGAAGACGCGCTGGCGCATGCTGACGACCTGGAAGCGGTCGGCGTCGTTCAGGAGCATCTCGGCCTTGCCGAGGAAGAGGAAGCCGCCCTCGCGCAGCGCGAAGTGGAACCGGTCGACGATCTGCGTCTGCGCCTCGACGTTGAAGTACATCAAGGTGTTGCGGCAGACCAGGAGGTCGAGCCGGGAGATGGGCGCGTCCCGGGTCACGTCGTGCCGCCCGAAGATCACCCGGCGGCGCAGATCGGTCCGGAAGCCGTACCGCGCGCCGTTCAGCTCGAAGTACGTGTCCCGCAGCGCGGTCGGCAGCGCCTCCAGCGCCTTCGCGGGGTACAGCGCGGAACGGGCGTCGCGCAGCGCCTCCTCGTCGACGTCCGTGCCGTAGATCTTGACGCGGCTGAGGGTCTCCTCCAGGCCGAGCACTTCGGCGAACATGATGGCGAGCGAGTACGCCTCCTCGCCGCTGGAGCAGCCCGCGCTCCACACCCGGATCTCCTCATCGGGCCCGGCCTCGGCGAGCACCTCGGGAACGACCTCGCGCTGGAGGAACGTCCACGCGTCCGGATCGCGGAAGGTCGAGGTCACGTTGATGAGGATGGTGTTGAAGAGGGCGCCGAATTCCTCCGCGCTGGTCTCCAGGCGGTCGCGGTAGTCCGCGTACGACGCCGCGTCGACGTCGGACATGCGCTTGCGGATGCGGCGCCCCAGCGACGAGCGCTTGTACCCCGTGAAGTCGAAGCCTCGGGCGTCCCTGAGGAAACCTAGGAGCTCCTCCAGCTCCTCATCGGTCTCCGAATCCCGCGTTTCGCCCATCATTGCCTCTTGATTGCCTCTTGGCCTCGACGAGTCCGCGGATGACCGCGGCGATCTCCTCCAGCGGTAGCACGAAGTCCACTGCGCCCGTACCCAGTGCCGCCTTGGGCATGCTCGGAAACTCCGCCGATTCCGGGTCCTGCGCGATCACGGTGCCGCCGCACGACGCGACCGCCGCCACGCCTCTCGCCCCGTCGACTCCGGACCCGGTCAGGACGACGGCGATCGACCGGGGTCCGTACGCACCGGCCACCGACTCGAAGAGCAGATCCGCCGAGGGCCGTACGAAGCGATGGCCACTACCTCGTAGGAGTCATCCTGGTCAGCCGCGGGAGCGGGCTGATGAGCCGTCACGGGGAAGAGCCCAACGAACCTGCGGGGACGTGACAGGTGCTCCACCACGGGCGCTCGCGCCCCCCGGCGCGTTACGCCAGGTGGCGCAACCGGGCGTGCGCCGCCCCGCCACCGCCGTTGTCCTTGCAGCCATGGGCTACCACATAGACAGCCCGCAAACAGCGGGCAGCACACGGCGCGACGCACTGGGGATCGGCGTGATCCTGCTCGCCTCAGGAGCACTCGGCATGGCGGGAACCCCACCGGCCGACGACACCACCGACGCCACTGGGACCACTGGCACCACCGGCACCGACCCCACCGCCGACGACGTCCTCGACCCGTACGACGACCGTCAGGACGGTCCGTACGACGACGCTCACGACGATCCGTACGACGACCTGCACGGCGACTGCGTCAGCGAGTACGACCCCGGCTTCGAGAACGATCTCGCGGCGGCCGACGCGGCGGTGCCCGAGGACCGCGCGCTGCTCGCGCCCGCGCGCCGCTTCACCCGCCCCCTGCGCCGCCGCTTCCGCGTCAGCGCCCGCTACGGCCTCCGCGGCAACTGGCTCGCGGGCCACCACACCGGCATCGACCTGGCCGTGCCGCGCGGCACGCCGGTGTACGCGGTCGGCTCGGGCGTGGTGGTGCTGGCCCGCTGGTCGGGCGCGTACGGCAAGGCGGTCACGGTGCGGATGCCCGACGGGCACTACGCGGTGTACGCGCACCTGAACCGCATCTCCGTCCGCCAGGGCGCGCGCATCCGCACCGGCGCCCGGATCGGCAGCAGCGGCAGCACGGGGCGCGCCACGGGCCCCCATCTCCACCTGGAGATCAGGGCCCGGCGCGGCTACGGCTCGGACATCAGCCCGGTCAGGTACCTGGCCCGGCGCGGGGTGCGGCTGGTGCGCTGAGGGCCTTGAGGTGTGCGGAGAGCGCCGCTCACGTCTCCACGGCGGGCACGAGCTGGGTCACCGGCTGCACCAGGTCCGTGAGCTGGTGCAGCTCGTTCAGCCGGTGCAGCCCGCCGAGCTGGCTGGACACGGTCGGCACCTTGGCGTGCTCCGACTCGGGCAGCGGCGCGCGGCCCAGCGTGTCGAGCGTGGTCATCGGCGAGACGGCCACCCCCTCCTGGGCTCCGGTGGACGCGTGGGCCGCGGGCGCCGCGAGCGCCGCCGCACCCGCGGCGAGGGAGACGGCGGCCAGAATTCGTCGTGCTGAAGTCATGCCCTCAGCAACGGCGGAGCCCTCCGGCGGGACACGGGAGCGCCCCGCATTCCGCCCACCCCGGGCACTAATGGCCTACACGCGTACCGGCACCTGCCGTCCCGCGTGTTCGATTCGGGAAAGATCACCGTCGATTTCACGCCGTTACTTCGCGTCAGACGCGCGCGTTAAAGGGGAGCGCGGCCACACCCACGCGGCCGTGCTTTCCAAATCGAAGGAGAACGTGATGTCTCGCATCGCGAAGGCAGCCGCCCTCACGCTCGGCGCGGGTGCCGTCGTGCTGGGTGGCGCCGGACTCGCCATGGCTGACGCCGACGCGCACGGCGAAGCCAAGGGCTCCCCCGGTGTCCTCTCGGGCAACCTGATCCAGGTCCCGGTGCACGTGCCGGTCAACGTCTGTGGCAACACCATCGACGTCATCGGTCTGCTGAACCCGGCGTTCGGCAACACCTGCGTCAACAACGGCGGGGACTCCGGCTACGGCCACTGAGCTCGCACCGCGGCCCCCGAGCCGCAGGAGAAGCCCCCGGCGACGGTGCTCGCCGGGGGCTTCCCCGTTCAGACGTACCGATGGACCGTTTTAGGCCTACCGACGGACCGTTTTAGCCGTACCGACGGACCGTTTCAGACGTACCGATAGATCGCCTCGTGGTCCAGCATCTCCTCCGGCGTGGTCCGCCACGGAGGCATCGGCTCGTGCCGGGCGACGACGCGGCCGCGCCCCGCCTCGCCGAGCCCGGGAGGCCGCTGCGGCAGATAGCGCGCGCCCTGGCGCCGGGTGCGCTCCCAGCGGCTCCACAGCAGGTCGACGAAGGCGTGGTTCAGCCAGAACACGGGGTCGTTCACGGAGCCGCCGCCGAGCATGTGGCCGCCGACCCAGCGGTGCACCCGGTTGTGGTTGCGCCACCTGGCCGTGCCGACGCCGGACGTCCAGCCCTCCAGCTTGTTGCGGAAGCCCTCCGCCGACCGCGAGTCCCACGGCGACACGTCGTAGCGCGGATCGCGCATCGCCCACTCCACGTCGGCGGCCGTGGGCAGTTCGATCGGGTTGGCGGGGTTGCCGAACGCGCGGGTGAGGAACTCGCCTTCGGTGACGCTCTCCTTGATCGGCCACTGCCCGCCCCGGTGCGCGAACGGTCCGGTACGCACCTGCCGGTCGCCCCGGCGCCCGTCGCCGCCCAGGAAGTCCTCGCCCCACAGGGACGCCGCCGGGGTGCGGTCGTGCGTCCAGTCCCAGTACGGGACCGTGACCGAGGGGTCGATCCGCTGGAGGGCCCGCTCGAAGTCGAGCAGGAACCGCCGGTGCCAGGGCAGGAACGTGGGCGTCATATGGGCGACGCGGAGCTTGTTCTCGCCGTCGGCGACATAGAACTCGATGTGTGTGCGGACGAATTCGTCGTACTCACCCGTGCGCTTCAGGCGCAGCACCGCGTCAACGAATCTGCGCCGTTCGGTCCGGCTGAGACGGTTCTGGTTCTTGCGTGTGTAGGCCACGCGCGCCCCCTTTGCGATCCCAAGCGCCCCGTGCGGTCAGGGCCCGTCAGTGCGTGCGGTCGGGGCCCGTCAGTGGGTGTGGCCGCGGAGCCGCTCGGACGCCCCGAGTTCGTCGACGGCCCCGCGCGCCGCCGCGAGCGGGGTGGCGTACGAGCCGTAGTGGTCGACCATGCTGAGGTAGCTGCCGTCGGCGCGGCGCATGAGGCCCAGCTGTCTGCCGTCGACCGTGACCCGCCACCGCGCCGCGCCCGCGCCGCGTTCACCGGGTACGCCCTGTTCACCGGGTACGCCCTGTTCACCGGGTACACCGGGTACGCCGATGACGGGATCGCCCTGGATGCGCCGGCCCCGGTACGTCTCGTCGAACGGCCCCTCGCCCGCCTCGTCCGGGGGCGCGGACCGCGCCAGGGCGGTGCGCACCACGCCGGCGGCGGCGAGCGTGGCCACGGCCGCGACACCCAGCAGGTGCCGCCGCCCGACGCGGTGGATCAGTGGCGTACCGGGCGCTGCTGTCATGTGGCTCCCTCTTCCGCGCTCCACGGCCTGGTCCGCTTCCCCGGACCCCACGGCCTGACGATCTGACGGCCTGACGGCCCGACGGCAATGTTCTGTCGGCACCTCTAACTCCGTGACCCCCCGGGTCCGTTACGGCCCGGGGCGGCGCGGGCCCGGCCTCCTCGGGCCGAGCCCTCCTCGGTCCGCGGGGCCCGCGACGGTCAGGTGAGGCCGAGGTCCGCCCCTGGCGCCGCGCTGAGCAGGGGCTGGTGCAGGCCCGCGCCGGGGAGCGTCAGCGGCGGCAGGGCGGTGCCGTCCGCGCCCGGCATGCCGAGCGGCGCCTCGGCCGACGCGCCCGGCGTGAGCGCGTACAGCTCGGAGCCGCGCGCGGCGAGGTCGACGCTCTTCAGGCTGTCCTCGCCGACCACGTCGGTGAGGGGCGCGCTGGCCTCGACGTCCGGCAGGACGTTACTGACGGGGATCTGCGGCACCACGCGCTCGGGCAGCAGCTTGCCCTCCACGTACCGCGGGCCCTCGAGCTCGCCGCCCGGCAGCGGCACGGGCAGGGTGCTGCTGATCTCGGGCGTCTGTACGCCCAGGGAGTGCTTGACCCCGTCGAGCGGCACGGGCACGGCGGCGCTGTCCGCGGCGGCGGTCGACGCCGCGCAGGCTGCCGCGGCGCAGGCGAGGGCCGCGGTGACGGCCCCCCTCGTGGTGTGCTTCATGGCTCGTTTCCTTTCGCTCACGGCGACCACTCGGTTCGCATGGGCTCAACGAGCCCGCCGCGCGCACCAGCACAGAATTCGCCCGAGCAACCCAATGCTGTCCTTAACGCATAGTCGACAAGTCCCATCAGCGGACCGGCCGGACGTCCGGCTTCGGGCATGCGAACGCCCGGCTCCCGCCGTCGGAGCCGGGCGTTCGCCGCTGGTCAGCCGCGCAGCCGCTGCACCGGGAGCAGGCAGTGCGTGGCGTTGGTCAGGGTCTCCTCGGCGCCCGCGAAGGACCTGAGGTTCTCCTCCGTCACGGGGGAGCCCGGCGCCCCCTCCGGCCACGCGCGCGTGGTCATGATGAAGTACGCGTGCCCCCGGTCGTTCACCGCCGCGAGCCACTCCGGGGGGACCACGCACTGGGCCTTGCCGCTGGGCAGGCTGACGACCGCCTGCCCGGCCTCGACGAGCAGGCTCACCGGCAGGCTCGGGTTGCGCGCGCCGTCGAGTACGGGACCGCCGACGGGCAGGCCCGCGTTGTGCAGGAGGGCGCCGACGGCGTCGGCCGTGGTCTCCGGGCCGCCCTCGGCGTCCCCCAGGGAATAGGCCAGGAGAAAGGCCATGTCCTTTTCCTCCTCGGGGTGTTCGCCACTCCAGGCGATCACACCGAGGGTGCCCATGTCGGCCGCTTGGAAGGGGCGCTGCTCGCTCGGTTTCGTGGTCATGGCGAAACCGTAGCGACGCGCGCGACGGGGTTTTCACGCTTGTCACCTGACTGGCCGAGCGGGCGTACCGCATCACACGATGGTGGGACTCCGTCGAATACGCGGTCGCATTTCCCCGAACTGCTCTTCGCGCAGGGGTCGGGTGTGGTGAATTCCCGTTCCCGGGCAGGCGAAAGGCCGGTCCGCGAGTGCCTCGCCGACCGGCCTTTAAGTACTGCTACGTACCGCTTCGCGCCGCAAAACCCAGCGGGTGAGCGTCAGTTGTTGGCGCCGCTGTTGCCGAAGGCCGGGTTCAGCGCGCCGATGAGGTTGGCGGTGTTGCCCACGACGTTGACCGGGACGTTCACCGGGATCTGGCCCACGTTGCCCGAGCCGACGCCCGGGGAGTGCGCGGCGTCGGCCATCGCGTCGGCGTCGGCGAACGCGGAACCGGCGGCGGCGCCCGTGGCGAGACCGGCGGCGGCGAGGGCGAGAGCGGCCTTCTTGGCAGTGTTCATCATCAAACCTTCCCTTGGGTTTAGCTGAAGCCTATGGGCGCATTCCGGGGGATTCCCGGAATAACACGCCCAAGCAGGTTCGGTTTCCCGTTCGGCTCAGGCCACTCGAAGGGAAACGGGAATTCGGGCGAACTACTTGGCGAGCGGAAGTCCGCCGAGGAGCTGCGTCGGGCCGCCGCCGGCGTTCAGTCCGTCCGTGGCCTGCTTGACCGTGTTGACGACCGAGTTCTTGTTCTCGGTGTCCAGCATGTTGGTGCTCAGCGGCGCCGCGTCCAGCGCCGGCTGGCTGAGCAGCGTGTCCAGGCCGCCGTTCAGGCTGGTGGGCGCCAGGTCGTTGGCGAACGCGGGCGCGGCGGCACCGGCGATGGCCATCGATCCGGCGAGGACAGCGGCAGCCTTCAGGGGCTTCATCGTGTTCCTTTCTCTGGTAACTCTTGTCCCCGATGGACGGGTCACCAATGGACGTCACTGTTCAGGCAATTACTGCCTGTTGTCTCTCTCATGTGACCTAACGAGCGGAACTCGGCGCGGAAACCCCTGGAACTCAAACTTCCCGGAACCCACTCGTTGGAAGGGCGCGCCACATTCTCATATCAACTGGAGTACGCACAGCGAGAGTTGACGAACAGTTGACGGGTTACTGGGACCGGGCGGCGACGGCACACAACGACGAACCCGCCGCACCGGAAAGGAATCCGGTACGGCGGGTCGTGAGCGGTGGAGCGTGTACGGCGGGAGCGCTTCCCGCTACTCCTCGATCGGCAGTGGCAGCGGGACCGGCAGCTTCGGCAGCCCGTCCAGGGGCAGCTTGGGGAGCGCGGGCAGCCCGGGCAGGTTCGGGAGCGGCAGGCCGCCGCTGAGCACCGTGGCGACGACCGTGTTGACGAGGCCCGTGAGGACTCCGGTGACGGCGGGGATGACCTGCGTGGGGTCGCCGCTCGTGACGGCCTTGAGCAGGGCGTCCACCGCGGTCTGGAGCGCCTTCAGGGCGTCGTCCTTGACGTCGAGGGGAGCCTGCGCCGCCTGCGGTCCGCCCAGCGGCAGCTTGGGCAGCGGGACGGGGAGCTGCGGGAGGGCGGGCACGGCCGGAGCCGCCGGCACCGCGGGCGCGGCCGGGGCCTCGGGGGCGGCGGGCTGCGCGGCGGGCGGGGCGACCGGCAGCGGTACCGGCGCTCCCGCGGTGATCTTGGCGATCGCGGCCGTGACCGCGTCGGCGAGCTTCGCGGCGTCCGCGGCGGGCAGCTGGCCGTTCTCGGCCTTGAGGGCCGCCTGCAGGAGGTCGGTCACGGGAGTGAGGACAGCGCCGAGGTCGCCCAGGGCCTTCACCTGGCCGAGGAGCGCGTCCGCTCCGGGGACCGGCGCCCGCACTGCGGTGGGCGCTTCATGTCGGGACTCCGCCTGCATGGCTATGGCCGGTCCGGCCGTGCCGAGCAGAAGCGCCGCGCAGAGCGTGGTCGTCGCGATTCGCCGTGCGGGTTGAGCGCGCATAAGTCGTTCCCTTTCGGTGATCGGTCAGGTCTTGTGATCACCGTGAAAGGGGCGAAAGCCCACCGCAACCGAGCGAACGCGCGCCGTCACCGCCCCGTTGGCGGCAGCCGCACGTGTATTCGGACGTTTGCGCAGGTCGGAAGAGGGAGCGCGAAACGGGCCAGGAGGCTTGTCCGTACCCGCCATTCGAGTAGGCGGCCCCGGCGCGCGACACGCCGGGGGCGGGGGCGCGCGTCAGGAGCGGGCGCCTTGACAGGAATGAGGGGGCGCGCACAGGAAAACGGCCGCCCCGCGAAGCGCGGGGCGGCCGTACCCGATCGGTGCGTCTGATCAGTCGTTGACGCAGGTGTTGCCGAACGCCGGGTTCAGCAGGCCGATCACGTTGATGGTGTTGCCACACACGTTGACGGGGACGTGCACCGGCACCTGGATGACGTTGCCCGAGACGACACCGGGGGAGTTGGTGGCCGCACCCTGCGCGCCGCTGTCGGCGGTGGCGATACCGGCACCGCCGGCCACGGCGGCGGCCGCCACGGCGGAGAGAGCGAGGGCCTTGGTGGTACGCGACATGGAGAGTTGCTCCTTGGTCATATGACGCTTGCGCCGTGCGGGATGCGCGGCTGTGCCGTGCGGGATGCCCGGCGCGTGGATCAACGGTGTGACCGGACGGTCGGTTGTGCCCCGGACGGGTGATGGATCGGGCGAGCCATTCCGGTGACGCGCCGGGCGCGGTGTTGCCGTGCGCCCCGGCTCACACGTGCGGCGTAAGCCCATGTGCCCCGTCCGCTCCGGCAATTGACCACACGCTTCACAGGTTCGACACACGCGCCGGGCTCACCGAGAAGGTCCCCGGCGCCCGCTACAGTTGCGCTTCCTCTTGAAGGAATTTCAGCCATAGATGTGCTCATGCCACAAATGTGCATATCTGCCCGGACAGCCGATGCTTCGTCCGATCCGTCGTTTTCTCCGTGCCTCTCAGCGTCTCCGTCTCCCGGTCCCTCAGTTCCCGGTCCCGGGCCCCTCAGTTCCCCGGTTCCCGGTGGCTCGGTGCCCGGTCCCCCGCGGTTTCTCAGCCCCTTGAGCCCCTCAGCCCCCGTCAGCCCTTGAGCCCCTCCGCCCTGGGGCCCCTCAGCTCCTCGACAGCCCGAGCCCCGGCTCCCCGAGTCCGTGGCTCCTCACTCCGGAAGGCCAACGCCGTCATGCGCCACTGCCCGGGCCCGCGTCGCGTCCTCGCCCTCCCGCTCCCGTGCGCCGCGTCGCCGCTGGTGCCCCGGGCAGCGTCGGCCGCGCCACCGGGTGGCGGGAAAGCGCGCTTCGGGTTGGCAAAGAGGTATCACGCGGTACGCCGCGACGAGGGCGTACGCGCCGCCGACGCCGCGATCACCTGTCGCCGGGCGGTCACCCGGACGGCGGTGGCACGCCCCGCGGGCGCCCGGGCGGAAGCCGTCCGCCCGGCCGACGGCGGGTGGCGGTAACCCGTCTTGCCGCGCACACAGCACGAGGAACCGCGTATGCCGCAGCCGTCTTCCGCCGCTTCTCCGCCGGGCCCGCCGCAGCCGTCGGCGACTCCTTCCCCGCCGGGCAGGCCGCAGAGTCCGGCCACCTCTTCCCCGCCGCACGTCCCGCCCGTACCCGCCGCCCGCGTCCTGCACGTCAGCCAGCCCGTGGACGGTGGCGTGGCCCGCGTGGTCCTCGACCTCGCCGCCGCCCAGAGCGCGGCGGGCCTGGACGTCCACATCGCCTGCCCCGGCGGCGCGCTGGCCGACGGCGCCGCCCGGCACGGGCGCGCGCACCCGTGGGCCGCGACCCGCGACCCCGGCCCAGGCCTGTGGTCCGAGGTCCGGGACCTGGCCCGCGTCGTCGCCGCCGTGCGCCCCGACCTGGTGCACGCCCACAGCGCCAAGGCGGGACTCGCCGCGCGGCTCGCCGTGCGCGGGCGCGTACCGACCGTCTTCCAGCCGCACGCCTGGTCGTTCGAGGCCGTCGGCGGGGTGACCGCGGCGCTCGCCCGGACCTGGGAGCGGCACGGCGCCCGCTGGACGCACCGGCTGGTGTGCGTGAGCGAGGCCGAGCGGCGCACCGGGCTGCGCGCGGGCGTCGGCGGCACGGCGCGCGTCGTGCCCAACGGCGTCGCCGTCGACCGCTTCCCGCTCGCCGACACCGGTGTGGTCCGCGGCGCCCTTCCGCTGCCCGAGGACGTGCGGGACGCGTCGACACCGCTGGTGGTGTGCGTCGGACGGCTGTGCCGGCAGAAGGGACAGGACGTCCTGCTGCGGGCCTGGCCCGCCGTCGCCGCCGCCGTGCCCGGCGCCCGCCTCGCCCTGGTCGGCGACGGTCCCGACGCCGGGGCGCTGCGCGCG
Organism: Streptomyces sp. NPDC043996; assembly: GCF_056435225.1. Lineage (NCBI taxonomy): Bacteria > Bacillati > Actinomycetota > Actinomycetes > Kitasatosporales > Streptomycetaceae > Streptomyces > Streptomyces sp. NPDC043996. The sequence continues at coordinate 31,352 of NZ_JBWKEY010000020.1, read as the reverse complement.
CGGGCCGACGCTTCCGTGCTGTTCGCCGGGGCCGTCCCGGACGCCGGGCCCTGGTACCGGGCGGCCGACGTGGTCGTCCTGCCGTCCCGGTGGGAGGGCATGGCGCTGGCCCCGCTGGAGGCCATGGCGTGCGCGCGGCCCGTCGTCGTCACCGAAGTGGACGGCGCGCGCGAGAGCCTGCCGCCCGGCCTGGCGCCCCACGCGCTGGTGCCCCCGGAGGACACCGGGGCCCTGGCCCGCGCCCTGGTCGCCCTCCTCGGGGACCGGGCACTGCGCGACCGGTTCGGCGCTCGGGCGCGCCGCCACGTACAGGACCACCACGACCTGCGGCACACCGCCGCGGCGGTCGCGGAGGTCTACCGCGAGCTGCTGGGCGCGGCACCCGCCACGCGTCCGGCAGCAGTCAAGGACAGGGAGTCCAGGAAGCCGTGAGTGCGGAACGAACCGTCGTCACCTCGTCGGGGAAGCCGAGACAGGGACAGCAGGACGCCGCGGCGACGGTCGTCGTGGCACCCCGGGAGGCGCGGGGCTCGCGCGTCGGCCAGGGAGCCCGAAGGACCGCACGGCCGCGGCGGGCGCTGTGGCCGCTGCTCGCGGCCGACGGCACCGCGACGGTGCTCGCCACGCTCGCGTACACGGTCCCCTGGTCCGCGTACCGGCCCGCCCCTTGGCCCACCGCGACGCTGGTGCTCCTTGTCTGCGCCGTCGTCGCGCTCCACGCCCACGGCGGCCTCTACCGGCCGCTGCGGCTGCCCGGCGTCCTCGACGAACTGCCCGCCCTGTGCGGGCGCGTCGCGGTCGCCTGGTGCGTGACGGCCACGGCGGCGGCCGCGCTGTCGGGGGTCTCCGGCCTGCCCGGCCTGCCCGTCCTGCCGTCGTTCGCGCCCCTCGTGTCCCCCGCGCCGGTGCCGCTCCTGACGGCGTGCGCCGTGCACTGCGCGCTGCAGGCAGGCGGGCGGGCGCTGGTGTACTGGTCGCTGCGCAGGGCGCTCGCACGCGGGCCGCGCCCCGTCCTCGTCCTCGGCCACGGGCCCCGCGCCCGCGCGGTGGCCACGGCCCTGCTGCGCCACCCCCAGTGCGGGATGCGCCCCGTCGGCGTGGTCGGCGACCCCGCCGACCTCGCGCCCTCCCCGGGCCAGGACGCGACGCCGGGCCTCCCGGTGCTCTCCACCGTGGACGAACTCCAGCGCGCCGCCATCCAGAACGACGTCCGCACCGCGCTCGTCGTCACCGGGCGCACCGACCCCCGCGAGCGCTGGCTGCCCGCGCTGCGCGCGCTCGGCTGCGAGCTGTGGGAGGTCGAGCAGGGCCCGGTGCTGCCCGCCGGGCGGCAGCAGCACGTCGCCGGTTTCCTGTGCCGCCCGCTGCCGCCCGCCGGGCTGCGCACCAGCCTGCGCAAGCGCGCCCTCGACGTCGTGGTGTCCAGCGTGCTGCTCGTGCTCGCCGCGCCGGTGCTCCTGGTGTGCGCGGTGCTGCTGCGCGCCCTGGAAGGGCCCGGGATCGTGTTCCGCCAGGAGCGCGTCGGCAAGGACGGCCACCCCTTCACGCTGCTGAAGTTCCGCACCCACCGGCCCGCCGACCCCCGGGAGGCCGCGACCCGGTGGACCGTGGCCGACGAGCACCGGATGAGCGCGTACTGCCGCTTCCTGCGCCGCACCTCCCTCGACGAGCTGCCGCAGCTGTGGAACGTGCTGCGGGGCGACATGAGCCTGGTCGGGCCGCGCCCCGAACGTCCTTACTTCGTGGCCCAGTTCAGCCAGAAGTACCCGGACTACGCGCGCCGTCACCGGATGCCCACGGGCATCACCGGGCTCGCCCAGATCCACGGCCTGCGCGGGGACACCTCGATCGAGGACCGGTGCCGCTTCGACAACGCGTACATCGACAGCTGGTCCTTCTGGCAGGACCTGTGCATCCTGCTGCGCACGGTGGGCTGTCTCGTGCGGCACTCGGGGAGCTGACCGCGCGTGCTCACCGCTGACCGCGCGCGGATCGCGCCGCCGGAACTGCCCCCGGCCGTGCGGCGGGCCGCGCCCGTGCTGCCCGTCGTCGCGCTGGTGGCGCTGCTCGCGCTGCCCGTGCCCGCCGGTTCGGCCTCCGGCGGACCGCAGGCCACGGTGGCCGACGCCGTCTCCGGCCTGGTCGTCGCCGGGTGCGTCCTGGCCGCCGTGCGCTCCGCGCGGCGCCCGCTGACCCGCACGGCCGCGCTCCTGTTCGGCCTTCCGGTGCTCGGCGTCACGGTCGCCGCCTGCGCGGCGCCCACCGGCGGCGCCGCGCTCGCCGGTGCCGCCCGCTACCTCCAGGTCTTCGTCCTGGTGCCGCTCGCCGTGCTCTGCCTCCTCCGAGACGAGCGTGACGTACGCCTGGTGGCCTGGGCGTTCATCGGTCTCGCCCTGTGGCAGGGCGGGCTCGGCGTCCACCAGTACGCCACCGGCACCGGCGCCTCGTACATGGGCGAGGACATCCGCGCGGTGGGCACCTTCGGGGCGACGGACGTCATGGGAATGGCCACCGTCGTGTCGTACGGCGTCGTGTGCGCCCTCGCGCTGGCCTTCCGCGGCGGCGACGATCCCGGGGCGCGGCGGCAGCGCGCGGTCGCGGCCGTGTGCGCGGGACTGCTGCTCGTGCCGCTCGCGCTGTCCTTCAGCCGGGGCGCGTGGATCGCCACGGCGGCGGCCTGCTGCGTGGTCCTGGTCCTCTCCGGGGTCCGGCGGGCGCTGCGCGTGCTGCTCGCCGCGACCGCCGCCGCCGTGGTCCTGGTGGGCGGCTTCGGCGTGGGCTCGCAGATGCTCCAGCAGCGCCTCGGCAGCATCACCGAGGTCACCGACGCGCCCGACCAGTCCGTCACCGACCGGTACACGATGTGGGCCGCGTCCGTCGACATGTGGCGCGAGCGCCCGGCGACCGGCGTCGGGCTCAAGGGCTTCCCTGAGTACCGCGACAGCCACGCCTCGGTGGCGCTCTCCTCCGGCAGCGACATCGCGGGCGCGGGCCAGGGCTTCGCCCGCCAGCCCCTGCTGTCCCCGCACAACATGTACCTGCTCGTCCTCAGCGAGCAGGGGCTCCTCGGCCTGTGCGCCCTCGCGGGCTGCTGGACCGGCCTGCTGGTGTGCGCGCTGCGCCGCTGGGCCCACGCGCGGAAGCTGCCCGCGGGGCGGCGGCAGGAACGGCTCGACTGCGCGCTCCTGGCCTGCGGACTGCTCGTGTGGCAGCTGGTCGACTTCCTGTACGCCGACATCGGCGGCCCCTCCACCGTGCTCATGGCCGTCCTGGTGGGCGTCGTGGCCTGGTGGGGCGTCGGTGACCACGCGCGACGGCGGGAGGCATGGCCGCGATGATCACTGCCTCCGGGGGTGGGGACACGGGGGCGCTGCGGGCCCCCGGGGAGGAATCCGTCGAGATGTGCGGGGAGGACACCACCACCGCCACCGGCGCCGGTGCGGGCGCGCGTTCCGGATCCGGTGGTGCGGACGCGGGTGCGGGCGCGGCGCTCGTCGGTGCGGACGTGGGTGCCGAAGCCGCCGGTAGGGACAGGCTCGCGGCACCCGCCGGTACGGACACACATGCGGCACCCCCGAGTGCGGTCCCGGGCAGGGACGCCGGGCGCGGTCTGCTCGCCAGGGCCGCACTCGTCACCGCCGTGCTCTCGGTGGCCGGGTCGCTGCTCGGGCTCGCGCGGGACCAGGCGCTGGCGCACTTCTTCGGGGCCGGGACCGGCACCGACGCGTTCCTCGTGGCCTGGACCGTGCCGGAGATGGCGGCCACGCTGCTGATCGAGGACGGCCTCGCCTTCTTCCTCGTCCCGGCGTTCAGCCTGGCCCTCGCCCAGCGCGGACGCGGCCCCGCCCCCCGCGATCCGGTACGCGCCCTGGTCGCCGCGTCGCTGCCCCGGATGACCCTGTGCTTCGCGGCGGCCGCCCTGCTGCTCGCGCTCGCCGCCCCCTGGGTGGTGGCCGCCCTCGCGCCCGGCCTGCCCGACCGCCGACTGGCCGTGGAGTGCACCCGGCTGACGGCGACCTGCGCGTTCTCCTTCGGCCTCGCGGGCTACTGCAGCGCCGCGCTCCGCGCCCACCAGCGCTTCACGGCCCCCGCCGTGATCTACGTCGTCTACAACGCGACCATCATCGTCACGCTCGCCCTGCTCGCCGGACGCTGGGGCGTGCGGGCGGCGGCGGCCGGGGTCGCCCTGGGCGGTGCCCTGATGGTGGCCGCGCAAGTGCCCTCGCTGTGGCGGCAGCTGCGGCACCGCTCCGGGACGGGCACCGCCGGGCGGCCCGCCGACTCGACACCGGCGACGCCCGCGGCGCGGCTGCGGACCGCGGTCATCTGGACCGTGCTGCTGTTCGCGCTCTGCCGCCAGTCGCAGGTGCTCATCGAACGGTTCCTGGCGTCCTCGCTGCCCGGCGGGGCCATCTCGCATCTGAACTACGCGCAGAAGGTCGCGCAGATGCCCATGGCCCTGTCCCTGATGCTGTGCACCGTCACGTTCCCCTCCCTGGCCCGGGCCCAGGCGGACGGCCAGACGCTGAAGGCACGGGACCGGGTGGAGCGGGACGTCGTGCTCGCCGGGTGCGTGGTGCTGCTCGGCGCGGCCTTCGTGATCGCGGGCGCGCACCCGTTGATCCAGCTCCTCTTCCAGCGCGGCGCGTTCACCCCCGAGGACACGGCGGCGACGGCCTCCGTGATGCGGGTGTACGCGCTCGGGCTCCTCGGCCACACCCTGGTGGGTGCCCTGGCCCGCTCGTACTTCTCGGCGGGCCGTGTCACCTGGGCCCCGCTGTACGCGATGTCCCTCGGCATCGTCACCACGGCGGGCCTCGGCCTGCTGAGCGTCGGCACGTTCGGGGTGTACGGCATCGCGGCCGCCAACGCCACCGGCATCTGTCTCACCGCCACGCTGCTGCTGCGCGGCATGGGGCCGCGCACCGTCCCCATCCGGACCCCCAGGATCGTCGCGGAGCTCGCCCGCCTCGTCCTGGCCACCGCCGCGGCCACGCTGCTCGGCGCCCTGTGCGCCAGCTCGGTGGCCTCGCCGGTCCTCGCTCTGCTCCTCTGCGGCCCGACCGTGCTCGCGACCTTCCTCCTGGTGGGCCGGTCCCTGCGCGTCGGCCCCCTAGTGGCCGCCGTCTCCGCCGTCGGCCCCGCCCTGCGAAGGCTTCGGCCCCGTTCTACGAAAGCTGGCTCCGCGTCATGACCTCTGACACCGCCGACATCAGAACCCCCGCCGGCGCGAGACCGCCCGCCCGGCCGACCGCCACCCGCGCGTGGATCGCGATGTACCACTCCGTGGACCGCTGCCCCGACGACCCGTACCAGATCACCGTCACCCCCGAGCGCCTCGACGCCCAGCTCGCCCGGCTGCGCCGCCGGGGCCTGCGCGGCGTCTCCATGCGGGAGCTGCTGCGCGCCCGCGCCGAGGGCCGCGCGGACGCACTGGTCGGGCTCACCTTCGACGACGGCTACCAGGACTTCCTCGACCACGCCCTGCCGCTGCTGCACCGCCACGGCTGCACCGCCACGCTCTTCGTCCTGCCCGGCCGCCTGGACGGCGACAACGCCTGGGACCCGCTCGGCCCCCGCAAGCCGCTGCTCGGAGCCGCGGGCATCCGCGCCGCCCACGAAGGCGGCATGGAGGTCGCCTCGCACAGCCTCACCCACGTGGACCTCACCCAGGCCGACGACGCGCTGCTCCGCCACGAGGTCGAGGACAGCCGGGGCGCCCTCGCGGACCTCATCGGGGCGGACGTGCTCGGGTTCTGCTATCCGTACGGCTACGTCGACGCCCGGGTCCGGGACGCCGTGCGCGCTGCCGGGTACCGGTACGCCTGCGCGATCGCCCCCGGTGACCTGACCGGCGACTTCGCCCTGCCCCGTGTCCACATCGGGCAGCGGGACACAGCCGGACGGCTGTGGCTCAAGGAGCGGCTGAACCGGCGACGCGGGCGCACGGTGCCGTCGGCGGACCTCACGGAGTCGGCCGTGCCCGCCCCGAAGAGGCCAGCGGACCTCGCCGCGCCTGCCGGGTCCGCCCGCCATGTTTCACGTGAAACACCGCCCGCCGCCTCACGTCATGTTTCACGTGAAACACGCGCTGCCGCGTCAAGCATCACGGCCGAAGACGCCGCCGATTCCACCCCGTCGGCCGCCCCCGACCCCACCGCGCCCCCGAGGGCGGTGACCCCATGAGGGCCCTGCACGTCATCACCGGGCTCGGCATGGGCGGCGCGGAGCAGCAACTGCGGCTCCTGCTGCGCCATCTGCCCGCCACCTGTGACGTCGTCACCCTCACCAACCCCGGATCCGTCGCCCGCCAGATCATGGCCGAGGGCACCCGCGTCACCCACCTCGGCATGTCCGGCAACCGCGATCTGTCGGCGCTGCCACGCCTGACCAAGCTGATCCGCGCCGGGAACTACGACATCGTCCACACCCATCTGTACCGCGCCTGTCTGTACGGCCGCATCGCCGCCCGGATCGCCGGGGTCCGCGCGGTGGTGGCCACCGAGCACTCCCTGGGCGAGTCACAGATGGAGGGGCGGCCGCTGACGCGCGGCGTGCGCGCCCTGTACCTCGCCGGGGAGCGGGCCGGGCGGCTCACCGTGGCCGTGTCCCCCGCGGTCGCCCGCCGTCTGCACCGCTGGGGCGTGCCCCGGCAGCGCATCCGCGTCGTTCCGAACGGCATCGACGCCGACCGGTTCCGCTACGACCCCGCCACCCGTGTGGCCGGACGCCACCGCCTCGGCCTGCCCGAGGACGCGTACGTCGTCGGGGGAGTGGGCCGCCTGGCCCCCGGCAAGCGCTTCGACGTGCTGCTGCGGGCCGTCGCCCAGCTCCCCGGCGACGTCATGGCCCTGCTCGTCGGCACGGGACCGCAGGAGGCCGAGCTGCGCGAGCTCGCCGGGCGGCTGCGGATCACGGACCGCGTCCGGTTCGCGGGGGAGTCCCGGCACGATCCCGGCGACGGCCCTTCGGACGGCACCGACCTGCCCGCCCTGCTCTCGGCCATGGACGCGCTCGCCTCGCCCTCGCCCGAGGAGGCCTTCGGGCTCGCCCTCCTGGAGGGCCTGGCCGCCGGGCTGCCCGTGCTCTACTCCGACTGCCCCGCCATCGACGCCCGGCCCTGCGCCGAGCGCGGCCTCGCCATGCCCTGCGCGAGCGATCCGGACTCCTTCGCGCGCGCCCTGCACACCCTGCGGCCCCGCGGCCCCGCGGCCCGCACGGCCCCCGCGGCGGCCCACCACTACAGCATCGCCGGCAGCGCCGGACAGCTGATGAACGTCTACGAGTCGGCCCTCTCCGGCTCGCTCCCCGGCCCGACTTCGGAGGTGACCTTCCATGAGTAACCCCTTCCACGCCGGTCTCGGCGCCGCCCGCACCCGCCTCGCCCGGCTGCCCCGCTGGTGGCCGCTGCCCGCCTGCGCCCTGCTCGGCGCCACCGCGGGCGGCGCCTACGGCGTGCTGCACACCCCCCAGTACACGGCGACGAGTTACGTCCTCGCCGTGCCGCAGGGCCAGACGGACCCCGCGGCGGCGCTCGGCTACGCGCAGGCCTACGGCAGGGTCGCGACCCAGCTGGCCGTCCTCGGCGACGCCCAGGTCGCGGCGGGCGTCTCGGCCGCGCGCCTGAAGGACAGCGTGCGCGTGGCCACGTCTCCGGACGCGCCGATGATCGCCATCTCCGCGTCCTCGTCCCACCCCGGCGAGGCCGCGATCACCGCCAACGCCGTGGCCCGCTCCCTGACCGTCAGCGCCGGTCACGCCAAGGACAGCACGCGGGTCAAGCTCCTTCCGTTCTCGCGCGCCCTGGAGCCCACCGCCCCCTCGTCGGTGTCCGCGCCGGTGAGCACCCTGGTGGGCACCAGCGCGGGCGGCCTCCTCGGCGGCCTCGCGCTGCTCGTGCGCCCGCGCCGCGCCGAGCGCTCCGCCACGGCCGCCGTGCCCGCGCCCGCGCCGGTCCTGGCCAGGGACGCGGTGTGACGGCGGCAGGCAGCCGGATCACGGTCGAACTCTGCGTGCGCGAGGAGGAGTTCGAGCGCCTCGCGACGCCCTGGGGGCGGCTGTACCGGGCGTGCCACGCGGCGACGCCGTTCCAGAGCCACGCCTGGCTGTCCTCCTGGTGGCAGTCGTACGGCGCCCAGGGGCGGCTGCGGGTCCTGCTGGTCCGCGACGGCGACACGCTGGTCGGCGCCGCTCCCCTGATGCGGGCGCGCGGCCCGCTGCCCGTGCTCACCCCGCTCGGGGGAGCCATCTCCGACTTCACGGACGTGCTCCTGGACGACGCGGCCGGAGGGGAGGGGCTGCGCGCCCTGACCGACGGCCTGGCGGTCCTGGCGCGCGGCGCGCTGCTCGACTTCCGCGAGGTGCGCCCAGGCGGCTGTGTGGGGCGCGTGTACGAACACTGGCGCGGCCCCCGGCACGTCGCCGACGACTCCCCCTGTCTCGAACTCCCCTCGCTGCCCATGGAGGAGCTGCTCACCCGCCTTCCGACGCCACGGGCCCAGCGCACCCGCGCCAAGCTGCGCAAGCTGGCCAAGCTCGGCGTGGAGACCCGGGTCGTGCCCGCCGAGGGCGTACCGGAGTCGCTGCGCACCCTGCTGCGCCTGCACCAACTCCAGTGGCAGGGGCGCAAGGTGACCACCGAGCACCTGCGGCCGCGCTTCCGCGAGCACCTGATCCGCTCGGTGCGGCCCATGGTCGCCGCGGGCGAGGCGGTCGTCACCGAGTTCCGCCTGGACGGCGAGGTGATGGCGGCCGACCTGACGCTCCTGTCCGGCGGCCTCGCCGGGGGCTACCTGTACGGCGCGCACCCGCTGCTGCGGGAGCGCAAGGCGGACGTGGCCACGATGCTCCTGGACGCCTGCACCCGGCACACCGCGGGCGAACACCCCCGCACGCTGAGCCTGTTGCGCGGCACCGAGCCCTACAAGCGGCACTGGCGTCCCGACCCGGTCGTCAACCGCCGCTACCTGCTGGCCCGTACCGCCACGGCCCCGCTGCTCGCGGCTGCCGTGACCCGGGCGGCCGCCCGCCGCTGCGGCAAGCGGCTGCTCGACGCCCGGCGCGAGCGTCGCGGTGACGCGGCCCCCGAGTAGGTCCGCGCCACCGCGACCGATCATGCGCCCCGCCTCAGCGGTTCCTGCGGAACCAGTCGAAGCGCAGGCACAGCTTGCCGCCCAGCCAGTACTCGACCCAGTCGCCGAGGTCCAGCGGCGAGCACGTGGGCGGAGTCACCGGTTCGGTCGGCTTCGGCGTCGGCTCGGTGCCGCGGCCGTTCAACAGCTCCCGGTAGACGGCCGATGCCCTGGGGTTGGAGTCGCACTGCCACACGCCGTGCGGGCAGTAGTCGGTGATGGTGTTGTAGAGCGGCTGCTTCTCGTCCATCCAGGCCAGCATGCGGCGCATGTACTCGGCGTTGTCGCCGTTGCGGAAAAGGCCCCACTCCGGGTACGAGATGGCCTTCTTGTGCCGCGCCGCGAAGTCGACGTGGTGCTGGAGCCCGTACGGCTCGGAGACCTGCTCGTCGAACGACATGCCCCGCGGCTGGTCGTAGGAGTCCATGCCGATGATGTCGACGACGTCGTCACCGGGATAGCACTCGGTCCAGGCGACGGCGTCCCGCCCGCGGCTCGGCGTGAAGTCGAACTTGAACTTCTGCCCCGGCACCGACCGCATCGCCGTGACCACCCGGGTCCAGTACTTCTTCCAGGACTCCGGGTCGGGGCCGCAGCGGTGCGTGTACGTGATGCCGTTCATCTCCCAGCCCAGGACGAGCACCGTGTCGGGCACCCCGAGGTCGACCAGGCGCCGCGCGAGCACCCGGAAGTGCTCGTCGAACTCGCCCGCCGCGGCCCGGCGCAGCAGCGCGCGCACCTCGTAGTCGCCGACGCCGTCCTCGTTGCGCTCCATCATCGGCACGTTGAGCACGAAGAGCCGGTCGTCCCGCTCCTTGCGCCACTGCGCCCAGCTCTCCAGGAAGGTGGGCGCGCCCTCGATGTTGCTCCACCGGTCCCCCGGCAGATACGTGTGTCCGACCCGCAGCTTCGCGCCGCCGAGCCACTGGCTGAGCTCCTGGATGCGGCGCGGGCCCCGCGAGCTGTAGTCGACGTACGCGCCGAAGACGGCCGCCTCCGGGGGCGTGGCCGGTACCGGCGACGGTGACGCCGCAGGCGAGGGGGTCGCGGGCGAGGGCGCCTCGGGGGACGGGCCCGCGGGCGAAGGCACCGTCGGCGACGGCGGGACCGGTGAGACGGCGGGCGCGGGGGGCACGGCGGGGGTGACAGGTGGTGCGGAAGCGGCGGGCGAGGGCACGTTGGCGGACGGCGGCACATCGTCGCGCTGCATGACCACCGTGTATCCCGGCCCGGCGGCGAGCACGGCCGACATAATGATCCCGGCGGCGATAAAGACCACGCGTTTACCGCGTCGGTGACTATGTCGAGTCATCATCTCTGCTCCTCGTTTCCGCCTCCGCGTACTGACGCTCAGTCATATTTATGTTTATTGTGCCAATCGAGTTCCTAATCCTCCCTGTCGGCAGATCCCTCTTTTGGGCGAACGGCCGCGGAGTTCGAACAGTAAGGGCGAAAGTGCAGCGACTGGATACACGCACCCCGGCGGTCCTGCTGCGGATCGACAGGAATGCCTTCCACCACGGAACGCTGGGAGCAGTGCGGTCGCTGGGGCGCGCGGGGGTCGAGGTCCACCTGGTCGCCGACGACGCCCGGGGCCCGGTCGCCCGCTCCCGCTATCTGCACCGGACGCACACCCCGCCCCCGCCCACTGCCCCCCTGGCGGAGACCGCGGCCGTGCTGCGCCGCGTCGCCGACGGCCTGCGCGCCCCGGCCGTGCTCATCCCCCTGGACGACGCGGGCGCCCTGGCCGTCGACGCCCTGCGGGCCGATCTCGACGGCGCCTTCCTGCTGCCCGAGACCGCGCCCGGCACGGCGGAGCGCGTGGCGGACAAGGCGGCGCTCGCCCAACTGTGCGCCACGGCGGGCGTACCGCACCCGAGGACGGAGCGCCCGGACTCGGCGGCACGGGCCGCGGCGCTCGCGCGGAGCCTCGGCCCGACGGCGGTCGCCAAGTGGAGCCGCCCCTGGTGCCTGCCGCGCGACGCGGGCCTGCACAGCACGGTGGTCGTGCGCTCCCCCGGCGAGGCGGCGGCGCTGTTCGCACGGGGTCCGGAGGCGGGCAGTCCGCTTTTGTTGCAGGCCTATGTGGCGGCGCACCGCGGCGCCGACTGGTTCGTACACGGCTATGTGGGCCGCGACGGCCGCGTGCACGGCGGCGGCACGGGCCGCAAGCTGCGCTCCTGGCCCCGGGCCGCGGGCAGCACGGTGCGCGGCGAGTGGGTGCCCAACCCCGCCCTGGAGGCCCTGGCCGCGCGGCTCCTGACGGCGGTCGGCTACCGGGGCGTCTTCGACCTCGACTTCCGCGAGGACGCCGCGACCGGCACGTACCACCTGCTCGACTTCAACCCTCGCCCCGGCGCCCAGTTCCGCCTGTTCGCCGACGGCGTCGACCTTGACGTGGTGCGCGCCCAGCACCTGGACCTGACGGACCGCCCCCTGTCCGCGCCGAGCCCCCTGCCCGGCCGCAGCTTCCTGGTGGAGAACTACGCCCCGCTGACCGCGCTCCTGCCCGGCCCGCGCGCGGCACCCCGTGAGCTGGCCTGGCACGCGCCGGACGACCGCGCCCCGGGCGCCGCGCTGCGTCTGCTGTGGGGACGAAACGTCGTACGGCGGCTGCGCGGGCGGGCGTGGACCTGGCTGCGCGCACCGCGGCGCACGCCCCCGAACCCGGGAGCCGTGCCAGCGCCGCGCACCGGCCCCAGGGAACACGAGCGCCTGGGCAGCTGACCGGCGCCGCACAGCGCGAAGCGTGGTGCGCGGCCCCGGTCAGGGGGCGCACCACGCTTCGCGTGACGGCGGTGTCGGCTGGACGCTAGGGGCGTGTGGCACGTCCCCGCCGGTAGAGGACCGCGCCCGCGGCCACCAGACCGGCGCTCGCGACCCCGGCGGCGGCCAGGCCCGGCTCGGCGCCCGTCCGCGCGAGCTGCGGGGCACCGGCCTCGGTCACCGCGACCCTGGTGGGCCGCTCCCGCGGCGCCTCGGACACGGGAGCCGGGACCTTCGGCACGTCGGGGGACTCGACGGACCGTGGCGGGGACTTCGGCGCGGGCCGCTTGGGGCCCGCCGGGCTTTCCGGGCTCTCGGGGCGGGGCGCCGGGGGCTCGCTGTGCTCCTTCGGCGGCAGCGGGACCTCGGGGGTGCCGGGCTCCGGAGCACCCTCGGCGCAGCGGTTGCCGAAGGCCGGGTTGAGGGCCGCGACGACGTCCACGGTGTTGCCGCAGAAGTTCACGCCGGGCTCGACGGGCGCCGCGACGCTGTTGCCGGACAGCACGCCCGGCGAGTGCGAGGCCTCGCTCGTGGCCGTCGTCCCCTCCGGGGAACGCGGTCCTTCGTGGGAGCGGGTGCCGTGGGACTGCGGACTCTGGTGGGGCACGGCGGGGCGCTGCTGCGGTGCCGCCGGACGCTGCCGCGGGGCGGCGGGGCGCTCGGGTGCCACCGGGGCGCTCTGGTGCGCGGCCGCGCGCGGGGCGGGCCGCTCGGGGGCGGCGCTCCGGGCGGGCGCCGTCGGCTGCTGCTGCGCGCGGACGACGGAGGGCTGTGGGGCGGATTGTTGCGGAGCGGAGCGCTGTGGGGCGGAGCGCTGTGGGGCGGAGCGCTGTGGGGCGGCGGAACTCCCGGAGCTCGCACAGCTGTTGCCGCCCGCGGGGTTGAGGCCAGCGGCCGCGTTGGCGGAGTTGCCGCAGACGTTCACCGGCACGTCCACCGGGGCCGACACGGAGTTGCCCGACAGGAGGCCGGGGGACCCGTGGGCCTGTCCGCTCGCGTCGGCCGCGAGGGCGGAGGTGCCAGACAGAGACAGGATGCTCGACGCCGCCGCGGCGGAGAGCATTCCTTTGCTGAGGGCCTGTCGCAATCTAGTGATCTTCCTCTGAGCGGTGGAGCCGGCCTTGGCACCCGGTGAGGGGCCAAGGCCGGCGAAGGCGCAGCCTGAACAGCTGGGCTGACTGCGTCAGTCGTTGACGCAGGTGTTGCCGAAGGCCGGGTTCAGCACCGTGATGAGGCCGGCGCTGTTGCCGCACACGTTGACGGGAACGTGGACGGGAACCTGGATGACGTTGCCGGAGAGCACACCCGGGGAACCGTGCGCGCCGCCCTTGGCGTCGGCGTCGGCGAACGCCGGGGAGGCCATGCCCAGAGCCAGAACGGCGCCCGCGACGATGGTCGCGCTCTTCTTGAGCTTCACAACATTTCCCTTCTGTCGGGTCACGCCTTTTCGGCGGTTGGGAACCGGGCGGTCAATATTTGCTTCCCGCACCGTGACCTGAGTCCTGTTAACGAGGAGGGAAGAGCGAAGAAACCGTGAAATTGATGTGATGCAGAATTTCACTCGATTGACTCAGTGCGCCAAGCCACCCTGTACTGAGGCGAGTTGACCGAAAAGCGGGGCTACCAGTCCCGTAAATGAGAGCGGGCCGCACAAGGGGCACGCTGGCCGCACAAAACCGCCCGGACCGCCGCCCTCGAAGACGAGGACGAAGCGGCCCGGGCGGACGTCGCGCGCGCGGGATCAGCCGTTGTTGACGCCGTTGCCCGAGAGCGCGGAGATGTCGCTGAGGATGTGCGACAGCGGCTCGTCGCCCTTGGCCTGCGTCGAGTTCTCGACACACTGCTGGTACTGCGGCGCCGACAGGATCGGGATGTCCTGAACGGTGACCGGAACCACGCCGACGACCGAGCCGACGTTGACCTTGGCGGGCAGGCCGACGCAGAGCTTGTTCAGCGAGCCCTGCACCGCGGAGAGCTGCGGGCTCATGTCGCCGTGGGTGGCCGAGTTGCCGAACACCGACTTGGCGTCGTTGCCGCTCATCGAGTGCGTGCCGTGGTCGTCACCAATGGCCAGCGCGGTGGGCGCGGCGGCGGCAGAGATTCCGACGACGGACGCGGCGACCGCGGCCGCTGCCATTGACTTCTTAAGCATTTCCTGTTCCTTTTCCTGGGCAGAGACACGGCTTGCTTCAGCCCGGTTCAACAGGCGAAGCGACCGCTCGGTTGCGCACGTTCACCCCATCGGATCCCTTTTCCATCGGGAACTCGACGGCTATCCATAGCCCTCCCTCAGCTATCCACAGGCACCCGCCGCGGAGAAATAATCTGATCGCATCGCTCCCGTCCTTTAGTCATTTCTTCGGCCCCACTCGCGGTCCCGACAGGAAAATACGAGTTTCATATCCCGAACGTGGGCCATCCGAGTGAACTGGAGCAACCACCGCGCGACGGCGCAGTTAGCCAAAGTGCTCCTGGACGGGGGCTGATCAGAAGGGAAATCCTGTGCTCAAGAAGGTTATGACCGCGACCGCGGTCACGGCTTCCGTAGTAGGAATGTCCGCGGCGGCGGCCCCCACCGCGTCCGCCATCGGCAACGACACCGGCACCACGTCCCTGAGCGGCAACGGCGCCTCACAGGAGTACGGCAACTTCGCCACCCACGGCAACATGAGCCCGCAGATGGCGCTCATCCAGGGCTCCTTCAACAAGCCCTGCATCGGCCTGCCCGCCAAGGCCAACGTCGGCTCCGTCGTCGGCGTGGTCCCGATCACCGTTCAGGACATCCCGATCCTGTCGGCGCCGCAGAACCAGCAGTGTGTCGAGAACTCGACGCAGGCCAAGGGCGACGAGCCGCTGTCGCACATCCTCAACGACATCCCCGTCCTCTCGGGCAACGGCGCGGGCAACCACTGACGAGCCGCCCTCAGTCCCAGCGGGCCGCCACGCTCTCCTCGGCGGCCCGCTGTGCTGTAGGGGCCGGACCCGCCGACCGGACCCGTCGGCCAGGCGCCGGACCGGTCCGCCCCACCGGGACGGTCAGGGCCGGGGCCAGAAGTCACGCCCCATGAGGTTCTTCCATTCGTGATCGGGGCGGCCCGGAACTGTCTTTCCCTGAGCACTCCACTTATGCATCAGTGATTCGTAGATCGGCACCGCACCCACGTCCGACGGCGGCCTGCTGACCGGAATGAAGCCCTGCCGCTTCCATTTTCTTCCAGCGTTACTCATGTCCCCTCCTCGGCGGCACCCATACGGTCGCCGCCTTACCGACTTTGATCGCCTGTTTACGTACCTGATTGACCGTCCTGCAAAACCACACCCGGCCCCATCAGATACGTGCTCGCGAGCACCCGGAAGGTTCAACGATTCCACGTCTCCGGCATCGCCGACAGCATGAGGAATCCTCCGAAAGAAGGCGTGGTGCCCAATGGACACGGCCGTACGACGCCTTCGTGGACACGGCATCACGGTTGTCCTCGGGAAAACGGGTCCAGGCCCTTGTCGGCAACAGGTCCAGACCCTTTGTCAGCAACAGGTCCAGGCCCTTGTCAGCACCGGGTCCACGCCGTTTTCGGCGATCAGCCCACTAATCGGCCGACCGGGTCAAGAGGCGCAACTCCCGCGCCGCCACTCAGTTGATCATCACGCGGCTCCGTAACGGAGCCCCTCTCCGAAGGGAACCCCCACCATGAAGAAGGTCCTGGCCTCCGCCGCCATCGCCGCGTCCGTCGCGGGTCTGTCGGCTGTCACGGCTCCGCAGGCCCTCGCCATCGGCGACGACCATGGCACCACGTCGAAGAGCGGCAACGGCGCCTCGCAGGTGTTCGGCAACTCCGCCACGCACGGCAACATGAGCCCGCAGATGGGGATCGTCCAGGGCTCGCTGAACAAGCCGTGTGTCGGCCTGCCGGCCAAGCTCAACGTCGGCTCCGTCGTCGGCCTGGTCCCGGTCACCGTCCAGGACATCAACGTCCTGTCCGCCCCGCAGAACCAGCAGTGTGTCGAGAACTCGACGCAGGCCAAGGGCGACGAGCCGCTGTCGCACATCCTCAGCGACATCCCCGTCCTGTCGGGCAACGGCGCGGGCAACCACTGACCAGCTCCGCACCCAGCCATCGCTCGGGGCCGGCCACCGCCGTGGCCGGCCCCGTTCGCGTCCGCGGGCGGTCCGGTCCAGCCCCTGAGAACCGGTCGTACGGACCCGAGCGGAGGACTCGTCTTCCGCTCGGGTGAAGGCGAGCTGGCCGGACACCCCCCTCCGCGAGTCATCGGCGGCGGAGCAACTGTGCCCTGTTTGGATGCGGATTTAACAGATTGTCTGCATGGAGGGATACGTCATGCGAGTTCTGAGAAAGTCCGGGACGGCCATGGCCCTGGCCGTCGGCACGGCCTGCGCCATCGGCGTCACCTGCGGCCCGGCCCTGGCCGGGGACACCGAACCGACGGCAGGCTCCAGCGAGGTGCACGCGCCACCCTCGGCCCCGGAGGCACCGGCCGACCTGCCAGGATCCGCCGCGCGGGAGGCCGAGCCACCATCACCCGCCATGGCTCCCCGGGGCAGCGCCGCCGAGCGGGCCGAGGCCCCGGCGACGGCCGTCCAGCCGGGCGCCGACGCCCCGTCGCACGCCGCCGGGTACGGCGACGACACCACGCACGAGACGTCCTCGTCGGGGTACGGGGACGACACCTCGGGGTACGGGGACGACGCCCCGGGGTACGGCGGCTCCGCGGACTCCAGCCACGGCGATGGCTACGGGGACGGGAACGGCTACGGAGACGACGAGACCCCGCCCTCGGGCTACGGCGACGACAGCCCGCCCTCGTCGCCCCCGCCCACGACGAAGCCCCCGACGACGCAGCCGCCGACCACCCATCCGCCCACGTCCCAGCCACCCATGTCCCAGCCGCCGACATCGGGCCCGCCCACCTCGACGCCCCCCACGTCCCAGCCGCCGACGTCCGGCCCTCCCACCTCGCAGTCTCCGTCTCCGTCGCCCAGCACGTCCCGCCCGCCGGAGATGGCCGAAACAGGGCACGACGGCACCGTCGCCCTCGTCGCCGCGAGCGGTCTCCTCATCGGCGCCGGTGTGCTCGTACGTCGCCTGAACCGCCGATTCGGTGACCGAGCGTAAGGACCTGAACCAAGGTCAGCCCCTCCGCGATAACGGATGAAAACACCGCTGACCTGCGAAAACATCGATGAAACGGTACGGGTCCCGCGCTGGCGCGTTCACACGGGACCCGTACCTGTTGCAGAAGTGAATGACTCTGGGCCAGAGGTGGCCCGCCCTCGCCGCACCGCCGCCACCGCGCCGAGTGACCACGCCCCCGCTCACCGCCGCGCGGAGGCCCCACCCGCGCGAAGTCCGTTGGCCCACGGGGAGGTTGCCGCCGCACCGGACACCCCCTCCGGCAGTTCGCGGCCGCGGCCCGGCTTCACTCCCGCATCGCCGCCGGAAGCGGCAAGATCCAGCCCCGCTCCGCACCGCCTCCGCCACCGGACGACCACGCGACCGGCATGTCGGACACGAGACCAGCGGGACACCTCAGCCCACCGGCGGCCGCCCCGCACGCGCCGCCCGCTGATGCCGCCCGGGACAGGCGGGGCGATCGTCCGGATTGCTCCGCGATTTTCTCTGCGACTTTCCGAAGTCCGGAATCGCGGGGGCACGCGACACGTCCCGAGCGGTGCCCGCCATCCCCGCCAGACGACCGCCCCCGGCGCCCGGCGCGCCCCCTCCGAGGCCGGGAGCGGCACCGCCCGCCCGTACGGCCCGAAACGGAAAAGAGCCCCTCTGATCCGCGTTTCCGCAGTTCAGAGGGGCTCTGGAGAGTGGAGCCTAGGGGAGTCGAACCCCTGACATCTGCCATGCAAAGACAGCGCTCTACCAACTGAGCTAAGGCCCCGAGCCAACGCCACCGGTCCGAAAGGATCACGTCCCCGCGAGCGTCGCAGACCAGAGTACCGGGTCTTCCGGGGGATCTCGCAAAAGGATTGGGGGTCCCCGTGCGCGACCACTCTCCGTAAGATGCACGACGTGGTTCGCGGCAGCGAACCACGGTCCTATGGGGAAGCGATGGGGAGACGCAACATGGACGCTGCACAGCAAGAATCAACAGCAAGAGCGCGGGAACTCCAGCGGAATTGGTACGGGGAGCCGCTGGGGGCACTGTTCCGTCGCCTCATCGACGATCTGGGCCTGAATCAGGCGCGGCTCGCCGGGGTGCTCGGTCTGTCCGCGCCCATGCTGTCCCAGCTGATGAGCGGCCAGCGCGCCAAGATCGGCAACCCGGCCGTCGTCCAGCGCGTCCAGCTGCTGCAGGAGCTGGCGGGCCAGGTCGCGGACGGAAGCGTGAGCGCCGCCGAGGCGACAGACCGCATGGATGAGATCAAGAAATCGCAGGGGGGTTCGGTACTGACCAACACCAGCCAGTCCGCGTCGAGTTCGGGTGCGCCCACCGTGAAGCGTGTGGTGCGGGAGATCCAGTCGCTGCTGCGCTCCGTCGCGGCCGCGGGCGACATCATCGATGCCGCGGACGCCCTCGCCCCGACCCACCCGGAACTGGCAGAGTTCCTCCGGGTATACGGAGCGGGCCGCACCGCGGACGCGGTCGCCCACTACGAAGCGCACCAGAGCTGAGCCGCCGACCGGGCCGCTGCCGGGCGGCCCGGAAGGGGAGCGGGACACGACCATGGGTGAGGTCTTCGCGGGCCGGTACGAACTCGTCGACCCGGTGGGGCGCGGGGGAGTAGGCGCCGTATGGCGCGCCTGGGACCATCGGCGGCGTCGCTATGTGGCCGCCAAGGTCCTCCAGCAGCGCGATGCCCACACCTTGCTCCGTTTCGTGCGGGAGCAGGCACTGCGGATCGACCATCCGCATGTGCTCGCTCCCGCCAGCTGGGCGGCCGACGACGATCAGGTCCTGTTCACCATGGACCTGATCACCGGCGGCTCCCTCGCCCATGTCATCGGGGACTACGGGGCTCTGCCACCCCGCTACTGCTGCACGCTCCTGGATCAACTCCTCGCCGGTCTCGCGGCGGTGCACGCGGAGGGCGTCGTGCACCGCGACATCAAGCCCGCCAACATCCTGCTCGAGGCCACCGGGACCCGGCGGCCGCATCTGCGCCTGTCCGACTTCGGGATCTCGATGCGCAAGGGCGAGCCGCGACTGACCGAAACCGACCACGTGGTGGGCACCCCGGGCTACTTCGCGCCCGAGCAAATGCTGGGCGCCGAGCCGGACTTCACCGCTGACCTCTTCGCCGTCGGCCTCGTCGCCCTCCATCTCCTGCAGGGCGCCAAGCCCGATGCCAAGGCCCTCATCGAGCACTTCGCCGCGCACGGCACCCCGAGGGCGCCCCGGGGTGTGCCCGAGCCGTTGTGGCAGGTCATCGCCACGCTGTTGCAGCCGGATCCGCAGGCACGCTTCCGGACCGCCACGGGGGCGCGCAAGGCGCTCGCCGCCGCCACCGAGATGCTCCCGGAGCCCGGCCACGAAGACGAACTCGTCGAGATCTTCGACCAATTGGGCCCGCTGCCCGAGGCCTTCGGCCCCGACGGCCCGCTGACCCCCGCGCCCCAGCCACCGCCGACGCGTCCTCCCGTACCTCAGCACCCCGGATCTGAGCATCCCGGATCCCAACACCCCGGATCCCACCACTCGGGATCCCACCACTCGGCATCCCAGCTGTCCGCCTCCCCACACACGGGATCCCCCCACTCCGCATCCGGGCCCGCCGTGCCCCAGCCTCCGATGGCGCGGCCGACCACGCCCTCGCCCCAGGTCCGGTACGAGGGCTCCACCGGCTCCCCACTGCCCGTTCCCCCGCCGTCCCTCCCCCCGCGCCCTCCGATGCCGGAGTCCGGCAGCTTCCCCCTTCCCCCACCGCTTCAAGCACCCCCACAGCCCGTGCGGCCGCCCACTCCCCCCACACCGATGCCCACGGCCGCGCCCACCTCCACCCCCACTGCCATACCCACGCCAGCACCGCCCGCGCCCCAGGCACCGCCCCGCACCACGGAACACACCCAAGTCCCGCCCGAGCACACCCCACTTCCTCCCGCGCCCGCCCACGTGGCCTCCCCCCGTCCGGCCGCACCCGCGAGCGACCCCTCACTGGCCACGAACTCCGCGGCGCGGCGTGCCTACGCCTACGCTCCTACTTCTCCATACACCGCTCGCCCGGGGCAGGTTCCACCTTCGAGCACCCCAATTCCGGGCCCGAAGGAACAAGTTGAGAACGAGCGGCAGCACCACCGAGCCCCCGCGACTGACCAGCTCCACCAGCCTGATCCGGCCGATCACTCCAGCCGGGCCCCACAACCCGACCAGGCCCATCACCTCGACCAGGCCGATCAGCCGGACCGACCGGCGGGAGCGGCTGGACCGGATGGACCGGACCGACCGGACCAAGCCGACCGGCCGGACCGGACCCAGCAGCCGCAACGCCCCCGCACCACCGGCTCACACGCCGCCCGGAGGCGGCAGCGCACCGGCCCGCCCGCGAAGGTGGCCCTGCCGATGCTGCTCGTCGCGCTCGCCTGTTTCGCGGTGGGTTTCTGGGCGCTGACACGCATCTGAGCCGGGGCCCGGCGGCGCACGCCGGTACTCACCTGCTCACAGCCCCGAGCGCATGGGCGCCAGGGCACCCGTCCTCACGCCGACGCCCGCCTGCGCCCCACCGCCGTCCACACGCCGAGGATGGTCACCAGCACCGTCCCCGTACCGATGCCCGCGACCGCGAGTGTCTTCATGGCGGCGTCGCCGCCGGTGCCACCGGCCGCCGCCTCGCCCCGGCGCGGTGTCCGCCCGCCGTCGTCGGCGGAGCCTGCGGCTCCGCCCCGTGCCGCCTCCTCGTCCCGTTCCGTGACGCCGAACTCGTCCGCGGGCCGTGCCGCACCGGCGTACGCCGGTGCGGGGTGCCGCTCCCCGGTGACGCCCACGCGCAGGGTCAGACCGATCGCGCCGTCACCGAACCGCTGCCCGACGTCCGGGTCAAGGGAGACGGCGAGGTAGTACCACCCGGCGAACCGGACCTCGGCGACGCGTGAGATCGGCGCGTAGCGGTTCTCGTACGTCACGGGCGGCAGGGTGGGCAGCGCGGTCGACTTCTGGCGGCCGTCGTATGAGGTGTCGATGTCGTCGACCAGTCCGCGCGCGGGGTTGAGGACGGAGACGACCAGGGCGGCCGTCACGTACTCACGGCCACCCGGCCCGCCCGCGCCGGGCCCGCCCGAGCCGCCGAGTTCGACGGTGGCGGAGAGCCGCTGCCCCCAGTCGACGGGCACGCGGTAGTAGCGGGTCCGCCCGGGTTCGAGACGGTCGCCCCAGACGCCGGTCTCCAGGGCCGTGGCCGTGCTGAAGCTGTCGCCACCCGCGCGTGGGAGCACCGGTCCGGCGGGCGGCTCTGGTGTGACGGACTCCTCGGCCCGGGGCGGTGTCGTCGCGCCCCGCTCGGCGAGGGCGGGCTCCGAGGCGAGGTACAGCTCCAGATCCCAGTCCTCCGGAGTGGACGGTTTCTCCGTCGAGGGGGACATCGACGACCTGGAGGACGCGGTCCGCTCGACGACCACGTAGTACGTGCCGGCCCGCGCGCAGCGCCCGTCGGCCTCGCCCGCATCGCGCACGGCCGAGGCGGTGAGCGGACGCGGGCTGCGTGAGGCACCGAAGCGGACGGAGCCGGAGTCGCAGTCGAAACCGTTCGCGTCCTCGACGGACACCTGGATGCCGTCCGCGAAACCGACGCGGCTGCCGAGGCCGGGAAGCGCGGTGACGGAGGCGTAGACGTTCTCCCGGGCGCCCAGTTCGAGCCGGTAGTAGAGCTCGGTCGAGCCCCCGCCCGCTCCGGGGTGTGCGATGGAGCTCTTGTACGTCGCTCCGGGCATGAGCCTGCGGCTTCCGGTGCTGCTGGACGTACCGGCGACGGTCCGGGTGTCGTCGGCAAAGGTGTACGGCTGGGGCGTCTCGGCCGCGTGGGCGCTTCTTGGGGGCGCTGTCACGCACCACACCGCGCCCAGGAGTGCGGCGGTCGCGCCCGCCACCGTCCGACGGCCCGCACCCTGCCACGTCACGCCGCTCTCCACCTCACCCTCCATTGATTTGCTCAAGCAAGCAATGAAATTGCGCAAGTGAACCAAAGGGGCGCAGCCGCCGCCACCCGCTACGGGAGCACCCGGAGCCAGAGGGCCGGGGACCTCAGCCGGTCCCGGCGGGGCCCGGGACGGCGACGTCACGCACGACAGGAGACGTCACGCGCGACACCAGAGAACACGACACCAGAGAACACGACACCGGAGAACGCGACACCAGAGAACACGACGCGGGAGAACACGACGCCGGAGAAGCGGGACAAAACCCCTTCACGCAGCACAGGGCCCCGACCGCTCTGGCGATCGGGGCCCTGTGACGAGACTGCTGTCGATACTCACGAACCCGTGGGCACGGAGTCAGTCGCCTCCGTCCACAGATCCTGCTCGGCGCGATCCGCCTGGATCTGGCGGTACACGAGGAGCCCGCCGATGGCGGCCAGTGCGACCAGGAGAAGCTTCTTCACCGCGCGACCTCGTCTTTCCTTGACGTAAGGGACTACTGGCGCCCGACTATACACACCGACCGATACCGATCGGTGACCTGGATCGGGCCCAACTCCCCACCGGAACAGCACAGTAGAAGCGGACTAAACCACTCCGCCCGCGCCTTCGCCCTGTGTGATGTTCGCCGCCTTTTGCCCCGGCTCCTGGGTTTCTCGGCCCTGTTGCACCCATCCGGGTGGTGTTCATCTGAACATCGGCGTGACGGGAGCGTCGGTCCCCCACTGTCGGCTCGCCATACACATCATGAGGAAAGTACGCAAATCGCCCAACCCGAAAGTGAGGGGCCATGCCCGCCACCAAGGCCATGAAACTGTGGACCACGATCGTCACCGCCGTCCTCGCGCTCTTCGCCACGCTCGGCTTCGCCTCGCAGGCCGCCGCGGCGCCCGTACAGCAGGCCACGACGACGTGCAAGAGCACGACGAGCGCGACGGCGCCCGTGCTCGCCGCCTGGATGGCAGCGTACGAACGGTCCCTGCCCCCCACGATGAAGCAGCGCATCCGCGCCGAGGCCCACGGCTCGACCCCGAGCTGCCGCCACCTGCCCACGACGGACGCGGACGCCTCCGACGACAGCGGCGCACTGACCGGCGCGAGTCTCGCCGCCGAGCCGTAGTCCCCGGCCCGCACGCCCCGTACTCACGCAGAAGACCCCCAGCCGCTACCGGCTGGGGGTCTTCTCGCTGTGGGGCTACCTGGATTTGAACCAGGGACCTCATCCTTATCAGGGATGCGCTCTAACCAACTGAGCTATAGCCCCGCCGCGCTTCTCGGGTGTGCCCCGCGCGCTGACCTCTGAAGATTAGCGCACGTGGGGGCCAGTCCCAAAATCGATGGTTCCGGGGGCCCTGAGCAGGCCCTGATGCCGCCCGGCCACAGGGCCGGTGGCCCTCTGCCCGCACGGGTGGGAAACGAGCGGCCGGGCTCGGGGGAATGCCGCCCCGGTAAGCGAAAAGGTCCCGGCGTCCTCTCAGAGGAACACCGGGACCGTCCGTCAAGTAGGTCTTGAAGATCACAGAGGCTGACGTCACCGAGGGTCGGGGACCACAGGGGTCGAAGACCAGTCAGGCCGAAGACCACTCAGGCCGAGGAACCCCTGACAGCCAGGGCGGCCTGGGAGGCCGCGGCTATTCGTCCTCGGCCAGCGTCAGTTCCACGCCGCCGACGAAGCCCGCGGAGAGGTTGTAGATGAACGCGCCCAGGGTCGCGAGCGCCGTGGCGAGGACGACGTCGATGACCGCGATGATCGAGGTGAAGATCAGCACGCGCGGCAGCGAAAGGAACGCCTGCAGGTCGAAGCCGTTGGACTCGTTCGAGCCCGTCGCCTCGGAGATCGTGCCGCCGACCGTCGAGAAGACGCCCATCGCGTCCATGACCATCCACAGCACCGCGGCCGCGACGATCGTGCAGATGCCGAGCGCGATGGAGAGCAGGAAGCTGACCTTCATCACCGACCAGGGGTCGGCCTTGGCGACCCGCAGCCTGGCCTTGCGCGTGCGCGGGGTAGTGCGCGCCCCCGTGCGTGGACGGCGGACCGACCCGGCGGGAGCCGCCTGGTAGGCCTGCGGCGGGTGATACGGCTGCGAGCCCTGCTGCTGCGGCGGGCGCTCGCCGGGCAGCGCGCTGGAGCCGCTCGCGCCCGCGCCCGCGCTGTCCTTGGCGCCCTTGGTGGCCTTGGTGTCCTTGCCGTCCTTGGTGTCGTTGCCGTTCCTGCTGGCCTTGCCGTCCGGGCCGTCGACGCTCTTCTTCGTCTTGGTGCCTCGGCCTCGGGTGTCCGTCACAGTCCCCCCCTGGGATCCATGAGACTCGTGGGAGTCAGTATCAGTGGCGGGGCCACGGGCACCGTCCGTGCCGGTTCTGCTCGATCCGGCGGCGCCCGTACCCGTGGCTCCACTCACGATGACTCACTCCTCGCGCTACTCGGCCGGGGACTGTGTGCCCTCGTCCGCGCCGACGGCCGGAGTCTCGTCGGACGATTCGTCGATCCCGTCGACTTCCTCGGCCTCACGCCCCGCCTCGGCGTTACGAGCGATGCCGACGACGGCATCGCGCTTGCCCAGGTTGATCAGTTGGACGCCCATGGTGTCACGGCCCGTCTCCCTGACCTCGTTGACTCGCGTACGAATCACACCGCCGGACAGGGTGATGGCGAGGATCTCATCGGTCTCCTCGACCACCAGCGCGCCGACGAGCTCACCACGGTCCTCGACGATCTTGGCGGCCTTGATGCCGAGACCACCGCGGCCCTGGACGCGGTACTCGTCGACGGCGGTCCGCTTCGCGTACCCACCATCGGTGGCGGTGAAGACGAACGTACCGGGCCGCACCACATTCATCGAGAGCAGCTGATCGCTGTCGCGGAAGCTCATGCCCTTGACGCCGGAGGTCGCGCGGCCCATCGGACGCAGTGCGTCATCCGTCGCCGTGAACCGGATCGACTGCGCCTTCTTGCTGATCAGAAGCAGATCGTCCTCGGCCGACACCAGCTCGGCGCCGATCAGCTCGTCGTCCGAACCGTCGTCCGTCTCCCGCAGATTGATGGCGATGACGCCGCCGGAGCGAGGCGAATCGTAATCCTTCAGAGGCGTCTTCTTGACCAGACCGCCCTTGGTGGCGAGGACCAGGTAGGGCGCCGCCTCGTAGTCACGGATCGCGAGGATCTCGGCGATGGCCTCGTCCGGCTGGAAGGCGAGCAGGTTCGCCACGTGCTGGCCACGGGCGTCGCGGCCGACGTCCGGGAGCTCGTAGGCCTTCGCACGGTAGACGCGGCCCTTGTTCGTGAAGAACAGCAGCCAGTGGTGCGTGGTCGACACGAAGAAGTGGTCGACGATGTCGTCCTGCTTCAGCTTCGTGCCGCGCACGCCCTTGCCGCCGCGCTTCTGCGAGCGGTAGTCCTCCGTCTTGGTGCGCTTGATGTAGCCGCCACGCGTGATGGTGACGACGATGTCCTCTTCGGCGATCAGGTCCTCGATGGACATGTCACCGTCGAAGGGCACGAGCGCGGAGCGCCGGTCCTCGCCGAACTTGTCGACGATCGCCGCGAGTTCCTCGCTGACGATCGCCCGCTGCCGCTGGGGCGAGGCGAGGATCTCGTTGTACTGGTCGATCTTCAGCTGGAGCTCGTCGTGCTCCTGGATGATCTTCTGGCGCTCCAGGGCGGCCAGTCGGCGCAGCTGCATCTCCAGGATGGCGTTCGCCTGGATCTCGTCGATCTGCAGCAGGCCCATCAGGCCCTCGCGCGCGACGTCGACGGTGTCGCTGCGCCGGATGAGCGCGATGACCTCGTCGATGGCGTCCAGGGCCTTCAGGAGGCCGCGCAGGATGTGGGCGCGCTCCTCGGCCTTACGCAGACGGAACTTCGTCCGCCGGATGATGACCTCGATCTGGTGGCTCACCCAGTGGCGGATGAACGCGTCCAGGGAGAGGGTGCGCGGCACGCCGTCGACGAGCGCCAGCATGTTGGCGCCGAAGTTCGTCTGCAGGTCCGTGTGCTTGTACAGGTTGTTCAGGACGACCTTGGCGACCGCGTCCCGCTTCAGGACGATGACCAGGCGCTGGCCCGTACGAGAAGACGTTTCGTCACGGACGTCCGCGATGCCGCCGACCTTGCCGTCCTTGACCAGGTCGGCGATCTTCTGCGCGAGGTTGTCCGGGTTGACCTGGTACGGGAGCTCGGTGACCACCAGGCACTGGCGGTTCTGGATCTCCTCGACCTCGACGACCGCGCGCATCGTGATGGAGCCGCGGCCCGTGCGGTACGCCTCCTCGATGCCCTTGCGGCCGACGACGAGGGCGCCGGTCGGGAAGTCCGGGCCCTTGATGCGCTCGACCAGGGCGTCGAGCAGCTCCTCGTGCGAGGCCTCCGGGTGCTCCAGGGCCCACTGCGCGCCCGCCGCGACCTCGCGGAGGTTGTGCGGCGGGATGTTGGTCGCCATGCCGACCGCGATGCCCGCCGAACCGTTGATCAGCAGGTTCGGGAAGCGGGACGGCAGGACGGTGGGCTCCTGGGAGCGGCCGTCGTAGTTGTCCGTGAAGTCGACGGTCTCCTCGTCGATGTCCCGGACCATCTCCATGGACAGCGGCGCCATCTTGCACTCGGTGTAGCGCATGGCGGCCGCCGGGTCGTTGCCCGGAGAGCCGAAGTTGCCGTTGGAGTCGACGAGCGGCATGCGCATCGACCAGGGCTGGGCGAGGCGGACCAGGGCGTCGTAGATCGAGGAGTCGCCGTGCGGGTGGTAGTTGCCCATGACGTCGCCGACGACGCGGGCGCACTTGTAGAAGCCCTTCTCGGGGCGGTACCCGCCGTCGTACATCGCGTACAGGACGCGGCGGTGCACGGGCTTGAGACCGTCGCGGACGTCCGGCAGCGCGCGGGACACGATGACGGACATCGCATAGTCCAGGTACGAGCGCTGCATCTCGGTCTCGAGCCCGACGGGCTCGATGCGCACCGTCTGGCCTTCGCCGTCCTCGGCAGGGGTGGGGCTGTTCTCGTCGGCCATGGCCGGTCAAGATCCTTTCGTACGTCAGTCAGCAGCCGTCGGGGCGCCTGACCGGCTCAGATGTCGAGGAAGCGGACGTCCTTGGCGTTGCGCTGGATGAACGAGCGGCGGGCCTCGACGTCCTCGCCCATGAGGACCGAGAAGAGGTCGTCGGCCTGGGCGGCGTCGTCGAGCGTGACCTGGCCGAGCACGCGGTGCTCGATGTCCATCGTGGTGATGCGCAGCTCCTCGGCGTTCATCTCGCCGAGACCCTTGAAGCGCTGGACCGAGTCGTCCCGGATCCGCTTGCCGTTCTGGCGGCCGAGCTCGATCAGCGCGTCGCGCTCGCGGTCCGAGTACGCGTACTCGAAGTCGTCCTTGCCCCACTTGATCTTGTAGAGCGGCGGGCGGGACAGGAACACGTGGCCCGCCTCGACCAGCGGCCGCATGAAGCGGAACAGGAACGTCAGGAGCAGGGTGTTGATGTGCTGGCCGTCGACGTCGGCGTCCGCCATCAGGATGATCTTGTGATAGCGGAGCTTCTCGATGTCGAAGTCCTCGTGGACTCCGGTGCCGAAGGCCGAGATCAGCGCCTGGATCTCCTGGTTCTGCAGGATCTTGTCGACGCGGGCCTTCTCGACGTTCAGGATCTTGCCTCGGATCGGCAGGATGGCCTGGTACTCCGGGTTGCGGCCGGACTTGGCCGAGCCGCCGGCGGAGTCACCCTCGACGATGAAGATCTCGCACTTCGTCGGGTCGTTCGACTGGCAGTCGGAGAGCTTGCCCGGCAGGGAAGCGCTCTCCAGGAGGCCCTTGCGACGGGTGAGGTCGCGCGCCTTGCGGGCGGCCACGCGCGCGGTCGCGGCAGCGATGCCCTTGCGGATGATGTCGGCCGCTTCGTTCGGGTTGCGGTCGAACCAGTCCGTCAGGTGCTCGTGGACGACCTTCTGGACGAAGGTCTTCGCCTCGGTGTTGCCCAGCTTCGTCTTCGTCTGGCCCTCGAACTGCGGCTCGCCGAGCTTGACGGAGATGATCGCGGTCAGACCCTCGCGGACGTCCTCGCCCGTGAGGTTGTCGTCCTTCTCACGGAGCAGCTTCTTGTCGCGCGCGTAACGGTTCACCAGACCGGTCAGCGCGGCGCGGAAGCCCTCCTCGTGGGTGCCGCCCTCGTGCGTGTGGATCGTGTTCGCGAAGGAGTACACCCCCTCGCTGTACTGCGAGTTCCACTGCATCGCGATCTCGACCGAGAGCATGCGCTCCTTGTCCTCGGCCTCGACGTCGATGACGGTGGGGTGGATGACCTCGCCCTTGCGGGAGTTGAGGTACTTCACGAAGTCGACGATGCCGCCTTCGTAGTGGTACGTGACGGTGCGGGCCTCGGCGGCCTCGTCGTCGGTGGCCTCGGCGCTGTCGGCGCCCGCCGTGGCCTTCGCCGACTCGCGCTCGTCGGTGAGCTTGATCGTCAGGCCCTTGTTGAGGAAGGCCATCTCCTGGAAGCGCCGTGCGAGCGTCTCGAAGGAGTACTCGGTGGTCTCGAAGACGTCCGGGTCGGCCCAGAAGGTGACCGTCGTCCCGGAGTCCTCGACCTGCTCGTGCTTGGCGAGGGGCGCGGTCGGCACACCCAGCTTGTAGTCCTGCGTCCAGCGGTACCCGTCACGCTTGATGTCCACGGAGACCTTGGTGGACAGCGCGTTCACCACGGAGACGCCGACGCCGTGCAGACCGCCGGAGACGGCGTAGCCGCCGCCGCCGAACTTGCCGCCCGCGTGCAGCACGGTCAGGACGACCTCGACGGCGGGCTTCTTCTCCACGGGGTGGATGTCCACGGGGATGCCGCGGCCGTTGTCGATGACGCGCACGCCGCCGTCAGCGAGGATCGTGACGTCGATGGTGTCGGCGTGGCCGGCCAGCGCCTCGTCGACGGAGTTGTCGACGACCTCCTGCACCAGGTGGTGCAGGCCGCGCTCGCCGGTCGAGCCGATGTACATGCCGGGCCGCTTGCGGACCGCGTCCAGACCCTCGAGGACGGTGATAGCGCTGGCGTCATACGACGCCGCACCCTCGGGGGGCGCGGCGCCGTCGCCGGCGGCAGTGGACGGGATGTTCTCGTTGGGGTTGCCGGAATCGGCCACGAAGCGCCCTTTCTGGCACAGCACAAGCCAAGCTCCCGGCGCTGGCCGGAGCGGCTGCGGCGTGTTGCGTTGGTAAGCCTGGTTCAGCTCTTGCTCAGCTTCTCCCGCTGGGTCCCCACGACTGGGGCGGGATTAGCTTCCAGTCTACCGGTAGCGCTGACAGTGATGGGGGTTTGCCGGTACCTGAGTCCGCATGTGCCGCCCTGAACCGGCATCAGCCGACTCCCCATATGCGGCCCCGGGCTCCAAGAGGCTCACAGCGGCACTCAGCGCTTCGGGCGGACAACCCCCAGCTACCGACCGGATCTCGTCACCCGTAGGTGTCGCCGGGGCCGGTGCTTCCGGGGGCGCGCAGGGGTCCGAAGCGGCGTGCGGGGCCACCGGGGCCGAGGACCTTGATGACGCGTACGGTGCCGTGGCCCAGGTCCTCGTTCAGGCGCGCGACCAGCTGCGGAGCCAGCAGGCGCAGGTTCGTCGCCCAGGCCGTGGAGTCGCACTGCACGGTCAGGACGCGCTCGTTCTCGTCGTACCGCTGCGGCACACAGTGCTTGGCCAGGTCCTCGCCGACGATCTGCGGCCAGCGGCCCATCACGCCGCCGACGGCCGCCGGGGTCTCCCAGCCGCGCTCGGTGATCAGACGGTTGATGGCGGAGCCGAGCGGCAGCGGATCGCGCCCGTCGGCGCGCGCGCCCGAGCGCAGGCCTCCGCGCCGGGCCTGCTTCTTCTGCCGGTTCGCGTCCCCACGCGCGCGTGCCTGCTCCTTCGCGGCGCGCAGGGCGACCCGCGCGAGGTCCACGCCGGACGGCTCGGGGGGCGTCGGCTTCGCGGGCTTCTCGCGCTCCCCTGGCTGCGACGGCTCAGCGGACTCGGTCATACGCGGCTCACCTCGCCCTCGGACACGGTGTAGCGGGTACCGCTCAGGACGCCGGGCACGTCGTCGTCCACGGCGGCCGTCACCAGGACCTGCTCGCCAGGGGCGACCAGCTCCGCGAGGCGCTCGCGGCGGCGGGCGTCCAGCTCGGCGAAGACGTCGTCGAGGACGAGCACGGGTTCGTTGCCCTCGGCCCTGAGCAGGTCGTAGGAGGCGAGGCGCAGGGCCAGGGCGTAGGACCACGACTCTCCATGGGAGGCGTATCCCTTCGCGGGCAGCTGGCCAAGTTTGAGTAGTAGGTCGTCCCTGTGGGGTCCCACCAGGGTGACACCCCGCTCGATCTCCTGCTTGCGGGCCTCGGCGAGCGCAGCCATCAGCTGTTCGTAGAGGGCCTCGCGGTCGCGGGCCTCGCCCGGAGCGGACGGCTTGTAGTCGAGGGCGATCGGGCCGCCGCCGGGCGCCAGCTGTTCGTACGCCTTGTCGGCGAGGGGCTCGAGCGCGGCGATCAGGTCGAGCCGCTGGGCGAACAGTTCGGCGCCCGCGCGCGCGAGGTGCTGGTCCCAGACGTCGAGGGTGGACAGGTCCATGGAGCGGCCGCCGTGGCGGCGGGCCAGGGCGGCCGACTTCAGCAGCGTGTTGCGCTGCTTGAGGACCCGGTCGTAGTCGGAGCGCACCGCGGCCATGCGCGGCGAGCGGGCGGTGATCAGCTCGTCCAGGAAGCGCCGGCGCTCCCCGGGGTCGCCCTTGATCAGCGCCAGGTCCTCGGGGGCGAACAGGACCGTGCGCACGATGCCGAGGATGTCACGGGGCCTGACCTGCGACGATCTATTGATGCGGGCGCGGTTCGATTTGCCGGGGTTCAGTTCGAGTTCGATCAGCTGCTGGCGCTCGCCCTGGCGGACGGCGGCCCGGATGACGGCCCGGTCGGCGCCCACGCGCACCAGAGGCGCGTCCGAGGAGACCCGGTGGCTGCCGAGCGTCGCGAGATAGCCGACGGCCTCGACGAGGTTGGTCTTGCCCTGGCCGTTCGGGCCCACGAACGCGGTGACGCCCGGGTCGAGCGGAACCTCGACCTGGGCGTACGAGCGGAAGTCGGCCAGGGACAGATGCGTGACGTGCATGGTGTGCGCCGACCTCCCCCGGCTCTCCTTCTGTACGTGCGACCGGCCCGTCCACCGCGGACCGCACAGGCTGTGGACGGGGTCGCGCGGACCGCGGACAGGCACCGCGCGCGGACCGCCGACCGCGGTCCAGGCGCTGTGGATCGGCGCTAGCCCTTGGACTCGACGGCGTGGCCGCCGAACTGGTTGCGCAGCGCCGCGATCATCTTCATCTGCGGCGAGTCGTCCTGGCGCGAGGCGAAGCGGGCGAAC
>NZ_JBWKEY010000019.1:0-209126 GCF_056435225.1 Streptomyces sp. NPDC043996 | reverse complement strand
CGACGCCTGGTTCGCCATCGCCTGGTGCGTGGGCCTCAGCGTCCTGGGCTACGTCTGGGCCCAGGCCACCTTCAACAAGACCGCCAAGAGCTGACATAGCGTCAGTAATGGACTGAGGGCCTCGGGGTCGGCGGACCCCGAGGCCCTCACCCGTTCCCGGACGCGACCGGCCGGGCCAGGGGCCGCGCTAAGGTCACGAGGGCGGCGTGCGCCGGACCGGGCGCGGCCGGGGCGTGCGGTGGTCCCCTTGGGGTACTGGAGGGCTCATGCGAGTGAGTGTGCTGGACGTGGGGTCGCGAACGGTTCGGCTCGTGGTGGTCGACACCGACAGCGGGGCGCCGCTGCCCGTGCACACCGCCAAGTGGAAGCTGCGCCTGTGCGACCACGTGGAGCCCGGTGGCCCGGTCGGCGAGGAGAGCGTGCGGAGCCTTGCGCGGGCCGTGTCCGCCGCCTCCGAGGCGTCCCAGCGCTGGGGCGCGGGGCCGCCGCTGGCCTTCGCCACCTCCGTCGTGCGGGACGCGCCCGACCGCCGTGACGTGGTGCGGGCCGTGGGCGCGCGCACCGGCGTGTGGCTGCGGACGCTGCCCGGCGAGGTGGAGGCCGAGCTGGCCTTCCTGGGCGCCCGCCGCTGGCTGGGCTGGCAGGCCGGGCCGCTGGTGCTCATGGACATCGGCGGCGGCTCGCTCGACGTGGCCTTCGGGCGGGGGCGGCTGCCGGACTTCGCGGTGTCGCTGCCGCTGGGCGCGCAGCGCCTGACGCATGAGTTCCTCGCCGTCGACGACCCGCCGTCCCCGCAGGCCGTGAAGGCGCTGCGGCGCCGGGTGCGCCACCAGCTGCGGGACGTCGCGGCCCGCGTCCGCTGGGAGGGGCCGCGCAGCGCCGTCGCCACGTCACGGACGTTCCAGCAGCTGGCCCGCCTCACCGGGGAGGCCCCCGGGCGGCAAGGTCCTTTCGTGCCCCGCACGCTGCGGCGGTCCGCGCTGCGCCGCGCCCGCGAGGAGCTGGCCCCGCTGCTCGCCGCCGACCGGGCGCGGCTGCCCGGCATCACCGCGCCCCGGGCCGGGCAGAGCCTGGCCGGGGCGGTGGTCGGGCACACGGCGATGAAGCTCATGGGCGTCAAGTCGGCGGCCGTGTGCCCCTGGGCCCTGCGCGAGGGCGTCCTGCTGCGCCACATCGAGGACGGCCCGCAGTGGTGGGACGAACTCGGCGAGGAGCCCGAACACGGCCTCCCGCCGGGCACGGCACCGCTGCGGGTCGCGATGTCCTGACCCGGGGCATCCCCGGCACGGCCGCGGGGCCCGGAGCCGTCGACCGGCCCCGGGCCCCGGGCGCGCGCCTCAGGAGCTGGCCTGGAGCCGCCTGAGGGACGCCACCAACTGGTCCACCTCTTCAGAGGTGTTGTAGAGGGCGAACGACGCGCGCGCCGCGGACTCCAGGCCGTAGTGCGCGAGCGCGGGCTGCGCGCAGTGGTGGCCCGCGCGCACGGCGATCCCGTCGCGGTCGAGCCAGTCGGCGATGCCCGCCGGGTCGTGGCCCGCCATCGTGAACGTCATGACCGCGATCCGGTCGGCCGCCGAGCCGATCACCTCCAGGCCCGGCACGGTCGACAGGGCGCCCATCGCGTACGTCATGAGGGCCTTCTCGTACGCGGCGATCGCCTCCTGGTCGAAGGACCGCAGCCAGTCGATCGCCGCCAACAGGCCCACCACACCGGAGATGTGGCCGGTGCCCGCCTCCAGGAGGTGCGGCATCGGCGCGAACGTCGTCCGCTCGAAGCTCACGGACTCGATCATGTTGCCGCCGCCCTGCCACGGCCGCATCCGCTCCATCATCTCGGGCGTCATGTACAGCGCGCCGATGCCCGTCGGCGCGAACAGCTTGTGCCCGGAGAACACATAGAAGTCCGCGCCGAGCCGCTGTACGTCGACCGGCATGTGGGCCACCGCCTGGGCGCCGTCCACCAGCACCTTCGCGCCGTAGCGGTGGGCGAGCGCGGTCATCTCGGCGACCGGCGGCACGGTGCCGAGGACGTTCGACGCGTGGCTGATCACGACGAGCTGCGTGCGGGCCGACAGCAGGTCGGTGTACGCCTTCTGGTCGATCTCGCCCTCGGGCGTCAGCGGCACGGGGACCACGCGGGCGTGGATCTCCTTCGCGAGCAGCTGCCAGGGGACGATGTTGGAGTGGTGTTCGAGGACGGGGACGAGGATCTCGTCGCCCGGCTCCATCACGGAGCGCCCCCAGCTCTGCGCCACCAGGTTGACGGCCTCGGTGGTGCCGCGCACGAAGGCGATGTTCTCCCGGCGACGGGGCGCCGAGGAACCCCGCGACCGCCGTGCGGCCCGCCTCGTACAGCTCGGTGGCCTCGCGGGCCATGGTGTGCGCGCCGCGGTGGATGTTGGAGTTGGCCGCGCTGTAGAACGCGGAAAGCGCCTCGATCACCTGGCGCGGCTTCTGGGTGGTCGCCCCGTTGTCGAGCCAGACCAGCGGATGCCCGTTCACCGTCCGGTGCAGGATCGGCACGTCCTTGCGGGCCTGCTCGGGGGAGAAGGCGCCGGGTGCCGCGGTGGCGGGCAGCGCCGCCAGCGCGTCCTCGGGGGCCGTTGGCACCCCGGTGGGGGCGGCGGGCATCCCGGGCGTCTCCGAGGAAGACACGGCGGGCACGGAGGGCACAGCGGGCATAGCGGGCACGGCGGGTGTCTGCGTCGGTGACGCCGCTGGTACCTGTGCCGTCTGGGTCGCGGTGGTCGCGGACTCCTGGGCCGTGGCCGTCGACGGCGTCGCGGCGGCCGGTGTCACCGGCGCGGCCCCCGTGGTGGGAACCGGTGACGACACCTGCTCAGGGGCCCTTAGCAGCGCCCTGAGATCAGGAGTAGTCATGGTAGTTGTTCACCTCGACGTTCTGGAGCACGGCGATGGCGTCCTCGACGAGGACCGCCGTGTTGAAGTACGCCGTCATCAGGTACGAGGTGATGCCCTTCTGGTCGGTGCCCATGTTCCGCATGGACAGGCCGGGCTCGACCTCGTCGGAGACCTCTCCGGGCCGCAGGCCCACCACGCCGCGGTCGGCCTCGCCCACGCGCATCAGGAGGATCTCGGTGGTGCCGACGGCCGCCGCCGAGCCGTTGCCGCGCACGCCGTTGCTGAACGGCACCTTGTCCGAGGGGACCAGCGGCACCCCGCGCCAGGTCAGCAGCGGGCTGCCGAACCGGGTGTCGGTGACCGGGGGCACGCCCCGCCGGGTACATTCGCGGCCGAACGCGGCGATGGCCTTGGGGTGCGCGAGGAAGTAGCTGGGCTGCTTCCACACCCGGGCCAGGAGCTCGTCGAGGTCGTCCGGGGTGGGGGAGCCGGAGCGGGTCTGCACGCGCTGGCCGGGCGCGACGCTGTGGAAGAGGCCGAACTCCGGGTGGTTGAGCAGCGCCGACTCCTGGCGCTCGCGCAGCGCCTCGATGGTGAGCAGGGCCTGCTGGCGGGTCTGGTCGACGTCGCCGCTGTAGACGTCGTGGACACGGGTGTGCACCCGCAGGATCGTCTGCGCGAGCGTCATGTGGTATTCGCGCGGCGCGTCCTCGTAGTCGACGTACGTCGCGGGCAGGTCGGGCTCGCCGACGTGGCCTGAGGTGAGGTCCACGGGCACCTCGGAGCCCGGCCGGTAGCCGTTCCCCGTGGCGTAGGCGGTGATCGAGCCGCGCACGGTGTCATCGCGGTCGGCGAGCGCCGCGAGCGCGCTGCGCTCGGCGCACAGGGCGGTGCCGGGCGTCAGCGCCTGGACGCGGTAGGGCGTGGACTCCTCGCGGGTCCAGGCGCCGAGGTCGAAGAACTGCCCGTCGCCGATCACCTCGATCAGCTGCTCCTCGCCGTAGCGCCCGGTGACGCGCTTCTCGGCGCGGCCCTGGACGATGATCCACAGCTTGGTCGCGGGGTCGCCCTCCTGGGCGAGGACCTGGCCCGGCTCGAAGCGCACCTCGGTGAACGCGTCGGCGAGCTGGGTGAGGCAGGACTCGTCGGCCTCGCGCAGATAGGGCAGTTCGCGCAGGTCGCCGGGGACGACGCGGGCGGAGTCGCCGTCGGTGTGGGTGGTTATTCGGTCGTCGCCGAGGACGAAGGTGCGGCGCCGGTTGACGCGGTAGACACCGGACTTGAGGTCCACCCAGGGCAGGGCGCGCAGCAGATAGCGCGGCGTGGTGCCGAGCATCTGCGGCGGGGTCTTGGTCGCGGTCGCGAGCTGCCGTGCTGAATCCGGTGCGAGGGTCAGACGATCGTTCACGGGAACTCCCTGAGGACGGAGGACGGATGCGGCGAATGCGAGCAGGGCCGATCGTCTTCAGGTACTTCCATGACCACAAGCTGTGATTTTTCAACTACTTTTGACGTTCGGCCGGAAAAAACCGAACTTAGGAGCCAACTAACCGGAATCCCGGCTCTGTACGGCGGAGGAAGCCGTGCCCGCGGGGAGTCGCCCGACACCCTCACCCGGCATATGCGACTGAATTTGCTCCCCTACGGGCGGTTCGCGCCCCCTAAAGCACCGCTTATGCAAGGGCTTGCGCGGCGCTCGCGCGCTCAGCCGCGCTGGTGCGGGATCGCGAGCGGCAGCTCTCCCTGACGTACCGTCACCGTCCGCGTCGGCGCGGGCACCGGGATGCCCTCGGCCCGGTAGCGCCGGTGCAGCCGCTTGATGAACTCGTGCTTGATCCGGTACTGGTCGCTGAACTCGCCGACGCCCAGGATCACCGTGAAGCCGATGCGCGAGTCGCCGAAGGTGTGGAAGCGGATGGCGGCCTCGTGCTCGGGCAGGGCCCCGGTGATCTCGGTCATCACCTCGTCCACCACCTCGATGGTGACCCGCTCGACCTGGTCCAGGTCGCTCTCGTAGCCCACCCCGGCCTGCACCAGGATCGACAACTCCTGCTCGGGCTGGCTGTAGTTGGTCATGTTGGTGCCCGCGAGCTTGCCGTTCGGGATGATGACGAGGTTGTTGGAGAGGTTGCGCACCACCGTGTTGCGCCAGTTGATGTCGACGACATAGCCCTCCTCGCCGCTGCTCAGCTGGATGTAGTCGCCGGGCTGCACCGTCTTCGCGGCGAGGATGTGCACGCCCGCGAACAGGTTCGCGAGGGTGTCCTGGAGCGCGAGCGCGACGGCGAGACCGCCCACGCCGAGCGCGGTGATCAGCGGTGCGATGGACACGCCGAGGGTCTGCAGGACGACGAGGAAGCCGATCGCGAGCACCACGACGCGCGTGATGTTGACGAATATGGTCGCCGAGCCCGCGACGCCGGAGCGCGACTGGGCCAGGGACTTGACGAGACCGGCCACGATCCGCGCCGCGGTGACCGTGGCGGCGAGGATGAGCAGCGCGGTCAGGACGACGTTGACGTTGCGCCCGGTGCGCGGGGTGAGCGGCAGCACGGCGGCCGCGGCGGCGAGGCCCGCGACGACCGCGGCGCACGGCACGAGGGCGCGGGCCGCGTCGACGATGACGTCGTCCCCGCCCCACCGGGTCCGCGTGGCCCGCACGCCGAGCCAGCGCAGGAGGGCGCGCAGCAGCAGCGCCGCGGCGATCCCGGAGACCACGGCGACCCCGGCGATCATCAGGTCGTGCAGGGTGAGGGCTCGGTCCATCAAAGTGCTCCCATGGTCGGCCGGTACGCTCCCGGTCGGTGACGCGGCCGCCCATCCTGCCCTACCGGCACGCCCCCCTCGCACCGGCCCCCACCTGCGCTCTTCACCGCCCCCAGCGCTCGTACGAGGGGCCGTACACCCGTCGTACACCCGTCGTACGGCCGTCGTGCGTCCGTCGCGCGGCCGTGGTGCGCGCCCCTGGTGTCAGCCGACGAGGCGCAGCGCGGTGTCCGCGACGCCCACCCGCACGCTCTGCCCCCAGCCGAGCGCCAGCGCGTCGCCCTCCATCCCGTCGCCGAAGGCCACGAGCCGGTCCGACTCGACGGTGAGCCACAGCCTCTGATCACCCGTCAGCTCGCCCCGCACCCGGGACGTGCCGGTCGCGGGGGACGGCCACGCCTCCCGTACGCACCACACGAGGCGGGCCTCGGCCGCCCCCGGCAGCGGCGGCGCGCCGCCTGGCGCCTGCCGCCACAGCGACCCCAGCCAGCCCGTGGCGCCGGTGCCGGTGCCGACGACGACCCCGGAGGACGCCTGCGGCTCCGGGCCGCCCGGAGCGGGGCCCGAGCTGAGGCGGTAGCGGGCGGTCTGGTGCCCGGCCGCGCCGACGTAGACCTCGTTGAGCGCGCGCAGCCGCTGGCCGTCGTCGGTGACCGCCTCGGCCATGGTGAGCTCCTCGGCGCCGGGCGCTCCGGCCGCCGCGTGCGGGAGCAGCTTCGCGGCGTCGGCGGCCCGGTGGCGCACCAGCACGCCCGGGTTGCGCCCGGGGTCGGCGTCGACGCCCACGACCGGCTGGCCCGTCAGGTACTTGGCCGCGTTGGCGACCAGGCCGTCCTGCCCGACCACGACCACCACGTCCTCGGGGGCGAACAGGAACCGGTCGAGGTCGGCCCGCTCCACCCGGCTGTGCCGCCAGCGCAGCGGCACCGCGGCGGCGACGTCGGCGAGGGCGCGCTGGGTGCGCCGGTGCCGCTCGGCGACCTCCTCGATGTCGCGTCCGCGCGAGGAGAGGAAGAACGCGGCCTGCCCGTACGTGCCATGACGGGCGATCAGTTCGTCGTACTCGGTGGCGCGGTGCACGAGGACGGCGCGCGGCGCGAGCGTCATGACGCGGCCCCCTCCGTGCCGCCGTGCGGCGTCCCGCCGCGGCCGAGCCTCGCGAGCAGCCCCGTGACGACGTCCGGCGACAGCGTGAGGCTCTCGACGCGCGGCATGTTCTCGGCGAGGCGGGTGGCGGCCAGGGCGTGCAGCGTCGCCGCGTCGGCGCCCGCGTGCGCGGCGAGCCAGACCGTCTGCGCCGCCGCGCGGGCCTCGCCGACGGCGCGCGCCGCCTCGGCCTCGGCGCGGGCGAGCCGCACCGTGCGGGCGGCCTCGGCCTCGGCGCGCACGGCGTCGGCGGCCGCGTTCTCCTCGGCCTCGCGGCGCGCGTTCGTGCCGCGCCGCTCCACCAGGAGCTCCTCCTGGCGGGCCAGTTCGATGCGGCTGGCCAGCTCGTTCTCGGCGATGGCGCGCTCGCGCTCCACGGCCACCGCGCGCCGCTCGTACGTCGCCCGGTCCGCGTCCTGCTGGACGCGCTCGCGGGCCGGGGTGCGCAGGGCCCGCTCCACCTCGGGCTCGGGGCGGACCGCCACCACGCGCACGCCGAGCACCTCGACGCCGGTCGCGGGCAGCCGCGGCTCGGCAGCGAGCCCCTCGGTGACCCGCGCGCGGACCGCGGCGACGCCGTCGGCGAGCGCCTGGGCGAGCGGGGTGCGGGCGAGCACGTCCAGGGCGTGCTCCTGGGCGGCGTCGGTGAGCAGGGTGGAGAGCCGCTCCAGGGGAGCGGAGCGCCAGGTGCCGGTGTCCGGGTCGATGGAGAAGTCGAGGCGGGCCGCGGCGAGGGCCGGGTCGCTGATCCGGTACGTCACGGTGGCCTGCACGGTGACGTCCTGGAAGTCGGCGGTGCGGGCGTGGCAGACGAGCGCCAGCTCCCGGTCGTCGACGGGCACTTCGGACAGGGCGGCGCTCAGCGGCCGGAACCAGAAGCTGAGGCCCGCGCCGTCGTGGCGGAGCCGCCCGCCCTGGTGGTGGCGGATGTGAGCGGTGGGCGCGGAGCGCAGATGGCGCAGGCCGAGGCGCCGGGTGATGTCGGCCATGGTGGACCTCCCCGTTTTCGTCACCTCGACGATATTGGCTCACGCCGATTATCGTCAAGGTGACCTGAAGGGGCTGTGCGGGGGGCGCGAACCGTGCGGGGGTCTGTGAACTGTGCGGGGGTCTGCGAAAGGCCGTGCGGGGGGTCTTCCCGGCGTCCGCTCTTTCTGCAACTCTCCTTCTGAATCTCGGCGTTCCACGGGCCCCGGCCCCTCAACGGGGCTGTTCCGCCACGACTTCCGAGGTGCAGAAGTGATGCGAAAACGGACGCGCGGCCATGACCTGGCCGATCTGCGCCGACTGAACACCGTCGTCGTGCTGCGCGCCCTGCACCGCCGCAGCCCGCAGACCCTCGCCGAACTCGCCGCGGGCACCAGGCTGTCCCGGCCCACCGTGGAGGCCGCCCTGGAGGACCTCGGCGGCCGGGGCCTGGTCGCCGACGCGGGCGCGGGGGAGCGGGTGCGCGGGCGGCCCGCGCGGCGGTTCCGGTTCCGGGCCGAGGCCGGGTACGTCGTCGGCGCCGACATCGGGCTGCACAAGATGGTGCTGCTCCTCGCCGACCTCGGCGGCACCGTCCTCGCCGCCGAACGCGCCGACGTCGACCCCCGGCTCGGCGGCGGCCCCCGCCTCGAGGTGCTCCAGCGCGGCATCGACGCCTTCCTCGACGGCCGCTGCGTGCGGCGCGACGCCGTGCTCGCCCGGTGCGTCGGCGTGCCCGGCGTGGTGGCCGCGGGCGGCCACGTCACCTCCGTCGTCGTGCCCGAGTGGTCCGGCGTCGACCTCGGGCGGCTGCTGTCCGACGGCGAGGCCGGGCACACCCTCGTCGAGAACGACGTGAACCTCGCCGTCCTCGCCGAGCGCTGGCAGGGGGCCGCGACGCTCGCGGGCGACGTCGTGTGCGTCCTCACCGGCCACCGCGTCTCCTGTGCCCTGACCATCGGCGGACGGCTGCACCGCGGCGGCAGGGGCGGCGCGGGCGAGCTCGGCCTGCTGCCGCTGCTCGGCCTGAACACCGCGCACGAGGCGCTCGCCTGGCCGGGCGAGCGCCGGGCCGACGAGTCGGAGGTGGCCGCGCTCGCCCGCGCCGCCGCGGCCGACGACCCCCGGGCGCTCGCCGCCGTGGCCGACTTCGCCGACCGGATCACCCCCGGCATCGCCGCGCTCTGTCTCGCCGTCGACCCCGAACTGGTCGTCCTCACCGGCGGCGCCGCACCGCTCGGCGCCCACCTCGTGCCGCTCCTCGAGGAGCGGCTGCGCCCGCTGACCCTGCACGTGCCGCGCGTCGCGCTCAGCTCCCTCGGCGAGCGCGGCGTCGCCCTCGGCGCCGTACGCAAGGCACTCGACCGCGTGGAGGAGGAACTGCTGGCGGACCAGACCGACTAGCCGGGCCCGTCCGGCCCCCCCCGGCCGACCCCCAATAGTTTCCCGGCCTTCTCCGGCCTTTTCCGGCCCTTTTGACCCCAATCCCAAGCGGAGGCGCGCATGCGCAGGAGGACCCTCCTCTGCTCCGGCCTCGCGGCGGCGTCGGCACCGGCGCTCGCCGCCTGCTCCGGCCAGGACGGCGGCACCGACGGCGGCGGCCGCACCACGCTGTCGTACGGCATGTGGGACCCGGCGCAGGTGCCGGGCATGCGGCGGATCATCGCGGCGTTCAAGGAGCGCAACCCCGAGATCTCCGTGCGCATCGAGCTCACCCCCTGGGCCAGCTACTGGACCACCCTGAAGACGGCCATGCGCGGCGGCACCGCCCCCGACGTCTTCTGGATGAACGCCGTCAACTTCCAGCTGTACGCGGCCCACGGCGTCCTGGAACCCCTCTCCGAGCACATCGCGCGCGACGCGACCCCGATGGACCGCCACCCCGCGCAGCTCGTGCGGCTCTACTCCTACGAAGGCACCCAGTACGCCGTACCGAAGGACTTCGACACCATCGGGCTCTGGTACAACAAGGCCCTCTTCGACAAGGCGCGCGTCCCCTACCCCGACTCCACCTGGACGTGGGACGACCTGCGCGCCGCGGCCGCCGAGCTGACCGACCCGCACGAGCGCGTGCACGGCTTCGCCGCCGAGATGCACCGCCAGTTCGTCATCTACCCGACCGTCTTCGCCGCGGACGGCTACGTCCTGCGCGACGGCCGCTCCGGGTTCGGCGACGACCGGACCGTCGAGGGCCTGCGGTTCCTCACCGACATGATCGACCGTGGCTGGTCGCCGCCGCAGAGCGCGATGGTCGAGAACGTCGCCCGGGTGCGCTACTGGTCGGAGAAGGCGGCCATGGTGTACGACGTGTCGGCGATGTCCGGGCAGATGTACGCCGTGCCCGCGCTCAAGGACCACGGCGGCGTCACCGTCCTGCCCAAGGGGCGCCGCCGGGCCACCGTCATCCACGGCCTCGCCAACGCGATCTCCGCCAAGAGCGACAAGAAGGCGGCGGCCTGGAAGTTCGTCCACTTCATGGCGGGCCGTGAGGCCGCCGAGATCCAGGCCAAGCTCGGCGTGACGATCTCCAGTTACGCCGGGACGCAGGACGCCTGGCTGAAGTCGATGCCCGAGTTCGACCTCACGTCCTTCATCGACATGAAGAAGTACGCCGTCCCCTATCCCAGCTCGAAGAACACCGCCGTCTGGGAGAACCTCCAGTATCCGCTCCTCGGCGCCGCGTTCAGCGGCAAGGGCGGGATCGAGGGGGCCGCGCGCACCCTGGGCGAGCAGATGGACCGGGCCCTGAAGGAGGAGCGCGACCGATGAGTGTCTTCCCCGCGACCGCCGCCGCGAAGGCGGCCGACCGGCGTGCCGCCCGAGGCGCGGGCACCGGTCCCGGGCGCCGCGACCAGCGCGCCGCGTACCTGTTCATCGCCCCGCTCGGCCTCGGCTTCGCGCTCTTCTACTTCTGGCCGATGATCCAGACCTTGTCCTTCAGCTTCACCGAGTTCGGCCCCTTCGGCGGCCACACCTGGACCGGCGGCGACAACTACGCCCGCGTCGTCACGGACGTCACCGTCTGGCAGGCCCTCGGCAACACCCTCGTCTACTGCGGCATCGGCCTGCTCGCGCTGCCCCTCGCCCTGGTGATCGCGGCGCTGCTCAACCGGCGCGGACTGCGCGGCGTCGCCGTCTACCGGGCCCTGTACTTCGTGCCGTTCGTGACCCTCCCCGTCGCCGTCGGCCTGGTCTGGAACTGGCTCTACAACGGTGACTTCGGGCTCCTCAACGAGGCCCTCGGCTGGTTCGGCGCCGACCGGCACTACTGGGTCTCCGACCCCTCGACCGCCGTGTTCGCGATCGGCGCCGTCATGGTCTGGTCGACCACCGGCTACTACTTGATCATCTTCATGGCGGGCATCAAGGCCATCCCCCAGGACTACTACGAGGCCGCGGAGCTGGACGGCGCGGGCGCGCTGCGGCGCTTTCTCACCATCACGCTGCCGCTGCTGAGCCCCACGGTCTTCTTCGCCTCGGTCATCTGCATGATCCAGTCCCTGCAGACCTTCGACCTCATCTACATCATGATGAACGAGCGCAACCCGGCGGTCGGCGACACCCAGTCCGTCGTGGGCCTGTTCTACAAGTGGGCGTTCACGGAGAACGCCCAGGGCGCCGCCGCCGCGCTCGCCTTCCTGCTGATGCTGCTCATCGCGGGCCTCACCTATGTGCAGTTCCGCCTCCAGAGGAAGTGGGTGCACTATGGCTGACGCGCGCACCAAGGCCACCGGCGCACGCTCCCGCGGGCGGCGCGACCTCGGCACGCTCGCGACGCACCTCGTGCTCGCGCTCGGCGCCCTCGCGATGGTCTTCCCGTTCGTGTGGCAGCTCCTTACCGCCTTCAAGTCCCTCGCGGAGGTCTCCCGCGTCCCGCCCACCGTCCTGCCCGACCACTGGCGCTGGTCGAGCTTCGACGAGGTGTTCACCGCGCTGCCCTTCCGCGAGATGCTCACCAACAGCGTGCTCAACGCCCTCGGCCGCACGGTCGGCCAGCTCGTGTTCTGCTCGCTGGCCGCCTACGCGTTCGCGCGCCTGCGCTTCCGCGGCCGCGACCTGCTGTTCGGCCTGTTCCTCTCGGTCCTGATGGTGCCGAGCTCGCTCCTGGTCCTGCCGCAGTACGACATCATCCAGAGCCTCGGCCTGCTGAACTCGGCGCCCGCCCTGTTCCTGCCGGGCATGTTCAGCGCGTTCGGCACGTTCCTGCTCCGCCAGGCCTTCCTCGCGCTCCCCAGGGAACTGGAGGAGGCCGCCCGCATCGACGGGGCGGGCTCCTTCCGCGTCTTCTGGTCGATCATGCTGCCGCTGATCAGGCCCGCGCTCGCCGCGCTCGCCGTCATCACCGCGATGACCGCCTGGAACGACCTGCTGTGGCCCCTCATCGTCAACACCGACCCGGCCGCCATGCCGATCAGCGCGGGCCTGACCTCCCTGGAGGGCCAGTACGAGACCAACTACCCGGTGATGATGGCCGGTTCCCTCATCGCCAGCCTGCCCATGCTCGTCGTCTACGTCCTGCTGCAACGGCACTTCGTGCAGAGCGTCGCCTTCTCCGGGTCGAAGAGCTGACACCCACCCCCAGCCGACCCCCGCACTCACCCAGAAAGGGGCTGTCTTCCTTGGCACGACTGGCACCACTGGCACGACTGGAACCACTGCGCATCGGCATGATCGGCGCGGGCGGCATCGCCCGCGCCCATCTGCCCGGCTGGCTCGCACTCGGCGCCACCGTCGCCGTGCACACCGTGGACAGGTCCGCCGAGAAGCTCGCCGACGAGTACGCCGCGCGCGGCCACCCCGTCACCGCCGCCCCCACGCTCGACGCCCTGCTCGCCGGGTGCCGCGCCGTGGACGTCTGCACCCCCACCCCCACCCACAAGGACCTCGCGCTCGCCGCGATCGCGGCGGGGCGGCACGTCGTGTGCGAGAAGCCGCTCGCCCTGACGGTGGCCGACGCGGCCCTGATGGCCGACGC
This sequence comes from Streptomyces sp. NPDC043996, assembly GCF_056435225.1. Classification (NCBI taxonomy): domain Bacteria; kingdom Bacillati; phylum Actinomycetota; class Actinomycetes; order Kitasatosporales; family Streptomycetaceae; genus Streptomyces; species Streptomyces sp. NPDC043996. Next base: position 196,411 of record NZ_JBWKEY010000019.1, on the reverse strand, counting down.
CGCCGCAGCGGCGGGCGTGGCGCTGCACCCGGCGCACGTCGTGCGCTACTTCCCGGCGTACGCGGCGCTGCGCGCCGCCGTCGCCCGCGGCGACCTCGGGACGCTCGCCGTGCTGCGCCTCACGCGGGCCGCCGCCCGCCCCCGGTGGGCGCCGTGGTTCGGCGACCCCGCCCAGTCCGGCGGCGTCCTCATGGACCTGATGGTGCACGACCTCGACATCGCCCGCTGGCTCGCCGGTGACGTGGTACGGGTGCACGCCCGCACCCGGGGCGCCGAGCACGCCACCGGCACCGGCGGCGAGGTCGTCACCGCCACCGCCGTGCTCACCCACGCCTCCGGCGCCCTCAGCCAGGTGAGCGGCCTGTGGGGGCTGCCGGACCAGCCGTTCCGCACGACGTTCCGGGTCGCGGGCGCCGACGGGCTGCTGTGCCACGACTCCGCCGCCGTCCCCGGCCTGCGCGTCACCGCGCGAGGAGCGCGCGCCCCGGGCGAGGGCATCCCGTCGACGCCCCTGACCGAGAGCCCCTACCTCACCCAGCTGCGCGAGTTCGCCGCTTCCTGGGACGGCGCCGCGCCACAGCCCCGGGTGCGCGCCGCCGACGGCGTCGCCGCGGTGCGCATCGCCCGCGCCGCCATCGAGTCGAGCCGCACCGGCCGCGCCGTGGAACTGAAGGAGACCAGCCGATGAAGGTCGCCGTCCTGTCGTTCGCCCACGTCCACGCGGCCGCCTATCTGCGGCTGCTGCGGGACATGCCCGGCGTGGAGGTCCTGGGCAGCGACCCGGACACCGCGCTCGCCGCGCCCGGCGAGGTGCGCGGCCGCGCCGTCGCGGACTCCCTCGCCGTGCCGTACGCGGACACCTACGACGACGTCTTCGCCTGGCGTCCGGACGCCGTCGTCGTCTGCTCGGAGAACGCCCGCCACCGCCCGCTCGTGGAGCGCGCCGCCGGGCACGGCGTGGCCGTGCTGTGTGAGAAGCCCCTCGCGGCCACCGTCGCGGACGCGGAGGCGATGGTCGCCGCGTGCCGCGCGGCCGGGGTACGGCTCGCGGTCGCCCACCCCGTGCGCTTCAGCCCCGCGTACGCGGCCCTCAAACGCGCCGTGGGCTCCGGCGACACCGGCCGGGTGCTCGCCGTGTCCGGCGCCAACAACGGCCGGATGCCGAACCGGGACCGCCGCTGGTTCGCCGACCCCGCACTCGCGGGCGGCGGCGCCCTGATGGACCACACCGTCCACCTCGCCGACCTCCTCGACGACCTGCTCCAGGCCCGCGCCGTCGAGGTGTACGCGCAGACCAACAACCTCCTGTACGCGGGCGAGGTCACCGCGGAGACCAGCGGCCTGGTCACCGTGGCCTACGACGACGGCACCGTCGCCACCCTCGACTGCAGCTGGTCGCACCCGCGCTCGCACCCCTCCTGGGGCGGCCTGGAGCTGACCGTGATCGGCGAGCGCGCGACCCTGGAGATGGACGCCTTCGACCAGAAGGTCCATGGCTACAGCGAGCGCCACGGCCGGTCCTTGGAGCTGCCCTTCGGCGTCGACCTGGACGAGCGGATGCTGCGGGCGTTCCTCTTCGGCCCGGACGCCAACGCCGACGGCGACGGCATGGACGTCGCCGACGGCGAGGGCGGCCTGCGCACGCTGCGGATCGTGGCTGCGGGCTACGCGTCGGCGCGCACGGGCATGCCCGTACCGGTGGGGGCGGGCTAGGACCACCCGGCGCCTACGGGCGGGCGGTCAGCGGTTCAGCGGATGCGAGGGCCGCCCCGCCGCCTCGTCGATCTCCGTGTGCGCTTTGCCGAGCAGCTGTCCGGCGAGATCCATGAGCGCCCGCGCGCCCGCGATCTCCTCTCCGACCCGCAGCTGCTCGGAGTCGGAGGGGTGGCGCATCGCGTAGCCGTGCGCCCTCATCTCGCTACCGTCGGTGAGCCGGAGCAGGGCCGCCGCTCTCGTGCGGTGCCCGTCCTCGGTGAACTCCAGCTCCACATGCCAACCGGACAGCGTGGTCATGACGGATCACCTCCAGGGGTCACCCCGTGTGTCTCCAGGGTGCGCCCCGCGCGGACGGAACGCGAACGCGGTCAGCCGCCGAACAGCTGCGTCCAGTACGTCCCCGCCCGGCCGCCGCCCGCGAGGCCCACGCCCAGGTGCGTGAACGCGGGCTTGAGGATGTTGGCGCGGTGGCCGGGGCTGTCCATCCAGCCCTGGACGACCTCGGCGGGGGAGCGCTGGCCGCAGGCGATGTTCTCGCCGACCGCGCGGTGCGTGCTGCCCGCGGCGGCGGCCCGGTGCCAGGGCTCGCTGCCGTCCGGCGCCGTGTGCGCGTAGAAGGCGCGGACGACCATGTCCGTGCTGTGCGCCTGCGCGGCGGCGGTGAGGCGGGGGTCGGGGGCGAGGGGGCGCAGACCGGCCGCCGCCCGGTGGCCGTTGGTGAGCGCGAGCACCTCCGCCGTGCACCGGGCGAGGCCCTGGGGCGTGGAGGGCTCGGCCCACAGCGCCGTCCAGAACACGTCCCCGGAGCGGCTGTCAGTGATCTGGCCGAGGCCGACGTGGTGGTACGCCCGGTCGAGGACCGTGCGCCGGGAGCGGCCGTCGCCCAGGCAGTAGTCGAGGAAGTCGGCCGGGGTGCGCGGGCCCGACACCAGGTGCTCGCCGATCGTCAGGTACGCGTAGCCCCCCGCGGCCACGCGTTGGTACAGGGAGGTGCCGTCCGGGCCGTCCGAGCCGAGCGCTCCGTGCGCGGCCATGCCCGCCGCGTGCGCGCGGGCGGCTTCGGTGAGCCGTGCGTCGAGCTGGACGGCGGGCGCACCGGCGTCGGCCCGTGCGGCGTTCACCAGGGAGAGGAACTCCCCGAGCGGCCCGGGCGGCGCGGCCGGGGCCCGCGCGGGCGCGTGGCCGCCGGAGGGCGGTGCCGCGGCGGGGGCGAGGGGGCGCGGCAGCACGACGGTGAGGGCCTCGCTCGCGGCGGTCGGCTCTTCGGTGACCTCCAGGCCGAAGTCACGGGCCACGCCCGCGAGCCCGTCCGCGTACCCCTGGCCGAGGGCGCGGAGCTTCCAGGCGGTGCCGCGGCGGTAGATCTCGGCGAGCAGCAGCACCGTCTCCGCCCGGGGGCGCGGCGGGGCGAACCGGGCGACGGCCTGCCCGCGCTCCCCGCTGACCTGGAGCACGATCGAGGGCAGCCGGCCGAGCGGCGTGTCGGGCTCGGCCGGGCTGACCACGAGCGTGACGCGGCTCGCCCCCGAGCGCAGCCGGCGCGCGTCCACGGTGAGGGCGTCGCCGCTCAGGCGGGCGCCGGAGGTGGCGGGCTGGTTGTAGAACACGAAGTCGGTGTCGCCCGCGACCTTGCCGCTGTCGCCCGTGATCAGGGCCGACAGGTCGAAGGGGCCGGGGACGCGCAGCGTGAGGCTGCCGTCCGGCAGCGGCAGATTGCCTCCCGGGACCAGCTCGTTCATCGGCGCCGCCTGTCGGTCGGGTCGGTGGTGCCCGCGTCAGCCCGGGCGCTGCCCTGGACAACGCGCGGGCCGACCGCCGGGGTTCCCGGCTCCGGCGCCCGGCGGAGGGGCCGGGCGCGCGCCCACGACCGGAGGCGGATTCGGCGCCGCGCGGGCCGGTATTAGCGTGGACCCTGCGCGTGGCGATCCCACCCGCACCGGTGAAAGCCGACAAACAAGCTCAATTCAGTACAACTCTGACAGGATCCGAGGTGCCCGCCCCATGCCCAGGCGTACGGAGCTGATCGAAGGACTCATGCAGCGGCACCCGAGCGTGCCGCGCGAGGCGGTGATCAAGGAGGACCTGCTGCGCGGCGGCATGGCCTTCGACGAGTCGGCGCTCAGCGACAGCGCCAACGAGGCCGCCGGGGACGTCAAGCCCAAGTCGTACTTCATCTTCTCCTTCGACCACGGCACCCTGCCGGAGCTCGGCGCCGCCGCCCTGCGCCGCCCGCCCGAGGAGATCGTCCTGACCGGCGGCCCCTACGAGCTGCGCCGCACCGTGGTGTCGGTGCGGGTCAACCCGTCCTCGCCCTACCGCGTGGCCGCCGACGCCGACGGAATGCTCGGCCTGTACCTGGACGGCGAGCGCATCTCGGACGTGGGCGTGCCGCCGATGCCGGAGTACTACCGGCACAAGCTCGCCAACGGCAAGTCGGTCATGGAGGTCGCGCCCACCATCCAGTGGGGCTACCTGATCTACCTCACGGTCTTCCGGGTGTGCCAGTACTTCGGCGCCAAGGAGGAGTGCCAGTACTGCGACATCAACCACAACTGGCGCCAGCACAAGGCGGCGGGCCGCCCCTACACGGGCGTCAAGCCCGTCGAGGAGGTCCTGGAGGCCCTGGAGATCATCGACAAGTACGACACCGCGAAGACCTCCACGGCCTACACCCTCACCGGCGGCGCGGTCACCTCGACCATCGGCGGCAAGGACGAGGCCGACTTCTACGGCCAGTACGCCAAGGCCATCGAGGAGCGCTTCCCCGGGCGCTGGATCGGCAAGGTCGTCGCCCAGGCGCTGCCCAAGGAGGACGTCCAGCGCTTCCACGACTACGGGGTGCGCATCTACCACCCGAACTACGAGGTCTGGGACCCGTATCTGTTCGAGCGCTACTGCCCCGGCAAGGAGCGCTACGTAGGCCGCGACGAGTGGCACCGCCGCATCCTGGACTCCGCCGAGGTCTTCGGGGCGCGCAACGTCATCCCGAACTTCGTCGCGGGCGTCGAGATGGCCGAGCCGTTCGGCTTCAAGTCCGTCGACGAGGCCATCGACTCCACCGTCGAGGGCCTGCGCTACTTCATGGCGCACGGCATCACCCCGCGCTTCACCACCTGGTGCCCCGAGCCCACCACGCCGCTCGGCAAGGCCAACCCGCTCGGCGCGCCCCTGGAGTACCACGTGCGGCTGCTCCAGGAGTACCGCGCGACGATGGAGGAGTTCGGCCTGTCCTCGCCGCCCGGATACGGCCCGGCGGGACCCGGCAACGCGGTGTTCTCGGTGAGCTCCTTCATGGACAGCCTCCCGGCGGAGCAGGCCGTGCCCGAAGCGCCCGAGGCGCCCGAGCGGGTCTGACGCGCCTGAGGGCGCGGTGCCGGATCGATTCAGCGTCCTCTTCCGGGTGATGGGGCGGATATCGGGACAACACGTCGGGCAGCTCTGCGGAGACCCACCCATTTCATCCGCAGAAAGGCTGTTCATGCGCCGTATCGCTGCCCTTGCCGTTGGAACGCTGGCCCTGCTCGGCGCGGTCGCCGCGCCCGCGAGTGCCGTCCCGGACCCGGTGGCCACCGTCGACTGCGCGGTCCAGGAGGTGACGGGCCTCGTGGACCTCGCGAACCTGGGCGTCCCGGCGGAGGTGCCGGTCACGGGGTGCCTCGCCCCGTGACGTGACGTGAGCGGCGGGGCCCGGGGCGACCCCCCGGGCCCCGCCGCGTCGCCTCGTACACTGCGGCCACAAGATCCCCGAGGCCGGAGGCACCTCATGACCCAGCGGGTAACCGTGATCACCGGCGGCAGCCGCGGCATCGGCGCCGCGACCGGTCTGCGCCTGGCCCGCGAAGGCCATGACATAGCCCTCGGCTACCGCTCGGACGCCGAGGCCGCCGAGCGGGCCGCCGACGCCGTGCGCGACACCGGCCGCCGCTGCGTCACCGTCGCCCTGGACACGGCCGACGAACACGACGTGGACCGCCTCTTCGACCGGGCCGCCGCCGAACTCGGCCCCGTCACCGGCCTGGTGAACAACGCGGGCGTCAGCGGCCCCAACGGCCCCCTCGCCGAGGCCGACGCCGCGGGCATGCGCCGCGCGATCGACGTGAACGTCCTCGGCTATCTGCTGTGCGCCCGCCGCGCCGTGCGCGACATGACCCGCACCGGCGGCGGCGCCGTCGTGAACATCTCCTCGGCCGCCGCCACCCTCGGCAGCCCCGGCCAGTACGTCCACTACGCCGCGACGAAGGCCGCCGTGGACGCCATGACCGTCGGCCTCGCCAAGGAGGTCGCCCGGCTCGGCATCCGCGTCAACTGCGTGGCCCCCGGCATCATCTGGACCGGGTTCCACGAGGACCCCGAGCGCCCCGCCAAGCTCGCCGACACCATCCCCATGGGCCGCTCGGGCCGCCCCGACGAGGTCACGGGGGCGGTGTCCTGGCTGCTCTCGGACGACGCCTCGTTCACCACCGGCGCGGTCCTGCGCGTCGCGGGCGGGATGTGAGGGGACACGGCCCCGCCGGGCGCCGCCCTCAGTCCCCGAGCAGCGCGTCGCCCTGCGCGCTCCTGCGGTAGCGCACCACGTTCCGGTCCCGCTCGCGAAGGACCAGGCCGGAGCGGTGCAGGACGCCCAGGTGGTACGAGACCGTGGCGGGCGCCAGCTGGTGGCGGGCGGCGAGCTCGCCGGTGGTGCGGGGCGCGGCGAGGTCGCCGAGCAGCGCGGCCCGGCTCCTGCCGAGAAGCCGGGCCACGCCGGGCCGCCGGGGCCGGTCCGCGGCGGCGCCGAGGCCCGCCGCGGGATAGCCGAGCACCGCGTTGTCCGGCTCGCCGAGCTGCACGCTGACCAGGGGCCAGGAGGCGGCCATGGGGGCGAGGACCACTTCGGCGCCGTGGAACGGGATGGTCTCCTCGTAGTTCTTGCGGACCGTCAGACGGCCGTCAGCCCAGGTGATGTCGGGGTGCAGCGACCTGAGGAGGTGTCCGACGCCGTAGGTGGCCATGTCGGTGGAGCGGGCGGCGGCGTCGGCGTCGAGGACCGACTTCAGGCCGCCCCAGCCGTCGGCGACCGCGTCCTGCCAGAACTGGCGCAGACCGTTCGCGGCCCGCGCGGCGAACGTTCCCGACTCCACCGCGTCCAGGACGTCCCCGGGCACCGGCCCGTCCAGGAAGCGCACTTGGCACACCTGGAACGCGGCCTCCTCCGGCGAGGTGCCGTCCATGGCCTGCAACTGCCCGGCGAAGGCGCGTGCCGCGGGGCCCGCGGCGGGCTTGGGCGTCAGCAGGTCCGGCATGTAGGTCGGGCCGCCCGGCAGGGACAGGCACTGCGCGACGAGCCGCACGTCACGGTGGCGCAGCGCCCAGCGGGCCGCGGCCCCCGGGTCGCCGAACACGGGGTGCCGGCCGCCGGTCACGGCGTACCGCAGCCACCAGACGGCCTCCAGCGCGGGGGACAGGGCGATGCGGACCCGGCCGACGGACTCCGCGTCCAAGAGCGCGTGGATCACGCCTGGGAGCGTAGCCGCGCCAGGGGCACGGCCGGACGCGTCGTCCCGGCCATTCGAACGTCGTCGAATTCCTTACTCCCGCACGGCGTACGGCAGTTGGCTGGTGTACGGCGAGGGGCGGAACGTGACGCGCGGCGGTGACGCCGCACCGGTCGTGGGGGCCCTGCGGCACGTGGGGCGGTGGCAGGGGGCGCGCGTCGGCCTGACCGCCCCGGCGTGCGGCGAGGAGCACGGCCGTGTGCCGCCGCTCCACGCCCGAGGCGGCCGCGCGGTCACCTGACGGCCCGCGCGGCACGGCGCGGGGCGGGGCCCGGACGAGGGGGCGGGCCCCGCCCCGCGTCATGACCGGCGGCGAGTGTGCGTGCCGGGCGCCGCGAGGCCGCGGAGATCCCGCAGGAGGGCCCTAGATGATGCCCTCGGCGATCTCCGCCTGCTCCTTGTCCGAGCCGTACGCGGCCGGGGTGTTGTAGGAGCGGCGGGCCACGAACCACCACACCGTGGCGAGGACCAGGACCACGGCGAGCGCGATGGACGCGTAGTTCATCGTCTCGGCGGTCACCGGCGAGGACTGCGGCAGGCAGAACAGGACCGTCACGAAGGCCACCCAGCACACCGCGATCCAGCCGACCGGCTTGCTCCAGCGGCCCAGGTTCCACGGCCCCGGCTGGAACCGGTCGCCCGCCTTCAGACGCAGCAGCACGGGGATGGCGTAGGCGGGCGTGATGCCGATGACATTGATCGCGGTGACGGCGCCGTACGCCGTCTCCGAGTACAGCGACGGCAGCGCGATGACGCCCGCGAGGCCCACCGAGAGCCACACCGCGGGCACCGGCACCTGCGTCTTGAGGCTCACCTTGCGCCACAGGCCCGAGCCCGGCAGCGCGCCGTCACGGCTGAAGGCGAACACCATGCGGCTGGCGGCGGCCGTCTCGGCGTTGCCGCAGAACAGCTGCGCCACGATCACGATGAGCATCAGCGCCGTGGCGCCGGAGGTGCCGAGCCCGTCGATGAAGATCTGCGCGGGCTCCACCCCGGTCTTGGTCTCCTGGGTGCCCACGTAGTCCTGGATGGCGAAGGTGAGCCCGGCCAGGAGCACGAACCCGGCGATCCAGGAGACCCAGATCGCGCGCACGATGCCGCGCGCGGCGGTCACCGAGGCGTTGGAGGTCTCCTCCGACAGGTGCGCCGAGGCGTCGTACCCGGAGAACGTGTACTGCGCCAGGAGCAGACCGATCATGCACACATACAGCGGGCTGTCCCAGCCGGTGTCGTTGACGAACTCGCCGAACACGAACGACGGCGACTGGTGCGAGTCGGGCACGACCGCGAGCACGCCGACGATCACCGCGACGCCCGCCAGGTGCCACCACACGGAGATGGAGTTCAGGAGGCTGACGAGGCGGACGTTGAAGAGGTTCAGGAGCGCGTGCACAAGGAGGATGCCCAGGAAGATCACGAACGTGGAGCCCGGGGTCGGCGTGAAGTCCGTGTGCATGCTCAGCAGCGCCCCGCTGAACAGCGCCGCGCCGTAGTCGATGCCCGCGATCGCGCCCAGCAGACCGAGGAGGTTCAGCCAGCCCGTGTACCAGCCCCAGCGGCGCCCGCCGAGCCGGTCCGCCATGTAGTACAGGGCGCCCGACGTCGGATAGGCGCTGGTGACCTCGGCGAGGGCCAGGCCCACGAACAGGACCATGAGGCCGACGCCGGCCCAGCCCCACATCATGACCGCGGGCCCGCCGGTGCCGAGGCCGAAGCCGTACAGCGTCATGCAGCCGGACAGGATGGAGATGACGGAGAAGCTGATGGCGAAGTTGCCGAAGCCGCCCATGCGACGGGCCAGGACGGGCTGGTACCCGAGTTCTCTCAGCCGCTGCTCCTCGTCGGGCAGCGCTGGTATCGAGGCGGAACTCGACACGGTGGTGCGTGACACTGGTCAAACCTCCGGGGGAGAGCGGGGGTGCGGAAGTGCGGGGGGGTGGGTGTCGTGCGTATGCGGGGGTGTGCGGAGGTACGGGGTGCGCGGGGTGTCAGTCGCGCGGGCCTGGGCCGCGCGCGGCGTGGTAGCAGCGCGTGCGGGCCTGCGTGAACGCCTCGGCGGCCGCGTCCGCGTCGTTCGGTGACTGCGTGCGGTACGTCCACGGCACCACGGCGAAGAACGGGTCGAGGGCCTCGAAGACCCGTACCGCGTCGTGGAAGTGGTGCGCGCCCCACAGCGCGTGCGCCAGGTAGTTGAGGTCGAGCAGCGAGGCCGCCTCCGGCCGGGTGTGGTCGAACCACAGCTGGAGCGCCCTGAGCGCGCCGCGCGTCGCGTCCTCCGCGATCCAGTGCAGGTCAAGGGCCCGCTCGCTGCCGCCCTCGCGCCGGTAGCGCTCCACCCGTACATACAAGGGGAGCAGGTGCAGCGGCGAGCCCGCGGGCGCCGAAGCCGACGCCCAGTGCACGAAGTTGACCGCCTCGGTGAGCGGCGCCCCGGGCCTGCGGTGGTAGGCGAACTGGAGCATGCGGTGGTATGCCTCGCGGTTGCCCGGGTCGCGCTTGTCGGCCTCGGCGAGGATCTGCCACGGGCCGGGGAAGAGCATCGGCTCGGGCGCGGCGACGCGGTGCTCGTCCCAGCGCTGGCCCTCGTCGAGCTGCGCGAGGGCCAGCAGGCAGATCCACGGCACGGGGTCCTCGGGGGAGGTCTGCGAGGCGACGCGGCAGGCGGCGTTGGCCTCGCGCCACAGGTCGTTGGTGTGCCGGTGGCCCGCGCGGTGCGCGCGCAGGGCGCGCTCCACCGTGACCCGCGTGTGCAGGACGGTCGCGGCGACGCTGCGCGGCTCCTCGGCGAGCCAGGCGCGCACCACGTCGGACCCGGCGACCGCGGCCGCCAGGATCTGGGTGCGCTGCGTCCACAGGCCCCAGTCGGGGGTCTCGGTGAGCAGGTTCCTCGTCGACACCCAGCGGCCTGCCTTGAGGTCCTGGAGCACGGCGCGCAGCGGCGCGTCATGACCGGCCGGGTGATACACCGGGCGGGCTAAGGGCATCGGCTTGGTCCTCTGGGCTCTGACGGCGGAGCGGGTGCGATCCGGGCCGCGGGTGCGATCTGCTGGGTGTGGGCTCGTGGTCCTGTGGGGTTGTGGGGCGGTGGTCCGTGGGGGTGGTGGTCCGGGGTGCCGCGGGCGGTGGTCCGTGCGTCCCGCGCGCTCCCTGGGCCGCGTGCGTTCCGTGAGTGCCGCGCGTGATGAACTGATGTACGAGTGAGCGTTGTTGTTCGGCGGTCAGTGTAGAGCCGAGTCTTCCGATTACTGGGCAGTCCTCGGATCTTTCTTGACCAAGTTGTGTCAACGCGGCGCGCCGGTGTGACGTTTGGGTTCTCACTTGTTCAACACGGGCCCGGAACGCGACATTTGGGAAGCGTCCTCTCTTGACGCCCCCGCGCCCCCTGTAGCACTCTGCCGCAGTGATCACGACTTACCACCGGGCCCTCGCGCCCGGCCGCGGGAGAGGCCGCCGATGAGCGGCGGCCCGGTCCTCGCCGTCGATCAGGGCACCTCAGGCACGAAGGCCCTGGTCGTCTGCCCCGAGCGCGGTGTGATCGCCTCCGGTACGGCGCCCGTGCGCCCCCGCCATCTGCCCGGCGGCCGCGTCGAGGTCAGCCCCGGCGAGCTCCTCGACTCCGTCCTCGCCGCCGGACGCGAGGCCCTGGAGCGCGCGGGCGAGCCCGTCGCCGCCGTGGGGCTCGCCAACCAGGGCGAGACCGTCCTCGCCTGGGACCCCGCGTCCGGCGCACCGCTGACCGAGGCCCTGGTGTGGCAGGACCGCCGCGCCGACCCGCTGTGCCGGGAGCTGTCCGCGCACGCCGACGAGCTGAAGCACCTCACCGGACTGCCGCTCGACCCCTACTTCGCCGCGCCCAAGATGGCGTGGGTGCGCCGCCACCTCACCCGGCGCGGCGTCGTCACCACCAGCGACGCCTGGCTGGTGCACCGGCTCACCGGCGCCTTCGTCACCGACGCCGCCACCGCGGGCCGCACCCAGCTCCTCGACCTGGACTCCGTCACCTGGTCCGAGCGCGCCCTGGCCCTCTTCGGCCTCGACGGCGAGGAGCTGCCCCGCGTCGTGGACGCCGCGGGACCCGTCGGCACCACCGGTGCCTTCGGCGCCGAGGTCCCCCTGACCGGTCTGCTCGTCGACCAGCAGGCGGCGCTCCTCGCCCAGGACGTCACCGAGCCCGGCAGCGCCAAGTGCACCTACGGCACCGGCGCGTTCCTGCTCGCCCAGACCGGAACCCGGCCGCGCCGCGGCGACTCCGGCCTGGTCGGCTGCGTCGCCTGGCGCCTCGCGGGCCGCAGCAGCTACTGCCTCGACGGCCAGGTGTACACGGCCGCGTCCGCCGTGCGCTGGCTCACCGACCTCGGCGTGATCGGCGGGGCCGAGGACCTGGACGCGGTCGGCTCCGCCGTGCCGGACTGCGGCGGCGTCACCTTCGTGCCCGCGCTCGCCGGGCTCGCGGCCCCCTGGTGGCGCGGCGACGTGCGCGGCTCCCTGACCGGCCTCGGCCTCGACACCGGGCCCGGGCACCTGGTGCGCGCCCTGTGCGAGGGCCTCGCCGCCCAGGTCGCCGAACTCGCCGACGCGGTCGCCGCCGACCTCGGCGAGCCCCTGCGCGGCCTGCGCGTCGACGGCGGCCTGACCCGCTCGGCCCTGCTCATGCAGACGCAGGCCGATCTGCTCCAGCGGCCCGTGGAGGTCTCCGCGCTGCCCGACGTCACCGCGCTCGGCGTCGGCGCGGTGGCCCGCCTCGGCCTCGACCCCGGGCTCACCCTGCGCGACGTCGTGCCCCGCTGGCGGCCCACGGCCGTCTACGAACCGCGCGTCAGCGCCGACGAGGCGGCCGAACGCCGCGCCGCCTTCCGCGCCGCCGTGACGTCACTGCTGGAACGCGACGCGCCGTCGGCGCGCACCCCGTCGTGAACCCGCCCAGAAAGGGGGGCGTCACCCGGACCGGCGCCCTCCCCGACGAGCCGTACGACGTCACCGTCGTCGGCGCCGGAGTCGTCGGCGCCGCGCTCGCCCGCGAACTGGCCCGCCACCGCCTGCGGATCGCCGTCGTCGAGGCGTCGGGCGACGTCGGCGAGGGCACCTCCAAGGCCAACACCGCCATCCTGCACACCGGTTTCGACGCCGTGCCCGGCTCCCTCGAAGCGCGCCTCGTCCGCGAGGGCTACGGGCGCCTGAAGGCGTACGCGGCCGAGAGCGGCATCCCCGTGGAGCCGGTCGGCGCGCTCCTGGTCGCCTGGGACCGGGAGCAGCTGGCCGCCCTGCCCGCGCTCCAGGACAAGGCGCGGCGCAACCACTACGACGACGCGACGCTCCTGGACGCCGCCGCCGTCCGCGCCCGCGAACCCCACCTCGGCCCCGGGGCGCTCGGCGCGCTCGCCGTGCCCGGCGAGAGCGTCATCTGCCCCTGGACGACACCGCTGGCGTACGCGACGCAGGCCGTGCGCTCCGGAGCGGACCTGCACCTGAACTGCCCGGTCACGGCGGTGGCCGCCGCCGACCCCGGTGCGGGCACCCCGCACACCCTGACCACGGGACGCGGCGAGCTGCGCACCCGCTGGCTCGTCAACGCGGCGGGCCTGCACGCCGACGCCGTCGACCGCATGCTCGGCCACGACACCTTCACCGTCACGCCGCGCCGGGGTCAGCTCATCGTCTTCGACAAGCTCGCCCGGGACCTGGTGCGCCACATCCTGCTGCCGGTGCCGACGGCGCTCGGCAAGGGCGTCCTCGTCGCGCCCACGGTGTTCGGCAACGTCCTGCTCGGCCCCACCGCCGAGGACCTCGACGACAAGACCGCCACCGGCTCGACCGCCGCGGGGCTCGCCGGGCTGCGCGAGCAAGGCGCGCGCGTGCTGCCCGCCCTCCTCGACGAGGAGGTCACCGCCGTCTACGCGGGACTGCGCGCCGCCACCGAGGACGACGACTACCAGATCCACGCCCGCCCCGACCAGGCGTACGTCACCGTCGGCGGCATCCGCTCCACCGGCCTGACGGCGTCCATGGCCATCGCCGCGCACGTCACGGAGCTCCTCGCGGAGGCGGGCCTCGCGCTCGGCGAGAGCGCGGAGCTCGCGCCGGTGCGCATGCCCAACCTCGGCGAGGCCTTCCCGCGCCCCTACCAGCGCGGCGACCTCATCGCCGCCGACCCCGACTACGGCCGGATCGTCTGCCACTGCGAACGCGTCACGCGCGGCGAGATCCGCGACGCCCTGCGCGCCACCATCGCGCCCGCCTCCCTCGACGGCCTGCGCCGCCGCACCCGCGCGCGCGGCGGCCGCTGCCAGGGCTTCTCCTGCGGGGCCGCCGTACGGGAGCTCTTCGAAGGGCGGGCGCGGGGCGGCGGCCCCCAAGGGTGCGGCGCGGCCCCGCGTGCGGCGTCCTCACGCGAGGCGCCCTCGCGTGAGGCATCCCCGCGCGAGGCATCCCCGCGCGAGGAGGGGCGATGAGGCGCGAGCGCGCCGTCGACGTCCTGATCGTCGGCGCCGGGCCCGCCGGCCTCGCCGCCGCGGCCGCGCTCGCCGCCGCGGGCGCGGGCCGGGTCGAGGTCCTGGAGCGGGAGGCGCGGGCGGGCGGCGTGCCCCGCCACTGCCACCACGGCGGCTTCGGCGACCGGACGCTCCTGGGCGTCGCCGTCCCCGGCACGAGCGGCCCCCGCTACGCCCGCCTGCGCGTGGCGGCGGCCCTGCGGGCGGGCGCGCGCGTGCGCACCGAGGTCACCGCCACCGCCTGGGCGGGCCCGCGCACCCTGGACACCACCTCGCCCTCGGGCCTGGAGCGGATCACCGCCCGCGCCGTCGTCCTCGCCACCGGCGCCCGCGAACGCCCGCGCGCCGCCCGCCTCGTCCCCGGCACCCGGCCCGCCGGCGTCTACTCCACCGGCGAACTCCAGCAGGCCGTCCACCTCCACGGCCAGTACGTCGGCTCCCGCGCGGTGGTGGTGGGGGCCGAGCCCGTGGCGTACGCGGCCCTGGACACCCTGCGCCGCGCGGGCGTCGACGTCGTCGCGCAGGTCACCCCGGGCGAGCGCCGCCAGGCGCCGCCCTGGCCCGCCGCCCGAGCACGGCTGCGGTACGGCGTCCCGCTGCTCACCGGCACCGAGGTGGCCGAACTGCTCGGCGGGGCCCGCCTTTCCGGCGTGCGCGTACGCCACCGCGACGGCCGCGGCGCCCTCCTCGCCTGCGACACCGCCGTGTTCACCGGCGACTTCGTCCCCGACCACGAACTCGCCCGCCGCGGCGGCGTCCCCCTGGACCCCGCGACCCGCGGCCCCGCGGTCGACGCCGCCTTCCGCACGGCGGTGCCCGGCGTGTTCGCCGTGGGCAACGGGGTGCACGCGGTGCACCGGGCGGGCGCGGCGGCGGCACAGGGCCGCCGGGCGGCGGCCCCGATCCTCCGCCACCTCGCCGCCGGGCACGCCTCCTGACCTGCGTACGGGAGCACGGGCTTCCCCGGCGTGGGGCCGGGCCCTAGACTAGAAACTAGCAACGCTAATTTTCGTCCCGTCGCCGCTCGGAGTCGCCGTGCGTACCGTTCACTTCGCCGCAGCCCGCCGCACCCCCATCGGAAGACTCCGCGGCGCCCTGTCCGGTGTCCGCCCGGACGACCTCGCCGCGACCGTGGTGCGAGGGCTCCTCGACGACCTGCCGCAGCTGGACCCGGGGCGCGTCGACGACGTGTACTGGGGCGCCGCCAACCAGGCGGGGGAGGACAACCGCAACGTGGCCCGGATGGCGGTGCTGCTCGCCGGGCTCCCCGAGTCCGTGCCCGGCGCCACCGTCAACCGCCTGTGCGCCTCCGGCCTCGAAGCCGTCACCACGGCGGCCCGCGCCATCGCCGCCGGGGAGGCCGACATCGTGCTCGCGGGCGGCTCCGAGTCCATGAGCCGCGCCCCCTTCGTCCTGCCCCGCCCCGACGAGGCCCTGCCGCACCGCATCGAGACCGCGGACACCCGCCTCGGCTGGCGCCTGGTCAACCCGAGGATGAAGGACCTGCACGGGCTGCTCTCGATGGGGGAGACCGCGGAGGCGGTCGCCGACCGGTACGGCGTCTCGCGCGAACGCCAGGACACCTTCGCCCTCCGCAGCCACCAGCGCGCCGCCGCCGCCCGCAAGAACGGCCGCTTCGACGACGAGATCCTGCCCGTCACCACGCCGGACGGCATCCGCGTCGCAGCCGACGAGGCCATCCGTGAGGACACCTCGTACGAGAAGCTCAGCAAGCTGCGTCCGGTGTTCCGCGACGGCGGCACCGTCACCGCGGGCAACGCCTCGCCGATGAACGACGGCGCCGCGGGGCTGCTCCTCGTCAGCGAGGAGGCCCTGAACGACCTCGGCCTGGAATCCCTCGGCAGGTACGCGGCCGGGGCCAGCGCGGGCGTGCACCCGGACGTGATGGGCATCGGCCCCGTGCCCGCCACCCGCAAGGCCCTGGGCCGCGTCGGCTGGTCCGTCGCCGACCTCCAGGAGGCCGAGTTCAACGAGGCCTTCGCCGCGCAGGCCCTGGCCAGCGTGGACGCCCTCGGCATCGACCCGGACCTGGTCAACCCCGACGGTGGCGCCATCGCCCTCGGCCACCCCCTCGGCTGCTCCGGCGCGCGCATCCTCACCACCCTGCTGCACCGCATGCGCCGCACCGGCGCCACCCGGGGCCTCGCCACCATGTGCGTCGGCGTGGGCCAGGGCAGCGCCCTGCTGGTCGAGCGGGACTGAATCCGGCGCGACGGGCAGCGCGACCGGCGGGGATGCCCCTAGGTTGTGCGGTGACGTCCGGCCGACCTGGGGGGTCCCATGCCGTTCAGCGACAACCGCGTACCGCACTCGGCCCGGATCTGGAACTACTGGCTCGGCGGCAAGGACTGCTACGAGATCGACCGGGAGGTCGGTGAGCGCATCCGCCTCGCCAACCCCCACATCATCGACATCGCCCGGGCCCAGCGCGCCTTCCTCGTCCGCGCCGTGGAGCACCTCGCGGGCGAGGCCGGCATCCGCCAGTTCCTGGACGTCGGCACCGGCCTGCCCACTGCCGACAACACCCACGAGGTCGCCCAG
Source organism: Streptomyces sp. NPDC043996 (assembly GCF_056435225.1). NCBI lineage: Bacteria > Bacillati > Actinomycetota > Actinomycetes > Kitasatosporales > Streptomycetaceae > Streptomyces > Streptomyces sp. NPDC043996. The sequence goes on along the minus strand of NZ_JBWKEY010000019.1, from coordinate 180,111 downwards.
CGCGTCGCGCCCGAGGCGCGCGTCGTCTACGTCGACAACGACCCCGTCGTGCTCTCCCACGCCGCGGCCCTGCTCACCAGCACGCCCGAGGGCGTCACCGACTACATCGACGCCGACGTCCGCGACCCCGACACCATCCTGCGCGGCGCCGCCGCCACCCTGGACCTCACCCGGCCCGTCGCCCTGATGCTGCTCGGCATCACCGCGCACGTCGTCGACGACACGGCGTACGCGATCGTCGGCCGCCTCCTGGACGCGCTGCCGCCGGGCAGCCACCTCGTCCTGTGCGACAGCACCGAGGTCGTCCGCCCCCAGGCGATGCGGGAGATGATCGAGCAGTGGAACAAGGCGAGCGACAACCCGCGCCTCAACCGCACCCCCGAGCAGCTCACCCGCTTCTTCGACGGCCTGGAACTGCTCGCGCCCGGCGTGGTGCCGGTGTCCCGGTGGAGCCCCGGCCACCCGCGCGCGGGGGTGGCGGACGTCGACGACTACGGAGGCGTCGGTCGCAAGCCCTGACGCGGCCGCGCGCGCCTCACGCGGGCGCCGGTGCCCCGCTCCGGCCGCCCCGCTCCCGGTCGAGGCCCTGCGCCAGGTCCTCCGCGAGCAGCCGCTTGGCGATCGCGTCGACGGCGGCGAGGAGCTGACGGTCGTCCCGCACGGCCCCGCCTCCGGGGCGCCCGCCGTCCTTGTCCAGCTCCTCGGTGAGCCACCGCGTCCACTCCGCGCCGATGACCTCGGCCTCGCGCGCGCCCGCCGGGGTGTGCTGGAAGAGCGTGCCCGCGCGGGTGAGGTAGCCCTCGTCGACCATCCGCTCGAACACCGGCACCAGGACCTCGGGCGGCAGCTGGCGCCGGGCCGCGATGAGGTTGAGGTTCGCGTGCCCGACCAGGCGCGTGAACAGGGCCACCTGCATCACCGCCCACGCCCCGGCCAGGTCGAGGCGCGTATCGGACCTGCTGATGACGGTGCGCGCGGTGTGCGCGCCCTTGCGGCGCAGGATGTTGCCGACGGCCAGTTCCAGGAGCCGGGCCGAGTCGCCCGTCGAGGACGGCGACGCGAAGCCCTCGCCCATGTCCGAGGAGCTCATCCGCGCGCTGTCGCGCAACTCGACCTGCTTGAGGAACAGGGCCACGACGAACCCGACGCACGCCACCGGCACCGTCCACAGGAAGACGGTCTGCAGGGTGTCCGCGTACGCCTCCACGATCGGCCGGGCCGCCGCTCCGGGCAGCTCGTGCAGGCCCTCCGGGCTCCGCGCGGCCTTCGCGATCGTCTCCTGCGGCGCCGTCCCGGTCCGAGCCGCCTCGGCGACCCCGTCCCGCAGGTTCGGGGCCAGCGTGTTGGCGTAGATCGTGCCGAACACGGCCGTGCCGAAGGAGCTGCCGAGCGTACGGAAGAACGTGACGCCGGACGTCGCCGTGCCCAGGTCCGCGTACGCGACGGTGTTCTGCACGGCGATCGTGAGCACCTGCATGCACAGGCCGATGCCGGTGCCGAGCACGAACATGTACAGCGACTCCAGCCACGCGCTGGTCGCGCTGCCCATAAGGGACATCAGGAACAGGCCGACCGCCATCACCAGGGCGCCCACGATCGGGAAGATCCGGTAGGTGCCCGTCCTGCTGACCACGTTGCCGCTGAAGATCGACGCGATGAGCAGCCCGGCGACCATCGGCAGCGTCCGCACGCCGGAGACCGTCGCCGAGTCCCCGTCGACGTACTGGAGGTACGTCGGCAGGAACGTCATCGCGCCGAGCATCGCGAAGCCCACGATGAAGCTGAGCACCGAGCACACCGTGAACACGGGGTTCGCGAACAGGCGCATCGGCAGCATCGGCTCCGCCGCGCGGGTCTCCACCCAGCAGAAGCCCGCGAGCGCGGCGAGCCCGCCCGCGAACAGGCCGATGACGACGCCCGAACCCCACGCGTACTCGTTGCCGCCCCAGCTCGTCGCCAGGATCAGCGCGCTGGCGCCGACCGCGACGAGCGCGATGCCCAGATAGTCGATGACAGGGCGGGACGCCGACCGCACCGAGGGGATGGTGCGGGCGGCGGCCACCACGACGAGGATCGCGATGGGCACGTTGACATAGAACGCCCAGCGCCAGCTCAGATGGTCGGTGAACAGGCCGCCGAGCAGCGGTCCGATGACCGTGGACACACCGAAGACCGCGCCGATCGCGCCCTGGTACTTGCCGCGCTCGCGCAGCGGGATCACATCGGCGATCAGCGCCATCGCCGTCACCATCAGACCGCCCGCGCCGATGCCCTGCATCGCCCGCCAGGCGATCAGCAGCGACATGTTCGTGGCCAGGCCGCACAGGAACGAGCCGGTGATGAAGACGACCGCCGACACCTGGAAGACGACCTTGCGCCCGAACAGGTCACCGAACTTGCCGACGAGGACCGTCGCGACCGTCTCCGCGAGCAGGTACGACGTCACCACCCACGACATGTGCGCGGCCCCGCCCAGGTCAGACACGATCGTCGGAAGGGCGGTGCCGACGATCGTCTGGTCGAGCGCGGCGAGCAGCACACCCAGCATGATCGTGACGAACACGACATTGCGGCGGCGCCGGTCGAGGACTTCAGGCCCCTGCTCCGGCGCCCGCGCGGCCCCGGCGTTCTCGGTGACGGTCACAGGCCCACCCTCACACCGGCGGGGGACCCGTGCATGCGGGGCCGTCCGGTCCGGTGAAGGACCGCCCGGCGGGCCGCCACCCGGCGCCGCGCCGGGCGCCGCGCTGGTCAGCCGCGAGGGGCCGCCGCCGTCCCGCCTGTGCCCGGCGCCGGGGGCGGCCCGCCCTGGACGAGCACCGGTGCCGAAGCCGCCGGGTCCACGGCCTCCCCGTCCCGCTCCACGCGCGCGGCCAACTCCTCCGCCCACGCCGCCAGTTCCGCCACGCCGACCCCGTACGGCCGCTCCCGGCCCGGGGCCTCGGCGGCCCACGCCGTGACGGCGCCCGCGCCACGGCGCAGCAGCCGCGCCCCGCCCCTGGCGTTGCCGCGCGCCGCGTGCGTGAGGCCCACGGCGAGCTGGGCGAGCCCCTTCCACAGGCCCCGCTCCCCGGCGGGCCCGGACTTCCAGGCGTCCTCGAAGACCTCGTGCGCGTGGAAGGGCCGCCCGGCGCCGAGCAGCTCCTGCGCCCGCGCCAGGGTCTCCCGCGGCGCGCGGACCACCCCCTCCGGCTGCCGCGCGACGCCCAGCGCCCCGTACGGCAGCGGACGGCCGAGCCCGTCGCGCGGCCGCGCGTTGCGGGCCCGCCCCTCCGCGTCCCGGTCACGGTCCCCTGCTCCAGGTCCAAGTGCGGCGCTCATGCCCCGATTGTCGCCCGCGTCGGAGCACCCCGGCAGGTGGGGTAGAGTTCTACCTGCGTGATCACGCGGAACACCACCGCGGACAACGCACCGGGACGTGGCGCAGCTTGGTAGCGCACTTGACTGGGGGTCAAGGGGTCGCAGGTTCAAATCCTGTCGTCCCGACTTTGCGGAGTCGCGAGTCGAGGGGCCGTTTCAGAGAGATCTGAGACGGCCCCTCAGCCGTTCCCGGACAGGGGCCCTGCGGCCCGCCCGCCCCGACCTGGACGAGGGCGCCCCCGCGCGGGAGTTGGCCGCGTCGCGCGTGCGGCCGGTGTGGCAGGGGGGCGGGCCGTGGTCGGCCGGATGACGTCTGTACCCGGGCGGGTGAACGCCCCTAGCCTGTGCGGCCTTCGTGGTCTGGGGGGTCTCGTGAACGGTCTCCGCGCGGTCGTCGTCGGCCTGGTGCTCGCGTGTGCCGCGGTGGTGTCGCCCGGTGCCGCCGCGCGCCCCGCGCCGGGCTGGTCGGACGTGCCGGTCCCGGCGGCGGCCGGGCCGGTCACCGTGACCGAGCTCGCCGCCCGCGGCCCTGGCGAGGCGTGGGCCACCTCCTACGAGCAGACCGCCGACGGACCGCGGCCGATGCTGCACCGGTGGGACGGCGCGCAGTGGAGCCGGGACACCACCTTCCCCGGCGCCGGTGAGCGGGGCTGGCTCCGCGAGGCGCAGTTCGTGGGGGACGAGATGTGGACCCTGCGCGTCAGCGAAGGGAAGGGCGAGATCCTGCGCCGGTCGGCGGCGGGGTGGAGCACCGTCCCGGTGCCCCGGACGCTGTGGACGTACCAGGACTTCGTCGCCGTCCCGGGCGCCGCCTGGGTGATCGGAGAGGACGGCACCGGCCTGAAGGTGCTGCACTACGACGGCGGTCGCTGGACCGAGCAGTCCACCCCGGACGGGGTGCTGTACCTGATGGGGATCACCGCGCGCTCCGCCACCGACGTCTGGGCCTGGGGGAGCACCCGCACGGGGAACACCGTGCTGCGCTGGGACGGCACGGCGTGGCGGGACGCGGAGGTGCCGCTGCCGCCCAACGCCAACGTGCACACGACGCTGCTCGAACGGGACGGCCGGGTCGCGATCGGCGGCAGCCAGTACGCCGACGGCGTGGGCCGCACGTACCTGATGACCTGGAACGGGCACGCCTGGCGCACCATCCACCCGCCGCTGGGCGACACCTACACCAAGGGCATGGCGCGCGGCCCGGACGGCGCGCTGTGGCTGCCGATGGTCAGTGACCGCGCATTCCAGTCGAAGTACGCGCGGGTGGACGGCCGCCGCACCACCTTCTCCTACGGCCCCGAGCGCGAGGACGCGATCGAGGTGAAGCCGCGGGCCCTGGTGCGGACCGGATCCGCGCTCCTGGCCTTCGGGACCGTCGAGGTCTACGGCTCGAAACCGAACCTGATGAGCGAACGGCGGAGAGGCTGACCATGGCACGCAGACTGTTCGTCGCGGCCCTCGCGATCGCCATGACCGCCCTCGCCGCCCTGGCCCCGGCCACGGCCGAGACCGCGTCCTGGCGGCACGTCCCGGTCCCGGCCGAGGTGCGCCCGCAGGCCGCGCTCAACGAGGCCGTGGCGTTCGGCCCCGACCGGGCGTGGGCGGTGGGCGCCGACGCCGTCGGCCGCTCGGCGCCGGGCTTCCCGCTGGCGCTGCGCTGGAACGGGACCGCCTGGCAGCGCCAGGGGCTGCCCGGCGTCCGCTGGCAGGGCGAGCTCCTGTCCGTGGCCGCGACCGCGCCGGACGACGTCTGGGCCGTCGGCCGCGACGCGGCGGGCGGCGCCCGCCTGCTCCGCTTCGACGGCGCAGCCTGGCGCGAGAGCAAGCCGCCGGGCGGTGTCGCCCTGACCAAGGTCGTCACCGGCGGCGGCGAGACCTGGCTGATCGGCACGCGCGACGGCGCCCAGGCCCTGCTGCGCCGGGACGGGCGCGGCTGGCGGGACCTGCCGGTGCCGCCGGGCTCCGTGTACGGCCTGGACGTCAAGGCGGCTGACGACGTCTGGGCCGCGGGCGCGAGCGCCTCGGGGGCGACCGTGTCGCACTGGGACGGGCGGGAGTGGCGGCAGACGGTCGTGGACGGGTTCCCGCGGGCGGGCCTCGGCAGCATCCTCGCCGTCTCGCCGACGGAGGTGTGGGCGGGCGGCACGGGCGGGTTCATCGGCGGCCCGCCGGGCCGCCCGATCCCGCCCCTGCTCGTCCGCTTCGACGGGCAGACGTGGAGCCGGGTGACGATGCCCACCAACTTCGGCTCGGTCACCTCGCTGACCCCCGCCGCGTCCGGCGCGCTCGGCTGGGTCGCGGTGACCCGCTCGCAGAAGTTCGGCCCGCCGGGCAGCGTGCCGCCGATCGTCCCGGGGCCCGACTTCCTCGCCTGGAACGGCCAGTCGTTCACCGAGTACGACGAACCTGCGGTGGCCGGGGAGGGCGAGTCCTCGCTGCTGCGGCTCGCACCGGTGCCGGGCACGCCGACGGTGTGGTCGGTCGGCCGCGCGGGCGGCCCCGAGGGCACCTTCGCCCCGCGCGTCCTGCGCTTCGACTAGTTTCGGCCTCGCGGCGGGCGGCGGCGAAGCGGAACACCACCACGCACTCATACGCATGAGGCGGCTGACTCGGGGCAGGCGCCTGACGAACTCCCGTGGAGGGGTTCGGTTTCGGCGAGAGGAAGGTGGACGGTGTGGCTGCCGCGACGGGTGCAGTGTCCGGGACCCGGGTGTCGACGGAGCGGAACGGAGCGTGCGGAGCGCTGCCACTGATCGAAGAGCCCGCGGCGGTGGAGCCGCACAACGCGCGGGTGCTCTCACGGCAGTTCTTCGACCGCCTGGCCGTCCTCGAAGAGGGCACCCACGACCACCAGTACGTCCGCAACACGCTGATCGAGATGAACCTGTCCCTGGTGCGGTACGCGGCCTCGCGCTACCGCAACCGCGCCGAGGACATGGACGACATCGTGCAAGTGGGCACGATCGGCCTGATCAAGGCGATCGACCGCTTCGACCTGTCGCGCGAGGTGGAGTTCACCACCTTCGCCGTGCCCTACATCGTCGGCGAGATCAAGCGCTTCTTCCGCGACACCAGCTGGGCCGTCCACGTGCCGCGCCGCCTCCAGGAGGCGCGCATCGAACTGGTGAAGGCCACCGAGGAACTCGCCAGCAGGCTGGACAGGGACCCGACGACCGCGGAGCTCGCCGGGCTGATGTCGCTGCCGGAGGACGAGGTCGTCGAGGCCCGCAAGGCCGCCAACGCCTACACCTCGTCCTCGCTCCACACCAGCCTGCTCATGGGCTCCGGCAGCGACGAGCGCGAAGCCGCCCTGGTGGACTTCATCGGCGCCGAGGACGAGGGCTTCGAACTGGTGGAGAACGTCAGCAGCCTGGCCCCGCTCATCGGCCGCCTCTCCGAGCGGGACCGGGAGATCATCCACATGCGGTTCGTGGCGGAGCTGACCCAGGCGGAGATCGGCGAGCGGATCGGGGTCTCGCAGATGCAGGTCTCCCGGCTGCTCTCCCGCATTCTGAAGACCCTGCGCGCGGGCCTCCTGCCCCAGGAGGCCTGAACGCCCGCGTCCGCGTGACGGAATGCGTACCCTCACGGCCCGGCGCGTGGATGAAAGCCGCCCCTCTGTCACCCGCCACGACAGGGTTTGTCGCGGGATATCCGGAACGCTGAGCGCACCGAAACGGCCACGGTGCCAAAAAGCAGTCGGTACGGCGAGGGCGTGCTGGCCGCGTTCGGCCGCGGCCGCCTAGGATCGCCGACGCGGACCGCGGCCACGGCGGCGGGGCCGCTGAATCGCTCGCGCCGCCCGCACCGGACGGGCACACCTTGAACGCCGCGAGGGAAATTCACGGGGACACAAGACGGGGACACAAGGGGGAGAAGAAATGACGGGGGAAAATCCGCGCGCGGATTCCTTATCCGCCGCTCAGGTCAGCGGCATACGGTACGTGCACACCCTGGGCCCGACCGGAACCAATCTGGAGGCGGCGGCCCACCAGTGGTTTAGGCGGCGCGGCCTCACGGACGAGGGACGGGTCGTCCTGCACACCTCCCTGGAGGACGCGATGGCGAGCGTCCCGAGGACCGGCGAACACGCCCTGCTCGCCTGCGCCGTCTACCCGGAGCTGCACACGCTCGTCTTCGGCAACCTGCACAGCTGCCACATGGTCGACTGCTTCCTGTGGCCCACGCACGCGATGGTGCTCGCCGTCGCACCGGACACCGGCGCCGAGCCCCGCACCGTGGCCACGCACCCCGCCCCGGCCGGTCTCGTACCGGCCGCGAGCGAGGCCCGGTGGGTGACCAGCAACGCGCAGGCCGCCATCGACTGCGCCGACGGCAAGGCCGAGGGGTGCGTCACCACCGTCGTCGCGGCGCGGGCCCACGGCCTGCGGGTCATCCGCGACTTCGGCGAGGTGCCGATGGTGTACACCGTCCACCGCGTCCGGGAGAACGCCCGGTGAGCGCCGTGGACGGTGCCCACCGACTGCACGACGACATGCTCGGCGAGGCCGCGCTCCTCGGCCGCGGCCTGCTTCCCCGCATCGACGCGTTCCGCACCCGCCAGCGCGACGACGGCACCGTCCCCGCGCCCGGCCCCGAGGACCGCGAGGCCCTGCTCGCCATCAAGGGCGAGGCCGTCCGCTGGTTCGCGGGACACGGCAGGACCCCGCAGGCCGACGCCCTCGCCGCCGACGTCGACGACTGGCTGGCCGCCGGGCTCGACGCGCCGCCGCACTTCGCCCGCAGCCGCGACGCCCTCACCGCCCCGGCCGACGGCGACTGGGCGGCGTTCCTCGCCCCCGTACAGACCACCAACAGCGTCCCCCCGGTCGGCAAGCGCCTGGAGTTCTTCCTCGTGCGCCGCAAGGAGCCCGACGCCCTGCCCGCCCTCGCGGAGCACTATCCGCACCCCAAGAACAACTGCCAGGCCACCGTGCTGCTCGCGGGCAGCGAAGGGCTCACCAAGGGAAACTGCATCGTCTTCTTCCCGGAGAATGTCGCGGCCCACGACAAGGTGACCGAACAGAGCTACGCGATCTTCTTCTTCAGCAAATTCCGCAGGATTCACGAGACGTTCGCCGTGCCGTCCGCGCGCTCCGTACTCACCCCCGATTCCGTGCCGCTTGCCTCCACCGGACTCGACCCCGAGGCGTGTTATCAAGCGCGCTCCGTCTGGGGATATCTGCACGACTACTTCCACCACCAAGGGCGGTGGCCGCTCGACCGCCACGTCAAACTCAAGATGAACTGGTTCATCGGTTTGCTGGAGGAGACGAAGGTCGACGCCAAGACCGTGCTCGCCTGCCACACCGACAGCGCCGTCCCCTACGCGGACGAGCAGATCGCGATGATCCTCCTGGAGCGTATGTTCCGCTATCCGCTCGACGCCCACGCCGTCCGCAACTTCGACGCGGGCACCGGCGTGTTCCTCTACTCCTGGCTGCGCGAGCGCGACGCCCTCGCCGAGACCTGCGACGGATGCCTGCGCCTGGACGCCGACCTGGTCCTCGACGGACTGCGGGACCTGGTCGAGACGATCGAGGGCATGGAAGCGGCCGTCAGCACCCCCGCGGAGTACCGCGCGGCCGCCAAGGCGCTCGTACGGACGCAGCTGCGCGCGGGCGACGAGGACGCGGGCGACCGGTACGCCTTCACCGACGACCAGCGGACGCTCGTGCGCGCACGAGCGGACCTCGCCGCCGTGCCGCCGCTGGGCTTCGTACCGGCGGAACTGTGAACGACAAGAAGGGACTCGCAGCCATGGGGAGCCTGGACCGGGCCACGATGGACGCCGCGGTGCGGCGGTACTTCGAGGCGTGCAACACAGTGGACCGCGACCTGTTCGCGAGCGTGCTGTCCGAACAGGTCGTGCACTATCTGGCCCACGGCATGTCCGGGCCCGTCCACGGCATCGACCCGATCGTGGAGCGCTGGGGCGCCGACGTGCGCGCCAACGGCTCCCACTGGGCCGTCGACGCCGTCTACGCCGACGAGCACACCCGCGCCGCCGTCTGCGAGTGGACCGCCTTCAAGCCGCGCCTGAACAAGGTCCTGCGCGGCGCGGAGGTCTACCGCTTCGACGACTTGGGCCTGATCGACGAGGTACGCATCTACTACGCGTCCCGGCGCGACGACACCGTCGACGCCAACGAACTACAGGGCTATCCCTACGCCGAGCGGGGGTTTTCCACATGACCCGCGCCGCCCCGCCCCTGGACGACCGGGACGGCGTCATCTGGCTCGACGGCGATTTCGTGCCCTGGCGCGAGGCCACGCTGCACGTCCTCAGCCACGGACTGCACTACGGCGGCAGCGTCTTCGAGGGCGAACGGGCCTACGAAGGGCGGGTCTTCGCGCTGCGCGCGCACAGCGACCGGCTCCTGGCGTCGGCCCGCGAGATGGGCTTCGCGCTGCCGTACACGGCCGCGGACCTGGACGCGGCCACCCGCGGGGTGGTGGCCGCGGCGGGCATCGGCGACGGCTACGTACGGCCCGTCGCCTGGCGCGGCAGCGACTCGCTGCGCCTGGTCGCCCCGGACACCACGGTGCACGTCGCCGTCGCCGCCTGGCCCTGGCCCCGGATCTTCGCCGACGGGCCGCGCGGCATCCGCCTTCGCACCTCGCGCTGGCGGCGCCCGGCCCCTTCGACGGCCCCGGTGCGCGCCAAGACCGCGGCGCTGTACGCCATCGGCGCGCTCGCCGGGCAGGAGGCGGAGGCGGCGGGCTGCGACGACGCGCTGCTCCTGGACCACCAGGGGCGGCTCGCGGAGGCCACCGGCGCCAACCTCTTCCTGGTCATCGACGGCGCGCTGCACACCCCGCCACCGGAGTGCGTCCTCGACGGCATCACCCGCCGCACCGTCATCGAGGCCGCACGGGGCCTCGGCCTCACCGTCGTCGAGCGCCACCTGTGGCCCGACGAACTGGGCCGCGCCGACGAGGTGTTCCTCACCGGCACCGCGTACGAGGTCCAGCCGGTGGCCGCCGTCGACGGCCACCGGTTCCCCGTCGGCGAGGTCGGCACGGCCCTCGCCGCCGCCTACGCGCGGATCGTACGGGGCGGCTCCGGCCCGGAGCGGACACCGGCCCTTGACGAGGCGGCCGCGGCGACCCCGCCACGCCCGGTGGGATGACCAGGACGGCCCCGGAGGGCGGCAGGCGCGCGGCCTGGGTGGCCGGCGCCCGGGCGGCCGTGCCCTTCACCGTCGCGATCTTCGCGTTCGGCATCTCCTTCGGCGTGCTCGCCAAGGGCGCGGGCTTCGGCGCGCTCGCCGCGACCTCCATGTCCGGCCTGGTCTTCGTGGGCTCCTCGCAGTTCGCCGCGGTCTCGGTGATCGTCAACGGCGGCGGCTGGGCGGCCGCGGCCGTGGCCGGGACGCTGCTGAACCTGCGCTATCTGGTGATGGGCTTCGCGATCCTGCCCGCCCTGCGCGGCGGCCGGGCCCGCCGCGCGGTCGAGTCCCAGCTGGTCATCGAGGAGTCCTGGGCCATCGCGAGCGACGCGGACGGCCGCTTCGACCGGGTGCGGCTGCTGTCCTCCGGCGTTGTGCTCTGGCTCGGCTGGGTCCTGGGCACCCTGCTCGGCGCGATCGGCCCGTTCAAGGCGGTCGACATCCTCAACTACGGCCTGGACGCCGTCTCGCCGGTCCTGTTCTTCCTGCTGCTCGCACCCCATCTGGGCACCGCGCCGAAGCGGACGGCGGCCGCCACCGCGGCGGTGTGCGCCGCCGTCCTCACAGCCGTGGCCGTGCCCGACGCGGCCATCGCCGTGGCCTGTCTCATCGCCGTCGGCTGGACCTGGCGCACCGGGAGGAAGCGTTGAGCAGCGACCCGTGGATCGTCGTCGGCGCCCTGGTGGTGACCACGTTCCTCATCAAGGGCGCCGGTTCGCTGGTGCTGGGCGACCGCGAACTGCCGGGCTGGTTCCCGCGGTTCGTGGAGTATCTGACGCCCGCGCTGCTCGCCGTCCTGGTCGTCACCCAGCTGGTGGGCTCGGCGGGCGCGCACGGCATGACCTTCGACGCCCGGATCGCGGGCTTCGCCGGGGCCCTCGTCGCCTGGCGGCTCAAGGCACCCGTACCGCTCGTCGTCCTGGTGGCCGCCGCGGTCACGGCGGCGGTACGCGCCGTGGGCTGACCCCGGCGGCCGCGTGCCGCACGGCGGCGGCGACGTCCAGGGCGCGGTCCACGCCGGTCCTGTGCCCGGCGGTCCGGTGCAGCCGCAGGGCCCGCTCGATCGCGCGGGCCGCCTTGTCGTGCTGGCCGAGCGCCAGGTGCACCCGGGCGAGCTCCGTCTGCGCCTCGCCCTCGGTGAGCACGAGCCCCGCCTGGCGCGCGGTGCTCAGCGCCCGCCGGTTGTGCGTGAGGGCGTCCCGGTTCTCGCCCAGGTGCCGGTGCGCGGCGGCGAGGCCGGTGCAGGCCTCGGCCTCGGCGCGGCGGCAGCCCGCCGCGCGGGCCGCCGCCAGGGCGCGGCGGTGGTGGTCGAGCGCGCCCGGCACGTCGTCCAGGCGCAGCAGCACCGTGCCGAGGGTGTTGAGGGCGTCCGGCTCCACCAGGCGGCGGTGGGTGCGGTGGGTGACGCTGAGGGCGTCCACGGCGTACTTGAGGGCGAGCCGGGGGTCGCCGCTGTCCCGGCACACCGCCGCGAGGGCGTTCAGCGCGCCCTCCGCCGCGTACGTGGACAGCAGCCTGCCGTCGGCGGCGAGGGCCCGGGTGAGCAGGTCCTGTGCCTCGTCGAGCGCGCCGAGCGCGTGGTGCGCGGCGCCGAGGCCCCACAGGGACAGCATCACGGTGTGCTCGTCGGCGGAGGCCTCGGCGCGCTCGTGGGCCTCGGTGAAGTGCCGGTGCGCGGCGTCCAGGCGTCCTTGGTCGAGGCGGACGCGGCCGAGCAGGAACAGCGCCCACGCCTCCCCGGCGGGCTGCTCGTCCCGCCGGTACAGCTCCAGGGCCCGCTCGGCGTCGCGGGCGGCCCGCTCCAGCGCTCCGCGCTCGCGGTGCGAGGCGGCGAGGCCGAGCACGGCTCCGGCCCGCTCCATCGGGACCCCGGCCCGCGCGAACAGGGCGTCGGCGTCGGCGCTGTGCCGCAGCGCCTCCTCGTGCCGGGCCAGTTCCCACAGGACGTAGCACAGGCTCCAGTGCATCACCGCCCGCGCGTGGTCGTCGTGTGCGGCCTCGGCGGCCCGCAGCCCGGTCTGCGCGGCGCGCAGCCAGTCGGTGCGCTGGCCGTGCTCCATCAGGTGGCCGTGGAGGGCGAGCGCGGCCTTCCAGGCGAAGGGGCGGGGCCCGTGCTCGACGGCGTACCGCGCGCAGGCGAGCAGCGCCGGGCGCTCGTCCTCCAGCCAGGCGAGCGCGGCGGCGCGGCCCGCGAAGACCAGCGGCGTGGTGGGGGAGCCGTCCGGCTCCGGCGGGCGGGCGGCGTACCAGGAGTAGAACGTGCCGTACAGCAGGTGGGCGGCCTGCTCGGCGGTGCCCAGGTACCAGGTGAGGAGGCGGCCGACGGCGCTTTCGCGGGCCGCCGTGCTGTCGGTCTCCCTGGCCCGCTCGCGGGCGAACAGGCGGACCAGGGGGTGCAGTTCGAACCGTCCGGGCCGGGGCGACTCCAGGAGGCCGCGGGCGACCAGCTGGTGCAGTGCCCGGAACGTGGCGGGCCCGCTGGCCCCGGCGAGGGCGGCGGCGGCCGGGGCGGAGACCGCGGGTCCGGGGGCGAGGGAGAGGAGCCGCAGGAGGTCCTGTTCCGGGGCGGGCAGGGTCCGGTAGGAGAGGGCGAGGGCGCTGCGGACGCCGGTGTGCTCCTCGCCGTCGAGCGTGAGCCGGTCCAGGCGGTCGGTGCCGCGCAGGTCGCTGACGACCTCGGCGAGCGGCAGGTACGGGTCGCCGATGAGGTGCGCCGCGACGATCCGCAGGGCCAGCGGCAGCCGCCCGCAGAGCCGGACGGCCTCGGCGGCCGCCTCCGGCTCGTCGCGGACGCGGTCGGCGCCGATGACGCGGCCGAGCAGCGCGAGCGCCTCCTCCTCGCCGAGGACGGCGAGGCTCACCCGGTGCGCGTCGTGGAAGGCGGTGAGGCCGCGCAGGTCGTTGCGGCTGGTGACGACCACGAAGCAGGAGGGAGAGCCGGGCAGCAGCGGCCGCACCTGTTCGAGCCCGGCCGCGTCGTCGAGCAGGACGAGCACGCGCTTGCCCGCGAGGAGCGAGCGGTACAGGGCGGCCTTCTCGTCGGTGCTCTCCGGCAGGTGCCCGGCGCCCACGCCGAGGGCCCGCAGGAGCTGCCCGAGGGCCTCGTCGGCGGTGGTGGGGGCAGCGGGGGTGTGGCCGCGCAGATTCACATAGAGCTGGCCGTCGGGGAAGCGGTCGGCCACCCGGTGCATCCAGTGCACGGCGAGCGCGGTCTTGCCGACGCCCGCCATGCCGGAGACCGAGGAGATCACCAGGGTCTGCCCGGGGCCCGCGTCGAGCTGCGCGAGCAGGGCGTCGAGCTCGCGCAGACAGGCGGTGCGGCCGGTGAAGCTGGCGACGTCGGGCGGGAGCTGACGGGGCACCGGGCGGGCGGCGGGCGCGGGGTCAAGGCCGGGCGCGGGCCTGGGGAACAGGCCGGGGTCGCCGGTGAGGACGCGCTGGTGGAGCTCCTTGAGCGGGCGGCCCGGCTCGATGCCCACCTCGTCGTCGAGGAGCTGGTAGAAGTCGCGGTACGCGGTGAGCGCGTCCGCCTGGCGGCCCGAGCGGTACAGCGCCAGCATGAGTTGGCTCCGCAGCCGTTCGCGCAGCGGGAACTCGCTGACCAGCGTGGTCAGTTCGGCCACGGAAGTCTCGTACCGGCCGAGGTCGATGAGCGCGTCGAGGCGGTCCTCCCTGGCCACCAGGCGCAGCTCTTCGAGGCGGTCCGCCTCGGCCAGGGCGAAGCCGCGGTCGCTGACCCCTTCGAGTGCGGGCCCGGTCCACAGGGCGAGGGCCTCATCGAGGAGGGCGACGACGGCGTCGGCGTCGTTGTCGGCGGCGGCCTTGTGGGCCTGGTCGGTCAGGTGCACGAAGCGCAGGGCGTCGATCTGCTGGTCGCTGACCTGGAGGGTGTAGCTGGTGTTGCTGCGGGCGCCCGCGCTGACCAGGACCTCGAAGCCGGAGGTGGCGCGGCGGCCGGGCTCCAGGATGCGGCGCAGGTGCAGCACATGGGTGCGCAGGGAGCTGACGGCGCCGTCCGGGGGGTCGCCCTCCCACAGCAGTTCGGCGAGGCGTGAGGTGCTGACGGGGCGGCCGCGGGCGAGCGCGAGGGCGGCGACGAGCGCGCGCTGCTGCGGCCCGAGGCCGACGTGGCGGCCCTGGACCTCCACGCTCACCGGGCCCAGGAGCCGGACGCGCACCGATTCCTTCGGTGCCGGTGACTCCTCGGGGCCCGAGGTGCGGCTCACGCTCTTCCCTCTGCTTCCCTGTGCCAGGTGCTGCCCTAGTCGCGTGTCCTCCCCCGTCCGGTGGTCATCGCCGCGCGTTCATCCGGGGCCGGTGACGAAGCCCCGGATCACCCCGCCGGAGACGGTGAACTCCCACGCGGTGCCGATGTCGCCCCAGATGTCGTTGTGGAAGCGGGCGGTCACCGACAGGCCGTCGGGGGACTCGCCCACGACCTCCATCCGGGCGTGGGAGGAGAGCAGCTCTCTCTCCACCCACGCCTCGAGCTCGCGTTCGGTTCCCACGTCGACGACGGTGGCGTCCTTGGCGAGGACGGCCCACAGGGCCACCTGGTCCTGGGCGTTGACGGCGTCGACGAAGGCGCGTACGGCCGGGTGGGACGGCATGCCGCCGGCAGTCATCTCTCGTACCTCTCCTGGGGTGTGTTCCTGAGGGCCTGGGGGGTCGGGGCCCGGGGGTGCGGCGGTCAGTCGCCGGTCGCGGCCCGGTGCAGGGCGTAGGTGTCCTCGAACAGGTGGTAGCGCGTGACCTGGCCGTCGACGACCGTGAGATGGGCGGCGAAGGGCGTGGTCAGCGGCTTGCCGGTGGCTTTGACGGTGTCCCGTAGATGACCGATGATCACGCCCTGCTCGCCGTCGACCACGATGTGCGTGACGGTGAACTCCTCCGGCCGCAGGTACGCGTGGAGCGTGGTGAAGAACGTCATGACGCCCTTCTGCCCGGTGTGGTTCCCCGACCACGGCACCTGCGGGGAGCCGGGGGCGAGGAACTCGGCGGACTCCGCGAACAGCCGCACCGCCCCGTCCAGGTCGCGCTCGGCGAGCCGGTTCAGATAGGCGTCGATCACTCCTCGGGTGGTCTGCGCGGATGCCTCGGGGGAGTGCGGGGACATCTCACCAACTCCTCGTCTCTCGCCGGACCTCGGTCGTGGAGCCCCAGTGTGGGGCGCCTGTGGCGCGGAGCGTAAGGCAGTCGCCTGATTCCCGCCACGAGTTGGCGGTCGACGGCGGGTGAGATCGGGGTGGCGGGGGCGGCGAAGGGGCGGAGAAAGGGGGGAGGCAGGGGGAGGCAGGGGGAAGACAAGGCGGAGACCGGGCGGAGACAGGGGGAGAGGCCCCGGGGGTCAGTCGTCGCGGACCGTGACGTCGCCGATCTTGGTACGGGCCTCCACCGCGGTGTCCGCCGCGTCGTCCAGGGCCACGGCCACCCTCCGGTCCCCGATCTTGGTGTGGGCGGTGACGTCGTACGGTCCTGACGTCCGCGGCAGGCGCAGCTCCACGTCGCCCGTCTTGGTGACGGCCCGAAGGCGGGTGAACGGGCCGGTCCGCGAGACGCGGACGTCGCCCAGCTTGGACGTGGCAGCGGCGGTGTCGAAGGTGACGTCGTTCAGGGTGACCGCGCCGGTCTTGCTGGCGCCGACGAGCCGGTCGCCGTCGACGTGTTCGATGCGGACCCCGCCGATCTTGGTACGGGCCTCGACGGAGCCGCGCACGCCCGTCACCGACACGTCGCCGAGCCGCGTCACGACCCGCACGCGGGTGCCGGCCCTGACCGTGAGGCGGTAGTCGGACCCGCATCTGCCCATGCCCTCGCCGCAGTCGGCGGTGACGCGCAGGGTGCGCCCGCCCCGGCCGATCCGCTCGATCCGCTCGTCGGGCGAGCGCAGCGACGAGGTGAGCTTCTTGCGCAGCTCGGTCCTCTCGCCCCGGCCCGCGACGTCGACGCGGACGTCGCCGCTGTCGATCTCGACCACCACGGCGCGCACCCCGGGGCCGATCGCGGTGGTGCCGGTCTCGGTGCGGGTGACCAGGAACAGGAACAGGTACCAGGCGCCGCCGCCGACCAGCGTGAGCGCGGTCAGGAGCGCGAGGACGCGGACGGCGCGGCGCAGCGGGGAGCGGGCGGGGCGCGCGGGGCGGGCCGGGGGGCGCCCGGCCGTGCCGGGAGGGGCGAGGGTCTCGTGCATGTCCGAACTCCTGTCTGCGGTGGGCGGGGCGGGCGGGGCAGCGGCAGGTCTCAGTCCGGTGGGAGCGGGGTGCCGGTCAGCGATTCGAGGTACCGCAGGACCGCGCGCACGCGCCGGTGGCCCTGGTCGTCGGGGAGCAGGCCGAGCTTGGTGAACAGGGAGCGGATGTGCTTCTCCACGGCGCGCTCGGAGATGAACAGGCGTTCCGCGAGGCCGCCGTTGCTGAGCCCCTCCGCCATCAGCGCGAGCACCTCGCGCTCACGCGGGCTCAAGGCCGCCAGGGCGTCGTGCCGGTGCCGCTCGGCGAAGATCTGGCTGACCACCTCGGCGTCGAGGGCGGTGCCGCCCGCGGCGACCCGGCGCAGCGCGGCCACGAACTCGTCGACGTCGGCGACGCGGTCCTTGAGCAGATAGCCGAGGCCCACGCCGCCGTGCGCGAGGAGCTTGGCGGCGTAGCGCGCCTCCACGTACTGGGAGAGGACGAGGACGGGCCGCCCGGGGTCGGCCGCCCGGATGGCGAGGGCGGCGCGCAGCCCCTCGTCGGTGTGCGTCGGCGGCATGCGCACATCCACCAGGCACAGGTCAGGGGCGGTGTCGGCGACAAGCGCGAGCAGTTCGTCGGCGTCCCCCGCCTGCCCCACCACGTCGATGTCCTCGTCCGCGAGCAGCTTGGCGAGGCCGCCGCGCAGCAGCACGGAGTCCTCGGCGATCACGACGCGCAGCATGTCCTTACGCCCTCCAGGGAAGCGTGACGTCGACGACGGTGGGGCCGCCGTCGGGGCTGGACAGGGCGAGGTGCCCGTCGACCGCCCGCACCCGGTCCCGCAGCCCGCTGAGGCCTGAGCCCCGCGCGGGGTCGGCGCCGCCGGTCCCGTCGTCGCTGACGCGCACGCGCAAGCGGTCGGCGTCGCGGGCGACGACGACCTCCGCCCGGCTCGCGGCGGCGTGCTTGGCGATGTTGGTGAGCAGTTCGCAGACCACGTAGTACGCGATCGACTCGGCCCGCGGAGTGGGGCGTTCCGCGAGCCGCGCGGACAGCTCGACGGGGACCGGGCAGCGGGCCGCGATCGCGCTCAGGGCGGGCTCGATGCCCTGTTCGGTGAGGATCGCCGGGTGCAGGCCGCGGGCGACGTCGCGCAGTTCCCGCATGGCCTCCTTGGCCTCCTGGTGCGCGGCGAGCACGAGATCGCGCGCCTTGTCGGGGTCCCGGTCGAAGCGGGACCTGGCCCGGCCGAGGGTCATGGCGACGGACAGGAGCCGCTGCTGCGCCCCGTCGTGCAGGTCCCGCTCGATGCGCCGCCGCTCGCGCTCGGCGGCGTCGACCATCCGCGAGCGGCTGTCCTCCAGGTCCGTCATCCGGCGTACGAGGTGCTCGACGCGGCCCGCGCCGAGCAGCCGCTCGATGAGCGCGGACTCCGCCCGCGCCAGCGGCCCGCCGAGCCACAGCGCGCAGCCGAGCGCCGCGACACCGAGGGCGCCGCAGGCGAGGGCCGGGGCCGGGGACCCGACGCGGACGCCGAGCAGCGCGGAGCCGTCGGGCAGGAAGGGCGCGAGGAGGGGAAGGAGCGCGAGCAGCAGGCCCGCCGAGAGGAGCCCCGCGAGGAGCCCGCCCACGCCGAGGCCCCACAGGGTCATGACGGCGGTGTAGCCCAACTCCCGCCAGGCGCGGGCGCCGAAGAGCCGCTCCAGGCGCTCCTTCCACCCCTTGCCGGGCACGGCGGCGGGCTCCTCGACGGCCACGTCCCGCAGGAGGAACAGGCGCCGGCGGTCGGCCCGCGCGGCCAGGGCCGCGAGCCGCATCGCCAGGGGCAGCAGCGGCAGGCCGAGCAGCAGCACCGGGGTGAGGGCGGCGCCGAGGCAGAACACGGTGACGGGCACGGCGTACAGGGGGGGTCAGCGCCAGCGTCGTCAGCACCTGCAGCTGGCAGTCGAGCGTCTCCCGGCTGAACGGCCCCTTGCGCAACGGCCCCCGGGCGAAGCGGCGCAGGGCGGCCAGCACGCGCGGTGGTCTCGGCCTCATGACGCCCCCTCCGGTCTCGGTCCGGTTGATCTTAGGCAGGGCGGTGGGGCCGCTCCGAGCGTGCTGGCGCGTGCGTCGCGGGTAGTGCCAGCACTACCGCCTCCGGCCGGGACCTTGCATACCAACCAGTCGGTCTTTCGCGTCACGGCGTCGGTCTTTCACGTCGCGGCGGCTGAATCCTGTCCTGTCGCAGGACAGTTCCGCTCGCGGCCTCCGGGCGGCTCTACGCGAGTCCGGCACCGAAGTTGAGGGGCGCATGCGATTTCCGCGCGCGCCTCCTCGTTTCGCCGACACCGAGGTTTCAGGCCAACTCCGGTGGCGTAGAGGTGAGATGCCGCCGAGTCCGAAGCCGTCACCGGGCCGCAAGCCTCGCGCGGTGCGTACGTTCACCGGCCGTCAGGCCGGTGCTGATCACTGGAGGGCGTGGACCGCGCACCCGCGCGGTCCGCCCCACGACCCCCACAACGGGTTCGCGAGAGCCCCGCACTAGGAGGAACCCCTCATGCGCAGACGATTCGCCGCGTTCGCCGTGGGCGCCGCCGCCGTCACCCTCACCACCGGCCTCGCCGCCGCGCCCGCGTCCGCCGTCCCCGCGGACAAGGCGCAGGTGCTCAGCCGCTGGACCCAGACCGACGCGGGCAGCTACAACACCTGGGTCTCGGCCCGCAACAACCAGGGCGCCTGGAGCGCCTACCAGTTCAACTGGTCCACGGACTACTGTTCCTCGTCCCCGGACAACCCGTTCGGCTTCCCGTTCCAGACGGCTTGCGCGCGCCACGACTTCGGCTACCGCAACTACAAGGAGATGGGCACCTTCAGCGCCAACAAGGCCCGTGTCGACAGCGCCTTCTACGCCGACCTGAAGCGCGTCTGCGCCGCCTACAGCGGTGCGAAGAAGGTCTCCTGCGACGCGCTGGCCTGGACGTACTACCAGGCCGTCGACAAGCTCGGCAAGGTCGCCCCGCAGGGCGAGAAGAACGCCGCCTGATCCGTCACGGTGAGGGGCGGGGGCGCCGCACGGCGCCCCCGCCCTCCTCGTGGCCGAGCAGCCCCGCCTCATGGCCGAGCGGGCCCGTCTCGGGGGCGAGCAGCCCCGCCTCGTGCGCCACGATCGCCGCCTGGACGCGGTTGGCCACGCCCAACTTGGCCAGGACGCGGCTGACATGGGCCTTCACCGTGGCCCCGCTCATGAACAGGTCACGCCCGACCTCCGCGTTGGACAGGCCGTCGGCCACGGCGCACAGCACCTCGCGCTCGCGGCCGGTGAGCGAGGCGAGCCGCTCGCGGGCCCGCGCGCGGCGCGAGGGGCCCCTCGTCGCGTAGCGGTGGATGAGCCGCCGGGTCACGGTGGGCGCGAGCATGGCGCCCCCGGCGGCCACCGTGGCGACGGCGGCGATCAGATCGCGCGGCGGCGTGTCCTTGAGCAGGAAGCCGACGGCGCCCGCGCGCAGCGCGTCGAGCACGTACGCGTCCAGGTCGAACGTGGTCAGCATGACGACCTTCGGCGCCCCCGCCGCCGCCGTCACGCGGGCGGCGGCCGCGATCCCGTCCACGCCGGGCATCCGGACGTCCATGAGCACCACGTCGGGGCGCCACCGCGCGACCGCCCGCACCGCGTCGGCGCCGTCGGCGGCCTCGCCGACCACGGTCAGCGCGGGCGAGGTCTCCACGATGCGGCGAAGCCCGGCGCGCACCAACGCCTCGTCGTCGGCGATCAGTACGCGGACCGCCGCGTCCCCGGCGCCCGCCCCGGCCCCGCTCACGGCGCCTCCCGGCGCGCCGCGGCCGGGACGAGGGCCCGCACCACGAACCCGCCGCCCGGCCCAGGACCCGCCCGCAGCCTGCCGCCCATCAGCTCCAGGCGCTCCCGCAGCCCCACCAGGCCGAGGCCGCTGCCCGGCAGGGACGCCGTCGGCGCGCCGGGCGGGGCGGAGTCGGACACGACCACCTCCAGGCTGTCCGGGCGATAGCGCACGGTCACCACGACGGAGGCCCGCCCGGCGTGCTTGTGCACGTTCGTCAGGGCCTCCCGCACCACACGGTGCGCGGCCCGCTCCACCGCGCCGGGCAGCGGCCGGGGCGCGCCCTCCCGCCGCAGCTCGACGGCGAGGCCCGCCGCGCGGGACGCGTCGAGCAGCCGGTCGAGCTCCGTCAGGCCGGGGGCCGGGGCGCGCGGGTCGGGCGGGCCGGACAGGCCGGACAGGCCGGACAGGTCAGACAGGTCAGACAGGTCAGACAGGCCGGAGGGGTCGGCCGGGTCAGCCGGGTCGGGCGCGGTGTCGGGGGAGCGGAGCACGCCGAGGACCTCCCTGAGCTCGGTGAGCGCCTCGCGCCCGGTGCCGCGGATCAGCTCCGCCGTGCGGACGGTCTCGCCGTCGCGGGCCGCGACCTCCAGGACCCCCGCGTGCAGCACCATCAGGGACACCTTGTGGGCCACGACGTCATGCATCTCCCGGGCGATCCGGGCGCGTTCGGCGGCGCGCGCCTGCTCGGCGCGGGCGGCCTGCTCGCGCTCCAGGGCCGCGTGCTCCCTGGCCAGCGCGGCGTGCTCGCGCTCCAGGCGCCCCGCGCGCTCCGCGAGCGCGGCCACGACCTGCCGCCGGGCCCGCACCCACAGGCCGACCACCAGCGGCGTGCCGATGACGAACAGCGGCGAGACGCCCCGCTCCACGGGCGTGATCGCGTGGTCGGGCCCGAGCGCGAAGTCGGTGCCGAGCGCGCGGTGCAGCGCGGGCACCCCGACAAGCAACGCGCCGCCCACCGCCGCGAACAGGGCGATGTGGCCGCCGCGCCGCAGCGTGGTGCCCGCGTAGTAGGACGCGGCGAGGAAGCCGGGCCAGGTGGAGAAGAGCAGCGCGCCCGCCGCGGTCGCCGCGAACAGCGGCCAGGTGCCGCGTCGCGCCACCCCCGTGGCCAGCGCGGACACGGCGGCGCAGGCCACGATCGCCGCACCGCGGCCGAAGCCGCCGGACCCGCCCGCCGCGTCGGAGTAGAAGACCAGCGTCACCGCGAACATCGCGACGCCGCTCACCCACGCCACGGACGCGTCCGCGCCCCGCGCCGCCTTGAGGGGGACCGGCGCCGCCACCGCCTCGCCGAAGTTCACGCCGGAAGTCTAGGAAGCCGCCCCCGGGCGGCACATCGGCCGATGGTCGTCACGCGTGCTACCTGAGGATGACCCCGCCCGGCGCCGATGAGCCGATGCGCACGCCCCGCCCCGAAGGACAGCGTGGTCCCGACGACCACACCAGTGAGCCAGGAGCGGGGACAGCCGGATGAGACGAACCAGGGATGGCCGCGGGCGACGCGGGCGACACGGACGGCTCGGGCGACACGGACGGCTCGGGCGGCGGACGGCGGCCGCGCTGTGCGCCCTCGCGGCGGCGCTCACCACCGGCGCCGCCCCGCCGCCGGGACCTCCAGACCCCGGGCCCGAGCAGCTGTACGTCGCCCCGTGGGGCCGCGACTCCTGGCCCGGCACCGCCGAGCGCCCCTTCGCGACCCTGCCCCGGGCCCAGCGCGCGGTGCGCGAGCGGGCGCCGGACGCCGAGCGGGACCTGGTGGTGAACCTGCGCGGCGGCACCTACCGGCTGCGCGAAACGCTGCGCCTGCACGGCCGCGCCGACTCCGGGCGCGGCGGCCACCGCGTGGTGTACCAGGCGTACGGCTACGGCACGTCGCACCAGGAGCGCGTCACCCTCAGCGGCGGCCGCCGCGTCGGCGCCTGGCGGCCTCCGGCGCGGCCGGGCGGCGCCTGGCGCGCCGACGTCGGGAACCTCCACACCCGTCAGCTGTACGTCGAAGGACGCCGCGCCCCGCGCGCCGCCCTCGGCAAGGGCCTGCCCGGCACCGTGCGGGAGACGGCGTCGGGATACGTCACCGACAGCCCCGTACCCCGCTCGTGGCGCGGCGCGCGGGACATCGAGTTCGTCTACACCCTGCCGCTGTGGGTGGACGCCCGCTGCGGCGTCGCGGGCATCGAGGGATCGGGGCGGCGCACCGAGATCACCATGGACCAGCCGTGCTGGCGCATGGCCCGCGCGCTGTACGAGGAGGACGGCGAGCCGCTCGGCGGGCCGACGGACATCGTGGCCAGCCCCAGCTTCCTGCGTGCGGGCGGCAGTTGGCACCTGGACCGCTCGCGCCCGGGCCACCACGTGCTGCACTACCAGCCGCGGCGCGGCGAGGACATGCGGCGCGCGGAGGTGATCGCCCCCGTCCTGCGGACCCTGGTGAGCGGGACGGGGCTGCGGGACGTCGCCTTCCGCGGGCTGACCTTCGCGCACGCCACCTGGCTCGCCCCCGACGAGCCCGGCGGGTTCGTCTCCGCGTGGACGCTGTACAAGCGGCCCGGGGTGCGCACCTGGCTGACCATGCCGGGGAACGTCGTCCTGCGGGGCGCCGAGCGCGTGACCCTCGCGGGCAACCGCTTCACGCACCTGGGGGCGCAGGCCCTGGAGCTGTCGCGGGGCAGCTCGCACAACACGGTCGTGGCCAACGAGTTCACCGACGTCTCCGGCGGCGGCGTCCTCCTCGGCGTGCTCCCGCCCGACGTCCGGGGCGTGCACCGGGGCAACCGCGTCACGGACAACCGGGTGCACCACGTCGGCGCGGAGTACCGGGGCGCCGCCGGCATCTGGAACACCGCCACGCAGGACACCACCCTCGCCCACAACCAGGTCAACGACGTGCCCTACACGGGCATCCTGTCCGGCGCGGAGACCGATGTGCCCGGCGTCGCGCACCGCACCCGGATCGTCGGCAACCGCGTCTTCCGCACGAACCGGGTCCTCGCCGACGGCGGCGGCGTGTATCTGCGCGGCGTCCAGGGCCGGTCGTACGCCGACGGCGCCCTCGTCCAGGGCAACGTCGTCACCGACGCGCGCGGCAGCGACTTCGCCATCGGCCTGTACACGGACGACGCGAGCCGCTTCGTGACCGTGCGGGAGAACGTCGCGCACTCCTACCCGGCGTCGATCGGGGGCTGCGACGAGCCCGGACGACCCGTGCGCGACCTGCGCTACCTGCGCAACTTCTGGGACGACGCCGTCCCCGACGCCATCCCCCGCCGCTCCTACCCAGGCGCCTGGCCCACCGCCGCCGACGGCTGCGGCGACCCCGCCCGGCTGACCTTCACGGACAACACCGCGCTGGCGCCCGCGGACCCGGGCCGCGCCTGCGCGGCGGTCCCGGCCTGCGCCGCGGTCCTCGCCCACGCCGGTCCCCGCCCGCGCGCGGGGCGCTGACCGGCGCCGTCAGCCGGGGAACTCGCCGGGCGTGTGGGCGCGCGCGAGGCGCCCGCGCAGATACGGGAGCATGCCGCGCTCCAGAAGAGCCTGCTGCCAGGCGTCGCGGGCGCGCTCGGCCGCCGGGTTGCGGACCCTCAGGCGCCCGCTCCGCGCGGTGTGGTGGCGCAGCGCCGTGGTCAGCAGGCCGGACAGGCCCACGGCCGTGCTGACGGCCGTGAGCACGGCGCTGATCCACCCGGCGCTCACCAGTGAGGCGCCCAACTGGCTCTGGGGTGTGACCAGTTGGATGCCGTACCCGAGCAGCAGGAACACCACGGCGGCGATGGCGGAGAGCAGCGGCGTCAGGACGGCGAGCGAGGGCAGCAGGAGCCCGGACCGCGCCTTGGGCCGCACCGGGAACGTCCCTTCGGCGGCGCGGGGCCCGGGCACCACGGAGGCGCGGGCCCGCAGGTACAGCCGGTACTCGGGGGCGGCGGCCGCGGTTATCTCGGCGGCCGCCGCCCACGCCTGGGCCCGCAGCCGCTGGCGGTCGTGGCCCATCGGGCCCCGCTCCAGGGCGGTGCGGACGTCCGTGACGTCCAGGGCCAGGTTCAGGACCCACTCGAAGTCGGCCCGGTCCTCAGGGCGTAGGTGTCGTGGGCTCGTCACGTCTTCTTCCTGGCGCTCGTGGTGGTCGGGTACCGGCGGCGCAACTGCCGTGCGCTCCCCCCGAGTCGCGGGGGAGCGACGTCGGCCGCGTGGCGCTCGGGCACTAGAATCTACAGCAATGTAGAGGCCTGGCGGGGGCGATTCCCGGTCACGTGCGGGTGAATTCGATCTTGCTGGGTCCCTGCCGCCCGAAACGGGATCAGTACGATGTGGCGCGCGTCGTACGGGCGCGGACCGGACCGGAGGGAGCGGGGCATGGCGGACGGCGGACGCGGCCGACCCGGGGCGCGGCACCGCAGGCGCGGGCAGGGCGAGTTGGAAGCGCTCGTCCTCGCGTCCCTGCACGAGGCGGGCGAGGCGGTCAGCGCGGCCTGGGTCAAGGACCGCCTCGGCGGCGACCTCGCGTACACGACCGTCATCACGATCCTCACCCGGCTCCTCGCCAAGGGCGCGGTCACCCGCGAGCGCGTGGGCCGCTCGTTCGCCTGGACCGCGGCCTCCGACGAGGCCGGTCTCGCCGCGCACCGGATGCGCAAGGTGCTCGACGGCGAGCGCGACCGCGAGGCGGTCCTCGCCAGCTTCGTCACCGCCCTGTCGCGCGACGACGAGCGGCTGCTGCGGGAGCTGCTGCGCGACGCCGAGGCGGGGCGGGACGACTGACGCCGCATGGGGGTCTTCATCTTCCTGCCGCTGGTGCTGCCCCTGACGGCGTGGCCGGTGGCGCGCCTGGCCGAACAGCGCCTGCATCCAAGGCTCGCCACGCGCCTGCTCACCGGGGTCGCCGTGGTGATGGCCGCCTGCAGCACGGTGAGCCTCGGCCTGCTGATGGTCGTGGGCACCGCCCAGCTCCCCGGCAACCCGCTGCCCGACGGCTGGTCCGACCCCGAGGTCCGCGAGGCCGTCCCGGGCGAGGAGGTCGTCGGCAAGGTGGCCATCCCCGTGCTGCTCACCGTGGCCGTGGGGTGCGGGCGGGTGCTGTGGCGCCACCGCCGGGTGCGCGAGCGCGCCCACCGGGCCGTCGCGGGGCTGCCCGGCGCGACGGTCGTGGTCCTCGACGACACCGTCCCCTACGCGTACGCGCTTCCCGGCGGCCGGGCGCGGGACCGGATCGTGGTGTCCGCGGGCATGCTGTCCTGCCTCCAGGCCCCGCAGCGCCGGGCCCTGTTCGCCCACGAGCGGGCCCACCTCGCGGCGGGCCACCACCGCCATCTCCTCGCGGTGCGGCTCGCGGCCCGCGCCAACCCCTTCCTGCGCCCGCTGCGCACGGCCGTGGCGTACACCACCGAGCGGTGGGCCGACGAGGAGGCGGCGGGGGCCGTCGGCGACCGCAGGACGGTGGCCCTCGCCATCGGCACGGCCGCCCTTGTCTCCACGGGGGCACCCGCGCCGACCTTCGCGGGGCTCGCCGCCACGGGCCCGGTGCCGCGCCGCGTGGCCGCGCTCCTCGTCCCGGCGCCGCTGGCGCGCAGCTGGCCCTCGCTGTTCACGTCCGTGGGGCTCGCGGCCTGGGCCGCGGCGGCCGGGACCATCGCCTCCGCCATGTCATCGGCGAACTCGGCGGTGACGATGGTCCTCATCCTGCACGCCGCCACCCCGCTGTGAGACGGGGCGCCGCCTTCAGGTGTTCAGACGTTGACGCCGTAGTCGGAGGCGATGCCGCGCAGGCCGCTGGCGTAGCCCTGGCCGACGGCGCGGAACTTCCATTCGGTGCCGTGGCGGTAGAGCTCGCCGAAGACCATGGCGGTTTCGGTGGAGGCGTCTTCGGAGAGGTCGTAGCGGGCGATTTCCTGGTGGTCGGCCTGGTTGACGACGCGGATGAACGCGTTGCGGACCTGGCCGAAGCTCTGGCCGCGGGTCTCGGCGTCGTGGATGGAGACGGGGAAGACGATTTTGGTGATGGTGGCGGGGACGCCGGCGAGGTTGACCTTGACGCTTTCGTCGTCGCCTTCGCCTTCGCCGGTGAGGTTGTCTCCGGTGTGTTCGACGGAGCCGTCGGGGCTGGTGAGGTTGTTGTAGAAGACGAAGTGCTGGTCGGAGACGACCTTGCCGGAGGCGTCGCAGAGCAGGGCGCTGGCGTCGAGGTCGTAGTCGGTGCCGGTGGTGGTGCGGACGTCCCAGCCGAGGCCTATCAGTACGGCGGTGAGGCCGGGGGCCTCCTTGCTCAGCGAAACGTTGCCGCCCTTGTTCAGGGAAACTCCCACTGCACCCTCCATCGCTCGTCGCGTCGTGTCCGCGCGCCCTGTCCGTGGGCGAGGAGGCCCGGGGCAAGGACGCCCGGGGTCAAGGACGCCCGGCGCCGCGGAGAGGTTGCGCCGCCGGGCCCCGCGATCCGACGGCGCACGCGCGGGCGGACCGCGCCCGGGGCGCGGCCGCCGCTCCGCGCCCGCCGGAGCGACCGGGTGTGGTCCCGGCCATAGGGCGTGCTTTGCGATTCCTTTACAGTGGGTGTAGAGGCGGCGCCGGCCGCCTCCCCCACCCGCTCGCGCCGGTACCCCCGGCGCGTTCACCGACCCTCGACAAGGAGCCACGGACCCGCGATGGGTGAGCCTCCCAGTACCAGCCGTGCCATTCCCCGCCCGCAGCCCACGCGCCAGGGATCGGGGGTGGCACGGTGACCGAGGTCCTGCTGCTGCTCCTGGCCCTGCTGCTCACGCTGGCCTGCGCCGTGTTCGTGGCCGCCGAGTTCTCCCTGACCACCGTCGAGCGCGGTGACCTCCAGCGCGCCGCCGACGCGGGCGAGCGGGGCGCGCCCGGCGCCCTGAAGGCGGTGCGCCGCCTGACGTTCCAGCTGTCCGGCGCGCAGCTCGGCATCACCGTCACCTCGCTGGTGATCGGCATGCTCGCCGAGCCGTCCCTCGCCGTGCTCCTGCGCGGGCCGCTGACCGCGGCCGGGCTCGGCGGCGCGGCCCCCGCCGTCGCCACCGTCCTCGGGGTCACGCTCTCCACCGTCGTCCTGATGGTCGTCGGCGAACTGGTGCCCAAGAACTGGGCGATCTCGCGCCCGCTGGCCGTCGCCAAGGTCGTCGCGGGCCCCCAGCGCGGCTTCACCGCCGCGTTCGGGCCCTTCATCCGGCACCTGAACAACACCGCGAACCGGTTCGTGCGGCGCCTCGGCCTGGAGCCCGCCGAGGAGCTTGCCTCCGCCCGCACCCCCGACGAACTGGTCGCCCTTGCCCGGCACTCGGCCGCCGAGGGCGCCCTGGAGGCGGACTCGGCCGAACTGTTCGTGCGCACCCTGCACCTGAGCGAGCTGACCGCCGAGAACGTCATGACCCCGCGCGTGGACGTGCGGGCCCTGGAGGCCCACGCCACGGCGCAGGACGCGGCCAACCTCACCTACGCCACCGGCCTGTCCCGGTTCCCCGTCTACCGCCACAGCCTCGACGAGGTCATCGGCACCGTCCACATCCGCGACGTGCTCGCCCTCGACCCGGACGCGCGCCGCCTCACCCCCGTCACCGACCTCGCCAGCGAACCGCTCCTGGTGCCCGACTCCCTGCCCGCCGACCGGCTCCTTGAGCGCCTGCGGGCGACCCGCACCATGGCCGTCGTCATCGACGAGTACGGCGGCACGGCGGGCGTCGCCACCGTCGAGGACATCGTCGAGGAGGTGGTGGGGGAGGTCCGCGACGAGCACGACCCCGAAGAGGCCCCCGACCTGTGGCCCGCCGCCGGGCGCGAGGACGGCACGGCGGTGTGGGAGGCCGACGGCGGCGTCCGCATCGACCAGCTCACCCGGATCGGCCTGACGGCGCCCGAAGGCCCGTACGAGACCGTCGCCGGGCTCATCGCCACCCGCCTGGCCCGCATCCCGGACGTCGGCGACACCGTCGACCTCGACGGCTGGACGCTGGCCGTCGAGGCCGTCGAGCACCACCGCGCCGACCGGGTCCGCGTCACCGCGCCGGTGGCGCGGCCGGTCCTGGAGGACGTCCGATGACCACCGTGCAGCTCCTCGTCGGCGCCCTGACGCTGCTGACGAACGCCTTCTTCGTCGGCGCCGAGTTCGCCCTGATCTCCGTGCGCCGCAGCCAGATCGAACCCCGGGCGCAGCGGGGCGAGAGCCGGGCCCGGATCACCCTGTGGGGCATCGAGCACATCTCCGCGATGATGGCGACCGCCCAACTCGGCATCACCGTGTCCTCGCTGGTGCTCGGCGCGGTCGCCGAGCCCGCCATCGCCCACCTCCTCGAGCCCGCCTTCCAGGCGGCCCACGTCCCCGGCGCGCTCGTCCACCCCATCGCCTTCGTCATCGCCCTGGCGGCGGCGACGTATCTGCACATGCTGGTCGGCGAGATGGTGCCCAAGAACCTCGCGCTCGCCGCCCCCGAGGCGACCGCGCTGGTCCTCGGGCCGCCCCTGGTCGCGCTCACCCGCGCCCTGCGGCCCCTGGTCTTCGGCGTCAACGCGTTCGCGAACGCGTTGCTGAGACTCCTGAAGGTCGAACCGAAGGACGAGGTCGAGGCCGTCTTCACCGACGACCAGCTCGCCCGCATGGTCATGGACTCCAGCCAGGCGGGCCTGCTCGCGGGCTTGGACGGCGAGCGGCTGCGGGACGCCCTGGAGCTGGGCACCCGGCCCGTCGGCGAGATCCTCGTCCCGGCCGCGCGCATGCGCACCGTCGACGAGGCCGTCACCCCCGCCCAGTTGGAGCGCGTCGCGGCCCGGGCTGGCTTCTCCCGCTTCCCGGTCACCGCCGCCGACCAGACGCTGCTCGGCTATCTGCACATCAAGGACACCCTCGGCGTCACCGACCGCGAGCAGCCCTTCCCGCGCGCCGCGCTGCACCCGCTGACGCGCGTCGGCATCGACACCCCGCTCGACGACACGCTCACCGCGCTGCGCGCCATGGGCGGCCATCTCGCCGCCGTCACGGGCGACAAGGGCACCGTCATCGGCTTCGTGACGATGGAGGACGTCCTGTCCGAACTGGTCGGGCCCGCCCCGGACCCGGATCCGCAGCCCGCCGCCGCGTAGCACACCCGGCCGGACGGCCGCCCGTCCTGCGCCCCGCGCGAACCACCCCCCGCGCGGGGCGCATGCGCATGCGAAGCCTCACACGCTGGAGGGTTGTTCGGGGCGCACGAGAAATGAGAGTGTGCTCGCGATGTCCAGTCACAGCACGCCGCTCCCAACCTCCCTAAGACGCATAAACGAGGACGCGCGTTCCACGCGTTCCTCAGGGAGGCGCCGTGCACAGTGACACCTTGAAGCTCGCGGTCCCGCCCTCGCTGGGGCAGGTTCCCGCGCGGCCGCCGGTCGAACGGCAGCCGGGGCCCGCCGCCCCCGCGCCCAAGCCGGTGCCCAAGCGCGACTCGTTCTTCGACAACGCCAAGTACCTGGCCATCGTCCTGGTGGCGATGGGCCACGCCTGGGAGCCCCTGCGCGACGACAGCCGGGCGGCCGCCGCGCTCTACATCAGCGTCTACACCTTCCACATGCCGGCGTTCATCGTGATCTCTGGCTACTTCTCCAAGAGCTTCGACGCCGCGCCCGGCCGGATGCGGCGCCTCGTCACCGGCATCGCCGTTCCCTACGTGCTCTTCGAGATCGCGTACACGCTGTTCAAGCGGTGGGCGGACGACGACCCGGCCCAGCCCATCAGCCTGCTCGACCCCTGGTACCTCACCTGGTTCCTGGCGGCCCTGTTCATCTGGCGCCTGACCACCCCGCTGTGGAAGGTGCTGCGGTGGCCGGTGCCGGTCGCGCTCGCCGTCGCCGCCCTCGCCTCGGTGTCCCCGCACATCGGCGACGACGTCGACTTCCAGCGCGTCCTGCAGTTCCTGCCGTTCTTCGTCCTCGGCGTGTGCCTGAAGCCGGAGCACTTCCAGATGGTGCGGCGGCGCGAGGCGCGCCTGCTGGCCCTGCCGATCGGCGCCGCGGCCCTGGTGTGCGCCTACTGGGCGGCGCCCCGGATGAACGCGGCCTGGTTCTACCGCCGCGACGCCGCGCAGGAACTGGCCGCCCCCGCCTGGACGGGCCCGCTGATGACGCTGGCCCTGTTCGGCTGCTCGATGATCCTGGTGGCGTGCTTCTTCGCGTGGGTGCCGGGCCGGACCCTGTGGTTCACCGCGCTCGGCGCGGGCACCCTGTACGGCTACCTCCTGCACGGCTTCCTCGCCAAGGGCTCCCGCTTCTGGGACTGGTACGAGCACGACTGGATCCACCAGCCGCTCGGCGAGGTCGCGGTGACCCTCGCCGCGGCCACCGTCGTCACGCTGCTGTGCACCCCGCCCGTGCAACGCGCCTTCCGCTTCGCCATGGAGCCGAAGCTGGAGTGGGCGTTCAAGGAGCGCCGCACCAGGGGCGGCAGGCACGCGGGCGGACCCCGAAGGGCCCGACGAACGGCATGAACGGTTCGGCGGAGCCGCCCGTGGTCCACTTCGTGCGCGACGCGCCCGCGAAGGACGACGGTGCGGCCCGCCAGACCCTCGCCGCCCTCGACCCCGGCGGCCGCACCGTCGGCAGGCTGGACTTCCAGATCTGCCACGTCTGCCGCCGCGGCCTCATCCACACCATCGACGTCGTGGTCCGCTGGCGGGACCAGGGCGTCGCCCGCGAGACCCTGCACGTGCTGCTCGCCCAGGCCTGCGGCGGCGACTACTCCTGGTCCACCACCCGGCAGACCCGCGACGGGCGCGGCTTCTTCGCCACCATGGAGGAGGAGACCGAGGTGGCCTTCCCCGCCGACGCCACGAAGTGCGCGCACATAAGGGCGCGCGGGCGCGGCTCTCCTGACGGACCATAGGACCTGACGGGGCGCCAAGACGCCCCGGGGCAGGGGAGTGGGATGACGGAACAGCCAGCGGAGCGGGCCCGGGAGCGGGCGCTCGCGATGTTGCGCGCGGCCGGTGCCGAAGGCGTCGAGCACCCCGGGGGCACGCTCTTCGCGCATCTGGTGCGCGTCAGCGACCTCCTCGCCGCCTGGGGCGCCCGCCCGGCCCTGGTGTCGGCCGGTCTGTGCCACGCGTTCTACGGCACCGACGGATTCCCGGTGGTCCTCCTCGACGTGGGGCGCAGGGCGGAGCTCGCGGCGGCGATCGGCGTCGAGGCCGAAGCGCTCGTGCACCTGTACGCCTCGTGCGACCGGGACGCCTCCCACCCCGAACTGGCCGACGACGAGGGGACGTTCGTCGACCGCTTCACCGGCGGCCGGGTGCACCCGGGCCCGGCGGAGCGCCGGGACTTCGCCGAGCTCACCGTCGCCAACGAACTGGACATCGTCGCGGTCAACCCCGAGGCCCGTGACCGGTACGGGGCGGACCTGCTCGCGCTGTTCACCCGGTGGCGGCCGCTCCTTTCCGAGCCGGCCCGCGCGCACTGCCGCGACCTGCTCGGGGACCCGGGGCAGGGCTGACCTCCGGTCCCTGCCCACAGGGGCGGCGGCCCGGTTGTGGCCCCGAGCGCCATAGGGGCCGCCCGCACCGGCTCCTACAGTCCCAGCGCATGACGAAGACCAGAGCCGCACCCCACGACCGCCGCCGCCGGGGCGGGCGCGCCCTCGCCGCCGCCCTCTACGCCCTCCTTGTCGCCCTGCCCTTGGTCGCGGCGCCCCGCGCCACCGCGGCCCCGCCCGTGACCGGCGCGGCACCCGGCCGGGCGGCGGCGCCCGTCCAGGAAGTCACCGGATTCGGCACCAACCCCGGCCAGCTGAGGATGTTCCGGTACGTGCCGGACGGGCTGCCCGCCGGGCGGCCGGTGGTCGTCGCCCTGCACGGCTGCACCCAGAACGCCGCCGGATACGGCACCGGCAGCGGCTGGACCGAGCTCGCGGAGCGGTGGGGTTTCTCCCTCGTCCTGCCCCAGCAGCAGACCGCCAACAACCTCTCGTCGTGCTTCAACTGGTTCCAGGCCGCCGACACCGCGCGCGGCCGCGGCGAGGCCGCGTCCGTCGCGCAGATGGTGGACCGGCACGTCCTCGACACCGCGGGGGACTCCCGGCGGGTGTACGTCACCGGGCTCTCCGCGGGCGGCGGGATGACCTCCGTGATGATGGCGGCGTACCCCGAGAAGTTCGCGGCGGGCGGCGTGGTCGCGGGCCTGCCCTACGGCTGCGCGGAGGCCGCCCTCTCGCCATGGGTGTGCATGAGCGTGGGCGGCGGGCTCGGGCCCCGGCAGTGGGGCGAGCGGGTGCGGGCCGCGCGGCCCGGCTACGGCGGCCCCTGGCCGCGCCTGACCGTCCTGCACGGCACCGCCGACGCCAAGGTGGGCGTCGTCAACATGACCGACCTGATGGAGCAGTGGACCGACGTGCACGGCGCCGACCAGACGCCCGACGCCACCGGCACCGTCGCCGGGTACCCGCACGCCGTCTACCGCTCGCCGCGGGGCGAGCCCGTGGTGGAGACGTACGCCATCACCGGCATGGCACACGGCCAGCCCGTCGCCCCGGGCAGCGGCGGCGAGCGGTGCGGCACGGCAGGCGCCCACCTCCTGGACGTCGGCCTGTGCGCGGCCCATCGGCTCGGCGTTGCCTGGGGGCTCGACACCTGACGCCGCCCCCATGGGGCTGGACACCACGCGAGCGGCCGCGAGTGTGGCGTCCGGTCCCATGGGCGCGGCCGCGCACCGCTCCTATCTTTCCGGCCATGACCAGCGGAACCCCTCCCTTCGCGTCCCACGCTCCCCACCTCGGCTCGCCCGGCCTGCGGGGCCGTACCGCCCTCGTCACCGGCGGCGGCAGCGGCATCGGCCGGGCCTGCGCGACGGCGCTCGCGGCGGCCGGGGCCGACACGCACGTCGTCGACGTCGACGCGGCCGGTGCCAAGGCCGTCGCCGACGCGATCGGCGGGCACGCGCACACCGCGGACCTCGCCGACGCCGAGGCGATCGCGGGGCTCCCCGCAGCCGTCGACATCCTGGTGAACAGCGCCGGGCTCCAGCACGTGGCGCCGCTCACGGACTTCCCGCCCGAGCGCTTCGCCCTCATCCAGCGGGTGATGGTCACCGCCCCGTTCCTGCTCCTGCGGCGGACCCTGCCGCACATGTACGCGCGGGGCTGGGGCCGCGTCGTCAACATCTCCAGCGTCCACGGCACCCGCGCCAGCGCGTACAAATCGGCGTACGTCGCCGCCAAGCACGCCCTCGAAGGCCTCAGCAAGGTCACCGCCGTCGAGGGCGCCCCGCACGGCGTCACCAGCAACTGCGTCAGCCCCGGCTATGTCCGCACCCCCCTGGTCGAGGGCCAGATCCACGACCAGGCCCGCGCCCATGGCATCGCCCCGGACGAGGTGGTCGCCGACGTGCTCCTCGCCCGCTCCCCGCTCAAGCGCCTCGCCGAGCCGGAGGAGGTCGCCGCCGCGGCCCTGTGGCTGTGCGGCCCGCACTCCGGCTACGTCACCGGCGCCTCCCTGAGCCTGGACGGCGGCTGGACCGCTACCTGACCCGCCGCCGCCCGCCCGCCCACAGCGCGAGGGCCAGGACGCTGAATGCGGCGCCGAGCACGCACACCGCCCCCCAGCCCGCCGCCGCGTACAGGCTCGTCGAGGCGAGGGCGCCGACGGCGCTGCCCGCGGAGTAGAACATCATGTAGCCGCCGATGACCCGGCTGCCCGCGTCGGGCCTGAGGGCGTAGATGACGCTCTGGTTGGTGACGTGGACGGCCTGCACGGCCAGGTCGAGCAGGACCGCGCCCACCGCGAGCGCCCACAGGGACCGGCCGGTCAGGGCGAGGGGAATCCACGACAGGAGCAGCAGCGCGAGCGCGGCGCCCGTGGTCGCGTCCGCGTGCCCCCGGTCGTGCAGGCGCCCGGCGGGCGCGGCGGCGAGCGCGCCCGCCGCGCCGACGAGGCCGAACGCGCCGATGGCGGTGTGCGACAGGGAGTACGGCTCGGCGCTGAGCGGCAGGGCGACGCCGCTCCACAGGGTGCTGAACGCGGCGAAGACGAGCAGCGCGAACAAGGCCCGGGTGCGCAGGGCCGGTTCGCGCAGGAAGAGGCCGAGCGTGGAGCGCAGCAGGCTGAGGTAGGGCAGCCGCTCGCGCGGCGCGGCCTCGCGCGGCAGGGCGCGGTGCAGGGCGGCGGCCAGG
Organism: Streptomyces sp. NPDC043996; assembly: GCF_056435225.1. Taxonomy (NCBI): domain Bacteria; kingdom Bacillati; phylum Actinomycetota; class Actinomycetes; order Kitasatosporales; family Streptomycetaceae; genus Streptomyces; species Streptomyces sp. NPDC043996. The sequence goes on along the minus strand of NZ_JBWKEY010000019.1, from coordinate 145,445 downwards.
AGCAGGGTCAGGGCCGCGGAGCCGAGGTAGACGGAGCGCCAGCCCGCGAGGTCGGAAAGCAGGCCCGAGACGGTGCGGGCGAGCAGGATGCCGAGGACGACGCCGCTGGTGACCTGGCCGACGACCGTGCCGCGCCGCTCGGGCCCGGCCAGGGCGGCCGCGTAGGCGACCAGGGACTGGGTGACGACGGCGAGGAAGCCCACCGAGGCGGCCGCCGCGAGCAGCACGGGCACGCCGCTCGCCGTGCCGAGGGCCACCAGGGCGGCCGCGAGCAGCGCCGACTGCGCGGTGATCAGCTTTCTGCGGTCGATCCTGTCGCCGAGCGGCACGAGCAGGAACAGGCCGAGGCCGTAACCGATCTGCGTGGCCGTCACCACGGCGCCGACCGCGCCCTGGCCGACGCCGAAGCTCTGGCCGAGCGTGGCCAGGAGCGGCTGGGCGAAGTACACGTTCGCCACCGCCGAGCCGCTGGCGACGGCGAACAGCAGGACCGTGGCGCGCGAGGGGCCCGCGCCCCGCGCGCCGCTCGCGTGGTCGGTCTTCTGGTGCTCGACAGCCATCCGTACCCCCAAAGTGGTTTCAAGTTGATACCAGATGACCGTAAGCCCGACTGGTAGCATGTTGCAACCAGATGAGGTGGGGCCCGGGAAGGCGGCGACCATGGTGAAACGGACCAGCTTCGACGACAGCGACTGCCCGGTGGCCCGCTCGGTGGACGCCGTGGGGGACTGGTGGTCCCTGCTGATCGTGCGTGACGCCTTCGACGGCAAGCGGCGCTTCGGCGAGTTCCAGCGCGGCCTCGGCGTCGCGAAGAACATCCTCACCGCCCGGCTGCGCGCCCTCGTCGCCAGCGGCATCCTCGACCAGGTGCCCGCGTCCGACGGCAGCGCCTACCGCGAGTACGTCCTGACGCCCAAGGGCCAGGACCTCTTCCCGGTCGTCGTCGCGCTCCGGCAGTGGGGCGAGGCCCACTCCTTCACCCCCGGCGAGCCGCACTCCCGCCTGGTGGACCGTCGCGACGCACGCCCCCTCGGGCCCTTGCGGGTGCACGCCGACGACGGCCGCGTCGTGGCCCCGGACGACACCGTCGTCGTCAAGGTCGACGGCAGCCGCGCGGACCGCCCCGGCGACTGAGGCGAGCGGCCGAGCGCCCCATGGTGGCCACGCCCACCTCGGCCGTCGAAACTGTGGTGCCCCTTCACATACGCAGGTGACCTGCGCCTTCCTACGGTGTGGCGACGAAACCGTCCCCGCGCGACACCTGGAAGTGGTGCAGATGGCCTCCCCCGCAGCGGCTCCACCGCCCCCTTCGGCCGCCCCGGCCGCCACCGCCCCCGCGAAGCTGCGGCGCATCGTCGCCGCCAGCCTCATCGGCACCACCATCGAGTGGTACGACTTCTTCCTCTATGGCTCCGCCGCCGCGCTCGTGTTCAACGAGCTGTTCTTCCCCACCGCCGACCCGCTCACCGGCACCCTCATCGCCTTCGTCACCTACGCCATCGGCTTCCTCGCCCGCCCGCTCGGCGGCGTCGTGTTCGGGCACTTCGGCGACAAGGTCGGACGCAAGAAGCTCCTCGTCCTCAGCCTGCTCCTGATGGGCGGCTCCACGTTCGCGATGGGCCTGCTGCCCACCTACGCCGCCATCGGCGTGGGCGCGCCCATCCTGCTCACCGTGCTGCGCCTGGTGCAGGGCTTCGCGCTCGGCGGTGAATGGGGCGGCGCCGTCCTGATCGTCTCCGAGCACGGCGGCCCCGAGCACCGCGGATTCTGGGCGTCCTGGCCGCAGTCGGGCGCACCCGGCGGCAACCTCCTCGCCACCGGCGTGCTCGCGCTCCTCGCCGCCGTGCAGTCCGAAGCCGCCTTCGAGGCCTGGGGCTGGCGCATCCCGTTCCTGCTGTCCGGCGTCCTCGTGATGATCGGGCTGTGGATCCGCATCTCCGTCAGCGAGTCGCCGCTGTTCCTCGAAGCACAGGCCAAGGCCGCCGCCGTCGAGGGGGAGAAGGAACAGGCGCCCGTCGTCCAGGTGTTCCGCGACAGCTGGCGCCAGGTCCTCACGGCGATCGGCACGCGCTTCGGCGAGAACATCTCGTACTACGTCCTCACCTCCTTCGTCCTCGTGTACGTCACCAAGCACCTGGACCTGCCCAAGAGCACCGCGCTGAACGCCGTCCTGATCGCCTCGGCCGTGCACTTCGCCGCCATCCCCGCCTGGGGCGCCCTCTCCGACCGGATCGGGCGGCGCCCGGTGACGCTCATCGGCTCTGTGGGCATGTCCCTGTGGGCGTTCGCGTTCTTCGCGCTCGTCGACTCCGAGTCGTTCGCCGTGATCACGGCGGCGGTGACCGTGGGACTGCTCCTGCACGGCGCCATGTACGGGCCGCAGGCCGCCTTCATCTCCGAGATGTTCGACACCAAGGTGCGCTACTCCGGCGCCTCGATGGGCTCACAGCTCGCCTCCATCGTCGCGGGCGCCCTCGCGCCGATCATCGCCGTGGAGCTCCTCAAGGAGTACGACTCCTCGACGCCCGTGGCCCTGTACGTGTGCCTGGCCGCCGTGGTCACCACCGTGACGGTGGCGCTAGCCCGCGAGACCCGGGGCCGCGACCTCGCCCGCCCCGAAGGGCCGGCGCCCGCGCGCCAGGCCCCGCCCGCGCCCGCGCCGGTACGCTCCGGCGAACGCGCGTGAGGACCACGGGCCCGCGCTCGTGCCCCGTGCTCCGTGCCCCGTACCCCGTGAAGTCCCCGGAAGGCAGCCGCCCATGGCAACCGCCCACGCCCACCCCGCCGGTGGCGGCGCCGCGCCGGGCCGCGGTGACGCCGCCGCGGCCCTGCGGGAGCTGCTCGCCCTGCTCGGGCGGCACGCCCCGGCCGAGCACTTCGCCCGCCCCGCGGCCGCCGCGCGGGCGGCCGGGGCGGGCCGGTCGGACCTCGCCCTCATCGACGAGGCCACCGAGGCGGCCCTCGCCGTCCGCCGCACCCTCGACCAGCACCGGCGCCGCGAGGCCGAACTGTCCGCGCTGTTCGACACCGCCAGCGACCTGGCCGCCCTCACCGACCCCGACGCGGTGCTCCGCGCCATCGTGCGCCGCGCCCGGCTGCTCCTGCGCACCGACGTGGCGTACCTGACGCTCAACGACCCCGGCGCGGGCGACACGTTCATGCGCGTCACCGACGGCTGCGCCTCCGCCACCTTCCAGCAGCTGCGGCTCGGCATGGGCGAGGGCCTCGGCGGCCTCGTCGCCCAGACCGCCCGCCCCTACGCCAGCGCCGACTACCGCGTCGACACCCGCTTCAAGCACACCGCCGCCATCGACACCGGCGTCGGCGAGGAGGGCCTGCGCGGCATCCTCGGAGTGCCGCTGCGCGTGGGCAGCCGCGTCATCGGCGTCCTTTACGCCGCCGACCGCGCCCCGCGCGACTTCGCCCCCGACCAGATCGCGCTCCTCGCCTCGCTCGCCGACCACGCCGCCGTCGCCATCGACAGCGCGCGCCGCCTGGAGGAGACCCGCGCCGCGCTCGTCGAGCTCAACACCGCGACGGCCACCGCGCACGCGCAGAGCGAGGCCATGCGCCGCGCCGCCGAGACCCACGACCGGCTCACCGACATCGTGCTGCGCGGCGGCGACGTCGCCGACGTCGCCGCCGAGATCGCCGCGCTCCTCGACGGCGGCCTCGTCATCCAGGACGCCGAAGGACAGGAACTCGCCCGCGTCGGCGCCGCCACGCCCACCGCGCCCGAGCGCGGCGTCGCCGCCTCCCGCTCCGGCGGGCGCGCCGTGCCCGTCGACGGCATCTGGGTCTCCGCCGTCCTCGCCGGGCCCGAACTCCTCGGCAGCATCGCCCTGAGCGGACGCCCCGACCTGACCGACAGCGACCGGCGCCTGTTCGAACGCGCCAGCCTCGACACGGCACTGCTGCTGCTCCTGCGCCGCTCGGTGGCCGAGGCCGAGGACCGGGTACGCGGGGAGCTCCTCGACGACCTGCTCACCGAGGCCCACGCCACCGACCCGCGCCGCGCGGGCAGCCTCGCCCTGCGCGCCCGCCGCCTCGGCGTGGACCTCACCGAGGCGGCCAGCGTCCTCGTCCTGCACTGCGAGCCGGACCTGCGCACCCGCCTGGCCTTCCACGCGACCCGCCGCGCCCGCACCCTGCGCGGCCTCGCGGGCCCGCACGGCGGCCACGTCGTCCTGCTCGCCCCCACCGCCGAGCCAGGACCGCTCGCCGCGCGCCTGGCCGCCGAGCTCGGCGAGGCCCTCGGCACCGAGGTCACCGTCGGCGCCGCGGGCCCCGCCGCGGGAGCGGCCCTGCTGCCCGCCGCCCACACCGAGGCCCTGCGCTGTCTGCGGGCGCTGACCGCGCTCGGCCGCACCGGGGCGGGCGCGAGCCTGGCGGACCTCGGCTTCGTCGGGGTGCTCCTCGGCGAGCGGACCGACGTCGCCGGATACGTCCGGCGCGTCCTCGGCCCCGTCCTCGACTACGACGCGCGGCGCGGCACCGACCTCGTCCGCACCCTGGAGGCCTACTTCGACCAGGGCGCGAGCCCGGTCCGCGCCAAGGACGTGCTGCACGTCCACGTGAACACCGTCGTCCAGCGCCTGGACCGCACCGCCCGCCTCCTGGGCGCGGACTGGAACGCGCCCGAACGCGCCCTGGAGATCCAACTGGCCCTGCGCGTCAACCGCCTGAGCTCGAACCGCCCGCAGGAGTAGCGCCGGGGGCGCGACGGGACCCGCGGGACTGCGCGGGCACGCCGTCCAGGGTGCCGGTGGCGGGCGGCGGCACCGGCGGGGCGTCCGGGCCCTCGACCGGGTCCGTGCGGTACTGGTGCGACTGGAGCTCGAAGAGCCGCCGGAACACCCCCGGCCCCTCGGTGGCCATGAGCGTCGCGAAGTCGCCGTGCTCGACGAGCCTGCCCTCGTCCAGGACGTAGATGACGTCGGCCTCCTTGACGCTGTGCAGCCGGTGCGTCACGAGCACGATCGTCTGCTCGGCCGCGGCGAGGGCGCGGATCTTGTCGAACGCGTCGATCTCGGCCGCCGGGTCCATGCTGCTGGTGGGCTCGTCGCAGATGAGGACCGCCGCGTCACGGAAGTAGGCGCGCGCCAGGGCGATGCGCTGCCACTGGCCGCCGGACAGGTCGACGCCGCCCACGTACCCCTTCTCGCACAAGGTGTCCCAGCCGTGCGGGAGTTCGTCAAGGACGCGGTGCGCGTCGGCGTACGCGGCGGCCGCGTCCAGGCGCTCGGCGTCGTGGATCGCGCCCGGGCGGCTGATCGCCACGTTCGCGCGGGCCGTGAACGGCCACCGCTGGAAGTCCTGCGGCACGAGCGCCATGTGCCCGAACACCTCGTCCCTGCACAGCGTCCGCAGGTCGGCGCCGTCCCAGGACACGGTGCCGCGCGAGGGCAGGTACAGGCCCGCGAGGAGCTTGCTGAGCGTCGTCTTGCCCGAGCCGTTCGCGCCGACCAGGGCGATCACCTGGCCCTTGCGGACGGTCAGGGACACGTCGTCGAGCGCGGGCCGCTCCCGCCCGGGGTAGCGGAACGTCACCTTGTCGAAGACGATCTCGGCGGGCGGCTCGGGCACCGGTGTCCCGTCGGACGGGATGGCGCGCTTGCGGGCCTCGTCGCGGGCCCGCATCAGATCCGTCATGAACAGGCTCTGCTCGTACAGATGGTGAATGTTCGTCACCAGACGGCGCAGGCCCGCCGTGCCGCTCGTCATCGCGAGCACGGCCGTCGCGCCCGACGCGAGCGGCATGTGCCCCTGCGTGAGGAGCCAGGCCAGCAGGGCGTACGTGCCCGCCGCCGTCACCCCCGACACCGCCGACGTGGCCAGGTCGGTGCGGGCCTCCAGGCGCGCGAGCCGGGTCTGCTCGTCCGCCGCCTGCGCGGCCATGCGGTCGAACTGGTCGAGCAGGAACGGACCCGCGCCGTGCACCCGCAGCTCCGGCGCCGCGTCCTGCGAGATCAACAACCGCCGCAGCGCCCCCAGTTGGCGTACGTGCTCCAGCCACACCTGCACCGACTCATACGTCCTGCGCGCCGCCCGCACGGTGCCCCACGCCTTCGGCACGATCACGGCGACGAGCAGCGGAAGCAGCGCCGGGTGCAGCACGGCGAGGACCCCGCTGACCGCGAGCAGCGCCATCAGGGCCTCGACGATCCCGAGGGTGTGCTCGATCAGGCGGCGCGCCGCGGTCTGGCCGTGCTGCCCGGAGTCAAGGGCGGCGTGGAAGTCGGCGCGCTCCATGTGCTCCATCTCCACCCGGATGACCGGCTCCAGCATGGAGAGACCCGCGATGCGCTCCACCTTCGGCCCGAGCCTGCCGGAGGCCGCGAAGGACACGGCCCGCAGCGTCGCCGCGAGCGCGCTGGCGGCGGCGACCCAGAGGAGGGAAGGCAGCGCGTCCCGCACGCGGTCCGCGGTCGGGCCCGCGGCGAACAGCGACACCAGGACGCGGTTGGTGGCCAGCAGGCCGAACGCGGTGGCGGCGGCCTGCCCGAGCTGTGCCACGGCCACGACCACCAGGGCCACGGGGTCGGCGCGCCAGGCGAGGGACGCGGTGTGTCCGGCGAGCGAGGGGATCTGCCGCAGGATCGTCAGGAACGACGACCGCGGCCCCGCCCCCTCGTGCACGGTCCACCCCCAGGAACCCCGCAACCGCCCCCCGAAGAGCAGCTGTTCGGGAGGCGAGGCGAAGGCCCCGCCCGCCCGGCCGCGACGCCGCTTGCGCGCGCGGGCTCCTGATGGATGGTGCTGCTGCACGGGTGCCTCCCAGGTGACGGCGGTTCGGATGAGTGCTCGCACCACCTTCTCCGGAGAGCGGCCACTCGGGGGCGGTACAGGCGAATTCCGCGCGGGATGGGGTGAAATCGTCCTGGAATGGCGGCAGGTGAGAGCGGTGGCCCGCTCACGCGCCGGAGCCGGCGGAACCGCTCGCCGGGCCGTCCGTGCCCTCGGTGTACCCGGCGCCGTCCGTACCCCCGGTGCGCTCCGTGCCGTCCGTGCCGTCCGTGCCGTCTGCGCCGTCCGTGCCTGCGGTGTACTCCGGTCCGTCCGGGACGAGAACCACCTTGCCAGCGACCGTGCCGGACTCCGCGAGCCGCAGGGCCTCGGCCGCGCGCGACAGCGGGACGCGCGCGGCGACCTGCGCCGTGAGGCGGCCCTCGGCGAGCAGGGCGAGGACCTGCCCGAGGTCCTCGCGCAGCCGCGCGCGGAAGGCATCCGTGCGCCGCCGCCCGGCCCAGATGTTGTAGAAGTGCGCGCGCCGCGCGTTCGGCAGGGCGTTCCACAGCGCGAGGCGCGCGAACAGCTTCAGGACGGGGGCCTTCGACGAGCCGGTCACGTCGCGGGTGGAGGCCGTTCCGTACGACACCAGCGTGCCGCCCGGCGCGAGCAGCCGGAACGACTCCACCACGCCCTCGCCGCCCACGTGGTCGAAGACCGCCCGCACCCCGTTCGGGGCGAGTCCGCGCAGCCGTCCGTACAGCTCGGGGTCGCGGTAGTCGACGGGGGTGACGCCGAGCGCGCGCAGCCGGTCGTGGTGGCGGGGCGACGCGGTGCCGAGCACGCGCACGCCCGCGACGCGGGCGAGCTGGACGAGTGCGGAGCCCACGCCGCCGTTCGCGCCGAGGACCACGATGGTGTCGCCCGCCTCGACCTTCGCCGTGCGGTGCAGCATCTGCCAGGCCGTGATGCCGTTCACCACGAGCGTCTCGGCGTCCTGTGGGGCGACGGACTCCGGCACGGCGACGAGGTCCGCGGCGGGCACGAGGGTGTGGCTCGCCCAGGCGCCGGTCTTGGTGAGCGCGGCGAACCGCCGCCCGACGAGCGCCGGGTCGACGCCCGCGCCCGTGGCGGCCACGCGGCCCACCAGGTCATAGCCCGGCACGAAGGGGAACGGCGGCTGGTCGAAGTACTTGCCGCGCCGCATCTGCTGCTCGGCGAAGGAGACGCCGGTGGCCTCCATGGCGAGCAGCACCTCGCCGGGCGCGGGGGCCGGGGCGGGGCGGTGGCGCACCGCGAGGCCCTCGGGCTCGACGACGCCGGGCAGGACGACTTCGGTGACGGTCTCGGCGGGGGCCGGACTCGGCGTCGCGGTGGCCGAGGTGTGCCGCTGGGGCGAAGGGGTGTGGCGCATGGTCGGTCCTCTCTCGGGCGAGTGAGCTTCACGTGTGAGTTAGAAGCTCTAACTCGAGCATGCATCTCACCCTCCTCCCTCGTCAAGGCCCCTCTTGCTCCAGTTAGAATCACTAACCACAGCGATGGCCCATCGATCCAGCAGGAGGGACCCCGCCATGCCCATGCCGGACCCAACGAGCAGCGCCACCACCCCCCGCCAGCGCTACCGCGACCAGGTGCGCGCCGAGATCAAAGAGGCCGCCCTGGAGCAGATCCGCGCGGGCGGCGCCCCCGCGCTCAGCCTCAACGCCGTCGCCAAGCGGCTCGGCCTCACGGGACCGGCCCTCTACAAGTACTTCCGCAAGCGCGACGACCTGCTCACCGAGCTCATCAGCGACGGCTACGACGACGCTGCCGCCGCCCTGCGCTCGGCCGCCGACCGCGTCGCCGGTGCCCCGCCCCGCCGTCAGCTCCTCGCCCTCGGTGAGGCCTTCCGGGCCTGGGCCGTCGCGGCGCCGCACGTCTATCTGCTCCTGGCGGGCACGCCGTCGCCCGGCTACCACGCGCCCCCGGAGACCGTCGACCGCGCGCGGGCGGTGCTCGGCCCGCTGCTCGGCGTCCTGGGGCAGGGTGACTGCCGGGGCGCCGCCCTGGAACTGCGCGCCGAGATGCGGTTCTGGCTGAACCAGAGCCCTCCCGTGGAGGAGTGGGTCAGGAGCCACGCGCCACGGGCCGACCCCGCCACCGCGCTCGCGGGCACCGTCACCGCGTGGGTCCGGCTGCACGGCGTGGTCAGCCTTGAGGCGCAGGGCCTGTTCACGGGGATGGGGCACCGGGCGGGCACGCTGCTGCGCGCCGAGATGGACGCGCTCGCCGACCAGATGGGGCTCGCGGGGCCGGAGCGTTGAGCGCGGGGTCGCGCGGGGCAGGATGGGGGAGCCGCGCGCACGGCGCGCACACTCAAGGAAGGTGCGGCGATGGAGAATTCGGCCCCCGGACGGCCCACCCCCGAACAGCCCGCCCCTGGGCACCCCGTCCCCGAGGGCCCCGGCCCTGAGCGCCCCGGCCCCGGGCACCCCGCCCCCGGGCAACTCGCCGTCACCACCGCCACCCGCGAGGACTGGCGCGTCGTCACCGCCTGGGCGGCGCAGGAGGGCTGGAACCCGGGGCTGAGGGACAGCGAATGCTTCTTCGCCCAGGACCCGGAGGGCTTCTTCGTGGGGCGCGTCGACGGTGAGCCGGTGTCGGCGATCTCCGTGGTCAACTACGACGCGTCGTACGCGTTCCTCGGCTTCTACCTCGTCCGCCCCGACCTGCGCGGCCACGGTCACGGCCGCGCCACCTGGCGCGCCGCGCTCGCGCACGCCGGGAAGCGCACGGTCGGCCTGGACGGCGTACCGGCGCAGCAGGACAACTACCGGCGCTCCGGCTTCGAGCACCGCCACGACTCCATGCGCTACGTCGGTCCCGCGACGCCGCCGGGGCCGGTGCCCGCGCACGTGCGGCCCGTCGACGCGGCGCTGAGGGAGGCCGTGGCGGCGTACGACAGCTCCTGTCACCCCGCCGCGCGGCCGCGGTTCCTCGACGCGTGGCTGACCACGCCCGGCCACCGCGCCGTCGCGAGCGTCGTCGACGGCCGGGTCACCGGGTACGGGGTGCTGCGCCCGGCCCGCGACTCGGCGCGGGTCGGCCCGCTGTTCGCGGACACCCGCGCGGACGCAGAGGCGCTCCTCGACGCGCTGACCGCCGACCTGGACGGGGCGGCCTTCGCCATCGACGTACCCGAGACGAACGCGCCCGCCGTGGCCCTGGTGGAGGGCCGCGGCATGAAGCCGTCGTTCGCGACGGCCCGTATGTACACCGGGCCCGTGCGGGAGTTCGCGCGGGACAAGGTGTTCGGGATCACCACCCTGGAGCTGGGCTGACGGGCGCGCGGGCGGCGGCTCACGTCACCGTGAGCCGCCGTTTGTTCTCGGTGGTGGAGCTGGCGCCCACGTAGAGGTCGAACGCGCCCTCCTCAAGGAGGAACTCACCGCTGGGATCGTTGGTCCAGAAGCCGAGGTCCCGCGCGCCGAGCCGGAAGCGGACGGTCCGCGAGGCGCCCGCGGCGAGCGTCACCCGCCGGAAGCCGCGCAGCCTGCGCACCGGCTGGGTGATGCTCGCCGCGATGTCGTGGACGTACAGCTGCACCACCTCGTCGCCCGCGCGCGCCCCGGTGTTGGTGACGGACACCGACACCTCGACGGTGTCGCCCGCGCGCAGCGCGCGGGCCGCGACGCTGGTGCGGGCGAGGCGGGGCGCGCCGATCTCGAAGTCCGTGTAGCTCAGGCCGTGGCCGAAGGCGAACCGCGGGCCCGGCGGCAGGTCCAGGTACTTGGAGGTGTACTTGTTGTCCGCGGCGTACGGGCGGCCCGTCGACTCGTGGTTGTAGTGGACGGGGATCTGGCCGACCGACCGCGGGAACGACGCGGGCAGCTTGCCGCCCGGGTTGACTTCGCCAAACAGCACGTCGGCGATGGCGTTGCCCGCCTCCACGCCCGGGTGCCAGGCCTCCAGGACGGCGGGCGTCCGCTCCAGCCAGGCGCCGAGCGTCAGGGGGCGGCCGTTGACGAGGACCACCACGAACGGCTTGCCCGTCCCCGCGATCGCCTCGATCAGCTTCTCCTGCGCGCCGGGCAGCCCGATGTCGCTGCGCGCCGCCGCCTCCCCGCTCAGCGCCGGGGGCTCGCCCACGACGACGACCGTCACGTCGGCGGCCCGCGCGGCGGCGACCGCCTCCGCGATGCCCCCGCCACCGCCGTCCGCGGGGCCCTCGGCGCTGACGCCGCGCGCGTACGTCACCTTCGCGCCCGGCGCCACCCGCCGGATCGCGTCCAGGACCTTCACCGACGGGTACTTCTTCGCCGCGGCCGGGACCACCCAGGTGCCGAGCAGGTCGTCGGAGTCGCCGAACGGGCCGACGACGGCGAGGGACGCGACGGACTTCCGCAGCGGCAGCGCGCCCTTGGCGTTCTTCAGGAGCACCATGGAGCGGGCCGCGGCCGTGCGGGCCGCCGCGCGCGCGGCGCGCGTCGGCCCCTCGATGGCGGCGCCCTCGTCGACGTACGGATCGTCGAACAGGCCGAGCGCGAACTTCAGGCGCAGGATCCGCGCCACCGCGTCGTCCAGGCGCCGTTCGTCGATCGTCCCCTCGCGCAGCAGCCGCTTGCCGTTCTCGCGCAGATGGGTGCTGACCATCTCCATGTCGACGCCCGCGGTCAGGGCAAGACCGGCCGCCGCCGCGCCGTCCTCGGCGAAGCCGTGCGCGATCAGCTCGGCGACGCCCGTCCAGTCGCTGACGACGAAGCCGTCGAAGCCCCACTCCTTCTTGAGGATGTCGGTGAGGGTGTGGGTGTTGCCGTGCGCGGGGACGCCGCTGATCGTGTTGAACGACGCCATGACGGTGGCGACGCCCGCGTCCAGGGCCGCCTTGAACGGCGGCAGGTACAGCTCGCGCAGCCGGGACTCGGACACGTCCACGGTGTTGTAGTCGCGGCCGCCCTCGGCCCCGCCGTACGCCACGAAGTGCTTGGCGCAGGCGGCGACGCGGTCCTTGGCCCGGACGTCCCGGCCCTGGTAGCCCTTGACCTTCGCGGCCGCGAACTCGGCCGTCAGATACGGGTCCTCGCCGCAGCTCTCGGCGATCCGGCCCCAGCGCGGCTCGCGCGTGACGTCCATCATCGGCGAGAAGGTCCAGTGCACGCCCTGGGAGCGGGCCTCCTTCGCGGAGACCTCCGCGTCGGACCGCGTGACCCGCGGGTCGAAGCTCGCGGCCTGCGCCAGCGGGATCGGGAACGTGGTCCACAAACCGTGGATCACGTCCAGGCCGAACAGCAGCGGAATCCCGAGCCGGGACTCCTCGACCGCGATGCGCTGCAGGGCGTTGGTGGTCTTCGCCCCGAAGACCGAGAGCACGGACCCGAGGCGGCCCGCGCGCGCCGCGTCCTCCACGTCCTTGGTCGCGCCGCCGCCGGGACCAGTGTCCCAGGCCCACGCGAGCTGCTGGAGCTGCCCCAGCTTCTCTTCGACAGTCATACGGTCGAGCAGCTTCTCGACCTCCTGGCCCCGGCGGCCGTGCCGGGGCGCGGCCTCGGCGACGGGGGAGGTGAGGGCGGTGCCCGCGACGGCCGCGCCACCCATCGCTGGCAATCCGGACAGCCCTGACAGCACAGTGCGCCTTCGCAGCTCTCGCATGTGTTCGCCTTCTCACGTCAAAGTGGGGGCAATCGAGGGAGTGGCCACAAGAATTGAAGCGAAAGTACGTGGCGGGTACAGGAGGGTCAAGAGAGGCGACAGAGGCAGTCGAGTGCTTCGGCTCCGCGCTTGACCTCAACATTACTTGAGGTCTTACGGTTCTCTCCATGAGCATGGAAACCACCGCGTGGACGCAGATGTACAGCGTCATGAACGCCCAGCAGGAACGCCGCCCCTTCGCCCGCGCGACCCTGCGGCGCATCGCCGTCTTCGCCCGCCCGCACCGCCGCCGCATCACGCAGTTCGTCGTCCTGAGCGTCGTCACCGCGATGCTCGCCGTGGCGACCCCGATCCTCGCCGGGCGCGTGGTGGAGGCCGTCGTCTCCGGCGCCGAGTCCTCGCTCGTCGTGCGGTACGCCCTGCTCATCGCCGTCATCGCGGTGGCCGAGGCGGGCTTCGGCATCCTCAGCCGCTGGCTGTCGGCGACCCTCGGCGAAGGCCTGATCCTCGACCTGCGCACCGCCGTCTTCGACCACGTACAGCGCATGCCCGTCGCGTTCTTCACGCGCACCCGCACCGGAGCGCTCGTCAGCCGCCTCAACAACGACGTGATCGGCGCCCAACGCGCCTTCAGCAACACTCTTTCGGGTGTGGTCTCCAACCTCGTCACGCTGCTCCTCACGCTCGGCGTGATGCTCGCGCTCTCCTGGCAGATCACCCTGCTCGCCCTGGTGCTCCTGCCGGTGTTCGTGCTGCCCGCGCGGCGCATGGGCACCCGGATGGCACGGCTCCAGCGCGAGGCCGCGCACCACAACGCCGCCATGGGCACCCGGATGACGGAGCGCTTCTCGGCGCCCGGCGCCACCCTCATCAAGCTCTTCGGGCGGCCCGCCGACGAGTCCGCCGAGTTCGCGGCCCGGGCCCGCCGGGTGCGGGACATCGGAGTGCGCACGGCCATGGCCCAGTCGGCGTTCATCACCGCCCTCACCCTCGTGTCGGCCCTCGCGCTCGCCCTCGTCTACGGCCTCGGCGGCTACTTCGCCCTCGAAGGCACCCTGGAAGCGGGCGCCGTCGTCTCCCTCGCGCTGCTCCTGACCCGCCTGTACGCGCCGCTGACCGCGCTCGCGGGCGCCCGCGTGGAGGTGATGAGCGCACTCGTCAGCTTCGAGCGGGTCTTCGAAGTGCTCGACCTGAAGCCGCTGATCGACGAGAAGCCGGACGCACGGGACGTGCCCGAGGGCCCCGTCGCCGTCGAGTTCGAGGACGTCCGCTTCGGCTACCCCGCCGCCGACAAGGTCTCCCTCGCCTCCCTGGAGGAGGTCGCCGCGCTTGACGGGCGCGGCGGCGCTGAGGTCCTGCACGGCCTGTCCTTCCGGGCCGAGCCCGGCCAGACCGTCGCGCTCGTCGGCTCCTCCGGTGCGGGCAAGTCGACGGTCGCGCAGCTCCTGCCGCGCCTGTACGACACCGACGAGGGCAGCGTCCGCGTCGGGGGCGTGGACGTCCGCGACCTGTCCGCCGACTCCCTGCGCGACACCATCGGCATGGTCACCCAGGACGGCCACCTGTTCCACGAGTCCGTCCGCGCGAACCTGCTGCTCGCCCGGCCCGGCGCGAGCGAGGACGAGCTGTGGGACGTGCTGCGCAGGGCCCGCCTCGCCGAGCTCGTCGCGTCCTTGCCCGACGGCCTCGACACCGTCGTCGGCGAGCGCGGCTACCGGCTCTCGGGCGGCGAGCGCCAGCGGATGACCATCGCGCGGCTGCTCCTCGCCCGCCAGCGGGTCGTCATCCTCGACGAGGCGACCGCGCACCTGGACAACACCTCCGAGGCGGCCGTCCAGGAGGCCCTCGGCGAGGCGCTCGCCGGGCGCACCGCCGTGGTCATCGCCCACCGCCTGTCGACCGTGCGGTCCGCCGATCTGATCCTGGTGGTCGAGGACGGGCGGATCGTGGAGCGCGGTACGCACGAGACGCTGCTCGCCGAGAGCGGGCGCTACGCGGAGCTGTACCGCACGCAGTTCGCCACGCCGGACGCCGTGCCCGCCGCGTAGCGCCGCCGCCCCCTCCGCCGCCCGCTCGCCCTGGACCCGGGGCGGGTGGGCGGCTGTCCAGCAGCTCGACCGGCTGCCGTCCGGCCGGTTGTCGGGTGCGGCTTGTCGCGCATGTGCCCGCCGCTTCGCGGCGGGATGTCTCCCACCCGCCCGCCCGTTACTCGCGGCCTTGTCAGGTGGGCGTGGGTGCCCCTCCGACGCGGGCGGAGTGGGAGGGGGCTCGCATCAGGACTCCTCTGAGGGTACGTCAAGCGGTGTACTCTGAATGAAGTGGTTAGACCGAGAGGACCCCCGAGACCGTCATGAGGCAGAACCCCGCCCGCCGCACCGCCCTCCTCGACGCCGCCATCGAGGTGCTCGCCCGCGAAGGGTCGCGCGGCCTGACGCTGCGCGCGCTCGACACGGAGGCGGCCGTCCCCAAGGGCACCGCCAGCAACTACTTCAGCAACCGCGCCGACCTCCTGGCCCAGGTCATGCGCCGGGTCCAGGAGCGGCTCACGCCCAAGGAGGCCGAGCTCGCCGACACCATGCGCGAGGCGCCGTCCAGGGAGCTGGTCGTCACGCTCCTCAAGCAGCTCCTCGAGCGCATGCGCGCCGACCGCAGCAGCCACCTCGCGCTCCTCGAGATGCGCCTGGAAGCCACCCGCCGCCCCGAACTCCACGCCGAGCTGAGCCGCTTCATGACCGAGCAGCTGGAGGCGAACATCGACTTCCACCTGACCGCGGGCCTGCCGGGCGACCGCACCAGCGTGGTCCTGCTCTACCTCGCCATGCTCGGCCTGATCGTGGACGACCTGACGGTGCCGGACCTGCTCGCGCCGTTCTCCGTCGACAAGCTCATCGAGGACCTCTCACAGCGCCTGCTGCCCTGACGGACAGGGCGCGGATACGGGTTCGGCGGGGCGGGGTAGGGGTACGCGGGCGCCGCGTCGCCGCCCTACGGTGGAGCACGGAAGGGCTACACGCTCCATCTGCGTGCTGCGGGGCCCTTCCGGCCTGCCGGAACCGGAACGGCGCTTCCCGTCAACGTCCCCCGTGACGGAAAGCGCCGTTCCGGACCGGTGCTCCCCCCGGTCCGGAACGGCGCTCGTGCCGTGCCTTGTTCTCCTTCGCCCCTGGTGTCGCTCTAGCGGTCAGTTCGCCCCCGGCCGCAGCGCGATCGCCGTGAGGACCAGGCCGTGCAGCGCCAGCCAGCGCCCCTCGAGCTCCTGCGGGAAGCCGAGCGCGCCCACGGGCGGCAGGATCCTCGCCGTGAACGAGCCGGTGCCGGGGTCCGCGGACCGGTGGATCGTGACGTCGGCCTCCTCGAATCCGAGGGGGCGGCGGGTGAGCGGATACCAGGTCTTGTAGATGCTCTCCTTGGCGCTGAACAGGACGCGGTCCCAGCGCACCGCGGGCCACCGCCCCAGGTGCTCCCCGACGCGCCGCCGCTCGGCGGGCAGGCCGATGGCTTCGAGCACCCCCTCCGGCAGCGGGTCGTTCGGCGTGGCGTCGATGCCCACCGACCGGACGCTCGCGCTCCGTGCGACCACGGCCGCCCGGTAGCCGTCGCAGTGCGTGATGCTGCCGACGACACCGGAGGGCCAGAGCGGGCCGCCCCTGGGGTCGGCGAGCAGGGCGTCGGTGGGGTGCCCGAGCTCCTCCAGGGCGCGGTGGGCGCAGTAGCGGCCGGTGGCGAACTCGCGGCG
Source organism: Streptomyces sp. NPDC043996 (assembly GCF_056435225.1). Taxonomy (NCBI): domain Bacteria; kingdom Bacillati; phylum Actinomycetota; class Actinomycetes; order Kitasatosporales; family Streptomycetaceae; genus Streptomyces; species Streptomyces sp. NPDC043996. Next base: position 129,352 of record NZ_JBWKEY010000019.1, on the reverse strand, counting down.
GCGGCTCTCCACGGACCGCGCGACCATCGCCTCCTCGTCGGGGTGCAGGACGACGCCGTCCGGGTCGCCCGCGTACGCGTGGCAGACGACGTCCTCGGGGAGGATCCGCGCCAGCGGGCCCCGCGGGGCCGCACCGGAGTGCGGCCCCGCGGGGAGCGAACCGTCGTGCCGCGCACCGATGGCGTGCGTACCGTCGTGACGCGTACCGACGTTCACGGTGTGCCTTCCTTCTCGCGCTCCACCGCGGTGCCGGTGTCCTCCGCCTTGCCGCGCCGGGGCAGATAGACCAGCAGCTCGGTGGCCACGAAGCGGACGACGAACGTCGTCAGGAGGGCGAGCGCGGTGGCGGGCATGACCGACATGCCCACGCCGTCGACGAGCAGGGCGATCAGGGGGATGCGCAGCACCAGGTCGGCGTTGGCGAGCAGCGCGAACCGGCCGAGGCGGTCGGCCCAGTGGCGGTGCTCCCGTCTGCCGCGGAAGAGCAGCAGGTCGATGAGGACGAAGTTCCACAGCACGCCGAACTGGTTGGCCACGATCTCGGCGGGGAGGTAGTGCAGGCCCGCGGACGTGAGCGCGGACAGGCCGAGGAGGTTCGGCACGAAGCCGGACAGGCCGATGACGCCGAACGCGACGATGCGCGCCACCGGCGTCGCGGTGCGCAGGGACACCAGGTGGTTCAGGAAGCGCAGGCCCTCGCGCACGGTCGACTTCGACTCGCCCGCGTACCGCTCCTGGAAGGAGAACGGCACCTCGGCGACCGTGCGCGGGCGGCAGCGGATGGCCAGCTCGAGGAGGATCTTGTAGCCGAGCGGCTTGAGGATGTCGGCCTGCGCGTGCACGACGCTGCGGCGGATCGCGAAGAAGCCGCTCATCGGGTCGCTGATGCCGCGCAGCGCCGTCGGGAACAGGCCTTTGGTGACCAGCGTGGAGGCGCGGGACACCGCGACGCGGTAGCGCCCGGAGAGCCCGGCGTGGCTGCCGCCGCCCGCGTACCGGCTGGCGACGACGAGGTCGGCCTCCGTGCGGCGCCCCGTCTCGATCAGCTCGGGCATGAGGGACGGCGGGTGCTGGAGATCGGCGTCCATGACGACCATCCACTCCGACGCGGCGGCCTTCATGCCCTCCACCACGGCCCCGCTCAGACCGCCCGTCGCGACCTCGCGGTGGATGACGTTCACGGGGAACGGGCAGGTGAGGGCGGCGCGTTCGATCGCGGCCGGGGTGTCGTCGGTGCTGTCGTCGACGAACAGGGCCTCGCAGTCGAGGTGCGCGGGCAGGCCGGCCGCGAGCCGCGCCAGCAACTCCTCGATGTTCTCGGCCTCGTTGAAGGTCGGGATGATCACGGTGACCGTGGTCCGCGCGCCGTCCGGGGCGGTGCGGCCGGGCTCTTCGGCTCCCTCGGCGTCGGGTCCCGGCCCGGTCATCGGGGCACGCTCCCGTGCCGGCCCGCGCCCGGCGCCAGGTCCGGCCGCGCGTCGCCGCCCGCTGCCGGATCGCGTCGCGGCATCGAGGTGCCGGAGCCCGCGGTGTGCATTCTCACCATCGTCGTCCTCTACGGTCTGCGCGCGTGCGCGTCACATCGGCGTGCCCTGGCCGGCAGGCGCCGGCGGGCGGTGATCCTGTCTGCTGGTGCACGGGAACGTCGGCGGCCGGGCGGGGAAGTGGCCGTCGTTCGGGGAGCCGGGCCGCGTTCCGGGAGGGTCACGGGTGACGCCCCGCCGTGCCGCCCTGCCGCTGTGCCGCGACCATCCGGCTCGGAGAGGGCGTGGTCGCCGACGAGCGATGACGCCGCTGCTGTACCGGTGATTCCTCCCGCCGGAGGCTATCCGCGGCCTGTGCGTGCCTCCACCCCTATCCGTCCCCTAGGGCTCCGCTGGCGGGCGGCCGCCTCAGGCGCGGGGTCCGCACGGCACCGCGTCCTTTTGGCAGGGAGTCGGCTCCGATATGCGGGCGGCGCGCGGGGGAACTGTGTTCGTGGACCGCATCAAAAGTTCGCCATTTGGTAACGCTTGCAAAGTCTGTTGGCCATGCGGGCGGGAACAGCGTGGCTACTGCACCTAGGAACCTCATAGGAACCTCAAAGAACCCATGGGGACGGCGCCCCGAGGAGTTCGCGCACACGCGCCGCAAGGTGCGCGGACGTTCGCTCTGCCAAAGTGGAAGGTGGCCTGAAACCATGGCGTAACAATGTGACGCAGCTTGCATCCGGCGGGCGGCGCCCGCGGCCGCGCGGGTGTGTGTCGGGCGGCGACTCCGTGAGGGCGGAGGGCGAGGCCGCGCGAACTACTGGGACTTTCTTAAGGAATTTTGCTCTCGGATTGCCGTTGGATTGTCTCCGGTTTCCCTCAGGGAGACCCCAATGCGGGCTTCCCCGGCGACACATTCGCCTAACGCATCCTTAACGTCGACCACGGGGTGAGCGGGAGCGGACGGCCCCCGCGGGCTGCGGGAAGAGTGCCCGATGGGCTGCCCGAGACGGCGTTCGAGCGTGTACTTCCGGGCAACCAGGCGGGTTCGGGGCGCCGCGGGGGAGGGGGGACCGGGGTACCGGTTGGGCGCTGACGCGCCCTTGACATGCACTCTAGGCAGGCATGTTTCCGGACAGTGTGGCTTGATGATCACCGTGTCGCGGCGGCATGGCCAGTTGAGCGTTCTCCATTCTCACAAATGGAGTTAAGACCTCCGTATCGGACCGGGTTGCCGCCACGTCCTATATCACACCGATGGCCCGAGCGGGGAGGGCTGAACGTTGCGAGTCACCGTGGATTTGGGGGGTGGGCTCACTTCTTTCGGGGCTACCTCGTCGTCAACTTTCAGTCATAGTTGTGTTGTTGCATGAGCCCCCGAAGAGGTCCGGCAGAGATATCTGGAATATGCCCTGCTATCCTGCTCCAGGCTCCGGTGGCTACTTGATGAGTGCGAAATGGGAATAAGGCGCCCAGTGCAGTTTGCGATAATTTCTTACGGGGAGGAAACCGCACTATGAGCCTGGTCGAGCGAGTCGATGAATGGGCTCTTCTGGAGGATGTTCTGACGAAGAGCGGGGAGAGGCCTTCCCGTGTTGTGGTGATAAGAGGTCCGGTAGCGACCGGTAAGAGTGAGTTGATGAACTCCGTCGCCGAGCGGGCTCAGGCCCGGGGACTCGCGGTCCTGACCGCGACGGGTTTACGAGCGGAGCGCCGGACGCCCATGGCGGCCTTCGGGCAACTCCTGCTCCACCTTGACCAGTTGGAGGAAGGAGGGGACGAGACGGCCGCCCGTGTGGGGCGACTGCTCGACGACGCCAGGTTCACGGCCATGCTGCGCGACCCCGACAGCGAACGCGAGGAGCACGTCCGCGCCCACGTCATGCGGTCCCTGACCGCCGCCCTGACCACCCTCGCGCGAGGACGGCCGCTGGTCGTGCTCGTCGACGACGTCCAGTACGCCGACATCCCCTCCCTGCAGTGCCTGCAGTACGCGATGCGGGAACTGCGGGCCAAGCCCGTGGTGTTCGTCCTCGGCCTGCGCACCGGACCGCACGCGGAGCGGCCCCTGTTCAGCGCCGAACTGCTGCGCCATCCGCGCCTGACCCAGCTGCGGCTCACCACCCTCGGCGAGCGGGCCACGGCCGAGCTGCTTCGCGAGGACGTCGACGACACCACCGCCCACCGCCTCGCCCCCGACGTCCAGCGGGCCAGCGGCGGCAACCCCCTCCTGGTCCGGGCCCTGATCCACGACCTGCTCGCCCACGAGCCCGAAACCGAAACCCCCCTGCCCGCCGCCAAGAACCTGCCCGTGGGCGACGCCTACCGGCAGTCCCTGCTCAGCTGTCTGCACCGCGGCGACGACGTCGTCCTCGCCGTCGCCAGAGGCCTGGCGATCCTGGACGAAGCCGCCAGCCAGGCGGCGCTCGCCGGGCTGCTCGAACTCGACCACGAGACCGTCGCGCTCGGCCTGCGCGCGCTGGAGGCGGCCGGTCTCACCGACGAGGGGTCCTTCCGCCATCCGGTGGCGCGGACCGCCGTCCTCGACGACCTGCCCCGCGAGGAGCAGCTCGCGCTGCACCGGCGCGCCGCGGACCTGCTGCGCCGCACCGGGGCCGAACCGCCCGTCGTCGCCCGGCACATCGTCGCCGGTGGCGAGGTCATGGACGGCGAGGCCCTCGACGTGCTGTGGGAGACGGCCACGCGCGCCCGGCGCGACGAGGACGTCTCCCTCGCCATCGCCTGCCTCCACCTGGCCGACCAGGCCTGCCCGCGAGGCCCCCGGCGCAGCGAGATCCTGGCCGAGCTCACCCGCCTGGCCTGGCGCGTGCGCCCGTCCACCATCGGGCCCCACCTGCGCGCGCTGCGGACCGCCTTCGACGAGGGCTGGCTCGCGGAGCAGACGGTGCCCGTGCTCCTCTCCGGCCTGCTGTGGCAGGGCCGGTTCGAGGAGGCCGCCGAGGTCGCCCGCAAGGGGCAGGCGGCGTACGACCAGAGCGCGGCGGTCTCCACGTACCTCGCGACCGGCGCGGTGCGCACCACCTACCCGGCCCTGCGCGAGCGCGTCGGCGCCGAGAACTGGCCCGCTCCTCAGGGGCCTTCGGACACGGCGGCGGCGCGCGCGGCCGACCCGCGCGGCCGCGTCGGCACCGCGCTGAACACGGTCCTGACCCGCGGCACCGACCAGCACGCCGCCGACCAGGCCGAGACCGTCTTGCAGAGCACCCGGCTGAGCGACGCCACCCTGGAGGCGCTCACCTCCTCGCTGTCCGTACTGATCTACAGCGACCGGCTCGGCCGCGCCGCCCACTGGTGCGACGCGCTCCTGCGCGAGGCCACCCGCCTCGGCGGTCCCGGCTGGCAGGCGCCCCTCACGGCGCTCAAGGCCAAGATCGCGCTGCGGCAGGGGAACGCGCCGGACGCCGTCCGCTACGCGGGCACCGCGCTCGCGTGGCTGTCCCCGCAGGGCTGGGGCGTCGGCATCGGCTCCGTCCTGGCCACGCTGATCTCCGCGCACACCGCGATGGGCCAGTACGAGCAGGCTATGACGTACCTGGACCACCACGTCCCGGACGGCATCGCGGAGACCCGCTACGGCCTTGAGCTGACCCACGCCAAGGGCGAGCTCTACGCGGCCATGGGGCGGGTGCGGCCGGCCCTGGAGGCGTTCCTCACCTGCGGGGAGCTGATGACGCGCTGGGGCGTCGACCAGCCCGCGCTCGTGCCGTGGCGGTCGGCGGCCGCGGAGATGCACCTGCGCACCGGCGGCGAGGCCGAGGCCGACCGGCTCGTCAGGGAGCAGCTGGCCAAGTGCGGTCCCGGCCAGTCCCGCACCCGCGCCCAGACCCTGCGGGTCCTCGCCGAGGTGGCCGGACTGCGGCGGCACCACCACGCGCTGCACGAGGCGATCGAGGAACTGGAGAAGTGCGAGGACCGCATCGAACTGGTGCGGGTCCTGGGGGCGCTGAGCCGCTCGCACCACGCCCTCGGTGAACTGGGGCAGGCACGCATGATGGCGCGGCGGGCCTGGCGCATCGCACGGGACGTCCAGGCGGAGACGCTGTGCGAACAGCTCCTGCCGTACGGCGACGGCGAGGCGGGCGCGGGCGACCGTCCGGCACGGGCGGCCGACGGCTGCCCCTCGGAGGAACTGACCGACGCGGAGCGGCGCGTGGCGTCCCTGGCCTCCTTCGGCCACAGCAACCGCGAGATAGCGCGGAAGCTGTTCATCACGGTCAGTACCGTCGAGCAGCATCTGACCAGGGTCTACCGGAAGTTGAACGTCTCTCGAAGAAAGGACCTGCCGCACGACCTGCTCGCCGATACGGCGTGCTGACCCGGCCGCGGGCTCGTTGACAACGTTGTGCACGGTGCCGCGACGACCGGCGAGCGGTGTCGGCCGGAGCCGACGCCGGATCGGCGCGGGACGATGAAACGCGTCCGGGTCAGTCGTCGCCCGTCCGGCAGCCGCAGGACACCTCACCGTCGCGGACCGTGAACTGACGGTCCGCGACGCGGTGTGCCACGTCCTGGGAACGGGTGGAGAACAGCACGGACCCGGTCGACGCCGTGTACCGGCTCAGGGCGCGGGAGAGGATCTTCTCCGACACGCTGTCCACGTCGTCGAGCGGCAGGCTCAGCAGGAGCAGCCCCGGCACGTGCGGCAGCGCGCACCCGAGGGCGGTGCGCGAGCGCTGGCCGGGGGTGAGTTCGGCCACCGGCGTGTGCTCGACGGTCCTGAGGTCAAGGGCGTCGGTTAAGTCCGTCGCGCGCTCGGCCGCCGTATCCGGGGCCAGGCCCCTGTCCTCGGCGGCCGTCACCAGCGCGTCGTGCACGGAGGCCTCCTCCGGCAGCGGCATGCCCGGCGGCACGACTCCGACGAGCCGTTCCACGGCGGCGTGTTCGGCATCCGTGTCGTGGCCGTAGACACAGACGGAACGGCCCGGTCTGCCCTCGAGGAGCAGCCGGGCCAGGAACCTGTCCGCGGAGTCGTCGTCCGACACGGCGGCGACACACGCGTGTCGCTCGATCCGCAGCACGCAGTCGTGGTCCCCCGCACGACCGTCGCTCTGCCGGGCTCCCTCGGCCGTCGTGTGCCGTACCTCCAGGGCTACTGGCTCCCGCCGGCCTCCGCCGGGCGTGCCGTTCGGGCGGTGATCATGCACCGCGAACCTTCGGCCGTCCGACCCTGGTTGCATGAAGCCTCCTCCTCACAGTGAATGATGAACAGTTCGGGGACGTAGTAACTGCTCCGGGCGCGTGGTGCGGTCACCATAGAGCATTTCAAGGCTTCTCCTGACTTTCGTACAGCCTTCAGGATCGAAGTCGCGCTACTAAAGTACCCATTGTGTACGGCCCGGCATTTCCTGCCCAGGAGAACCCGCGGCCGGCTGTGTGATCTCTGGATGCGATCGTGAACGCGACCGTGGCGTGACGGATCGTGAACAGGCAGGCCAGCGCCCGGGTGTGCGGTACACGGGCCCCTGCATCTAGGAGGCGTAAGGGGACGTTGAGGGGTTTCCGCCACCCCTGCCTTCGCCTTCATAATCAAGGGCACCGTCAGACGTGCCGTGTATCGGAGGCGATTCGCGGGCCCGACCGACCGGCCCCCGTGGGGCGGGGTGCGGGCCGTGCTGATCGCGGACCTTCCTCCTGCTGCCGCAGCCCGGCTCACCGCGGCCGTCTGGAACGTACCGCCGGGCCGGCCTCCACCACGGTCAGAGGAGTATCCGTTGGTTGCCCTCAACGGTAGTTCACGTCTCGGGACAGCTGATTCCCTAACGATGCTGGGCCCGGACTTTCCCTTCGCCTACGACGAATGGCTGTCGAGTCCGCACGGCCTCGGAGAAATTCCGGACGCGGAGTTCGGCACTCCCGTCGCGGTCATCGGGGCCGGGATTTCGGGCCTCGTCACCGCGTACGAGCTCATGCGGCTCGGGCTGCGCCCGGTGGTCCACGAGGCCGGGCACATGGGCGGCCGCATGCGCTCGCCCGCCTTCGAAAGACGCCCGGACGCGGTGGCCGAGCTCGGCGCCATGCGCTTCCCCGCGTCGGCGACCGCGCTGCGGCACTACATGGACCTGGTCGGGGTCCAGACGCGCCCGTTCCCCAACCCCCTGACGTCCGCGAGCGGCAGCACCGTCGTCGCCCTGGGCGGCGACCGGCACTACGCGCGCAGCCCCGAGGAACTGCCCGACATCTATCAGGAAGTCGGCATGGCCTGGAACAAGGCCCTCCAGGAGCACGCCGAGCTGTTCGCGATGGACGACGCGATCCGCCGCCGCGACACCGCCGCCATCAAGGCCATCTGGAACCCGCTGGTGCGCGCCCTGGACGACCAGTCGTTCTACGGTTTCATCGCGCAGTCACCCGCCTTCCAGTCCTTCAAGTACCGGGAGATATTCGGGCAGGTCGGCTTTGGCGCGGGCGGCTGGGACACCGATTTCCCCAACTCGATCCTGGAGATCCTGCGCGTCGTCTACACCGGCGCCGAGGACGACCACCAGCTCGTGGTGGGCGGCTCCCAGCAGCTGCCCCTGGGGCTGTGGTCCCACGCCCCCGACGAGCTCGTCCACTGGCCCCGGGGCACCTCCCTGGAGTCGCTGCACCGGGGCGGTCCCCGGGGTGGCGTGGCCCGCCTGGAGCGCACCGCGCGCGGCATCACGGTGCACGAGCGGGACGGCTCGTCGGCCACCTACGCGGCCGTCGTGTTCACGCCGCACAAGCGCACGCTGGTCACCAACGTGCGCTGCGATCCGGCGCTGCTGCCCACGCCCGTGTGGACGGCGGTGGAGCGCAGCCACTACATGGGCTCGTCCAAGCTGTTCGTCCTCGTCGACCGCCCCTTCTGGCGCGAGCGCGACCCGCTGACGGGCCGCGAGGTGATGAGTACGACCCTCACCGACCGCATGCCCCGGGGCGTCTACCTCTTCGACGACGGACCGGACCGCCCCGGCGTGATGTGCCTGTCGTACACCTGGAACGACGACTCCCTGAAGATGGCCCCGCTGAGCGCCGAGGAGCGCCTGGAGGGGGTCCTCGACGCCCTCGCGGAGATCTATCCCGGTGTCGACATCCGCTCCCGCGTCATCGCGCCCCCGCGCACGGTGACCTGGGAGAGCGAGCCCCTCTTCCAGGGCGCCTTCAAGGCGAACCTGCCGGGCCACTACCGCTACCAGCGGCGGCTGTTCACGCACTTCATGCAGGACGGTCTCGCGCCCCGCCAGCAGGGGCTCTTCCTCGCGGGCGACGACGTCTCCTGGACCGCGGGCTTCGCGGAGGGCGCCGTGACGACCGGGCTCAACGCCCTGTGGGGCGTCCAGCGCCACCTCGGGGGCGCCACCCAGCCGTTGAACCCGGGCCCCGGCGACCTGTTCTCCTCGCTCGCGCCGATCGACCTGCCCGAGGACTGAGCGCGAACGGCAGCACACATCATGGGGAAGGGCCCCGGAGCATTCGCTCCGGGGCCCTTCCCCATGATGTGTATGGCCTCAGGTGATGTGTACGGCCTCAGGTCACGACTGCGCGCGCCGCAGGAAGCCGCGGATGCCCACCAGGGCGAACAGCGTGATCGCCCCGACGAGCACGATGAGCGTGATCGGCAGCGGCACGTGCTCCACGTCGGGCGACGTCACGGCCCGCATGCCCTCACTGGCGTACGACAGCGGGTTGGCGCCGCAGATCACCTGGAACCAGCGCACCTCGTCCAGGGCCACGAGCGGGAACTGCGTCGAGCCCGTGAACAGCAGCGGCATCAGGACCAGCGTGAACATCACGTCCACCTTGTCGCTGCTGACGGACGTGCCCAGGCACAGGCCGATCGACGCCCCCGCAAGCGCGCCGAGCGCGGCGATCCCGAGGGCGGGCACGGTCTTGCTGAGGGGCCAGGACAGGTCCAGGAGCACCATGCCGACCGGAGTCATCATCAGCGACGCCACAAAGCCGTACAGGGCGCCGAAGAGAATCTTCTCCACGGCCACCAGGCGCAGCGAGATGGGCGAAAGAAGGCGGTCCTCGATCTCACGCGTGTACGAGAAGTCGACGACGAGCGGCAGTGCCGTGTTCTGCATGCCGCCGAGGAATCCGTTCAGGGCGAGCACGCCGGGCAGCAGGACGGCGCTGTAGTCGCCGTCGACATAGCCCGCGTCGCTCAGCAGCACGCCGAACACGAACAGCGTGAAGAACGGCTGGATGATGGCCTGCCCGATGAAGGTCGGGAACTGCCGCAGGGCGACGAAGACATCGCGCCACATGATGGCGCCGAAGGTCCGCAACTGCCCCGTGGCAAGGGGTGCCGGGCGCTCGGTGATCGTGGCGGTCATCGCAGATTCTTTCCGGTGAGGTGGAGGAAGACGTCTTCCAGGGACACCTTTCCGACGCCGACGTCCGTGACCCGGTAGTCCTGGGCGGAGAGCGCCGCGAGCGCCGGCTGGAGCGCCTCCACGGGGTCGGTGTCGGTGTAGACGCGCAGATGGCAGGAGTCCGCGGGCGGTGTCTGCGCGTCGACCTCGTCGACCTGTCGTACGCCCGGCAGGTCGGAAAGGAGCTTCACCACCGGCAGGGCCCCTTGCGGGGACTCCACGGACAGGGCGAGCGTCGAGTGCGCGGGCAGCAGCTTGCCGAGGCCCGTCGGGGTGTCCAGGGCGAGCAGCGTGCCGCGGTCGACGATGCCGACGCGGTCGCACAGCTTGGTGGCCTCGTCCATGTCGTGGGTGGTGACGACCACCGTCACGCCGCTCTCGGTGAGTTCGGCGACCCGCTCGTGCACGAAGAGCCGGGCCTGCGGGTCGAGTCCGGTCGCGGGCTCGTCCAGGAACAGCACGCTCGGCCGGTGGATCAGCGCACGGGCGATCATCACCCGCTGCACCTGCCCGCCGGACATGTCGTCGACCTTGGACTTGCGGTAGTCGGCCAGGCCCATCTGCTCCAGGAGCTCATCGGCCCGGCGGCGCCGGTCGGCGCGGGGGATGCCGTGGTAGGTGGCGTGGAAGAGGAGGTTCTGCCGCACGGACAGCGAGCGGTCGAGGTTGTTGCGCTGCGGCACCACCGCGAGCACCCGCTTCGCCTCTCTCGGCCGCCGCACCACGTCCACGCCGTCGATCACGACGCTGCCCGAGGTGGGACGCACGCGGGTGGTCATCATGCCCACCGTCGTGCTTTTGCCCGCGCCATTGGGGCCGAGCAGTCCGAACACCTCGCCCCGATGCACGTCGAAGCTCAGGCCGTCGACCACGCGGCGTGCGTTGGACGCGTACTGTTTCACCAGATTCTCAACCCGGACAGCGTATTCCACGGCGCCGACCCTATGGTCGAAAGAGCACCGGGAACACCCCTGTATCTGGCGGACGCACAAGGCTAGTAGGGGTTTATTAGGGGTGGGGCTCCAAAGAAGTCGCTGTTACTCTGCGACCGTATTGTGGGCACATTTATAGGAAACGCTTCCGGTAACTCTGGTGCGCGTTCCCTGAGTTCGCCCCGCATACACAGCAAGGGTAATCGCCCGACGTACAGTCAGGGCATTTCTGAAGCCATCACGGCCGGTGCTACGGAGTGGAACATTGAGCGACTTCGAGGAATTCGCAGCCCATTCTCACCCGGAGGCCCGGCCGCACCCGGAGAACCCGAACGCGGAGAGCCAGGCCGCGGAGAACCCGAACGCGGAGAACCAGGCCGCGGAGAACCAGACCGCGGACCAGGAGCCTGCCGACACCCTGCGCGCCGCCCTCGAAGGGCGTCCGCGCGCGGAGCAGGAGCGGCGGCTGCGGGCCGTCGTCGCCGGGGAAGTGGCGGCGGTCCTCGGCGGCGCCGACGGCGGCGGCCCCTCCGGTGATCTGTCCCGCCCCTTCCTCGACCTGGGGCTCGACTCCCTGACCGCGGTGGAGCTGCACCGCCGCCTCCAGCGGGCCACCGGCCTGAGGCTGCCCGTCACCGCCGTCTTCGACTACCCCAGCGCCGACGCCCTCGCCCGGCACCTGCGCGCCGAGCTCTTCGACAGTGCCGACGACAGCTACGTCCCCGCCGCCCGGCGCGCCGACGACGAGCCCATCGCCGTGGTCGCCATGAGCTGCCGCCTGCCCGGCGGCGTCGAGACCCCCGAAGAGCTCTGGCAGTTGGTCGCCGACGGCGTGGACGCCATCTCCGGCTTCCCCGCCGACCGCGGCTGGGACCTCGCCGCCCTGTACGACGCCGACCCCGACCGGCCCGGCACCTCCTACGTCCGCGAGGGCGGATTCCTGCACGACGCGGGGGAGTTCGACGCGGACTTCTTCGGCCTCTCGCCCCGCGAGGCCCTCGCCACGGACCCGCAGCAGCGGCTCCTCCTCGAAACGTCCTGGGAGGCCCTGGAGCGCGCGGGCATCGACCCGGCCGCCCTGCGCGACTCCGGCACCGGCGTGTTCGTCGGCGCCGAGACCCAGGAGTACGGCCCCCGCCTCAGCGACGCCGCCGAGGGCATGGAGGGCTATCTGGTCACCGGCACCGCCGCCAGCGTCGCCTCCGGCCGCATCGCCTACACCCTCGGCCTGCAGGGCCCGACCATGACGGTCGACACCGCCTGCTCCTCTTCGCTGGTCGCCCTGCACCTGGCCGTGCAGGCGCTGCGGCAGGGCGAGTGCGCCCTCGCCCTCGCGGGCGGCGTCGTCGTCATGGCGTCGCCCGGCTCGTTCCTCGCCTTCAGCCGCCAGCGGGGCCTCGCCCCCGACGGCCGCTGCAAGCCGTTCGCGCAGGGCGCCGACGGCACGGCCTGGGGCGAGGGCGTCGGCATGCTCGTCCTGGAGCGCCTCTCCGACGCGCGCCGCAACGGGCACGAGGTCCTCGCGGTCGTACGGGGTTCCGCCGTCAACCAGGACGGCGCCAGCAACGGCCTGACCGCCCCCAACGGCCCCTCCCAGCAGCGCGTGATCCGCGCCGCGCTCGCCGACGCGGGCCTCACGGCCGCCGACGTCGACGCGGTCGAGGCGCACGGCACGGGCACCACGCTCGGCGACCCCATCGAGGCACAGGCGCTGCTCGCCACGTACGGCAAGGAGCGCCCCGAAGACCAGCCGCTGTGGCTGGGCTCCCTGAAGTCGAACGTCGGCCACACGCAGGCCGCCGCCGGTGTCGCCGGAGTCATCAAGATGGTCCTCGCGATGCGCGCGGGCGTGCTGCCGAAGACCCTGCACATCGACGAGCCGAGCAGCCACGTCGACTGGTCGGCCGGGGCGGTGGAGCTCCTCACCGAGGCCCGTGACTGGCCCGGACGCGAGGACGGCGCGCCCCGCCGCGCGGGCGTGTCCTCGTTCGGCATGAGCGGCACCAACGCCCACCTGATCCTGGAGCAGGCGCCCGCCGACGCCGACGCACCGGCCGACGCCGTGGACACACCGACCGAAGCCTCTGGCGTCGAGCCGCGGACGGCCGTCCCCGGCGTCGTCCCCCTCGCCCTGTCGGCGAAGACCCCCGAGGCGCTGCGGGCGCAGGCCGAGCGGCTGCGCGCGCGGCTGCTCGCGGACCCCGCTCTCGAACCGGCGGACGTGGCCTGGTCGCTCGCGATGACGCGGTCGCGGTTCGAGCACCGGGGCGTCGTCCTCGGGCGGGACAGGGAGAGCCTGCTCGCCGGGCTCGGCGGCCTCGCCGACGCCGACGCGGCCGCCAAGGACGTCGTGACGGGCCGCGCCCTGGGCGGCGCGGCCCGCCCCGTGTTCGTCTTCCCCGGCCAGGGCTCGCAGTGGGCGGGCATGGCCCGCGAACTCCTCGACTCATCCCCGGTGTTCGCCGAGCGGATGGGCGAGTGCGCCGACGCGCTCGGCCCGTTCGTCGACTGGGACCTGTTCGACGAGCTCAGCGGCGACCACTTCGACCGCGTCGACGTCGTCCAGCCCGTACTGTTCGCCGTGATGGTGTCGCTGGCCGCCGTGTGGCGCGCCGCCGGCGTGGAGCCCGCCGCCGTCGTCGGCCACAGCCAGGGCGAGATCGCCGCCGCCTGCGTGGCGGGCGCGCTGTCCCTGGAGGACGCGGCCTGGGTGGTGGCCCTGCGCAGCCAGGCCATCATCGAACTCTCGGGCCGTGGCGGCATGGTGTCCGTGCCGCTGCCCGAGCGGCAGGTGCGCGAGATGCTCGCCCCGTGGGGCGACGACCTGTCCGTGGCGGCGGTCAACGGCCCCGCGCACGTCGTGGTCTCCGGCGCCGCGGCCGCCCTGGAGGAACTCGTCGCCCAGTGCGTGGCCCGCGACATCCGCGCCCGCACCATCCCCGTCGACTACGCCTCGCACTCCGCCCACGTGGAGGCCATCGAGGACCACCTGTCCCGGGTCCTCGCCCCCGTCGCGCCCCGCACGCCCGACGTGCCGCTGTTCTCCACGCTCACCGGTGACTGGCTCACCGACGACACCCTCATGGACGCGGACTACTGGTACCGCAACCTGCGCCAGACGGTCCTCTTCGAGCACGCCACCCGAGGCCTCCTCGCCGAAGGCCACGGCCTGTTCATCGAGATGAGCCCGCACCCGGTCCTCACCGTCCCGGTGCAGGCGACCATCGACGCCACCGACAGCGAGGCCGCCACCCTCGGCTCCCTGCGCCGCGACGAGGGCGGCGCGGACCGCCTCGCGGCCTCGCTCGCCGAGGCGCACGCTTATGGTGCGGAACTAGAGTGGACGTTCTATCTAGAAGCCGGGACGATCGTCGACCTGCCCACCTACCCCTTCCAGCGCCGCCACTACTGGCTGACCGAGGAGCGGACCCCCGAAAGCGCCCCCCTGGCCGCGGACGCGGTGGAGGCGCGCTTCTGGGAGGCCGTGGAGCGCGAGGACGTGGACGAGCTGTCGTCCACCCTCGGTGAGGACGTGGCCCCGGGCGCGCTCAGCGAGGTCCTGCCCGGCCTGTCCGCGTGGCGCCGCCAGCGCCGCGAGCGCGCCGTCATCGACAGCTGGCGCTACCGCGCCGTCTGGCAGCCCCTGCCCGGCGGCCAGCTGCCCGCCCCCCGTCTGACCGGCCGCTGGCTGGTCGTGCTCCCCGAGAGCGGCCCCCGCCACCCGTGGGCCGACGGAGTCACCGAGGCGCTGACCGCGGCCGGCGCCGAACCGGTCGAGCTGCGCCTGACCGCCGGTGAGGCCACGCGTGAACTCCTGGCCGAGCGGCTGCGCGCGACGGCGGCCGACGACGCCGCGCGGCCCGCCGGTGTCGTCTCGCTCCTGGGCCTGGACGAGTCCGCCCTCGGCGGGCACGACGCCGTGCCCGCCGGGCTCGCCGCCACCCTCGCCCTCGTCCAGGCCCTCGGTGACACCGGTGGCACGGCACGGCTGTGGGCGCTGACCCGGGGCGCCGTCTCCACCGGGCGCAGCGACCGCCTGGAGCACCCGGCGCAGGCCCACTTGTGGGGCCTTGGCCGTGTCGTCGCCCTCGAACACCCCGACCGCTGGGGCGGCCTCGTCGACCTGCCCGCGACCCCCGACACGCGGGCGGGAACCCGGCTCGCCGCGATCCTCGCCTCGACCGCCGCCACCGACGGCACCGACGGCAGTGCCGCCACCTCCGCTCCCGGCGCGGAGGACCAGCTCGCCGTGCGCGGCTCCGGCGTCTTCGTACGCCGCCTCGTGCGCGGCGAGGCCACGGGCGCCGACCTGGCGCGGCCCGCCCGGTGGACGCCGCGCGGCACGGTCCTCGTCACCGGCGGCACCGGCGCGCTCGGCGGGCACGCGGCCCGCTGGCTGGCCCGCGAGGGCGCCGAGCACCTCGTCCTGACCAGCCGCCGGGGCCCCGAAGCGCCCGGCGCCGCCGACCTCACGGCGGAACTCGAGGCGCTCGGCGCCCGGGTGACCCTCGCGGCCTGCGACGTCGCCGACCGCGACGCCCTCGCCCGCCTCCTGGCCGAGATCCCCGCGGACGCGCCCCTGACGGCCGTCCTGCACACGGCGGGCGTCCTCGACGACGGCGTCGTCGACGCCCTCACCCCCGCACGCCTCGACGGCGTCCTGCGCCCCAAGTCCCCGGCGGCGGCCGCCCTCCACGACCTCACCCGCGACCTGGACCTGGACGCGTTCGTCCTGTACTCGTCGGCGTCCGGCGCGCTCGGCAACGCGGGCCAGGCCAACTACGCCGCCGCCAACGCCTACCTCGACGCGCTCGCCGAGCAGCGCCGCGCCGACGGCCTGCCCGCCACCTCCGTCGCCTGGGGCACCTGGCAGGGCGCCGGGCTCGCCGACACCGCCGTGCGCTCCGAGCGCACGCGCCGCGACGGCATGCCGCCGATGCCGCCCGAGCTCGCCGTGGCCGCGCTGCGCGACGCCGTCGACCGGGGCGACGCGGGCGCGGTCATCGCCGCCGTCGACTGGGACACCTTCCTGCCGGGCTTCCTCGCGGCCCGCCCCAACCAGCTCTTCGCCACGCTCCCCGAGGTCCGCGAGCGCTCCGCCGCCCCGACGGACACCGCCGCCGCGGCGCCCGGCGGCCACGCCGCCACCGGACCCGACTGGATACGGCGGCTCGCCGCGCAGCCCGCCGACGAGCGCGCCGCGGCCCTCGTCACCTTCGTCCGCGCGCAGGCGGCCGCCGTCCTCGGCCACGCCACGCCCGACGCCGTCGACCCGGCCCGCGCCTTCCGCGACCTCGGCTTCGACTCGCTCACCGCCGTCGAACTGCGCAACCGCGTACAGGCCGCCACCGGCCTGCGCCTGCCCGCCTCACTGGTCTTCGACTACCCCAACTCCGCCGTCCTCGCCGACCACTTGGCCCAGGAGGCGTTCGGCGCCGCGCCCGCCACCAGCGCCACCGCGCCGGTGCCCGCGGCCGCCGCCGCGCCCGACGACGGCGACCCCATCGCGATCGTCGCGATGAGCTGCCGCTTCCCCGGCGACGTGCGCTCGCCGGAGGACCTGTGGCACCTGGTCGCCGACGGCGTCGACGCCATGGGCGAGTTCCCCGCCGACCGGGGCTGGGACCTAGCCGAGCTGTACGACCCCGACCCCGACCGGGCGGGCAAGAGCTACGTCCGCGAGGGCGGGTTCCTGCCGGACGCCGGGGAGTTCGACGCGGACTTCTTCGGCATCTCGCCGCGCGAGGCCCTCGCCATGGACCCCCAGCAGCGCCAGCTCCTTGAGACCTCCTGGGAGCTGTTCGAGCGCGCGGGCATCGACCCGACGACGCTGCGCGGCACCCGCGCGGGCGTCTTCGTCGGCTCCAACGGCGACGACTACATCTCCCGCATGGCCCCCGTCCCCCAGGACATCGAGAGCCACGTCCTCACCGGCAACGCCGTGAGCGTCATGTCCGGCCGCCTGTCGTACGCCTTCGGCCTCGAAGGCCCGGCGGTCACCGTCGACACGGCGTGCTCGGCCTCCCTGGTGGCGCTGCACCTGGCGGCGCAGGCCCTGCGGCAGGGCGAGTGCGACATGGCCCTCGCGGGCGGCGTGACCGTCATGTCGTCGCCCGACACGTTCGTCCAGTTCAGCCGCCAGCGCGGCCTCGCTGCCGACGGCCGCTGCAAGGCCTTCGCGGAGGCCGCCGACGGCACGAGCTGGGGCGAAGGCGTGGGCCTTCTCCTCCTTGAGCGCCTGTCGGACGCGCGCCGCAACGGGCACGAGGTTCTGGCGGTCGTACGGGGTTCCGCCGTCAACCAGGACGGCGCGAGCAACGGCCTCACCGCGCCTAACGGCCCGTCCCAGCAGCGCGTCATCCGCGCCGCCCTGGCGAACGCCGGCCTCGCCGCCACGGACGTCGACGCGGTGGAGGCGCACGGTACGGGCACCACGCTCGGCGACCCCATCGAAGCGCAGGCCCTGCTCGCCACGTACGGTCAGGAGCGTCCCGAGGACCAGCCGCTGTGGCTCGGCTCGGTGAAGTCGAACATCGGGCACACGCAGGCCGCCGCCGGTGTCGCCGGTGTCATCAAGATGGTCATGGCGATGCGTCAGGGTGTCCTGCCGCCGACGCTGCACGTGGACGAGCCGAGCAGCCATGTGGACTGGTCGGCGGGTGCGGTCGCGCTGCTCACCGAGGCGCGTGAGTGGCCCGATCGTCAGGACGCTCCGCGTCGCGCGGGCGTCTCCTCCTTCGGCGTGAGCGGCACCAACGCGCACGTCATCGTGGAGCACGCACCGGTGCACGAGCCCGCGAGCCCGTCCGTCGCTCCTGCGAACGCTGTGCCGTGGCTGGTGTCCGCGCGCAGCACGGAGGCCCTGCGGGCGCAGGCCGGACGGCTGCGGGACCGCATAGCCGAGGCCGACGCCGACGGCCTGGACGCGGTGGACGTGGGCTGGTCGCTGCTGTCCGGGCGGGCCCTGCACGAGCACCGATCCGTGGTCTTCGGGCGCGAGCGGGACGAGTTCCTGGCGGGCCTGGGAGCCCTCGCCGACGGCGGCCGGGGCGTGGTGTCGGGTTCGGTGGTGGAGGGCCGCCTCGGTGTCGTCTTCACCGGTCAGGGCAGCCAGCGGGTCGGTATGGGCCGTGAGCTGTACGAGGCGTTCGAGGTGTTCGCGGACGCGCTGGATGAGGTGTGCGCCCACTTCGACCCGCTCCTTGACCGTCCGCTGAAGGACGTGATGTTCGGCGCGGACGCGGAGGTGTTGGAGCGGACGGGTTACGCGCAGCCCGCGTTGTTCGCGGTGGAAGTGGCGCTGTTCCGGCTTGCTGAGTCCTTCGGTGTACGTCCGGAGATCGTCGGCGGTCACTCCATTGGTGAGCTGGCAGCGGCGTACGTGGCCGGACTGTGGTCCCTGGAGGACGCCACCCGACTCGTCGCCGCGCGTGGTCGGTTGATGCAGGCGCTGCCTGAGGGTGGTGCGATGCTGGCCGCGCAGGTGGCGGAGGCGGATGTGCTGCCGCTGCTGGAGGGGCTGTCTGACCGTGTGGGTGTGGCGGCGGTCAACGGGCCGTCCCAGATCGTGCTCTCTGGTGAGCGCACGGCCCTGGAAGACCTGGAGCAGACGCTTCGTGGCGAGGGCCGTAAGGTCCGCTGGCTGAAGGTGTCCCATGCCTTCCACTCGCCGCTCATGGACCCCGCCCTGGACGACTTCCGCAAGGTCGCCGAGGGGCTGGCCTATCAGGAGCCGACGCTGCCGGTGGTCTCCAATGTCACCGGTGAGCTGGCGGAGCCGGGGCTGTTGATGGACCCCGAGTACTGGGTGCGGCACATCCGTGAGGCGGTCCGTTTCCACGACGGGCTCGGCGCGCTGACCGGCTTCGGCGCGGTGACCCTCCTTGAGCTGGGCCCGGACGCGGTTCTGACCGCGATGGCGCACGACACGCTCACCGACCCGGCCGCGCAAGCGGGCCTGATCGCGGCCACGCGCAAGGACCGCCCCGAAGCGGACACCTTCCTGACCGCCCTCGCGCACCTGCACGTACGCGGCGCCGACGTGGACTGGACGCCGCTGTACGCGCCGGTCGCCTCCCGGCAGCGCGTCGAGCTGCCGACGTACGCCTTCCAGCGCGACCACTACTGGCTGGACCTGCGGCTGCCCACGGCCGTCGACGGTCGGGCCGGGGACGCGGACGAGGTGGAGGCGCGGTTCTGGGAGGCCGTCGAGCGGGAGGACCTGGAGTCGCTGAGCGTCGAGCTGGGCGCCGACACGGACGCCCGTGGCGCGGCCCTGGGGGAGATCCTGCCGGTCCTGAAGTCGTGGCGGCGCCAGCGGCGCGAGTCCTCCACGGTCGGACGGTGGCTCTACCAGGAGTCGTGGAAGCCCCGGACGGGGCTCGCCGCGGCCGCCGTCGACGGCACCTGGTGGGTGGTCGCACCGGCGGACGACGCCGCCCACCCGTGGGTGGCGGCGGCGGCCGCCGGGCTGCGGGAGCGCGGCGCGGACGTGGTCCAGGTCGCCGTCGGCCGCGACGAGGCCGACCGGGACGCGCTCGCCGCGAAGCTGCGCGAACTCCTCGACGCGCGGCGCGAGTCCGGCGCCGGGGCGCCCCAGGGCGTGCTCTCGCTCCTCGCCCTCGACGACGCCGGGGGCTCGGCGGTGCCCCTCGCCCTCACGGGAGCCCTCGCGCTCCTCCAGGCCCTCGGTGACGCCGACGTGGCGGCACCCCTGTGGGCCGCCACGCGCGGCGCGGTGAGCACCGGACGCTCGGACCGCCTCGCGGCGCCCCGGCAGGCGGCGGTGTGGGGCCTCGGCCGCGTCGCCGCTCTGGAGCAGCCGCAGCGCTGGGGCGGCCTGGTCGACCTGCCGGAGCACCCCGACGAACGGGCCCGCCTGCGGCTCGCCGACGCCCTCGGCGCCCCGGCGGGAGAGGACCAGGTCGCGGTGCGCGGCTCCGGCGTCTTCGTACGACGCCTTACGCGCGTGACGGCCGCCGCAGGCCCGGCGGGGGAGTGGACGCCGCGCGGCACGGTCCTCGTCACCGGTGGCACCGGCGCCCTCGGCGGGCATGTGGCGCGCTGGCTGGCGCGCACCGGCGCCGAACACCTCGTCCTGACCAGCCGCCGGGGCCCTGAAGCACCCGGCGCCGCCGAACTGGCGGCGGAACTGGAGGAGTTCGGGGTACGGGTGACGGTCGCGGCCTGCGACGTCGCCGACCGCGACGCCCTCGCCCGCCTCCTCGCGGAGATCCCGGACGAGGTGCCCCTGACCGGCGTCTTCCACACGGCGGGCGTCCTCGACGACGGCGTACTCGACGCACTGACCCCCGAGCGCTTCGCGACCGTGTTCCGGCCGAAGGTCCAAGCGGCCCTGAACCTGGACGAGCTGACCCGGGACAGCGCCCACCTGACGGCGTTCGTGCTGTTCTCGTCCGTCGCTGGCTCCATGGGCATCGGCGGACAGGGCAACTACGCGTCGGCCAACGCCTTCCTCGACGCCTTCGCCGGGCACCGCAGGTCGCTCGGCCTGCCCGCCCTTTCCCTGGCCTGGGGCCCGTGGGCGGGCGGCGGCATGGCGGCCGACGGCGGCGTCGTGGAGCAGCGCGTACGGGACAGCGGCATGCCCGCGATGGAGCCGGACCTTGCCGTCGCCGCGATGGCCGCCGCCCTGGCGGCCGCGGGCGAGCCGGGCACGCCCGGCGGCGCCGCCGCGGTGACGCTCGCCGACGTCGTCTGGGACGAGTGCGCGCCGACGTACGCCCTGGCACGCCCCTGCCATCTGTTCGACCAGCTCACCGCCGCCGACGCGGCGAAGGCCCCGGCGGCGGGCGCGCGGCGGGCACGGGACGCCGGGGCGGACGACGCGTCCCTCGCCGAGCGGCTCGCCGCGCTCCCGGCGGCGGAGCGGGAGCGCGCGCTCCTCGACCTCGTCCGCGACCGGGTGGCCGCCGTCCTCGGCTATCCCGCCACCAAGACCGTCGACCCCGCCCGCCCCTTCAAGGACCTCGGCTTCGACTCGCTGACGGCGGTCGAGCTGCGGAACCTGCTCGGCGCCGCCAGCGGACTCCACCTGCCCGCGACGCTCGTCTTCGACCATCCGACCCCGGCGGCGCTCGCCACCTACCTGCGCGGCGAACTCCTCGGCGGCGGCCAGGACCTCGCGGCCGACGCCGCCCCGACGCCCACCGCTGCCGACGCGCCAGACGACGGCGACGCGATCGCCATCGTGGCCATGAGCTGCCGCTTCCCCGGCGGCGTACGGTCGCCGGAGGACCTGTGGCGGCTGCTGAGCGACGGCGTGGACGCCATCGGCGACATGCCGGACGACCGCGGCTGGAACGTCGACGCCCTCTACGACCCGGAGCCCGGCCGCGCCGGGACGAGCTATGTCCGCGAGGGCGGGTTCCTGCCCGGCATGGCGGACTTCGACGCCGACTTCTTCGGCATCTCACCGCGCGAGGCCCTCGCCATGGACCCCCAGCAGCGGCTCCTCCTGGAGACCGCGTGGGAGGCCTTCGAGCGGGCGGCCATCGACCCGGCCACCCTGCGCGGCAGCCGCACCGGCGTCTTCTCCGGCACCAACGGCCAGGACTACGAGAACGTCCTGCGCACCGCGGCGGACGGCGGCGAGGGCTACCTCGGCACCGGCAACGCGGCGAGCGTCGTCTCCGGCCGCCTCTCCTACAGCTTCGGCCTGGAGGGCCCGGCGGTCACCGTCGACACGGCCTGCTCGTCGTCCCTGGTGGCGATGCACCTGGCGGCGCAGGCCCTGCGCCAGGGCGAGTGCGACCTCGCGCTCGCGGGCGGCGTCACCGTCATGTCCACGCCCGACACGTTCATCGAGTTCAGCCGCCAGCGCGGCCTCGCTGCCGACGGCCGCTGCAAGGCCTTCGCGGAGGCCGCCGACGGCACGAGCTGGGGTGAGGGCGTGGGCCTGCTGCTCCTTGAGCGTCTGTCGGACGCGCGCCGCAATGGGCACGAGGTTCTGGCGGTCGTACGGGGTTCCGCCGTCAACCAGGACGGTGCGAGCAACGGCCTGACCGCGCCCAACGGTCCGTCCCAGCAGCGCGTCATCCGCGCCGCCCTGGCGAGCGGAGGGCTGCGGCCCGGCGATGTCGACGCCGTGGAAGCGCACGGCACGGGCACCACCCTCGGCGACCCCATCGAAGCGCAGGCCCTGCTCGCCACGTACGGCCAGGAGCGCCCGGAGAGCGGCGAGCCGCTGTGGCTGGGCTCCATCAAGTCCAACATCGGGCACACGCAGGCCGCCGCCGGTGTCGCCGGTGTCATCAAGATGGTCATGGCGATGCGTCAGGGTGTCCTGCCGCCGACGCTGCACGTGGACGAGCCGAGCAGTCACGTGGACTGGTCGGCCGGTGCGGTCGCCCTCCTCACTGAGGCGCGCGCGTGGCCCGACCGTCAGGACGCTCCGCGTCGCGCGGGCGTCTCCTCCTTCGGCGTGAGCGGCACCAACGCGCACGTCATCGTGGAGCACGCCCCCGTGGCGGAGCCCGCGAGGCCGCACCCGGTGCCGCCCGCGACCGCCGTGCCGTGGCTGGTGTCCGGCTGGAGCGCGGAGGCGCTGACGGCGCAGGTCGAGCGGCTGCGTGACCATGTCGCTGCCGACGCTGGTCTGGACGCGGTGGATGTGGGCTGGTCGCTGCTCTCGGGGCGGGCCTTGCATGAGCACCGGGCCGTGGTCTTCGGCCGTGACCGGGAGGGCTTCCTCACCGGTCTCGACACTCCTCTGTCGGGTTCGGTGGTGGAGGGTCGCCTTGGGGTGGTCTTCACCGGTCAGGGCAGTCAGCGGGTCGGTATGGGCAAGGAGTTGTACGAGGCCTTCCCGGTGTTCGCGGACGCGCTGGACGAGGTGTGTGCTCATATTGATCCGTGGATAGAACGTTCGCTCCAGAGCGTGATGTTCGGTACCGACGCGGACCTGCTTGAGCAGACGGGGTACGCGCAGCCCGCGCTGTTCGCCATGGAAGTGGCGCTGTTCCGCCTCGCCGAGTCCTTCGGCGTACGTCCGGAGGTCGTCGGCGGGCACTCCATCGGTGAGCTGGCGGCCGCGTACGTGGCTGGTGTGTGGTCGCTTGAGGACGCGGCTCAACTGGTCGCCGCGCGCGGCCGGTTGATGCAGGCACTGCCCGCCGGGGGCGCGATGCTGGCCGCGCAGGTGGCGGAGGCCGATGTGCTGCCGCTGCTGGAAGGCCTCACGGGTCGCGTGGGTGTGGCGGCCGTCAACGGGCCGTCTCAGATTGTGCTCTCGGGTGAGCGCACGGCCCTGGAGGGCCTGGAGGAGACCCTTCGGGGCGATGGCCGCAAGGTGAAGTGGCTGAAGGTGTCGCATGCCTTCCACTCGCCGCTGATGGACCCGGCTCTGGACGACTTCCGGAAGGTCGCCGAGGGGCTGACCTATCAGGACCCGACGCTGCCCGTCGTCTCCAACGTCACCGGTGAGCTGGCGGAGCCGGGGCTGCTGACGGACCCCGAGTACTGGGTCCGGCACATCCGCGAGGCCGTCCGCTTCCACGACGGGCTCGGCGCGCTCACCAGCTTCGGCGCGGTGACCCTCCTCGAACTCGGCCCGGACGCGGTCCTCACCGCGATGGCCCACGACACGCTCACCGAACCCGAGCAGCAGTCCGGCCTCGTCGCGGCCGTCCGCAAGGACCGCCCCGAGGCAGACACCTTCCTGACCGCCCTCGCGCGCCTGCACGTGCGCGGCGCCGACGTGGACTGGACGCCGCTGTACGCGCCGGTCGCCGACCGCCGCCGCGTCGACCTGCCGACGTACGCCTTCCAGCACCGGCGCTACTGGCCGCGCGCGGGCGCGGGCGCGGCGGGCGATGTGTCCGCGACGGGCCTGAACGCCGCCGGGCATCCACTGCTCGGCGCGGCCGTGCCGCTCGCGGGAGCCGACGGATACCTGCTGACCGGCCGTCTGTCGCTCACCACCCACCCGTGGCTCGCGGACCACGCCGTCGCGGGCCGGGTGCTCCTGCCCGGCACCGCGTTCGTCGAGCTCGCCGTGCGCGCCGGTGACGAGGTCGGCTGCGGAGTCCTCGAAGAGCTGACCCTCGCCTCGCCCCTGGTGCTCCCCGAGCGCGGAGCCGTACAGCTCCAAGTCCACGTCGGAGCGGAGGAGGACGGCGGCCGCTTCCCGGTCGGCGTGCACTCCCGCGACGAGGCGGACCCCGAAGCGCCGTGGACCCGCCACGCCGCCGGATTCCTCTCCGCCGACGACGACCAGGAGCCCGAGGGCCTCACCGCGTGGCCGCCGCCCGGAGCCGAACCCATCGACGACGCGGCCTCGCTGTACGAAAGGCTCGCCGACACCGGCTACGGCTACGGGCCGGTGTTCCAGGGGCTGCGTGCCGCCTGGCGGCGCGGCGACGAGGTGTTCGCCGAAGTCGCCCTGCCGGAGGAACAGCGCGAGGACGCGGCGGCCTTCGCCCTGCACCCCGCCGTCCTCGACGCCGCGCTGCATGCGACGCCGCTGCTGCCCCGGAGCCAGGACGGCGACGCCGAACGACAGGGCCTTGGCCTGCCCTTCGCCTGGACCGGAGTCCGCCTTCGCCGCGCGGGCGCCGCGACGGTCCGCGTCCGCCTGGGCAGCGCCGGGGCGGACGCCGTGACCCTGACGCTGGCGGACGAGACCGGCCAGGTCGTCGCCACAGTGGACTCCCTGGTGTCCCGCCCGGTCGCCGTGGACCAGCTCGGCGGCACCGCCGACGACTCCATGTTCCAGGTGGAGTGGAGGCAGCCGCAGCTGACGTCCGCTGAGCCCGTATCGCCGGTGTCGTACGACGAGTTGAGCGCGGTGGAGGAGCCTCCGGCCGCCGTGGTGTGGCGCGCCGGTGAGGCCGGGGCCGAGCTGAGCCCCGAGGCCGTGTCCGCGCGGCTGGCCGAGACGCTGGACGTGGTGCGGGACTGGCTGGCCGACGAGCGGTACGAGACCTCGCGGCTCGTCGTGGTGACGAGGAACGCGGTCGCCGTCGGGGACGCGCGGGACCCGGGCGACCTCGACCCGTCGGCGACGGCGGTGTGGGGCCTGGTGCGGTCCGCCCAGGTGGAGAACCCGGGCCACTTCGTCCTCGTGGACGCCGACGCGGATCTGGAGGGGTCGGTTCTGGGAGCCGTGCTGGCCTCGGGTGAGTCCGAGGTGGCGGTGCGTGGGGGTGCGGTGTTCGTGCCGCGTCTGGCCCGTGTGGCGGGCCAGGCCGTGGACGATGGCTCCCCGTGGGGCGAGGGTTCCGTTCTCGTGACGGGCGCGTTCGGCGGTCTGGGGCGTGTGGTGGTCCGGCATCTGGCCGAGCGCCATGGCGTACGGGACCTGCTGCTGGTCTCGCGTCGCGGCCTGGAGGCTTCGGGTGCGGTCGAACTGCGCGATGAGCTGTCCGCGTTGGGTACGACGGTCACGGTCGCCGCGTGTGATGTGGCCGACCGTGACGCGCTGGCCGGGCTGTTGAAGGACAAGGGCGCGGGCCTCTCAGCGGTCGTGCATGTAGCGGGCGTACTCGATGACGGTGTCGTCACGTCCCTGACGCCGGAGCGCATCGACACGGTGCTGCGGCCGAAGGTCAACGCGGCGCTCAACCTGCACGAGCTCACCGCCGATCTGGACCTGTCCGCCTTCGTCCTGTTCTCCTCCGCCGCAGGTGTCCTGGGCAGCCCGGGGCAGGGGAACTACGCCGCCGCCAACAGCTTCCTCGACGGTCTCGCGGCCTCCCGGCGCGCCCAGGGCCTCCCGGCGGCCTCGCTCGCCTGGGGCGTGTGGGCGCAGGAGAGTGACATGACGGGCGAGCTGAGCGACGCGGACCGCCGCCGCATGGCGCGCGGTGGCGTCGCCCCGCTGTCCACGGAGGAGGGCCTGGCCCTCCTGGACGCGGCCGTCGCCATGCCCGGCGCGCCCGCCGTCCTCGTACCACTCCGCCTGGACACCGCGTCCCTGCGGGCCTCGGCCGGACCCGACGGCGTACAGCCCGTCTTCTCGGAGCTGGTCCGCATCCCGGTCCGCCGCGTCGACCGGGCCCTCGCCCGGGCCGGGAACACGGCGGAGGCGAACGGTACGGGCGGCCCCGCCCTCGTCAGGGAATTGGCGGGTCTTTCCCCCGAGGAGCGGGAGCGGACCCTGCTCGAAGTGGTGCGCACCCATGTGGCCACGGTGCTCGGGCATTCCGGCCCCGAGGCAATCGGAGCCACCCGGGGATTCCTGGAACTGGGCGTCGACTCGCTCACCGCGGTGGAACTCCGTAATAGGCTGAACTCCCTTTCGGGACTTCGCCTTCCGGCGACCCTCATCTTCGACTACCCTTCGCCGACGGCACTCGCCTCCTATCTGGACGAGAGCCTGCCGCACGACGGCGACGCGGCGGACGGAGCCGAGGGACCCCGGGCGGGCGGGATCGACGCCGAGCTCGCCGGTCTCGAAGCGGCCCTGGCCGCGGGCCCGCTGGCCGACGACGACCGGGCCGCCGTGCGCGGCAGGCTGCGGGTGCTGCTCGGCAGGCTTGACGGGGCCGAGCCCGGCGACGCCGCGGCGGCGGGCATCGCGGAAAAGCTGGAAGACGCCGACGACGATGACATGTTCGACTTCATCGACAATGAACTCGGTGTTTCCTGACGGCGCCGCACTCCGCGTCACGGTAATGCGCGTGAATTCCTCAAGGGGTTCATAGGGGGAGGGTAGGGGTTGTTGCCCTACCCTCCCCCCGATGTGATGGCTTCGGCCCTCTGCGTTGAAGGAGTCGCACCGAAATGGCGAACGAGCAGAAACTCCGCGAGTACCTCAAGCGAGTTACCGCGGATCTGCACCAGACCCGGCAGCGTCTACAGGACGCCGAGTCCGTCAGCCGGGAACCCATCGCCATCGTGGCGATGAGCTGCCGCTACCCCGGCGGGGTTGCCGGACCGGAAGACCTGTGGCGGCTCGTCGCCGAGGGCGGGGACGCCGTATCGCCGTTCCCCGACGACCGGGGCTGGGACGCGGACCTGCACGACCCCGACCCGGGCAGGCCCGGCAAGAGCTACGCGCGTGAGGGCGGTTTCCTCCACGACGCCGCGGAGTTCGACCCCGCCTTCTTCGGCATATCGCCGCGCGAGGCCCTCGCCATCGACCCGCAGCAGCGCCTCCTCCTGGAAGCGACGTGGGAGGCGTTCGAGCGGGCGGGCGTCGACCCGCTGTCGGTGCGCGGCTCCCGTACCGGTGTGTTCGTCGGCGTCATGTACGGCGACTACGGCAACCGCATCCTCAGCAACCCCCAGGGCCTGGAGGAGTTCGAGGGCTACCTCGGCAACGGCAGCGCGGGCAGCATCGCCTCCGGCCGCGTCTCCTACACCTTCGGCCTCGAAGGCCCCGCCGTCACCATCGACACGGCCTGCTCCTCGTCCCTGGTGGCGCTGCACCTGGCGGCGCAGGCCCTGCGGTCGGGCGAGTGCTCGCTGGCCCTCGCGGGCGGTGTCACCGTCATGTCAACGCCGGACACCTTCGTGGAGTTCAGCCGCCAGCGCGGCCTCTCGGCGGACGGCCGCTGCAAGGCCTTCGCGGAGGCCGCCGACGGCACCGGCTGGGGCGAGGGCGTGGGCCTGCTGCTCCTGGAGCGGCTCTCGGACGCCCGCCGCAACGGGCACAAGATCCTCGGTGTCGTGCGTGGCACCGCCGTCAACCAGGACGGCGCCAGCAGCGGCCTGACCGCCCCCAACGGCCCGGCGCAGCAGCGCGTGATCCGCGCGGCCCTGACGAACGCCGGACTCGCGGCCGCCGACGTCGACGCCGTCGAGGCCCACGGCACGGGCACCACGCTCGGCGACCCCATCGAGGCGCAGGCCCTGCTCGCCACGTACGGCCAGGAGCGGCCCGAGAGCGGGGAACCCCTCTGGCTGGGCTCCATCAAGTCGAACCTGGGCCACACCCAGGCCGCCGCCGGTGTCGCGGGCGTCATCAAGATGGTCATGGCGATGCGGCACGGCGTCCTGCCGCGGACCCTGCACATCGACGAGCCGAGCACGCACGTGGACTGGTCGGACGGGGCCGTCGAGCTCCTGACCGAAGCCCGTACGTGGGCCGAGCGCGACGGCGGTGCGCCGCGTCGGGCGGGTGTGTCGTCGTTCGGCGTGAGCGGTACGAACGCGCACGTCATCGTGGAGCAGGCGCCGGTGCCGGCCGCCGCGGACGAGCCCGCGAGCCCGTCCGCCGCCCCCGCGACCGCCGTGCCGTGGCTGGTGTCCGCGCGGACCCCGCAGGCGCTGACGGCGCAGGCCGAGCGGCTGCGCGCGCACGTCGCGGGCGAAGAGGGCCTGGACTCCGTGGACGTGGGCTGGTCGCTGCTCTCGGGGCGCGCCCTGCACGAGCACCGGGCCGTGCTCCTCGGCCGGGACCGGGACGAGTTCCTGGCCGGACTCGAGACGCTGACGGCTGGCGGTACGGGCGCGGTGTCCGGCTCGGTCGTCGAGGGTCGCCTTGGTGTCGTCTTCACCGGTCAGGGCAGCCAGCGGGTCGGGATGGGCAAGGAGTTGTACGAGGCCTTCCCGGTGTTCGCGGACGCGCTGGACGAGGTGTGTGCTCATATTGATCCGTGGATAGAACGTTCGCTCCAGAGCGTGATGTTCGGTACCGACGCGGACCTGCTTGAGCAGACGGGGTACGCGCAGCCCGCGCTGTTCGCCGTCGAGGTCGCCCTCTACCGGCTGCTGCGCTCCTTCGGCGTACGGGCACGGATCGTCGGCGGTCACTCCGTCGGCGAGCTGGCTGCCGCCCACGTGGCCGGGCTGTGGTCGCTTGAGGACGCGGCCCGACTGGTCGCCGCGCGCGGCCGGTTGATGCAGGCGCTCCCGGCCGGGGGCGCGATGCTCGCCGTGCAGGCCACCGAGGCGGACGTCCTTCCGCTGCTCGATGGACTCACGGACCGTGTGGGTGTGGCGGCGGTCAACGGCCCGTCGCAGCTCGTGCTTTCCGGTGACCGCGCCGTCCTGGAGGGCCTGGAGGCGACCCTGCGCGGCGAGGGCCGCAAGGTCCGCTGGCTGAAGGTGTCCCACGCCTTCCACTCGCCGCTCATGGACCCCGCCCTGGACGACTTCCGCGAGGTCGCGGCCGGACTGACCTATCAGGACCCGACGCTGCCCGTGGTCTCCAACCTCACGGGTGAGCTGGCCGACCCGGCCGAGCTGAAGGACCCCGAGTACTGGGTGCGGCACATCCGTGCGGCCGTCCGCTTCCACGACGGTGTGGGCACGTTCATCGCGCAGGGCGTCTCGACGCTCCTGGAGCTGGGCCCGGACTCCGTCCTGACGGCGATGGCGCATGACACGGTCACCGACCCGGCCGCACAGGCGGGCCTGATCGGAGCCGTCCGCAAGGACCGGCCCGAGGCGGATGCCTTCCTGACCGCGCTCGCACGGCTGCACGTGCGCGGCGTCGACGTCGACTGGGCGCCGCTGTTCGCGCCCGTCGAGGACCGCAGCCGCGTCGACCTGCCCACCTACGCCTTCCAGCACGAGACGTACTGGCTCAACCCCCTGGAGCAGGACGGCGGCGCGGGCTACGGCGCCGACCCGGTGGACGCGCGGTTCTGGGAGGCCGTCGAGGCCGAGGACCTCGACGCGCTGACCGGTGCCCTGGACGTCGACGGGGAAGCGCCGTTCCGGTCCGTGCTGCCCGCCCTGACCGCGTGGCGGCGCCAGCGGCACGAGCGGAACGAACTGGACCGCTGGCGCTACCGGACCGCCTGGAAGCCCCTCGGCAAGACCACGCCGGGCACGCTCACGGGCACCTGGCTCGTCGTCGCGGGAGCCGGGGCCGGAGCGGCCGAGGACACCTGGATCGACGCCTCGGTACAGGCCCTTGAGCAGGGCGGCGCCCGCACACGCGTCCTGCGCGTGGAGGCCCGCGACGCCGACCGCGCCACCTTGCGCCAGCTCCTCGACTACGCCCTCGCCGACCAGGGCGAGGACCGTGGCGCACCCGTCACCGGCGTGCTGTCGCTGCTGGCCTGCGCGCCGACGCCCCCGGCCACGCCCGCCGCCACCGGCCCGGCCACCGGAACCGAGCACGGCGACGCGACCCCGGCCGGGGTGCTCCTGACCCTCGCGCTCGTCCAGGCCCTCGGCGACGCCCAGGTCGCGGCGCCGCTGTGGGTGGCGACACGGGGAGCCGTCTCCGTGGGCGCCTCGGACGCCGAAGCCGACGCGGCGGGCGCGGCCGTCTGGGGCCTGGGACGCGTGGCGGCCCTCGAACTCCCCGACCGCTGGGGCGGCCTCGTCGACCTGCCCGACACGGCGGACGCGCGCGCCGTGTCCCGCCTCACCCAGGTCCTCGCGGCCCCCACGGGCGAGGACCAGGTCGCGGTGCGCGGCTCGGGCGTCTTCGGGCGCCGTCTGGAGCGGGCACCCCTCGACACCGCCCCCTCGACCGACTCCTCGACCGGCTCCTCGACCGAGCCGACGCCGCACCAGACCGTCCTCATCACGGGCGGCACGGGCGCCATCGGCGGGCACATCGCCCGCACGCTCGCCGCCGAGGGCGCCGGACACCTGCTGCTCACCAGCAGGCGCGGCCCGCAGGCCCCCGGCGCGCCGGAACTCCGTACCGCACTGGAGGAACTCGGCGCCAAGGTCACCATCGCCGCCTGCGACACGGCCGACCGGGACGCGCTGGCCCAAGTCCTCGCGGAGATCCCCGAAGACGCGCCGCTGACCGGCGTGTTCCACACGGCGGGCGTCCTCGACGACGGCGTACTCGACGGACTGACCCCCGAGCGCTTCGCGACTGTGTTCCGGCCGAAGGTCCAAGCGGCCCTGAACCTCGACGAGCTGACCCGGGACAGCGCCCACCTCACGGCGTTCGTGCTGTTCTCCTCCCTCACCGGGACCGTGGGCGCGCCCGGCCAGGGCAACTACGCCGCCGCGAACGCGTTCCTGGACGCGCTCGCCGAGCGGCGGCGCGCGGCCGGGCTGCCCGCCACGTCGCTCGCCTGGGGCCCGTGGGGCGGCGGCGGCATGGCCGCCGACGACGGCTCCGAGGAGCGCATGCGCCAGGCGGGCCTGCCCGTCATGGACCCGGTGCGTGCGACGCGGGCCCTGCGCCTCGCGGCCCTTCCCGCCGCCGACGGAGCGGCCCGGGACGCCGCGCTCGTCGTCGCCGACATCACCTGGGACCGCTTCGTCGACGGCTTCACCGCCGCCCGCGCGAGCACCCTCTTCGACGGCGTGCCGGAGGCCGCCGCCGCCCGCGCGGCGCGCGCCGCCGACCACGCGGACGAGCCCCAGGCGCCCGCCCTCCAGGGCAGGCTCGCGGCCCTGCCGCGCCCCGACGCCGAGCGCGCCCTGCTCGACCTCGTACGCACCCACGCCGCCACCGTCCTCGGGCACTCCGGCGCGGCGGCCGTGCCCGCCGACGGGGCGTTCAAGGGGCTCGGCTTCGACTCGCTCACCTCGGTGGAGTTCCGCAACCGCCTCGGCGCGGCCACCGGCCTCACCTTGCCCGCGACCCTCGTCTTCGACCACCCCTCGCCGCAGGCCGTCGCGGGCCACCTGTCCGGCCTGCTCCTCAGCGGCGCACCCGACGGCCGCACCGACGCGGCCACCGGGCGCACGCCCGTGGGCGCCGACGACGAACCCATCGCGGTCGTCTCGATGAGCTGCCGCTTCCCCGGCGGCGTACGCGGCCCCGAAGACCTGTGGCGGCTCGTCGCGGACGGCGTCGACGCCATGGGCGACTTCCCCGCAGGACGGGGCTGGGACACCCGGACCCTGTACGACCCCGACCCCAGCACGCCCGGCGCCACCTACGCCCGGCAGGGCGGGTTCCTGCCGGACGCCGGGGAGTTCGACGCGGACTTCTTCGGCATCTCGCCGCGCGAGGCCCTCGCCATGGACCCCCAGCAGCGGCTCCTGCTGGAAACCACCTGGGAGCTGTTCGAGCGCGCGGGCGTCGACGCGGCGTCGCTGCGCGGCAGCCGCACCGGCGTCTTCGCGGGCACCAACGGCCAGGACTACCTGGACCTCCTCAAGGACGCGCCCGACGGCGCCGAGGGCTACATCGGCACCGGCAACGCCGCGAGCGTCGTCTCCGGCCGCCTGTCGTACGCCTTCGGCTTCGAGGGCCCCGCCATGACCGTCGACACGGCCTGCTCCTCGGCCCTGGTGGCGCTGCACCTCGCGGCACAGGCCCTACGCCAGGGCGAGTGCGACCTGGCCCTCGCGGGCGGCGTCACGGTGATGTCCACGCCGAGCGCCTTCATCGAGTTCAGCCGCCAGCGCGGCCTCGCCGTGGACGGCCGTTGCAAGGCCTTCGCGGAGGCGGCGGACGGCACGGGCTGGGGCGAGGGCGTGGGCCTGCTGCTCCTGGAGCGGCTCTCGGACGCCCGCCGCAACGGGCACGAGGTCCTCGCGGTCGTACGAGGTTCAGCGATCAACCAGGATGGCGCGAGCAACGGCCTGACCGCCCCCAACGGCCCCTCCCAGCAGCGCGTGATTCGCGCGGCCCTGGCGAACGCCGGACTCGCGGCCACGGACGTCGACGCGGTGGAGGCGCACGGCACGGGCACGGCCCTGGGCGACCCGATCGAGGCGCAGGCGCTGCTCGCCACGTACGGCCAGGAGCGCCCGGAGAGCGGCGAGCCGCTGTGGCTGGGCTCCATCAAGTCCAACATCGGGCACACGCAGGCCGCCGCCGGTGTCGCCGGTGTCATCAAGATGGTCATGGCGATGCGCGCGGGCGTCCTGCCGCCGACCCTGCACGTGGACCGGCCGAGCACGCACGTCGACTGGTCGGACGGGGCCGTCGAGCTCGTGACCGAGTCCCGCGCGTGGCCCGACCGGCAGGACGCTCCGCGTCGCGCGGGCGTCTCCTCGTTTGGCATCAGCGGCACGAACGCCCACGTCATCGTGGAGCACGCGCCGGTGGCGGAGCCCGCCACCGGCGAGCCGTCGCCCGCCCCCGCGACCGCTGTGCCGTGGCTGGTGTCCGGGCGGACCCCGGAGGCCTTGCAGGACCAGGCGGCGCGGCTGCGCGAGCACGTAGCCGCCGACGCTGGTCTGGGCGTGGTGGATGTGGGCTGGTCGCTGCTGTCCGGGCGGGCCTTGCATGAGCACCGGGCCGTGGTCTTTGGCCGTGACCGGGAGGACTTCCTGACTGGTCTCGGCACTCCGCTGTCGGGGTCGGTGGTGGAGGGCCGTCTTGGTGTGGTGTTCACCGGTCAGGGCAGTCAGCGGGTCGGTATGGGCCGTGAGCTGTACGAGGCGTTCGCGGTGTTCGCGGATGCGCTCGACGAGGTGTGCGCCCACCTGGATCCGCTGCTTGACCGTCCGTTGAAGGACGTGATGTTCGGCGAGGATGCCGAGCTGTTGGAGCAGACCGGGTATGCGCAGCCTGCGTTGTTCGCGGTGGAAGTGGCGCTGTTCCGTCTGGCCGAGTCCTTCGGGGTGCGGCCCGAGATCGTGGGCGGCCACTCCATCGGCGAACTGACCGCCGCGTACGTGGCTGGTGTGTGGTCGCTTGAGGACGCGGCTCAGCTGGTGGCTGCGCGTGGTCGGTTGATGCAGGCGCTGCCTGAGGGTGGTGCGATGCTGGCCGTGCAGGCGGCGGAGGCCGATGTGCTGCCGCTGCTGGAAGGCCTCACGGACCGCGTGGGTGTGGCTGCCGTGAACGGCCCCTCCCAGACCGTGCTCTCGGGTGGGCGCACGGCCCTGGAGGGTCTCGAGGCGATCCTGCGCGGTGAGGGCCGTAAGGTCCGCTGGCTGAAGGTGTCCCATGCCTTCCACTCGCCGCTGATGGACCCGGCCCTGGACGACTTCCGGAAGGTCGCCGAGGGGCTGACCTATCAGGACCCGATGCTCCCGGTCGTCTCCAACGTCACCGGTGAACTGGCCGATCCCGCCTCGCTGACGGACCCCGAGTACTGGGTCCGCCACATCCGTGAGGCGGTCCGCTTCCACGACGGGCTCGGCGCCCTGACCGGCTTCGGCGCGGTCACGCTCCTCGAACTCGGCCCGGACGCGGTCCTGACCGCGATGGCCCATGACACGCTCACCGACCCGGCCGCCCAGCAGGGCCTCGTCGCCGCCGTGCGCAAGGACCGCCCCGAAGCGGACACCTTCCTGACCGCCCTCGCGCAGCTGCACATACGCGGCGCCGACGTCGACTGGACGCCGCTGTACGCCCCGGTCGCCGACCGCCGCCGCGTCGACCTGCCCACCTACGCCTTCCAGCGTCAGACCTACTGGCCGCAGCCCACCGACACCAACGCTCACGACAGCGAAGTCGGCGCCGTGGACGCCGAGTTCTGGGACGTCGTACGGCGCGAGGACCTCGAAGGTCTCGCCGGAGCGCTGGAGCTTGACCAGGAGGCGCCGCTGAAGTCGGTGCTTCCGGCGCTGGCGTCGTGGCGGCGCAGGCAGCGGGAGCGGCACGAGCTCGACGCCCTGCGGTACCAGGTCTCCTGGAAGCCGCTGGCCGGTGGCGGTACCCCCGCGACCGGCGGCGCTGAGGGCGTCTGGATGCTGGTGGTCCCGGCCTCCGCCGCCGGGCACCCCTGGTGCGCGGCCGCCGAGGAGGCGCTCGCGGCGGCCGGTGCGGACGTACGTCGCCTCGACGTCGAGGACGGCGTCGCCGACCGCGCCGCGCTGACGGGACTCCTGCGGGAGCTCGCAGGGCAGGCATCGGACCGTTCCGACGGCCCCGCCGTCGCCGGAGTGCTGTCCCTGTTGGCCCTGGACGAGCGGCCGTACCACCACCCGGGGAGCGACACCCCCGACCCCGCCCTGACGTGGGGCATGTCCACGACCCTCGCCCTGACGCAGGCCGTCGTCGACGCCGAGCTCGGCGGACGGCTGTGGCTGGCGACGTCCGGCGCGGTGTCCACGGGCACCGCCGACCCGCAGCACGGCACCGCCCAGTCGCAGATCTGGGGCTTCGGGCGGGTCGTCGGCCTGGAGCACCCGGAGGTGTGGGGCGGCCTCATCGACCTGCCGGACGCCTCCGACGGCCCCGTACCGGACCGCGCCCGCGCCCTCCTCGGCTCCCTCCTGTCCCGTACGGGCGCGGAGGACTTCATCGAGGACCAACTGGCCCTGCGCCCCTCGGGCATCCAGGTGCGCCGCCTCACGCGTGCGCCCGGCGGCGGCACCGCGCCCACGGAGCCCTGGCGGCCCCGCGGCACCGTGCTCGTCACCGGCGGCACCGGCGCGCTCGGCGGCCATGTGGCGCGCTGGCTGGCCCGCGAGGGCGCCGAGCACCTCGTGCTCACCAGCCGCCGGGGCCCCGACGCGCCCGGCGCCGCCGAACTGACGGCGGAGCTGAAGGAGTTGGGGGCTGCGGTCAGCGTCGTCGCCTGTGACGTCGCCGACCGGGACGCCGTCGCAGGGCTGCTCGGCACGATCCCCGCCGACGCGCCGCTGCGCGCCGTCGTCCACGCGGCGGGCGTCGGCCAGGACCTGATGATCGGCGAGACGGCACCCCGTGACTTCGCGGACATCGTGACCGCGAAGACCGCGGGCGCCGCGCACCTGGACGACCTGCTCGGCGACACACCGCTGGACGCCTTCGTGCTCTTCTCGTCCATCGCCGGGGTGTGGGGCAGCGGCGGCCAGGCCGCCTACGCCGCCGCCAACGCCTACCTCGACGGGCTCGCCGAGCGCCGCAGGGCGCACGGGCGCGCCGTGACGTCGGTCGCCTGGGGTCCGTGGGCGGGCTCGGGCATGGCCGGGGACGACGAAGCCGCCGCGCACCTGCGCAAGCGGGGCCTGCCCGTCATGCGGCCCGAGGTGGCGGTCGCCGCGCTGCGGCGCGCCATCGACGGGCGCGACGCGCTGGTCACCGTCGCCGACGTCGACTGGGAGCGGTTCGCCCCGGCGTTCACCGTGCGGCGGCCGAGCCCGCTGCTCGACGACCTGCCGGAGGCACGGCGCGCCCTCGACGCCGCGGCGGACACGGGCACCGGGGGCGCCACCGAAGGCGCGGCGGCCACCCTGCGCGACCGCCTCACCGCCGCCTCGCCCGCCGAGCGCGAGCGGACCGTCCTGGAACTGGTGCGCACGGAGGTCGCCGCCGTCCTCGGACACACGGGCACGGCGGCCGTCCGCGAGGACCGCGCCTTCAAGGAGTTCGGCTTCGACTCGCTCACCGCGGTCGAGCTGCGCACCCGCCTGAACACCGCGACCGGCCTCAGCCTGCCCAGCACCCTCGTCTTCGACCACCCCACCCCCGGGGAGCTGGCCCGCCAGCTGCTCGCGGAACTCCTGCCCGACACTGTCGACGGCGACCTGGACGACGACGCCGCCGTCCACGCCGGTACGGCCGGCCACCTCGCGGACGCCGACGTCCGCAGGGCTCTGGCCGCCCTCCCGGTCGCCCGCATCCGCGAGGCGGGCCTCCTCGACGCCCTGCTGAGCCTCGCCGCACCGGACGGGGCCGTAGCCACCGCCACGGCCGCCGAGGCCGACGATGACGCCGACGCGTCGATCGACGCCATGGACGTGGCCAACCTGATCCAAATGGCCCTGGACAACGGCGATTCATGATGCGGCCCTACCACCAGCTCTCCCCAGAGCCGCCCCAACAGCCCTTCCACGCACAGCCCTTCGAGACGCAGCCCCTCCAGGCGCAGAACCTCCAGACGCCCTTCCTGACGCAGCCATCGCAGATGCTGCCGCAGCACGAAATGTGGAGCCGGACATGACGAGGCCTTCGGACACGGTCGTCGATGCGCTGCGCGCGTCTCTGAAGGAGACCGAGCGGCTGCGACGCCAGAACCAGCAGCTCGCGGCGGCCGCCCGGGAGCCGCTCGCGATCGTCGGCATGAGCTGCCGCTTCCCCGGCGGTGTGGCGAGCCCCGAGGACCTGTGGCGGCTCGTCGCCGACGGCGCCGACGCCATCGGCGACCTCCCCGACGACCGCGGCTGGGACGTCGAGGCGCTCTACGACCCCGACCCGGAGAAGCGCGGCACCTTCTACGCCCGCAAGGGTGGATTCCTGCGCGACGCGGGCGAGTTCGACGCCTCCTTCTTCGGCATCTCGCCGCGCGAGGCCCTCGCCATGGACCCCCAGCAGCGACTCCTCCTGGAGACCGCCTGGGAGGCCTTCGAGCGCGCCGGGATCGATCCGGCGACCCTGCGCGGCACCCGCGCCGGAGTGTTCGTCGGCTCCGGCTACCAGGGCTACGGGGAAGGCGTACGCCAGGCCCCCGAAGGCGTCGAGGGACACCTGCTGACCGGCAACACCACCAGCGTCATGTCCGGGCGCCTGTCCTACGTCCTCGGCCTCCAGGGCCCCGCCGTGACGGTGGACACGGCGTGCTCGTCGTCCCTGGTGGCGCTGCACCTGGCGGCGCAGGCGCTGCGTCAGGGCGAGTGCACGATGGCGCTCGCGGGCGGCGTGACGGTGATGTCGTCGCCGGAGACGTTCGTCGAGTTCAGCCGCCAGCGCGGCCTCGCCGTCGACGGCCGCTGCAAGGCCTTCGCGGACGCCGCCGACGGCACCGGCTGGGGCGAGGGCGTCGGCATGCTCCTCGTTGAGCGGCTCTCCGACGCCCGCCGCAACGGCCACAAGGTCCTCGCGGTGATACGCGGCTCCGCCGTCAACCAGGACGGCGCCAGCAACGGCCTGACCGCCCCCAATGGCCCCTCCCAGCGCCGCGTGATCCGCGCGGCGCTCGCGAACGCGGGCCTGACGGCGGCGGACGTCGACGCGGTCGAGGCGCACGGTACGGGTACCACTCTCGGTGACCCGATCGAGGCGCAGGCCGTGATCGCCACGTACGGCAAGGAGCACTCGACCGAGCGGCCGCTGTGGCTGGGCTCCCTGAAGTCGAACATCGGGCACACGCAGGCCGCCGCCGGTGTCGCCGGTGTCATCAAGATGGTCATGGCGATGCGGAACGGTGTCCTCCCGCAGACGCTGCACGTGGATGCCCCGACCGCCGAAGTGGACTGGTCGGCAGGGGGTGTCGAACTGCTCACGGAGGCCCGTGAGTGGACCGGACACGAGGGCGCGCCCCGGCGCGCGGGCGTCTCCTCCTTCGGCATGAGCGGCACGAACGCGCACGTCATCGTGGAGCAGGCGCCGTCGGCGGAGGAAACCACCGCCGATGAGGAGCCGACGGACGCCCCGGCACAGGTCGTGCCCGGCGTGATCCCGCTGCCGCTGTCCGCGAAGAGCGACGGCGCGCTGCGCGACCAGGCGGCACTCCTCCAGGAGCTCCTCCTTTCCGACCCCGAACTGGCCGTCGGCGACGTGGCCTGGTCGCTGGCGGTGGCCCGCTCGCGGTTCGAGCAGCGCGCGGTCGTCCTCGGCCGGAACCGGGACGAGCTCCTCGCCGGGCTCGCGGGCCTGGCGGAGGGCGATTCGACGGCGCGGGGAGTGGTGACGGGCCGCGCCCTGGGCGGCACGGTCCGACCGGTGTTCGTGTTCCCGGGCCAGGGCTCGCAGTGGGCCGGGATGGCCCGTGAACTGCTCACTGACTCGCCGGTGTTCGCGGAGCGGATGCGGGAGTGCGCGGACGCGCTGGCGGAGTTCGTGGACTGGGATCTGTTCGAGGAGCTGAGCGGGGACCACTTCGACCGTGTCGATGTCGTTCAACCGGTGCTGTTCGCGGTGATGGTGTCGCTGGCTGCCACGTGGGAGGCGGCTGGTGTGAAGCCTGCCGCTGTGGTCGGTCACAGCCAGGGCGAGATTGCTGCCGCGTGTGTGGCGGGTGCGCTGTCTCTGCGGGACGCGGCCCGTGTGGTCGCCCTGCGGAGCATCGCGATTCGTGAGCTGTCGGGTAAGGGCGGCATGGTCTCTGTGCCGCTGCCTGAGGCCGAGGTGCGTGAGCTGATCACCGGTTGGGACGGTCGCATCGAGGTCGCGGCTGTCAACGGCCCGGCCCAGGTGGTCGTTTCCGGTGAGCCGGAGGCGCTGGAGGAGCTGGTCGCGCAGTGCACCGGGCAGGACATCCGGGCGCGCACGATCCCCGTCGACTACGCGTCGCACTCCTCGTACGTCGAGCAGATCGAGGCGCAGATTGGCGAGGCGCTGGCGGGTGTGACCCCGCAGGCCGCCGAGGTGCCGCTGTACTCGACCCTGACCGGGGCGTGGCTGGACGCCGATACGCCGATGGACGCGGGCTACTGGTACCGCAACCTGCGCCAGACGGTCCTCTTCGAGCACGCCACGCGCGGGCTGCTCGCCGAAGGCCATGGCCTGTTCATCGAGATGAGCCCGCACCCGGTCCTCACCGTCCCCGTGCAGGCGACGATCGACGCCACCGACAGCCCGGCCGCCACCCTCGGCTCCCTGCGTCGCGACGAGGGCGGCGCCGACCGGCTCGCGGCCTCCCTCGCCGAGGCGCACGCTTATGGTGCGGAACTAGAATGGACGTTCTATCTAGGCGCCGGGACGGTCGTCGACCTGCCCACCTACCCCTTCCAACGTCAGCACTACTGGCTGCGCGCGGACCCCTCCGCCGGTGATGTCACCGCGGCCGGGCTCGACGACGCGGGGCATCCGCTGCTCGGCGCCGCGGTGCCGCTGGCGGACGGCGACGGGCACCTGTTCACCGGGCGGCTCTCGCTGCGCACCCACCCCTGGCTGGCCGACCACGCCGTGGCGGGGGCCGTGCTGCTGCCCGCGACCGCTTACGTGGAGCTGGCTACGCGCGCCGGTGACCAGGTCGGCTGCGACCTCGTCGACGAGCTCACGATGGAGGCGCCGCTGGTCGTCCCGGAGACGGGCGGCATCCAGCTGCAGCTGACCGTGGGCAGTGCCGACGCCTCCGGGCGGCGGTCGCTGGCCTTCCACTCCCGGCCGGAGGCGGGGCCCGACGCGGACGGCGCGGAGCCGGAGCCGTGGACCCGGCACGCCACCGGCACGCTCGCCACGAGCGACGTGACCACGGCGGCCCCCGAGGCGGCCGAGTTCGACCTGGCCCAGTGGCCGCCGCGCGACGCGGAAGCGGTCGGCGTGGACGGCCTGTACGAGGAATTCGCCGCGGCGGACGTCCAGTACGGCCCCGCCTTCCAAGGGCTGCGCGCCGCCTGGCGGCGCGGCGACGAGGTGTTCGCCGAGGTGGCCATCCCCGAGGAGCGGCGCGACGAGGCGGGCCGGTTCGGCCTGCACCCCGTGCTCCTCGACGCCGCACTCCAGGCGGCACACCTGGCGCACGACCCCGCGGACGGCGACGAGGGCGGCGCGCCCCGACTGCCGTTCTCCTGGACCGACGTGGCGCTGTACGCCACCGGCGCGAAGGCGCTGCGGGTCCGCCTGGCCCGGTCCGGCAGCGGCGGCGACACCGTCTCCGTGGTGCTCGCCGACGACTCCGGGACGCCCGTCGCCCGCATCGGCGCGCTGGTGTCCCGCACCGTCGACGCGCGTCAGAGCATCGCCGCGCGCCGCACCCGCGTGGCACACCTGCACCGCGTCACCTGGGCGGCGCCGCAGACGGCCGCCGCCGAGCGGACGACGGGGGCCACGGCCCGCGCCTGGGCCGTACTCGGTACCGGCGCGGACGATATGTGCCGTCTCCTGAGCGAAGGCGGCGAGGGCGTCGACGTCACCGCGTACCCCACCCTCACCGACCTGACCACGGCCCTCGCCGACGGCACCGCGACCGTGCCCGACGTCGTCGTCGCGGCCGGGCAGTATGAGACGGACACCGAGCACGCTGAGCACACCGAGCACGCCGCCACCGCGGAGGCCGTGCACGTCACCACGCGTGACGCGCTCGCGCTGGTGCAGGCGTGGCTCGCCGAGGACCGTCTCGCCGACGCGCGCCTGGTCGTCCTGACGCGCGGCGCCGCCGCCGTCACC
Source organism: Streptomyces sp. NPDC043996 (assembly GCF_056435225.1). Classification (NCBI taxonomy): domain Bacteria; kingdom Bacillati; phylum Actinomycetota; class Actinomycetes; order Kitasatosporales; family Streptomycetaceae; genus Streptomyces; species Streptomyces sp. NPDC043996. Next base: position 88,824 of record NZ_JBWKEY010000019.1, on the reverse strand, counting down.
GCCGACGAGCCGGTGCCCGGCCTCGCCCACACCGCCGTGCTCGGCCTGCTGCGCTCCGCGCAGTCCGAGGAGCCCGGCCGGTTCGTCCTCGTCGACACGGACGCCGACGCCGCGTCGCTGCGGGCCCTGCCCACCGCGTACGCGCACGGCGAACCGGAGTGCGCGATCCGCGCCGGAGCCGTCCTCGTCCCCCGTCTCACCCGCGACCTCGGCGAGCCCGCCGGGACCCCGGCCGCCCTGAACCCCTCCGGCACCGCCCTGGTCACCGGCGCGCCCGGCGGCCTCGGCGGCCTCGTCGCCCGCCACCTCGTCGCCGCCCACGGCATCCGGCACCTGCTGTTCCTCGGCCGCCGCGGCCCGGACGCGCCCGGCGCCGCCGAACTCGCCGCGCACATCGAGGAGTCGGGCGCCACCGTCGACGTCGTCGCCTGCGACGCCGCCGACCGCGACGCGCTCGCGGCGGCACTCGCCCGCGTACCCGAAGCACACCCGCTCACCGCGGTCGTGCACACCGCGGGCGTCTTCGACGACGGCATCACCTCCTCGCTCACCGCCGGACAGCTGGACCGCGTGCTGCGGCCCAAGGTCGACGCCGCCGTCAACCTGCACGCCCTCACCGCGGGCGCCGACCTCGCCGCCTTCGTCCTGTTCTCCTCCGTCGCGGGCGTCCTCGGCGGCGCCGGACAGGGCAACTACGCGGCGGGCAACACCTTCCTCGACGCCTACGCGCAGCACCTGCGCGGCCAGGGCGTGCCCGCCACCTCGCTGGCCTGGGGACTGTGGGCCGAACGCGGCGGCATGGCCGGGCAGATCACCGAAGGCGACCTGGACCGCATGACGCGCTCCGGCATCGCGCCCCTCACCACCGAGCAGGGCCTCGGCCTGTTCGACGCCGTGCTCGGCCTCGACGCCCCCGCCCTGGTCCCCGTACGCCTCGACACCACCGCCCTGCGCACCACGCACGGCCGCAACCTGCCGCCGCTGCTCGGCACCCTCGTGCAAGGCCCCGCCCGGCGCGCGGTCACCGACCGTGAAGGATCCGGCGGCGACACGCCCGCCCTGGTGCGCCGACTGCGCGAGCTGCCCGACGGGGAGCGCGAGCGGGCGCTCCTGGACCACGTGCGCGGGCAGGCGGCCGCCGTGCTCGGCTACGCCTCCGGCGACGACGTGGACGCCGAACGCGCCTTCCGCGACCTGGGCTTCGACTCCCTCACCGCCGTCGAGCTGCGCAACCGCCTGGGCGAGACGAGCGGCCTGCGCCTTCCCGCCACCCTCGTCTTCGACTACGCCAACCCGCACGCCCTGGCCCGCCACCTCACCGCCGAGCTCACCGGCGGCGACACCACCGGCGCGACCGCGGCCCCCGCCGCCGTCGCCCCGGTCGCGGCGGCCACCGACGAGCCGATCGCCATCGTTGCCATGAGCTGCCGCTTCCCCGGCGGCGTGGCGAGCCCCGAGACCCTGTGGCGGCTTGTCGCCGACGGCGCCGACGCCACCTCGGGCCTGCCCGAGGGCCGAGGCTGGGACACCGCCTCGCTCTACGACCCCGACCCCGACCACCAGGGCACCACGTACTCGCGCGGCGGCGGCTTCCTGCACGACGCGGGCGACTTCGACGCCGCGTTCTTCGGGATATCGCCGCGCGAGGCCCTCGCCATGGACCCGCAGCAGCGGCTCCTCCTCGAAACCGCGTGGGAGGCCTTCGAGCGCGCCGGGATCGACCCGGCCGCGCTGCGCGGCAGCGCGGGCGGCGTCTTCGTCGGCGCCTCCGCGCAGGGCTACGGCGAAAGCCTGCGGGAAGTCCCCGAAGGCCTCGAAGGCCATCTGATGACCGGCAACTCCACCAGCGTCATCTCCGGCCGCCTCGCCTACTCCTTCGGCCTCGAAGGCCCGGCGGTCACCGTCGACACGGCCTGCTCGTCGTCCCTCGTCGCCCTGCACCTCGCGGCGCAGGCCCTGCGGCAGGGCGAGTGCTCGCTGGCCCTCGCGGGCGGCGCGACCGTCATGTCCACCCCCGACACCCTCGTCGCGTTCAGCCGTCAGCGCGGCCTCGCCGCCGACGGCCGCTGCAAGCCGTTCGCCGAGGGCGCCGACGGCTTCGGCGTCGGTGAGGGCGTCGGCATGCTCGTCCTGGAACGGCTGTCCGACGCCCGCCGCAACGGCCACCGCGTGCTCGCCGTCGTACGGGGCTCCGCCATCAACCAGGACGGCGCCAGCAACGGCCTGACCGCCCCCAACGGCCCCTCCCAGCAGCGCGTCATCCGCGCCGCCCTCGCCAGCGCGCGCCTCACGGCCGCCGACGTGGACGTCGTGGAGGCGCACGGCACCGGCACGTCCCTGGGCGACCCCATCGAGGCCCAGGCCCTGATCGCCACCTACGGCAAGGACCGCCCCGAGGGCGGCGCGCCGCTGTGGCTCGGCTCGGTGAAGTCCAACATCGGGCACGCGCAGGCCGCCGCCGGTGTCGCCGGTGTCATCAAGATGGTCATGGCGATGCGGCACGGCGTCCTGCCGCGGACTCTGTACGCCCAGGCGCCGACGACCGAGGTCGACTGGTCCGAGGGGACCGTCGAGCTGTTGACCGAGGCGCGCGAGTGGTCCGCGCCGGAGCCGGGACGGCCGCGTCGCGCGGGCGTCTCCTCCTTCGGCATGAGCGGCACCAACGCGCACGTGATCGTGGAGCAGGCACCGGTGGAGGAACCACTGCGCGCCGACGCTGGAGACAAGCCCGAGCAGGCCGCCGCTCCGTCGGTGGTCCCGGGCCTGATCCCGCTGGCCCTGTCGGCGAAGAACGAGAACGCGCTGCGCGCACAGGCGGCGCGGCTGCGCGAGCGGCTGCTCGCGGACGCGGACACCGGGGTCGGCCTGACCGACGTCGGCTGGTCGCTGACCGTGTCGCGGTCGCGGTTCGAGCACCGGGGCGTCGTCCTCGGCCGGGACCGCGACCAGCTCATCGCCGCACTCACGGGCCTCGCCGAGAGCGACGGCACGGCGGGCGGCGTGGTCACCGGCCGCACCGTCAGCGGCGCGGGCCGCGCGGTGTTCGTCTTCCCCGGCCAGGGCTCCCAGTGGGCCGGGATGGCGGTCGAACTCTTCGACTCCAGCCCGGTGTTCGCGGCCCGGATGCGGGAGTGTGCGGAGGCCCTGTCGGAGTTCGTGGAGTGGGATCTCCTTGAGGAGCTGAGCGGGGACCACTTCGACCGTGTCGATGTGGTTCAGCCGGTGCTGTTCGCGGTGATGGTGTCGCTGGCGGCCACGTGGGAGGCGGCCGGGGTGAAGCCCGCCGCTGTGGTGGGTCACAGTCAAGGCGAGATTGCCGCCGCGTGTGTGGCGGGTGCGCTGTCTCTGCGGGACGCGGCCCGTGTGGTCGCCCTGCGGAGCCTGGCGATTCGTGAGCTGTCGGGTAAGGGCGGCATGGTGTCCGTGCCGCTGCCTGAGGCTGAGGTGCGGGAGCTGATCGGTGCTTGGGATGGCCGTATCGAGGTCGCGGCGGTCAATGGCCCGGCCCAGGTGGTCGTTTCGGGTGAGCCGGAGGCGCTGGAGGAACTGGTCGCCCAGTGTGTGGCCCGCGATGTCCGCGCCCGCACCATCCCCGTCGACTACGCCTCGCACTCCTCGTACGTCGAGCAGATCGAGGCGCAGATCGGCGAGGCGCTTGCGGGTGTGACCCCGCAGCCTGCCGAGGTTCCGGTCTTCTCGACCCTGACCGGCGCCTGGCTGGACGCGGACACGCCGATGGACGCGGGCTACTGGTACCGCAACCTGCGCCAGACCGTCCTCTTCGAGCACGCCACCCGAGGTCTCCTCGCCGAAGGCCACGGTCTGTTCATCGAGATGAGCCCGCATCCGGTGCTCACCGTCCCCGTGCAGGCCACCATCGACGCCGCCGGACGCGAGGGAGCCGCCGCCGCGCTCGGCTCGCTGCGCCGCGACGAAGGCGGGGCCGAGCGGCTGCTCGCCTCGGTCGCCACGGCGCACGCGTACGGCGCTGAGCTGGACTGGAAGGCGCTCTACCCGGGCGCCGGAACCGTCGTCGACCTGCCCACGTACGCCTTCCAGCGCGAGCACTACTGGCTGACGGAGGAGCGGACCTCGGGCCTCGGGCCCGTCCTGGGCGTGGACGAGGTCGAGGCGCGCTTCTGGGAGGCCGTGGAGCGCGAGGACCTGGCGGGGCTCACCGCCGAACTGGAGATCGCGGAGGAGTCCGCCGCCGGACTCGGCGCCGTGCTGCCCGTCCTCTCGTCGTGGCGGCGGCAGCGCCGCGAGCGCTCGACGCTCGACGGCTGGCGCTACCGCGTGACCTGGAAGCCCGTGCCGAGCAGCACGCTGTCGGCAGCGGGGCTCACCGGGCGGTGGCTGCTGGTCCTTCCGGAGAGCGCCGGGGACCACCCGTGGGCGACGGGCGCCGTCGAGGCGCTCGCGGCGGCCGGTGCGGAGATCCACGAACTGGTCGTGCCGGACGGCGAGGTGACGCGTGCGGCGCTGGCCGCCCGGCTGCGGGACGCCGCCGTCGCCGAGCCCGCGGGAGTCCTCTCGCTGCTCGGCCTCGACGAGACCCCGCTCGACGCGCACGAGGCCGTGTCCGCCGGGCTCGCGGGCACCGTCGCGCTCGTGCAGGCCCTCGGCGACGCCGGGATCGGCGCCCGGCTGTGGACGGCCTCCCGTGGCGCCGTCGCCACCGGCCGCGGCGACCGGGCCGTGAACCCCGTGCAGGCGCAGCTGTGGGGCCTCGGCCGGGTCGTGGCCCTGGAGCACCCGGACCGCTGGGGCGGCCTGATCGACCTGCCGTCGGCGTACGACACCCGTGCGGGCGCGCGGTTCGCCGCCGCCCTCGCCGGAGTCGGTGACGAGGACCAGCTCGCCGTGCGCGACACGGGCCTGTTCGTACGGCGCTTCGCACACGCGCCGCTGGAGGACGACCGGGCCGCGGAGCCGGACTGGACGCCGCGCGGCACCGCCCTGATCACCGGCGGTACCGGTGCGATCGGCGGGCACGTGGCGCGCTGGCTGGCCCGCGAGGGCGCCGAGCACCTGGTGCTCACCAGCCGCCGTGGCCTGGACGCGCCCGGCGCCGCCGAACTGAAGGCGGAGCTGGAGGAACTCGGCGCCGAAGTCACCGTCGCGGCCTGCGACGTGGCCGACTGGGACGCGGTCGCGGGACTCCTGGACGAACTCGCGGCCGACGGGCGCGCCCTGCGCTCCGTCTTCCACGCCGCGGGCGTCGGCCAGGAGCAGCCGCTGGCCGACATGTCAGCCGCCGACATCGCCGCCGTCCTTGAGGCGAAGGTCGCCGGTGCCGCGCACCTGGACGCGCTCCTCGACACCGGGGCGCTGGACGCGTTCGTGCTGTTCTCGTCCAACGCGGGCGTGTGGGGCAGCGGCAGCCAGGGCGCGTACGCCGCCGCCAACGCGCACCTGGACGCGCTCGCCGAGCAGCGCCGCGCCCGCGGCCTGACCGCGACGTCCGTCGCCTGGGGCCTGTGGGGCGGCGACAGCGACATGGCCGGAGCCGACGCCGAGGACGCCCTGCGCCGCATCGGCGTGGCGGCCATGGAGCCCGGCCGCGCCATCGCGGCCCTGGCCGAGGCGGTGGCGTACGACGAGACGTTCGTCGCCGTCGCCGACGTCGACTGGGAGCGGTTCGCGCCCGCCTTCACCTCCGTGCGCCCCAGCGCCCTCATCGGCGACCTGCCGGAGGTGCGGCGCGCCCTCGCGGGACCGGAGACGGCCACCGCGCCCACCGCGCGCAGCACCGACACCGGCTCCGAGTGGGCCGGGCGCCTCGCCGCCCTGCCCACGGCCGAGCGGGAGCGGGCGGCCCTCGACCTGGTGCGGGCCCACGCGGCCGCCGTACTCGGCTACACCGGGCCCGAAGCCGTCGAACCCGGCCGCGCCTTCCGCGAGCTGGGCTTCGACTCGCTGACGGCCGTCGAGGTCCGCAACCGCCTCACGGCGGCCACCGGCCTCAAGCTGCCCACGACCCTCGTCTTCGACTACCCCAACGCGCGCGTCCTCGCCGCCCACCTGCGCCGCGAGGCGCTCGGGGACGAGCCCGCCGCCACGGGCACGGTCGCGCCCGCCGGCGCCGTGGACGACGACCCGATCGCGATCGTGTCGATGAGCTGCCGCTACCCCGGCGGCGCCACCAGCCCCGAAGCGCTGTGGCGCCTGGTCTCGGAGGGCACCGACGCGATCTCGGTGTTCCCCGCCGACCGGGGCTGGGAGAACACCAGCGCGGGCGCGTACCGCGCCGAAGGAGGATTCCTCTACGACGCCGCCGAGTTCGACGCCGCGTTCTTCGGCATCTCACCGCGCGAGGCGCTGTCCATCGACCCGCAGCAGCGGCTCCTCCTGGAAGCCTCCTGGGAGCTGTTCGAGCGCGCGGGCATCGCCCCCGCCTCCGTGCGCGGCCACCAGACCGGCGTCTTCATCGGCTCCGGCTACCAGGGCTACGGCGAAGGCGTCCAGGAGCCGCCGGAGGGCGTCGAGGGCTACCTGCTCACCGGCACCGCCGGGGCGGTGGTCTCCGGCCGCCTGTCGTACGCGTTCGGCCTGGAGGGCCCGGCCGTGACGGTGGACACCGCGTGCTCGTCGTCCCTGGTCGCGCTGCACCTCGCGGCGCAGGCCCTGCGGCAGGGCGAGTGCGACATGGCCCTCGCCGGTGGCGTCACCGTCATGTCGACGCCCACCGCCTTCGACGAGTTCAGCAAGCAGCAGGGCCTCGCCGCCGACGGCCGCTGCAAGCCGTTCGCGGAGGCCGCCGACGGCACCGGCTGGGGCGAGGGCGTCGGCCTGGTGCTCCTGGAGCGGCTCTCCGACGCGCGCCGCAACGGCCACGAGGTCCTGGCGGTCGTCCGTGGCTCCGCCGTCAACCAGGACGGCGCGAGCAACGGCCTGACCGCGCCCAACGGCCCGTCCCAGCAGCGTGTGATCCGTGCCGCGCTCGCCAACGCCCGTCTGACGGCGGCGGATGTCGACGCGGTGGAGGCGCACGGTACGGGTACGACGCTGGGCGACCCGATCGAGGCGCAGGCGCTGCTCGCCACGTACGGGCAAGAACGCCCTGAGAACGGCGAGCCGCTGTGGCTGGGCTCCATCAAGTCCAACATCGGCCACACGCAGGCCGCCTCCGGTGTGGCGGGCGTCATCAAGATGGTCCTCGCCATGCGCGAGGGCGTCCTGCCGCAGTCCCTGCACGTGGACGAGCCGAGCACGCACGTGGACTGGTCCGCCGGGGCGGTCGAGCTCCTGGCGCGGTCGCGCGCCTGGTCGGAGCGCGAGGACGGCGGTCCGCGCCGCGCCGGTGTCTCCTCCTTCGGCGTCAGCGGCACCAACGCCCACGTCATCGTCGAGCACGCGCCGGTGGCGGAGCCCGTCCAGGACGGTCCTTCGCCCGCCCCCGCGACCGCCGTGCCCTGGCTGGTGTCCGCGCGCGGCGCGGAGGCCCTGCGGGACCAGGTCGCCCAGCTGCGGGACCACGTCGCCGCCGACGCCGGTCTGGACGCGGTGGACGTCGGCTGGTCGCTGCTTTCCGGCCGCTCGCCCCTGGAGCACCGTGCCGTGGTCTTCGGCCGCGACCGCGAGGACTTCCTGACCGGTCTGGACACGCCGGTGTCCGGGGCGGTCGTTGAGGGCCGCCTTGGTGTGGTCTTCACGGGCCAGGGCAGCCAGCGGATCGGCATGGGCCGTGAGTTGTACGAGACGTTCGCGGTGTTCGCGGACGCCCTTGACGAGGTGTGCGCGCACCTGGACCCGCTCCTCGACCGTCCGTTGAAGGACGTGATGTTCGGCGAGGACGCCGAGCTGTTGGAGCGGACGGGCTATGCGCAGCCCGCGTTGTTCGCGGTGGAAGTGGCGCTGTTCCGTCTCGCCGAGTCGTTCGGGGTGCGGCCTGAGGTGGTCGGCGGTCACTCGATCGGTGAGCTGGCGGCCGCGTACGTGGCCGGGCTGTGGTCCCTGGAGGACGCGGCTCAACTGGTGGCCGCGCGTGGCCGGTTGATGCAGGCTCTCCCGGCCGGGGGCGCGATGCTGGCCGCGCAGGTCGCGGAGGCCGACGTTCTTCCGCTGCTGAACGGCCTGACGGACCGCGTGGGCGTGGCCGCCGTGAACGGCCCCTCCCAGATCGTGCTCTCGGGTGAGCGCACGGCCCTGGAGGAACTGGAGGTGACCCTGCGCGGTGAGGGCCGTAAGGTCCGCTGGCTGAAGGTCAGCCACGCCTTCCACTCGCCGTTGATGGACCCGGCTTTGGCGGACTTCCGGAAGGTCGCCGAGGGGCTGGCCTATCAGGAGCCGACGCTTCCCCTGGTGTCCAACCTGACGGGCCAGCTGGCGGAGCCGCAGGAGCTGCAGGACCCCGAGTACTGGGTCCGTCACATCCGTGAAGCGGTTCGCTTCCACGACGGCCTTGGCGCGCTGACCGGCTTCGGCGCGGTCACGCTCCTTGAGCTGGGCCCGGACGCGGTCCTGACCGCGATGGCGCACGACACGCTCACCGACCCGGCAGCGCAGAAGGGCCTCGTCGCCGCTGTCCGCAAGGACCGGCCCGAAGCGGACACCTTCCTGACCGCCCTCGCGCAGTTGCACGTACGCGGAGTCGAGGTCGACTGGACGCCGCTGTACGCGCCCATCGCCTCCCGGCACCGGGTCGAGCTGCCGACGTACGCCTTCCAGCGTGAGCGCTACTGGCTGGAGTCGGGTCCGGCGGCCGCCCGTGCGGGCGCTGTGGCGGTCGACGAGGTGGAGGCGCGGTTCTGGGAGGCCGTCGAGCGCGAGGACCTGGAGTCGCTGAGCGCGGAGCTGGGCGACGGCGTCGGCGGCGGGGCGCTGGGAGAGGTCCTTCCCGCCCTGTCGTCGTGGCGGCGCCAGCGGCGCGAGACGTCCACGCTGGACAGCTGGCGCTACCGCGTCGCCTGGAAGCCGCTGGGCCAGGCACCCGCCGCGCGCCTCGACGGGACGTGGCTCCTGGTCGTGCCGGACGCCACGACGGAGGCCGCCGACTGGGCCGCCGCCGTGGCGGACACGCTCGGCGGGCACGGCGGCGACGTGCGGACCGTCGTGACGGACGCCGAAGGCATCGAGCGCGAGGAGCTCGCCGAGCGGCTGCGCAAGGAGGCGGCGGCCGCGGACGGTGAACTCGCCGGTGTGCTCTCGCTGCTCGCCGTCGACGAGGAGCCGCACAGCGTGCGCGGCGGCGTCGGCCGGGGCCTCGCGGCGACCGTCGCCCTGGTGCAGGCCCTGCACGCCGCGGACCTGGGGGCGCCGCTGTGGCTGGCCAGCAGGTCCGCCCTCGCCGTCGGCGCCGCCGACCCGGCGCCCCGGCCCGCGCAGGCCTCGCTGTGGGGGCTCGGCCGCGTCGTGGCCGTGGAGTACCCGCGGCTGTGGGGCGGCCTGGTCGACCTGCCCGTCACGGCCGACGAACGGGCCCTCACCGGGCTCGCCGCGGCCATCGGCGGCACCTGGACCGGTGAGGACCAGCTCGCCGTGCGCGGCTCCGGCGCGTTCGCGCGCCGCCTGGAGCGCGCGCCGCTCGACACCGAACGCGCGGGGGAGTGGACACCGCACGGGACCGCCCTGGTCACCGGCGGCACGGGAGCCATCGGCGGGCACATCGCGCGCTGGCTCGCGCGGAACGGAGCCCAGCGGCTCCTGCTGACCAGCAGGCGCGGCCCCCACGCCCCCGGCGCGGACGAACTCCGCGCCGAACTGGAGGCGTTGGGCGCCGACGTCGCCATCGCCGCCTGCGACGCGGCCGACCGGGACGCCCTCGCGCGCCTCCTCGCGGACATCCCCGACGAGGCGCCCCTGACCGGCGTGTTCCACACGGCGGGCGTCCTCGACGACGGCGTCATCGACGGCCTCACGGCCCAGCGGCTCGCCACCGTGTTCCGCGCGAAGGTCGAGTCCGCCCGCCACCTGGACGAGCTGACCTCCGGCCTGGACCTGACGGCGTTCGTGCTCTTCTCGTCCTTCGCGGGCCTGTCCGGCGGCACCGGACAGGGCGGCTACGCCGCCGCCAACGCCGCCCTCGACGCGCTCGCCGCGGCCCGCGCGGCGCGCGGCCTGCCCGCGACCTCCGTCGCCTGGGGCGCCTGGGACGGCGGCGGCATGGCCGCCGACCGGGGCCGGGGCGGCGCGGTGCCGCCCATGGACCCGAAGCTCGCCGTCGCCGCCCTGCGAGGGGCCATCGGCCACGGCCCGGCGGCCACGGTGATCGCCGACGTCGACTGGGAGCAGTACCTGGCCGCAGGCCCGGCACTCGCCCCCAACGCGCTCTTCGCCGACCTGCCCGAGGCCCGCGCCCTCGCCGAGCGCGCGACCCGCACGGACAGCGGCGGCGCCGACGGCACGGGCCCCGACCTGGCGGCGCGGCTCGCCGCGCTGTCCGGGCCCGAGCGCGACCGGTTCCTCGAGGACCTGGTGCGCACCCACGCGGCGACGGTCCTCGGCTACCCGGGACCCGAGCGCGTCGAACCCACCCGGGCCTTCCGGGAGCTGGGCTTCGACTCCCTCACCGCCGTCGAACTGCGCAACGCGCTCGGCGCGGCCACCGGCCTGCCCCTGCCGACCACCCTCGTCTTCGACCACCCCACCCCCGCCGCCCTCGCCGCGTACCTCAAGGGCGAACTGGCACCGGGCGCGGGAGAGTCGGCGGGCCTGCTCGCGCAACTCGACTCCCTGGAGGCGGGCCTCACCGCGGGCGCCCCGTCCGGCGAGGAGCTCGCGACGATCGCCGAGCGGCTGCGGGTCCTGCTCGACCGGTGCGCCCCCGGCGCGGCCGACGAGGACGACACCCAGGTCGCCGAGGAGCTGGAGTCCGCCACGGACGACGAGATGTTCGACTTCATCAGCAAAGAGTTCGGGATCTCCTGATGGGCCGCCCCCGCTCTTCCCCCACGCGCAGGACCCGCCGCGGTACGCGGGCGCACCGCTCTCCCCGACTTGTCTCTAGGAGCTAGGCCAGATGGTGAACGACGACAAAATCCGCCGCCTTCTCAAGCAGGTGACGGCGGATCTGCACACGACTCGTCGGAAAGTGCGCGAACTCGAGTCGAAGGACGCGGAGCCCCTCGCGATCGTCGGCATGAGCTGCCGTTTCCCCGGTGGCGCGAGCACCCCGGAAGAACTGTGGAACCTGGTCAAGGACGGCGTGGACACCGTGTCCGCGTTCCCCGCGAACCGCGGCTGGGACGTCGCCGGGCTCTACCACCCCGACCCCGACCACCAGGGCACCACGTACACCCGCGAGGGCGGGTTCGTGTACGACGCCGACGCGTTCGACGCGGGCTTCTTCGGGATCTCGCCGCGCGAGGCGCGCGCCATGGACCCGCAGCAGCGGCTCCTCCTGGAGACCGCGTGGGAGGCCATCGAGCGCGCGGGCATCGACCCGCTGAGCCTGCGCGGCAGCCGCACCGGCGTGTTCACCGGCACCAACGGCCAGGACTACACGGCCGTCGTCGCCGAGGCCGCCGACAGCGTCGAGGGCTTCTCCGGCACCGGCAACACCGCCGCCGTCGTCTCCGGCCGCCTGTCCTACACCCTCGGCCTGGAAGGCCCCGCGGTGACCGTCGACACCGCGTGCTCCTCGTCCCTGGTGGCCCTGCACCTGGCCGCGCAGGCCCTGCGGCAGGGCGAGTGCTCCCTCGCGCTCGCGGGCGGCGTGTCCCTGATGTCCACGCCCACCGCGTTCGTGGAGTTCAGCCGCCAGCGCGGCATGGCCGAGGACGGCCGCTGCAAGGCCTTCGCGGACGCCGCCGACGGCACCGGCTGGGGCGAGGGCGTCGGCCTGCTGCTGCTTGAGCGTCTGTCGGACGCCCGCCGTAACGGGCATGAGGTCCTCGCTGTTGTACGGGGTTCCGCCGTCAACCAGGACGGCGCCAGCAATGGCCTGACCGCCCCCAACGGCCCCGCCCAGCAGCGCGTGATCCGCGCCGCGCTCGCCAACGCCCGCCTGACGGCGGCGGATGTCGACGTGGTCGAGGCGCACGGTACGGGCACGACGCTGGGTGACCCCATCGAGGCGCAGGCCCTGCTCGCCACCTACGGGCAGGGGCGGCCCCGCACCCGGCCGCTGTGGCTGGGCTCCGTCAAGTCCAACATCGGGCACACCCAGGCCGCCGCGGGCGCCGCGGGCATCATGAAGATGGTCCTGGCCATGCGCGACGGCGTCCTGCCGAAGACGCTGCACGTCGACCGGCCCAGCACCCACGTCGACTGGTCCGCGGGCGCCGTCGAACTCCTCACCGAGGCACGGGAGTGGCCCGGGCGCGAGGACGCGCCGCGCCGCGCGGGCGTCTCCTCCTTCGGCGTCAGCGGCACCAACGCCCACGTCATCATCGAGGAACCGCCCGCCGCCCCCGAGCCCGAAGCGCAGGACGCCCCCGCCAAGGACGCCGGGGACACCGGAGACGCCGGGGACACCGACGCGCCCGCCGCCATCGGCGCCACGCCCTGGCCGCTGTCAGGGCGCACCCCCAAGGCACTGCGGGCGCAGGCGGCCCGGCTGCGCGAACGGCTCCTCGCCGACACCACCCTCGCCGGTGACCGCGCAGGACTCCTCGACCTCGGCTGGACCCTCGCCACCGGCCGCTCCGCCTTCGAACACCGGGCCGTCGTCCTCGGCGAGGACCGCGAGCAGCTCCTCACCGCCCTCGAAGCCCTCGCCGCCGAAGGCCCCGCCGCCCCCGGCACGGTGACCGGCTCCGTCACCGAGGGCCGCCTCGGCGTCCTGTTCACCGGGCAGGGCAGCCAGCGCCCCGGCATGGGCAAGGAGCTGTACGCCGCCTTCCCCGCCTTCGCGGACGCCCTCGACGCGGTGTGCGCCCACCTCGACCCGCTCCTCGACCGCCCCCTGAAGGACCTCATGTTCGGGGCCGACGCCGAGGTCCTGGAACAGACGGGGTACGCGCAGCCCGCGCTGTTCGCCGTCGAGGTCGCCCTCTACCGCCTCGCCGAGTCCTTCGGCGTACGCCCCGAGATCGTCGGCGGCCACTCCATCGGCGAGCTGGCCGCCGCGCACGTCGCCGGAGTGTGGTCCCTCGCGGACGCCGCCCAACTGGTCGCCGCGCGCGGCCGGTTGATGCAGGCGCTGCCCCGGGGCGGCGCCATGCTCGCCGTCCAGGCCGCCGAGGCCGAGGTCACCCCGCTGCTTGAGGAGGTCGCCGAGTGGGCGGGCCTCGCCGCCGCCAACGGCCCCGCCCAGGTCGTGCTCTCCGGCGACCGCGGCGTCCTGGAGGACCTCGCCGCCCAGCTGCGCGCCGAAGGCCGCAAGACCCGCTGGCTCAAGGTCAGCCACGCCTTCCACTCGCCGCTCATGGCCCCCATGCTCGACGCGTTCCGGCAGGTCGCCCAGGGCCTCACCTACCAGGACCCGGCGCTGCCCGTCGTCTCGAACGTCACCGGGCGGCTCGCCTCGGCGGACGAGCTGAAGGACCCCGAGTACTGGGTCCGGCACGTCCGCGAGGCCGTCCGCTTCCACGACGGCCTCGGCGCCCTCACCGACTTCGGCGCCACCACCCTCCTGGAACTCGGCCCCGACGCGGTCCTCACCGCCATGGCCCACGACACCCTCACCGGGCCGGAGGCCCAGGCCGGACTCGTCGCCGCCCTGCGCCGCGACCGCGCCGAGAGCGACACCTTCCTGACCGCGCTCGCCCGGCTCCACGTGCGCGGCACCACCGTCGACTGGACCTCCCGTTACACCCCGCTGACCGCCCGCCGCCGCCTCGACCTGCCCACGTACGCCTTCCAGCAGCAGCGCTACTGGCTGGACACCGCCCCCGGCACGCCCGCACCCGCCGCGGGCACGGCGTCCGCCGACGGCGGCGGGGAAGCCCGCTTCTGGGAAGCCGTCGAGCACGAGGACCTCGCGGAGCTCACCGGCGCCCTCGACGTCGCCGACGACGCCCCCCTCAGCGCCGTACTGCCCGCCCTCACGGCCTGGCGCCGCAAGCAGCGCACCACCTCCACCCTCGACAGCTGGCGCTACCGCGTCACTTGGAACCCGCTGCCGCCGCGCGCCGCGGGCGGCCCCGCCCTGACCGGCACCTGGGCCCTGCTGGTGCCCGCCGACGACACCGACACCGCCGGTGACGCCTGGAGCGCCGCCGCCGAGCGCGCCCTGACGAGCGGCGGCGCCCGCGTCACCGTCGTCCGCGTCCCGGCCGCCGAGAGCACCGACCGCGCCGCCCTCACCGCGCTGCTCCTGCGGCACGAGGCGGCCGCCTGGGACGGCGCCCTGTCACTGCTCGCCCTGACCGGGCCGACCGGCACCGGGGTGGCCCCGACCGCCGTCCTGCGCACCGCCACCCTGCTCCAGGCCCTCGGCGACGCGGGCTCCACCGCCACCGTCTGGGCCGCCACCCGCGGGGCCGTGTCGACGACGCCCTCCGAAGCCGCCGCCGACCCGGCGCAGGCGACCGTCTGGGGCCTCGGCCGTGTCGCCGCCCTCGAATACCCGCAGACCTGGGGCGGCCTCGTCGACCTGCCCGAAGCCGCCGACGCCGCCGTGATCACCGGCCTCACCCAGGCGCTCACCGCCGACGGCGAGGACCAGCTGGCCGTGCGCGGCCCCGGCGTCCTCGCCCGGCGCCTGGTGCGCGCCGCCACCGGCGAGACGCCCGGGCGCGACTGGAGCCCCCGCGGCACCGCGCTGATCACCGGCGGCACCGGCGCGCTCGGCGCGCACGTCGCCCGCTGGCTGGCCCGCGAGGGCGCCGCCCACCTCGTCCTCACCAGCCGCCGCGGCCCCGAAGCGCCCGGCGCCGCCGAACTCGCCGCGGAACTTGAGGACCTGGGCGCCCGCGTCACCGTCGCCGCCTGCGACGCCTCCGACCGCGGCGCGCTCGCCGACCTCCTCGCCGCGATCCCCGAAGACACCCCGCTGACCGGCGTGTTCCACACCGCGGGCGTCCTCGACGACGGCGTCATCGACGGCCTGACCGAGGACCGCGTCGCGACCGTCTTCCGGGCCAAGCTGGAGTCGGCCCGCCACCTCGACGCGCTCACCGCAGACCTGGACCTGTCGGCGTTCGTCCTGTTCTCGTCCTTCGCCGGTGTCGCGGGCGGCTCGGGACAGGGCACCTACGCCGCTGCCAACGCCGCCCTCGACGCCCTCGCCGAGACCCGGCGCGCCGCGGGCCGCGTCGCGACCTCCGTCGCCTGGGGCCCCTGGGGCGGCGGCGGCATGGCCGCCGACGGCGCCGCCGCCGAGCGCCTCCGCCACGGCGTGATGCCGCCCATGGACCCCGACCTCGCGATCACCGCCCTGCGCCAGGCACTCGGCCAGGACCAGACGCTCGCCGTCGTCGTGGACATCGACTGGACCCAGTACGCGCCCGGCTTCACCGCCACCCGGCCCAGCCGCCTGTTCGCGGACGTCCCGGAGGCGCACGCGGCACTCACCCCGGCCGCGGGCCAGGCCACGGCCGCGCCCGCCACCCCGGCCAACGCGTTCGCCGACCGCATCGCGGCCCTCGACCCCGCCGACCGCGAGAGCGCCCTCTTGGACTTGGTGCGCCAGCAGGCCGCCGACGTCCTCGGCTACGCGGGCGTCGACGACATCCAGGTCGGGCGCGCCTTCCGCGAACTCGGCTTCGACTCGCTCACCGCCGTGGAACTGCGCAACCTGATCGGCGCCGCCACCGGCCTCAAGCTCCCCACCACCCTCGTCTTCGACTACCCCACGCCCGCGGCCCTCGCCGCCCATCTGCGCGAGGAGCTGTTCGGCGACGACACCGCCGCCGCCTCGCCCGCCGCGACCGGCGCCGCCGCCAGCGACGAACCCCTCGCCATCATCGGCATGAGCTGCCGCTTCCCCGGCGGCGTCACCAGCCCCGAGGACCTGTGGCGGCTCGTCGCCGACGGCGTCGACGCCATCGCCGAGTTCCCCGCCGACCGCGGCTGGGACACCGGGGCGCTCTACCACGCCGACGCCGGACAGACCGGCACCTCGTACGTCCGCGAAGGCGGATTCCTCTACGACGCCGGGCAGTTCGACGCCAAGTTCTTCGGCGTGAACCCGCGCGAGGCCCTCGCCATGGACCCGCAGCAGCGGCTCCTCCTGGAGACCGCGTGGGAGGCCTTCGAGCGCGCCGGGATCGACCCGACCGCACTCGGCGGCAGCCAGATCGGCGTGTTCGCGGGCACCAACGGCCAGGACTACACCGCCGGAGTCGACCACGTCCCCGACGAGGTCGAGGGCTACCTCGGCATCGGCAACGCCGCGAGCGTCGCCTCCGGCCGCATCTCGTACACCTTCGGCCTCGAAGGCCCCGCCGTCACCGTCGACACCGCCTGCTCGTCCTCCCTCGTGGCCCTGCACCTGGCCGCGCAGGCGCTGCGCCAGGGCGAGTGCACCATGGCCCTGGCCGGTGGCGTCTCGGTGATGTCGACGCCCGCCACCTTCGTGGAGTTCAGCCGCCAGCGCGGCCTCGCGACCGACGGCCGCTGCAAGGCCTTCGCCGACGCCGCCGACGGCACCGGCTGGGGCGAGGGCGTCGGCCTGCTCCTCGTGGAGCGCCTCTCCGACGCCCGCCGCAACGGCCACAAGATCCTCGCGGTCGTACGGGGCTCCGCCGTCAACCAGGACGGCGCCAGCAACGGCCTGACCGCCCCCAACGGCCCCTCCCAGCGCCGCGTCATCCAGGCCGCCCTCGCCAGCGCGGGCCTCACCCCCGCCGACGTCGACGCCGTCGAGGCGCACGGCACCGGCACCACCCTCGGCGACCCCATCGAGGCCCAGGCCCTCCTCGCCACCTACGGCAAGGGCCGCCCCGGCGGCGCGCCCCTGTGGCTCGGCTCCATCAAGTCCAACATCGGCCACACGCAGGCCGCCGCCGGTGTCGCGGGCATCATGAAGATGGTCCTCGCCATGCGCCACGGCGTCCTGCCGCGCACCCTCCACGTGGACGCCCCGAGCGGCGAAGTCGACTGGTCGGCGGGCGCCGTGGAACTCCTCACCGACGCCCGCGACTGGCCCGCGCACCACGACGGCACCCCCCGCCGCGCCGGTGTCTCCGCCTTCGGCGTGAGCGGCACCAACGCCCACGTCATCGTGGAACAGGCGCCCGCCCCGGTGGCCGAGCCCGCCCGCGCGGACGGCGTCGAGCCGCCGACGCCGGTGGCGCTGCTCGCCCTCTCCGCGAAGACCCCGCAGGCGCTGCGCGCCCAGGCGGACCGCCTCCGCGCGCTCCTGCGCGCCGACGAGAGCCTGGACCTCGCCGACGTGGGCCGCTCCCTGGCCCTGACCCGCTCCCGCTTCGAGCACCGCGGCGTGGCCCTCGGCCAGGACCGCGACGAGGCGCTCGCCGCGCTCGACCGCCTCGCGGCCGGTGCCGACGCCCCGCACGCCGTGTCAGGCCGCGCCGCCGACGGCACGGTCCGCCCCGCCTTCGTGTTCCCCGCGCGGGCCGAAGGGTGGGCCGCCACCGCCCGCGCCCTCCTCGACGAGTCGCCGGTGTTCGCCGCCCGCATGCGCGAGTGCGCCGACGCCCTCAAGGAGTTCGTCGACTGGGACCTGCTCGACGCACTCCGCACGGCGGACGGCGGCCAGCTGGAGCGGGCGGACGTCGCCCGGCCCGCCCTGTTCGCCGTGACGGTGTCCCTGGCCGCGCTCTGGCGCGCGGCGGGCGTCACGCCCGCCGCCGTGGCCGGTGACGGCGCGGGCGAGATCGCCGCCGCGCACGTCGCCGGTGCCCTGACGCTGCGCGACGCCGCCCGCGTCGCGGCGCTGCCCGAGGGCGGCCAGGACGGCGCGCCCGCCGTCGTGACACCGCTCCCGGCTGAGGTGCCGCTGTACTCCACGCTCACCGGCGAGCGCCTCGACGACGCCACCCCCATGGACGCCGCGTACTGGCACCGCGCCCTGCGGCAGCCCGCGCTGTTCGAGCGGGCCGTCGGCGCGCTGCTCGCCGCCGGGCACGGCATGCTCATCGAGATCGGCCCGCGGGCCGCCCTCACCACCGCCCTTCGCGCGGCCGTCGACGCCGCCGGAAGCACGGCGGTCGTGCTCGGCGTACACAGCGAGGCCCACGGCGAGACGACCGGTGCGCACGCGCTCATGGCCGCCGTCGCCGAGGCCCACGTCCACGGCGTGGAACTCGACTGGGACGCGCTGTTCCCCGCCGCCCGCACCACCGTCGACCTGCCCACGTACGCCTTCCAGCACGAGCACTTCTGGCTCGTGGACGGGCGCGCCCAGGGCGAGACGACCCCCACCGCGGCCGACGACACCGACGCCCGGTTCTGGGAGGCCGTCGAGCGCGAGGACCTTGAGCGGCTCGCCGCCGAACTGGACGTGACCGGCGGCTCCGCCGACGAACTCGGCGCCGTCCTGCCCGTCCTGTCCTCGTGGCGCCGCGGGCGCCGTGAGCGCTCCACCGTCGACGGCTGGCGCTACCGGGTCACCTTCAAGCCCCTGCCGGGCGGCCTGCCCGCACCGGCCCTCACCGGCCGCTGGCTCGTCGTCGTCCCCGAGGCGGCCGCCGCGCACGCGTGGACGGCGGGCGTCACCGACGCCCTCACCCACGCCGGAGCCGAGCCCGTCGAACTCCACGTCACCGGCGCCGAGCTGACCCGTGACGCCCTGGCCGGGCGCCTGCGCGAGCAGACCGCCGACGGCACCGCGCTCGCCGGTGTCGTCTCCCTGCTCGCCCTGGACGAGGCGCCGCTCGCCGACCACCCCGCCGTCACCGCCGGGCTCGCGGGCACCGTCGCCCTCGTCCAGGCCCTGGACTTCGCCGCCGTCGACGCCCGCCTGTGGGCGCTGTCCCAAGGCGCCGTCTCCACCGGCCGCAGCGACCGCCTGACAAGCCCCGCGCAGGCCCAGCTCTGGGGACTTGGCCGCGTCGTGGCCCTGGAGCACCCCGACCGGTGGGGCGGCCTGGTCGACCTGCCGCCGGCGTACGACGCCCGCGCGGGCGCCCGCCTCGCCACAGCCCTCGCGGGCATCGCCGCCGACGCGGCGGTCGACGGCGGCACCGGCTTCGAGGACCAGCTCGCCGTGCGCGGCTCCGGCGTCTTCGTACGCCGCCTCACGCACGCGCCGCTCGACGAGCGCCCGGCGGCGGAGTTCACGCCGCGCGGCACCGTGCTGATCACCGGCGGCACCGGCGCGCTCGGCGCGCACGTCGCCCGCTGGCTGGCCCGCGAGGGCGCCGCCCACCTCGTCCTCACCAGCCGCCGCGGCCTCGACGCGCCCGGCGCCGCCGAACTGAAGGCGGAGCTTGAGCGCCTTGGCACCGCCGTCACGGTCGCCGCCTGCGACGTCGCGGACCGCGCGGCCGTCGTACGCCTCCTCGACGAGCTCGCGGCGGCCGGGCACACCCCGCGCGCCGTCTTCCACGCCGCCGGCGTGAGCCCGGCCCTCGCCCTCGCTGGCACGGCCCCCGCCGACCTCGACGACGCCCTGGCCGCCAAGGCCGCGGGCGCCGCCCACCTCGACGAACTCCTCGCGGGCGCCGACCTCGACGCGTTCGTCCTGTTCTCGTCCATCGCCGCCGTCTGGGGCAGCGGCGGCCAGGCCGGATACGCCGCCGCCAACACCTACCTCGACGCCCTCGCCGAGCGGCGCCGCGCCCGCGGCCTCCCCGCGACCTCGCTCGCCTGGGGCGCCTGGGGCGGCACCGGCATGGCGGCCACCGCCGAGGCCGAGGAGCACCTGCGCCGCCGCGGCGTGCGGCTGCTCGACCCCGACCTCGCCGTCGGCGCCCTCGCGCGGGCCCTCGCCCACGACGAGACGTGCCTGACCGTGGCCGACGTGGACTGGGAGCGCTTCGCGCCCGCGTTCACCGCCGCCCGGCCGAGCGCCCTGCTCACCGCCCTGCCCGAGCTGCGGCCAAAGCCCCGCCCGAAGGCCGAGGCCGCGGGCACCGGCGCGCCCCTGTCGCAGTGGGCCGCGCGCCTGGCCGACCACCCGGAGGCCGAGCGCCAGCGCCTGGTCCTCGACCTGGTGCGCGCCGAGGCCGCCGCCGCCCTCGGCTACGCGGGCGCCGAAGCCGTCGAACCCGCCCGCGCCTTCCGCGAGCTGGGCTTCGACTCGCTCACCGCGGTCGAACTCCGCAACCGGCTCACCGCCGCCACCGAGGTCGAGCTGCCCGCGACCGCCGTCTTCGACCACCCCTCGCCCGAGGTCCTCGCCCGCCACCTCCTCGCCGAGCTCACCGGCGCCACCACCGGCGCGACGGCCGCACCGGCGCCGGTGGTCCGGGCCGCCGACACCGCCGACGACCCCATCGCCATCGTGTCGATGAGCTGCCGCTTCCCCGGCGGCGCCAGCACCCCCGAGGCGCTCTGGCGGCTCCTGGTCGACGGCACGGACGCCGTCTCCGTCTTCCCCTCCGACCGCGGCTGGGACCTCGACGGCGACGCCCGCTACAAGCCCGAGGGCGGCTTCGTCTACGACGCCTCCGAGTTCGACGCCCCTCTCTTCGGCATCTCCCCGCGCGAGGCCCTCGCCATGGACCCGCAGCAGCGGCTCCTGCTTGAAACCTCCTGGGAGCTCTTCGAACGCGTCGGCATCGCCCCCAAGTCCCTGCGCTCCACCCCGACCGGCGTATTCGTCGGATCCGGCTTCCAGGGGTACGCGACCGGCCTCGACAGCGTCCCCGAAGGCGTCGAGGGCCACCTCATGACGGGCACGTCCGGCAGCGTCATCTCCGGCCGCCTGTCGTACGCCTTCGGCCTGGAGGGCCCGGCGGTCACCGTCGACACGGCCTGCTCGTCGTCCCTGGTCGCCCTGCACCTGGCGGCGCAGGCCCTGCGCCAGGGCGAGTGCGACCTCGCCCTCGCGGGCGGCGTCACCGTGATGGCGACCGCGGGAGCCTTCGACGAGTTCAGCCGCCAGGGCGGCCTCGCGACCGACGGCCGCTGCAAGCCGTACGCGGAAGCCGCCGACGGCACCGGCTGGGGCGAAGGAGCGGGCCTGCTGCTCCTTGAGCGCCTCTCGGACGCCCGCCGCAACGGCCGCGAGATCCTCGCGGTCCTGCGTGGCTCCGCCGTCAACCAGGACGGCGCCAGCAACGGCCTCACCGCCCCCAACGGGCCTTCCCAGCAGCGCGTCATCACCCAGGCCCTCGCCAACGCCCGCCTCGCGCCCGAGCAGATCGACGCCGTCGAGGGCCACGGCACGGGCACCGCGCTCGGCGACCCCATCGAGGCCCAGGCCCTCATCGCCACGTACGGCAAGGAGCGGCCCGACGACCGGCCGCTGCTGCTCGGCTCCGTGAAGTCCAACATCGGGCACACCCAGGCCGCCGCCGGTGTCGCCGGAGTCATCAAGATGGTGCTCGCCATGCGGCACGGACTGCTGCCGCGCACCCTGCACGTCGACCGGCCGAGCACCCACGTCGACTGGTCGGCGGGCACCGTCGAGCTCCTGACCGAGGCCCGCGCCTGGCCCGACCGCGACGGCTCGCCGCGCCGGGCCGGTGTCTCCTCGTTCGGCGTGAGCGGCACCAACGCGCACGTCGTCGTCGAACAGGCGCCCCGCAGGGGCAGGCCCGCTACCGCCAAGGCCGCCGGATCGGGCGCCGCCCCGCGCGCGGCCGCCACGGCCACCGTGCCGTGGCAGGTGTCGGCCCGCAGCGCCGACGCCCTGCGGGCCCAGGCGGGCCGACTGCGCGAGCGGCTGCTCGCCGACCCCGCCCTCGCCACGGACCACACCGGGCTCGCCGACGCGGGCTGGTCCCTCGCCGAGGGCCGCTCCCTCCTCGAACACCGGGCCGTGCTCCTCGGCCGGGACCGGGACGAGTTCCTGGCCGGACTCGAGACGCTGACGGCTGGCGGTACGGGCGCGGTGTCGGGATCGGTCGTCGAGGGTCGCCTTGGTGTCGTCTTCACCGGCCAGGGCAGCCAGCGGACCGGCATGGGCAAGGAGCTGTACGAGGCCTTCCCGGTGTTCGCGGACGCGCTGGACGAGGTGTGTGCTCATATCGATCCGTGGATAGAACGTTCGCTCCAGAGCGTGATGTTCGGTACCGACGCGGAGCTCCTTGAGCAGACGGGGTACGCGCAGCCCGCGCTGTTCGCCGTCGAGGTCGCCCTCTACCGCCTCGCCGAGTCCTTCGGCGTACGTCCGGAGATCGTCGGCGGGCACTCCATCGGCGAACTGACCGCCGCGTACGTGGCCGGGCTGTGGTCCCTTGAGGACGCGGCTCAACTCGTCGCCGCGCGCGGCCAGTTGATGCAGGCGCTGCCCGAGGGCGGCGCGATGCTGGCCGTGCAGGCATCGGAGGCGGACGTTCTTCCGCTGCTGGAGGGCCTGTCCGACCGTATCGGCGTGGCGGCGGTCAACGGCCCGGCGCAGCTCGTCCTTTCCGGTGACCGCGCCGTCCTGGAGGGCCTGGAGCAGACCCTCCGTGGCGAGGGCCGCAAGGTCCGCTGGCTGAAGGTGTCCCACGCCTTCCACTCGCCGCTGATGGACCCGGCCCTGGAGGACTTCCGCAAGGTCGCCGAGAAGCTGACCTACCAGGACCCGGCGCTGCCCGTCGTCTCCAACCTCACCGGCGCGCTTGCGCGGCCCGACGAGCTCAAGGACCCCGACTACTGGGTCCGACACATCCGCGCCGCCGTCCGCTTCTACGACGGCGTGGGCACCTTCACCGAGCAGGGCGTCTCCACGCTCCTCGAACTCGGCCCGGACTCCGTCCTGACCGCGATGGCCCACGACACCGTCACCGACCCGGCCGCACAGGCGGGCCTGATCGGAGCCGTCCGCAAGGACCGCCCCGAAGCGGATGCCTTCCTGACCGCGCTCGCACGGCTCCACGTGCGCGGCGTCGACGTCGACTGGACACCGCTGTACGGGCCCGTCGAGGACCGCAGCCGCATCGACCTGCCCACCTACGCCTTCCAGCACCAGCACTACTGGCTGGAGGCGTCGACGGACACCACGGCGAACGGCGTGCCCGCCGACGAGGTGGAGGCGCGGTTCTGGGAGACCGTGGAGAGCGAGGACCTCGCCGGACTCGCCAAGACCCTGTCGGTGCCGGACGACGCCCCGCTCGCCGAGGTGCTGCCCGCGCTGACGGCCTGGCGCAGGCAGCGCCGCGAGAGCTCCGCCATCGACCGCTGGAGCTACCGCGAGTCCTGGACGCCGCTCGCCGACTCCGCCGCCGGGGAACTGTCCGGCAGCTGGCTCGTCCTCGTCCCCGAGGGCGGCGCGGACGACCCCTGGAGCACCGCCGTCGCCGCACTGATGGGCGAGCGCGGCGTGCGCGCCACGACGGTGGCGGTGCCCGCGCACACCACCGGCCGCGACGCGTTCACCGCACTGCTCCGCGAGGCGCTCGCGGACCCGGCCGGACCCGCCGCCTACGACGGCGTCCTCTCGCTGCTCGCGGCCACCGCACCCGAGGACCACGACGGCGAGTCCGCCGCACCGGCGGACGTCACGCTCACCCTGGCGCTGATCCAGGCCCTCGGCGACACCGGCGTCGGCGCGCCCCTGTGGTGCGCCACCCGGTCCGCCGTCACCGTGGGCCACGCCGACGCGCCCACCTCGCCCGAGCGGGCGGCCCTGTGGGGCCTCGGCCGCGTCGCCGCCCTGGAGTACCCCGAGCGCTGGGGCGGCCTCGTCGACCTGCCCGAGGCGGCGGACTCCGCCGCCGTGTCCCGGCTCGCCCGCGTCCTCGGCGGCGCCTGGGCCGGGGAGGACCAGGTCGCGGTGCGCGGCTCCGGCGCCCTCGGGCGCCGCGTGACACGGGCGCCCCTCGACGGCGACGGCGCCACCGAGTGGACACCGCGCGGCACGGTCCTCGTCACCGGCGGCACCGGCGCGCTCGGCGGCCACCTGGCGCGCTGGCTGGCCCGCGAGGGCGCCGAGCACCTCGTCCTCACCAGCCGCAGGGGCCCCGACGCGCCCGGCGCCGCCGAACTCAAGGCGGAACTGGAAGAGTCGGGCACCCGCGTCACCCTCGCCGCCTGCGACGCCGCCGACCGGGACGCCCTGGCACGGCTCCTCGGCACGATCCCCGAAGACGCCCCGCTGACCGGCGTGTTCCACGCGGCGGGCGTTCTGGACGACGCCGTACTCGACGGCATGAACGCGGAGCGCATCGCCACCGTGTTCCGCGCGAAGGCCCGCTCCGCCCGCAACCTGGACGAGCTGACCTCCGGCCTCGACCTGACGGCGTTCGTCCTGTTCTCGTCCTTCGCGGGCGTCGCGGGCGGCCCCGGACAGGGCAGCTACGCCGCCGCCAACGCCTACCTCGATGGGCTCGCGCACGCCCGCCGCGCCCGGGGCCGCACCGCCACCGCCGTGGCCTGGGGCCCGTGGGCGGGCGGCGGCATGGCCGCCGGGGGAGCGGTCGCCGAGCGGCTGCGCGGCGGCATGATCCCGCCCCTTGACCCGGACCAGGCCGTCATCGCGCTCCAGCGGCTCCTCGCCCACGACCGCACGGCCGCCCTGGTCGCCGACATCGACTGGCCGCGGTACGCGCCCGCCTTCACCACGGTCCGCCCGAGCAGGCTGTACGCCGAACTGCCCGAGGTGCGGAGGCTGTCCGCGGCCGCCGACGCGGGCGGCACGACGGCCGCCGGACAGGCGCCCGACCTGGCGGCGCGGCTCGCCCCGCTGGCCAGGCCCGAGCAGGACCGGCTGCTTCTCGACGTGGTCTGCGAACAGGTCGCCGCCGTCCTCGGCTACAGCGGCGCGGCGGCCGTCGAACCCACCCGCGCCTTCCGCGAGCTGGGCTTCGACTCCCTCACCGCCGTCGAGCTCCGCAACCGCGTCAACGCGCTCACCGGCCTGGTCCTGCCCGCCACGGTGGTCTTCGACCACCCGACGCCCACGGCCCTCGCCGACTGCCTGCGCACCGAACTCGCCCCGGACGCCGCCGACCCGGCGACCCTGCTCCTCGGCGACCTGGAGCGGCTCGAAGGCAGCATCGCGGCGGTCGGCACGGCCGACGAGATCACCCGCACGAAGGTCGCGGTACGCCTCCAGGCCGCGCTCGACCGCTGGAAGAACGGCGCCGCGCACCCCGCAGAGGCGGGCCCCGAAGGCGGCGAGAGCGGCGACGTCAGCGAGCAGCTCGCGGCCGCCAGCGACGACGAGATGCTCGAATTCATTAAAAAGCAGCTCGGCCGGGGTTGAAAGGAACAGGAGTCTTAGGTAACGGTAGTTAATTGAACCGACAGCCCCTACCCACCCCCCTTATCGCACGCCCACCCGCGGTGGATTCCAAGAGAATCCACTAGGGGCGGGTAGGGGGAGGGTAGGGGTTGTTGGTCTTATAGCGCCCTCATAGCGTCATCGAGAAAACGGCTGCGGACAGGTCCGTTGTATGCCAGCAGGTGCGGCACACGTCCTGAACAGGTGACATTTGATGGCGAATGAAGAGACGCTGCGCGACTATCTCAAGTGGGTTTCGGCGGACCTGCATCAGACGCAGCAACGTCTGAAGGACATCGAGGCCGCTGCTCAGGAGCCCATCGCGATAACCGCGATGAGCTGCCGCTTCCCCGGCGGCGTGGGCGGTCCTGAAGATCTGTGGCGCCTTCTTTCCGAAGGCCGCGACGCTATTTCCGGTCTCCCCACCGACCGCAACTGGGATCTGGACGCGCTCTACGACCCGGACGCGGCTGGAAAGCAGGGCACAAGCTCCACCGCCCACGGCGGCTTCCTGAACGGCGTCGCCGAATTCGACGCCGCGTTCTTCGGGATATCCCCGCGCGAGGCCCTCGCGATGGACCCGCAGCAGCGGCTCCTCCTGGAGACCGCGTGGGAGGCGTTCGAACGCGCGGGCCTCGACCCCGCGACGGTGCGCGGCAGCAGGACCGGCGTGTTCGTCGGCACCAACGGCCAGGACTACGCCCCGCTCCTCTTCGAAGCCGAGGAGGACGTCGAGGGCTATGTGAGCACCGGCAACGCGGCCGCCGTCGAGTCCGGCCGCATCGCCTACACCCTCGGCCTTGAGGGCCCCGCCCTCACCGTCGACACGGCCTGCTCCTCGTCCCTGGTGGCGCTGCACCTGGCGGTGCAGGCGCTGCGCCAGGGCGAGTGCGGCATGGCCCTGGTGGCGGGCGTCACCGTCATCTCCACGCCCGGTGTCTTCACCGAGTTCAGCCGCCAGCAGGGCCTGGCCGCCGACGGCCGCTGCAAGGCCTTCGCGGCCGCCGCCGACGGCACCGGCTGGGGCGAGGGCGTCGGCATGCTCCTCGTGGAGCGCCTCTCCGACGCGCGCCGCGCCGGACGCCCCGTCCTCGCGGTCGTGCGCGGCTCGGCCATCAACCAGGACGGCGCCAGCAACGGCCTGACCGCCCCCAACGGCCCCTCCCAGCAGCGCGTCATCATGCAGGCCCTCGCCAACGCCCGCCTCACGGCGGCCGATGTCGACGCGGTCGAGGCGCACGGTACGGGCACCACGCTCGGCGACCCCATCGAAGCGCAGGCGCTGCTCGCCACGTACGGCCAGGAGCGCCCGGAGAACGGCGAGCCGCTGTGGCTCGGCTCCATCAAGTCCAACATCGGCCACACGCAGGCCGCCGCCGGGGTCGCGGGCATCATGAAGATGGTCCTCGCCATGCGCCACGGCGTCCTGCCGCAGACCCTCCACGTCGACGCGCCCAGCCCCGAGGTCAACTGGTCGGCGGGCGCCGTGGAACTCCTGACCGAGGCCCGCGAGTGGACCGTGCGGGAGGGCGGGGCCCCGCGCCGCGCCGGCATCTCGTCCTTCGGCGTCAGCGGCACCAACGCCCACGTCATCGTCGAGCAGGCACCGGCGGCCGAGCCCCGCACCGACGCCGCCGAGCGGCCTGCCCCGGACGCCGCCCCGGTCCTCGCGGGCGTGGTCCCGCTCACCCTGTCGGCCAAGACCCCCGAAGCCGTCCGCGCCCAGGCCGCCCAGCTGCGCGAGCGCCTCCTCGCGGACACCGCCCTCGCGGCGGGCGACGTCGCCTGGTCCCTGGCCGTGGCACGCTCCCGGTTCGAGCACCGGGGCGTCGTCCTCGGCCGGAGCCGCGACGAACTCATCGCCGGGCTCGCGGGCCTGGCCGACAACGACGGCACGGCGGCCGGCACCGCCACCGTCACCGGACACACGGTGACCGGTGCGGGCCGCCCCGTCTTCGTGTTCCCGGGGCAGGGTTCGCAGTGGGCGGGCATGGCCCGTGAACTGCTCGACTCCAGCCCCGTGTTCGCTGAGCGGATGCGGGAGTGCGCGGACGCGCTGGCGGAGTTCGTGGAGTGGGACCTCCTTGAGGAGCTGAGCGGCGACCACTTCGACCGTGTCGATGTCGTTCAGCCGGTTCTCTTCGCGGTGATGGTGTCGCTGGCTGCGGTGTGGCAGGCGGCTGGTGTGAAGCCCGCTGCTGTCGTCGGTCACAGCCAGGGTGAGATCGCTGCCGCGTGCGTCGCGGGCGCGCTCACGCTCCAGGACGCCGCTCGCGTCGTCGCCCTGCGCAGCATCGCGATCCGCGAGCTGTCCGGCAAGGGCGGCATGGTGTCCGTGCCGCTGCCCGAGGCCGAGGTGCGCGAACTGATCACCGGCTGGCAGGGCCGCATCGAGCTGGCCGCCGTCAACGGCCCGGCCCAGGTGGTCGTTTCGGGTGAGCCGGAGGCGCTGGAAGAGCTGGTCGCGCAGTGCGTGGCCAAGGACATCCGGGCGCGCACCATCCCTGTCGACTACGCCTCGCACTCCTCGTACGTCGAAGACATCGAGGCGCAGATCGGCGAGGCGCTTGCGGGTGTGACCCCGCAGGCCGCCGAGGTTCCGGTCTTCTCGACCCTGACCGGGGCGTGGCTGGACGCGGACACGCCGATGGACGCGGGCTACTGGTACCGCAACCTGCGCCAGACGGTCCTCTTCGAGCACGCCACCCGAGGTCTCCTCGCCGAAGGCCACGGTCTGTTCATCGAGATGAGCCCGCACCCGGTGCTCACCGTCCCCGTGCAGGCCACCATCGACGCCACCGACAGCCCGGCCGCCACCCTCGGCTCCCTGCGCCGCGACGAAGGCGGCGCCGACCGGCTCGCGGCCTCCCTCGCCGAAGCGCACGCCTACGGCGCCGAGCTGGACTGGAAGGCGTTCCTCCCGGGCGCCGGAACCGTCGTCGACCTGCCCACCTACCCCTTCCAGCGCGAGCGCTACTGGCCGAAGGCGGCCCCGGTGGGTGCCGGAGACGTGGTCTTCGCGGGGCTGCGCGCCGCCGGGCATCCGCTGCTCGGGGCCGCCGTGGCCCTCGCGGACGCCGACGGCTACCTCTTCACGGGGCGCCTTTCGACGCAGACCCACCCGTGGCTCGTCGACCACGCCGTGGACGGCGCGATCCTGCTGCCCGGCACCGCCTACGTCGAACTCGCCCTGCGCGCGGGCGACGAGGTCGGCTGCGGCTTCCTGGAAGAGCTGACCCTGGAGGCCCCCCTCGTCGTACCCGAGCAGGGCGCCGTCCAGATCCAGATCTCGGTGAGCGGCCCCGACGGCACCGGACGCCGCGAGCTGAGCCTGTTCGCACGCCCCCAGGACGACACCGACGATCGCCCCTGGACCCGGCACTTCACCGGCACCCTGCTGCCCGCCGCCCCCGCGGAGACGGGCGCCGACACCGCCGACCTGGCCGCGTGGCCGCCCGCGGGGGCCGAGCGCGTCGACGTGTCCGACCTGTACGAGCGCCTGACGGCCAACGGACACGGCTACGGCCCGCTCTTCCAGGGCCTGCGCGCCGCCTGGCGGCAGGGCGACGACGTCTACGCGGAGATCGGACTCCCGCAGGAGGCGGGCGCCGACACCGAGTCCTTCGGGCTGCACCCGGCGCTCTTCGACGCCGCGCTGCACGCGATCGGCCTCGGCGACTTCATCGCGCGCACCGACCGCGCGCACCTGCCCTTCGCCTGGTCCGACGTCACCCTCCACGCCACCGGCGCCACCACCCTGCGGGTGCGCGTGACCCCCGCGGGCACGGACACCGTGGCCCTGCTGGCCGCCGACGCCACCGGACGGCCCGTCGTGTCCGTCGGCTCCCTCGCGCTGCGCGCCCTGTCCGAGGAGCAGCTGACCGGCGGCCCCCGCCTCGACGCGCTCTTCCAGGTGGAGTGGACGCCCGT
Source organism: Streptomyces sp. NPDC043996 (assembly GCF_056435225.1). Classification (NCBI taxonomy): domain Bacteria; kingdom Bacillati; phylum Actinomycetota; class Actinomycetes; order Kitasatosporales; family Streptomycetaceae; genus Streptomyces; species Streptomyces sp. NPDC043996. The sequence continues at coordinate 59,786 of NZ_JBWKEY010000019.1, read as the reverse complement.
CGACGCCCCGGCCACCGCGGACGCGCCGCTCGCGTCGGCGGCGCTCCTCGGCACCGCCACCGGCGCCCTGACCTCCGTACCGCGCGCGTACGCGGACCTGGACGCCCTCACCGCCGCGCTCGACGAAGGCGCCGAAACGCCCGCGACCGTACTCCTTCCGCTGTTCCCGCTCCTTCCGCTCCTTCCGCTCCTGACGGACGCGCCGTCCGCCGACGGCGCGCCCCCGGTCGCGCTCGACGCCGTCCGGCCCCTGCTGGAGCAGACCCTGGAGGCCGTGCGCGGCTGGCTGGGCGACGAGCGGTTCGAGGCGTCCCGGCTCGCCGTCGTGACGCGCGGCGCGGTCGCCGCCCACGACACCGACCCGGACCCCGTGGCCGCCGCCGCGTGGGGCCTGCTGCGCTCGGCGCAGTCCGAGCACCCGGACCGGTTCGTGCTGCTCGACCTCGACCCCGCGGCCCCGAACGACACGCCCGAGACCGACGCCCTGGTCGCCGCCGCCCTCGCCACAGACGAGCCCGAGCTGGCGCTCCGCCACGGCGCGCTGCGGGCGCCCCGGCTGACCCGCGTGCCGCTCCCGGACACCGCCCCCGACGCCACCGCCTGGGGCGAGGGCACCGTCCTCGTCACCGGCGGCACCGGCACCCTCGGCGGCCTCGTGGCCCGCCACCTGGTGGCCCGGCACGGCGTGCGCGACCTGCTCCTGGTGTCCCGCCGGGGCGACGCAGCGCCCGGCGCCCCCGAACTCCTCGCCGCGCTGGCGGAGTCGGGCGCCCGCGTCCGCGTCGCCGCCTGCGACACGGCCGACCGCGCCGCGCTCGCCGCGCTCCTCGCCGACACCGGCGCCGGACTGTCGGCGGTCGTGCACGTGGCCGGGGCCCTGGACGACGGCGTGGTCACCGCCCTGACGCCGGAGCGCATCGACACGGTGCTGCGGCCGAAGGCGGACGCGGCGCTGCACCTGCACGAGCTGACCGCCGGCCTCGACCTGTCCGCGTTCGTCCTGTTCTCCTCCGCCGCCGGTGTCTTCGGCACCCCCGGCCAGGCCAACTACGCCGCCGCCAACGCCTTCCTCGACGCCCTGGCCCAGCGCCGCCGCGCCCACGGCCTCCCGGCGGCCTCGCTCGCCTGGGGCCTGTGGGAGCAGGCCAGCGAGCTGACCGCCCACCTGGGCACGGCCGAACTCGACCGCAGGACCCGCGCCGGAGCGGCCCCGCTCACCAGCGACGAGGGCCTCGCGCTCTTCGACGCCGCCCACGCGGCGGGCAACGCCCTGACCGTGCCGGTCCGCCTCGACCTCGCGGGCCTGCGCGCCCGGGCCGCCTCCGACGGCGTGCCCCCGCTGCTGCGCACCCTGGTCCGCGCGCCGCGGCGGCGCACCGCCGCCGCCGGGGACAAGCAGGAGGGCTCCGCGCTCGCGCGGCGCGTCGCGGCGCTGCCGCAGGAGGACCGCGAGCAGGAGGTCCTCACGCTGGTGCGCGGCCACGCCGCCGCCGTACTCGGCTACCCGTCCGCCGATGCCATCGCGCCCGACCGCGCCTTCCGCGAGGTCGGCTTCGACTCCCTCACCGCCGTCGAACTGCGCAACCGCCTCACCGCCGCCACCGGCCTGCGCCTGCCCGCGACCCTCGCCTTCGACTACCCGGCCGCCACCGTCCTGGCCCGCCACATCCTCGAAGAGCTCCTGGGCACGGACGCGGCGGCACAGCCCGCGGGCACGGCCCGCAAGGCCACGGGACCGGCCGCAGCCGAGGACGACGACCCCATCGTGATCGTCTCCATGAGCTGCCGCTACCCGGGCGGCGTCACCACCCCCGAGGACCTGTGGCGCCTGGCCGCCGACGGCGTCGACGCCATCGGCGACCTGCCCGGCGACCGGGGCTGGGACATCGACGCGCTCTACGACCCCGACCCGGAGAGCCCCGGCTCGTTCTACACGCGCGAGGGCGGCTTCCTGTACGACGCCGCCGACTTCGACCCGGCGTTCTTCGGCATCTCCCCGCGCGAGGGCCTGTCCATCGACCCCCAGCAGCGGCTCCTCCTGGAGACCACCTGGGAGGCGTTCGAGCGGGCGGGCATCGACCCGGCGACGGCGCGCTCCACCTCGACCGGCGTGTTCGTCGGCGTCATGTACAACGACTACGCCACGCACCTCCTGAGCGCCCCCGGCGGCCTCGACGACCTGGGGGGCTACGTCGGCAACGGCAGCGCCGCGAGCGTCGCGTCGGGCCGCATCTCGTACACCTTCGGCCTCGAAGGCCCGGCGGTCACCGTCGACACCGCCTGCTCGTCCTCCCTGGTGGCCCTGCACCTGGCCGCGCAGGCGCTGCGGCAGGGCGAGTGCGACATGGCCCTCGCGGGCGGCGTCGCCGTCATGTCGACGCCCGGCACGTTCATCGAGTTCAGCCGCCAGCGCGGGCTCGCGGCCGACGGCCGCTGCAAGTCCTTCGCGGCCGCCGCCGACGGCACGGGCTGGGGCGAGGGCGTCGGCCTGCTCCTCCTGGAGCGCCTGTCGGACGCCCGTCGCAAGGGACACCGCGTCCTCGCGGTCGTCAAGGGCTCGGCCGTCAACCAGGACGGCGCGAGCAACGGCCTGACCGCCCCCAACGGCCCGTCCCAGCAGCGCGTCATCCGCGCGGCCCTGGCGAGCGCGGGCCTGGAGCCCGGCGACATCGACGCCGTCGAGGCGCACGGTACGGGTACCACCCTTGGCGACCCGATCGAGGCGCAGGCCGTGATCGCCACGTACGGCAAGGGACGTTCGGCCGAGCGGCCGCTGTGGCTGGGTTCGCTGAAGTCGAACATCGGGCACACGCAGGCCGCCGCCGGTGTCGCCGGGGTCATCAAGATGGTCATGGCGATGCGGAACGGTGTCCTCCCGCAGACGCTGCACGTGGACGCGCCGACCCCCGAGGTGGACTGGACGGCCGGTGCCGTCGAGCTCCTGACCGAGTCCCGTACGTGGGACGAGCGGGACGGCGGCGGTCCGCGCCGCGCGGGCATCTCCTCCTTCGGCGTCAGCGGCACCAACGCGCACGTCATCGTGGAGCAGGCGCCGACCGCCGACGCTCCGACGCGGCCGCACGAGACGCCCGGCAGCGACGCGCCGCTGACGTCCGTGGTGCCGCTGGCCCTGTCGGCGAAGACCCCCGAGGCCCTGCGCGCCCAGGCGGCCCGCCTGCGCGAGCTCCTCCTGACCGACACCGACCTCGAACTTCCCGACCTGGCCTGGACGTTGGCGGTGGCCCGCTCGCGGTTCGAGCACCGGGGCGTCGCCCTCGGCCGCGACCGCGACGAGCTCATCGCCGGACTCGCGGGCCTGGCCGACGGCGATGACACGGCCACCACCGTGGTCACCGGACGGTCCCTGGCCGCCGGGCGCGCGGTGTTCGTGTTCCCGGGTCAGGGGTCGCAGTGGGCGGGGATGGCGGTCGAACTCCTCGACGCCTCGCCGGTGTTCGCTGAGCGGATGCGGGAGTGCGCGGCTGCCCTGTCGGAGTTCGTGGACTGGGATCTGTTCGAGGAGCTGAGCGGGGACCGCTTCGACCGGGTCGATGTGGTTCAGCCGGTTCTGTTCGCGGTGATGGTGTCGCTGGCGGCCACGTGGGAGGCGGCTGGTGTGAAGCCCGCCGCTGTGGTCGGGCACAGCCAGGGCGAGATCGCGGCCGCGTGTGTCGCGGGTGCGCTGTCGCTGAGGGATGCCGCCCGTGTGGTGGCGCTGCGGAGCATCGCGATCCGCGAACTGTCCGGCAAGGGCGGCATGGTGTCCGTGCCGCTGCCGGAGCAGGACGTACGTGAACTGATCACCGGTTGGGACGGCCGCATCGAGGTCGCGGCCGTCAACGGACCCGCCCAGGTGGTCGTTTCCGGTGAGCCGGAGGCGCTGGAGGAGCTGGTCGCGCAGTGCGTGGCCCAGGACATCCGGGCCCGCACGATCCCCGTCGACTACGCCTCGCACTCCTCGTACGTCGAGGACATCGAGGCCCAGATAGCCGAGGCCCTCGCGGAGGTCGCCCCGCAGGCCCCTGACGTACCCGTGTACTCCGCCCTGACCGGCGCCTGGCTGGACGCGGACACGCCGATGGATGCCGGGTACTGGTACCGCAACCTGCGCCAGACGGTCCTCTTCGAGCACGCCACCCGAGGCCTCCTCGCCGAAGGCCACGGCCTGTTCATCGAGATGAGCCCGCACCCGGTCCTCACCGTCCCGGTGCAGGCGACGATCGACGCCACCGACAGCCCGGCCGCCACCCTCGGCTCCCTGCGCCGTGACGAAGGCGGCGCCGACCGGCTCGCGGCCTCCCTCGCCGAAGCGCACGTGCTCGGTGCGGAGCTGAACTGGAAGGCGCTCTTCCGTGGTGCCCGGGTCGTCGCCGACCTGCCCACGTACGCCTTCCAGCGACAGCACTACTGGCCTGACTTCGCGGACCCGGCCGACGCGGCGCCGCTCGCCGTGGACGAGGTGGAGTCCCGGTTCTGGGAGGCCGTCGAGCGCGAGGACCTGGCGGGGCTCGCCGCCGAACTGGAGGTGGGGGAGTCCGCCGCCGCCGACCTCGGCGCGGTCCTGCCCGTCCTGTCGTCCTGGCGGCGGCAGCGCCGCGAGCGGTCCACCGTCGACGGCTGGCGCTACCAGGTGACCTGGAAGCCCGTGCCCGGCAGCGCCCTGCCGACGGCCGGGCTCACCGGACGCTGGCTCGTCGTCCTGCCGGAGAGCGCGGGCGACCACCCGTGGACGGCGGGAGTGCGCGAGGCCCTGGCGCGAGCGGGCGCGGAGGCAGTCGAACTGCACGTACCCGCCTCTGAGTTCACGCGCGAGGCGCTGGCCGCCCGGCTGCGGGACGCCGCCGTCGCCGAGCCCGCGGGAGTCGTCTCGCTGCTCGGCTTCGAGGAGTCCGTGCACGCGGAGCACTCCGGCGTGCCGAACGGCCTCGCCGGAACCCTGGCACTGGTGGGGGCACTCGGCGACGCGGACGTCGCCGCCAAGCTGTGGGTGGTGACCCGGGGCGCGGTGTCCACCGGCCGCAGCGACCAGGTCGAGGACCCGGCGCAGGCGCAGCTGTGGGGCTTCGGCCGGGTGGCCGCCCTTGAGCACCCCGCCCGTTGGGGCGGTCTGATCGACCTGCCGTCGGCGCCCGACACCCGTGCGGGCGCGCGGTTCGCCGCCGCCCTCGCCGGAGTCGGCGATGAGGACCAGCTCGCCGTGCGCGGCTCCGGTGTCCTCGTACGCCGCCTGGAGCGGTCGGAGTCGCCCGAAGGCGCCAAGCGCTGGACGCCGCGCGGCACCGCCCTGATCACCGGCGGTACCGGTGCGATCGGCGGGCACGTGGCGCGCTGGCTGGCCCGTGAGGGCGTCGAGCACCTGGTGCTGACCAGCCGTCGTGGCCTGGACGCTCCCGGTGCCGTCGAGCTGAAGGCGGAGCTGGAGGAGCTAGGTGCGGCTGTCACGGTCGCCGCGTGCGATGTGGCGGACCGGGACGCGGTCGTACGCCTCCTCGACGAGCTGGCCACGGGCGGACACACGCTCCGCTCCGTCTTCCACGCGGCGGGCATCGGACAGACGCAGCCGCTGGACGAGATGTCCGTGGCCGATGTCGCCGAGGTGTTCGGCGCGAAGACGGCGGGCGCCGCGCACCTGGACGACCTTGTCGACTCCGAGGCACTGGACGCGTTCGTGCTGTTCTCGTCCAACTCCGGTGTGTGGGGCGGCGGTGGTCAGGGCGCGTACGCGGCCGCCAACGCCTACCTGGACGCGCTCGCCGAGCGGCGCCGCGCCCGGGGCCTGCCCGCCACCTCCGTCGCCTGGGGCCTGTGGGCCGGTGGCGGCATGGCCGGGGACGAGGGCGCGGAGCACCTGCGGCGCCGGGGCCTGACCGCGATGGCGCCGGAGCGCGCGGTCGCGGCCCTGGCCCAGACGGTGGCGTACGACGAGACGTTCGTGGCGGTCGCCGACGTGGACTGGGAGCGGTTCGCGCCCTCCTTCACCTCCGTGCGCCCCAGCCCGCTCATCGGGGACCTGCCGGAGGTGCGCCGCGCCCTCGCCGAGCCCGAGACCGAGGCCGACGCGGCCCGCGCGGGCCAGCAGGGCGCACCCGGCTCCGAGTGGGCCGCGCGCCTCACCGGTCTCACGACGGGCGAGCAGGAGCGCCAGCTCCTGGACCTGGTACGTGGTCACGCCGCCGCCGTGCTCGGCTACGCGGGCCCGGAGGCCGTGGAACCCACGCGCGCCTTCCGTGAGTTGGGCTTCGACTCGCTGACGGCGGTCGAGGTCCGCAACCGCATCGCGTCCGCGACGGGCCTGAAGCTGCCGACGACGCTGGTCTTCGACTACCCGACCTCGGCCGTCCTCGCGGGCTACCTGCGGACACAGCTGGTCGGAGACGGCGAGAGTGCCAAGGGCCAGGTTCCCGCCGCGCGCGCCACAGCCGTGGACGACGACCCGATCGTGATCGTGTCGATGAGCTGCCGCTACCCCGGCGGCGTCACCAGCCCCGAAGCCCTCTGGCGGCTGCTGGCCCAGGGCGAGGACGCCATGTCCACGTTCCCCGGCGGCCGTGGCTGGGACCTGGAGGGCCTCTACGACGCCGACCCCGAGAACCGGGGCACGAGCTACGCCCGCCAGGGCGGATTCCTCTACGACGCCGACCAGTTCGACCCGGTGTTCTTCGGCATCTCGCCGCGCGAGGCCCTCGCCATGGACCCGCAGCAGCGGCTCCTGTTGGAAACCTCCTGGGAGCTGTTCGAGCGGGCGGGCATCGACCCGGGGACCCTGCACGGCAGCCAGGCCGGTGTGTTCGTCGGCGCGTCGTCGCAGGGCTACGGCTCGGGCCTGCGGGAGACCCCCGAAGGCGTCGAGGGCTACCTCCTGGCGGGCACGTCCGGCAGCGTCATCTCCGGCCGCCTCGCCTACTCCTTCGGCCTGGAGGGCCCGGCGGTCACCGTCGACACGGCCTGCTCGTCGTCCCTCGTCGCCCTGCACCTCGCGGCGCAGGCGCTGCGGCAGGGCGAGTGCGACCTGGCGCTCGCCGGTGGCGTCACCGTCATGTCCCACCCCGGTGCCTTCATCGAGTTCAGCCGCCAGCGCGGCCTCGCCGCCGACGGCCGCTGCAAGGCCTTCGCGGAGGCGGCGGACGGCACGGGCTGGGGCGAGGGCGTGGGGCTGCTGCTCCTTGAGCGTCTGTCGGACGCCCGCCGCAAGGGACACCGCGTCCTTGCGGTCGTCAAGGGCTCGGCCATCAACCAGGACGGCGCGAGCAACGGCCTGACGGCCCCCAACGGCCCGTCCCAGCAGCGCGTGATCCGCGCGGCCCTGGCGAACGCGGGACTCGAGGCCACGGACGTGGACGCGGTCGAGGCGCACGGCACGGGCACCACCCTCGGCGACCCGATCGAGGCGCAGGCGCTGCTCGCCACGTACGGCCAGGAACGCCCCGAGGACCAGCCGCTGTGGCTGGGCTCGGTGAAGTCGAACATCGGCCACACCCAGTCCGCCGCCGGTGTCGCGGGCGTCATCAAGATGGTCATGGCGATGCGCGAGGGCGTGCTCCCGCAGTCCCTGCACGTGGACCGGCCGAGCACGCACGTCGACTGGACGGCCGGAGCGGTCGAGCTGCTGACCGAGGCCCGTACATGGGCCGAGCGGGACGGCGGGGCACCGCGTCGGGCGGGTGTGTCGTCCTTCGGTGTGAGCGGTACGAACGCCCACGTCATCGTGGAGCAGGCGCCGATTCCGGCCGCTGCGGACGAGCCCGTGCAGTCGGCCGTCGCGCCCGCGACCGCCGTACCGTGGCTGGTCTCAGCGCGCAGCGCGGAGGCGCTGACGGCGCAGGTCGAGCGGCTGCGTGAGCACGTTGCCGCTGACGCTGGTCTGGGCGCGGTGGATGTGGGCTGGTCGCTGCTGTCCGGGCGGGCCTTGCATGAGCACCGGGCCGTGGTCTTTGGCCGTGACCGGGAGGACTTCCTGACCGGTCTCGACACCCCCCTGTCGGGGTCGGTTGTTGAGGGCCGTCTTGGTGTGGTGTTCACGGGGCAGGGCAGTCAGCGGGTCGGTATGGGCCGTGAGCTGTACGAGGCGTTTGAGGTGTTCGCGGACGCGCTGGACGAGGTGTGTGCTCATGTTGATCCGTGGATAGAACGTTCGCTCCAGAGCGTGATGTTCGGTACCGACGCGGAGCTGCTTGAGCAGACGGGGTATGCGCAGCCCGCGCTGTTCGCTGTCGAGGTCGCCCTGTACCGCCTCGCCGAGTCCTTCGGGGTGCGCCCCGAGGTCGTCGGCGGTCACTCCATCGGTGAGCTGGCTGCCGCGTATGTGGCGGGCGTGTGGTCGCTTGAGGATGCGGCTCAGCTGGTGGCTGCTCGCGGTCGGTTGATGCAGGCGCTGCCTGGGGGTGGTGCGATGCTGGCCGCGCAGGTGGCGGAGGCGGATGTGCTGCCGCTGCTGGAGGGTCTGACGGATCGCGTGGGTGTGGCGGCCGTCAATGGGCCGTCCCAGATCGTGCTTTCGGGTGAGCGCACGGCCCTGGAGGGTCTGGAGCAGTCCCTTCGGGGTGAGGGCCGCAAGGTGAAGTGGCTGAAGGTGTCGCATGCCTTCCACTCGCCGCTGATGGACCCGGCTCTGGAGGACTTCCGTAAGGTTGCCGAGGGGCTGGCCTATCAGGAGCCGACGCTGCCGGTGGTCTCCAACGTCACCGGTGAGCTGGCGGAGCCGGGGCTGCTGAAGGACCCCGAGTACTGGGTCCGCCACATCCGTGAGGCGGTCCGCTTCCACGACGGCCTTGGCGCCCTGACCGGCTTCGGTGCGTCCACGCTCCTCGAACTCGGCCCGGACGCGGTCCTGACCGCGATGGCGCACGACACGCTCACCGATCCGGCCGCGCAAGCGGGCCTCGTCGCCGCTGTCCGCAAGGACCGCCCCGAGCCGGACACCTTCCTGACCGCCCTCGCGCAGCTGCACGTGCGCGGCCTTACCGTCGACTGGACGCCGCTGTACGCCCCAGTCGCCTCCCGGCACCGCGTCGACCTGCCCACCTACGCCTTCCAGCACCAGAGCTACTGGCTGCGGCAGACCGGCGGCGCCGCCGACGTGGAATCCGCGGGCCTCGCCTCGGCGGGGCACCCGCTGCTGGGGGCCGGGACGCCGCTGGCGGACGCGGACGGGTACCTGTTCACGGGCCGTCTGTCGCTCACCACGCACCCGTGGCTCGCGGACCACGCCGTCGCGGGCCGGGTGCTCCTGCCCGGCACCGCGTTCGTCGAGCTCGCGGTGCACGCGGGCGGCCAGATCGGCTATGGCGTACTCGACGAGCTGACGCTCGGCGCGCCCCTGGTGCTGCCCGAGCACGGCAGCATCCAGGTGCAGCTGCGCGTCGACGCCCCCGACAACACCGGGCGCAGGCCCATCAGCCTGCACTCGCGCCCCGAGCCGGGCGACGCCGCCGACGGCCTGTCGGCCGACGCCTGGACCAAGAACGCCACCGGCACCCTGACCGAGTCCGCGCCGGACGCGCCCGCCGCGTCCGACGACCTGACCTCCTGGCCGCCGCGCGACGCGCAGCCCCTGGCGGTCGACGGGCTCTACGACGGCCTTGCGCAGGCGGGCTACGACTACGGGCCGGTGTTCCAAGGGCTGCGTGCCGCCTGGCGGCGCGGCGACGAGGTGTTCGCCGAGGTCGCCCTGCCGGACGACGAGCACACGGAGGCCGGTTCCTTCGGCCTCCACCCGGCGATCCTCGACGCCGCCCTGCACGCCCGGGCCGCCGCTGCCGCCACCTCCGGCGCGGCGGACGAAGCGGAACCCGCCACCGGCGGACTCCCCTTCACCTGGACCGGGGTCACGCTGCACGCCGAAGGCGCCGCCACGGTCCGCGTCCGGCTCGCGCCGAACGGCACGGACGGCGTGTCCCTGGAGGTCGCGGACACCACCGGAGCTCCGGTCGCCACGGTCGACGCCCTCGTCTTCCGGCCCATGTCGAAGGAGCTCATCGAGCGGATGAGCGGCGCGAACCCGTACACGGACTCCCTCTTCCACGTGGAGTGGAGGCAGCAGTCGTTGGCGTCGGCCGAGGCGGTTCCTGCCGTCACGGTGTGGCGCGCCGGTGACGCCGGGGCCGAGCTGAGCCCCGAGGCCGTGTCGTCGCGTCTGGCCGAGGCGCTGGGTGTGGTGAGGGACTGGCTGGCGGATGAGCGCGATGAGGCGTTGCCGCTGGTGGTGGTGACGCGAGGTGCTGTCGCCGCTGGTGAGAGTGCGCCGGACCCGGTGGGTGCGGCGGTGTGGGGTCTGGTGCGGTCGGCTCGTACCGAGCACCCGGGCCGCTTCGTCCTCGTCGACACAGACACAGACACAGACATGGATGAGTCGGTTCTGGGAGCCGTGCTGGCTTCGGGTGAGCCCGAGGTGGCGGTCCGGGGCGGTGCGGTGTTCGTGCCGCGTCTGGCCCGCGTCGCGGCCTCGGCTGGCGATGACGTCGCCCCGTGGGGCGAGGGTTCGGTGCTCGTGACGGGTGCCTTCGGTGGTCTGGGGCGTGTGGTGGTCCGGCATCTGGCCGAGCGCCATGGCGTACGGGACCTGCTGCTGGTCTCGCGTCGCGGCCTGGAGGCTTCGGGGGCCGCCGAACTGCGCGATGAGCTTTCCGCGTTGGGTACGTCGGTCACGGTCGCCGCGTGTGACGTGGCCGACCGTGACGCCCTGGCCAGGCTGTTGAAGGACAAGGGCGCGGACCTCTCCGCGGTCGTGCATGTCGCGGGCGTCTTGGACGACGGTGTGGTCACCTCGCTCACCCCGGAGCGCATCGACACCGTGCTGCGGCCGAAGGTCAACGCGGCGCTCAACCTGCACGAGCTCACCGCCGACCTGGACCTCTCCGCCTTCGTCCTGTTCTCCTCGGCGTCCGGAGTCTTCGGCGGCCCGGGTCAGGCCAACTACGCGGCGGCGAACGGCTTCCTGGACGCTCTGGCGGCTTCGCGTCGCGCCGCGGGCCTCCCGGCGACGGCGCTGGCGTGGGGTCTGTGGGCCCAGGACAGCGACATGACCGGAAGCCTCGCCGACGCCGACCGGCAGCGCATGGCGCGCGGCGGCGTCCTCGCCCTCGGCACCGAGGAGGCGCTGGCCCTGCTCGACCTCGCCCCGGCGAGCGAGCACCCCGCCCTCGTACCCCTCCGCGTCGACACCGCGTCGCTGCGCACCCAGCCGTCGGAGGCGCTGCCCGCCCTGCTGCGAGGCCTCGTCCGGCCCGCCGTGCGGCGCGCCCGGAGCGCCGAGGCGGACGCCACGGCCGTGCGCGCGGAAACACTGCTGGACCGCCTGGCGGGCCGCTCCGGTGCCGAGCGCGACCGGATTCTCGTGGACCTCGTCCGCACGCACGTGGCGGGAGTGCTCGGCTACGCGTCAGCGAACGCCGTCGAGCTGAGCCGGGGCTTCCTGGAGCTCGGCTTCGACTCCCTCACGGCCGTCGAACTGCGCAACCGCCTCACGGCCGAGACCGAGCTGCGGCTGCCCAGCACACTGATCTTCGACTATCCGAACCCGGCGGCACTCGCCGAGTACCTGTCGGAAGAGCTGCCCACGACGGCCGCCGTGCTGCCCGCGGGACCGATCGACCCCCGCGATCTGGACGCCGAACTCGACCGTCTCGAGAGCGCCCTGAAGGCCGTGGGCGACGACGCCGACGGCACGGAACGGGACCGCGTGGCAGGCCGGTTGCGCTCCCTGCTCACCACCTGGGACACCGCCCGGGGCCCCGCCCCGGCGGCGGAGCCGGGGCGCGAGCTCGAAGACCTCGAAGACCTCGAAGGCGCGACCGCCGACGAACTCTTCGACCTGCTCGACAGCGAGCTCCAGACCCCGTCGGACACCGGCACTGGCACCACCAGCAACACCACCAGCACTGGCTCAACCACCGGCACGGACACGGACCGGCCCGACCGCTTCGAGGAGGCGCTGTAAATGGCGGACGAGGGGAAGTACCTCGATTACCTGAAGCGGGCGACGGCTGATCTGCGCGACGCCCGCCGCCGGGTGCGCGAACTGGAGGACGCCCGCCAGGAGCCCGTGGCGATCGTCGGCATGAGCTGCCGCTACCCGGGCGGCGTCAACACGCCCGAGGACCTGTGGCGGCTCGTCGCCGACGGCGTGGACGCGATCTCCGCGTTCCCCACTGACCGCGGCTGGGACACGGACGAACTCTTCGACCCGGACCCCGACAAGCGCGGCACCAGCACCACCGCGGAGGGCGGGTTCCTCTACGACGCCCCCCAGTTCGACGCCTCGTTCTTCGGCGTCTCGCCGCGCGAGGCCCTCGCCATGGACCCGCAGCAGCGGCTCCTCCTGGAGACCGCGTGGGAGGCGATCGAGCGGGCGGGCATCGACCCGGTCGCGCTGCGCCGCAGCCGCACCGGCGTCTTCGCGGGCGTCATGTACTACGACTACGCGACCCGCCTGCACGCCCTGCCGGAAGGCGTCGAGGGCTACATCGGCACCGGCAACGCGGGCTCGGTCGTCTCCGGCCGCGTCGCCTACACCCTCGGCCTCGAGGGCCCGGCGGTCACCGTCGACACCGCCTGCTCGTCGTCCCTGGTGGCGCTGCACCTGGCCGCGCAGGCGCTGCGCCAGGGCGAGTGCACCCTCGCGCTCGCGGGCGGTGTGACCGTGATGCCCACGGCGGGTACCTTCGTCGACTTCAGCCGCCAGCGCGGCCTGTCGACGGACGGCCGCTGCAAGTCCTTCGCCGCGTCCGCCGACGGCACCGGCTGGGGCGAGGGCGCGGGCCTGCTGCTGCTCGAGCGTCTGTCGGACGCCCGCCGCAACGGCCACAAGGTCCTCGCGGTGATACGCGGCTCCGCCGTCAACCAGGACGGCGCCAGCAGCGGCCTGACCGCCCCCAACGGCCCCTCCCAGCAGCGCGTCATCCGCGACGCCCTCGCGAGCGCGGGCCTCAAGCCGGGCGACGTCGACGCGGTGGAGGCGCACGGTACGGGCACGACGCTGGGTGACCCGATCGAGGCGCAGGCCGTGATCGCCACGTACGGCAAGGAGCACTCGACGGAGCGGCCGCTGTGGCTGGGCTCCCTGAAGTCGAACATCGGGCACACGCAGGCCGCCGCCGGTGTCGCTGGTGTCATCAAGATGGTCATGGCGATGCGGAACGGTGTCCTGCCGCAGACGCTGCACGTGAACGAGCCGACGCCCCAGGTGGACTGGTCGGCGGGGACCGTCGAGCTGCTGACCGAGGCCCGCGCGTGGGACGAGCGGGACGGCGGCGGTCCGCGCCGCGCGGGCGTCTCCTCGTTCGGCGTCAGCGGCACCAACGCGCACGTCATCGTGGAGCAGGCGCAGGACGCCGAGGAGCAGGCGCCCGCCGAGGGTGCCGGGGACTTGGCGCCGTCGGTGGTGCCCGGCGTGGTCCCGCTGGTGCTCTCGGGGCGGACCCCGGAAGCCCTGCGGGCCCAGGCCGCCCGCCTGCGCGAGCGCCTCCTCGCGGACACCGCCCTCGCGGCGGGCGACGTCGCCTGGTCGCTGGCCGTGGCACGCTCCCGGTTCGAGCACCGGGGTGTGGTCCTCGGACAGGACCGTGACACCCTCCTCGCCGGGCTCGCGGGCCTGGCGGAGGGGGATTCGACCGCGCGGGGAGTGGTGACGGGGCGCGCCCTGGGCGGCACGGTCCGACCGGTGTTCGTGTTCCCGGGCCAGGGTTCGCAGTGGGCCGGGATGGCCCGTGAACTGCTCGCCGAGTCGCCGGTGTTCGCGGAGCGGATGCGGGAGTGCGCGGAGGCGCTGGCGGAGTTCGTGGAGTGGGACCTCCTTGAGGAGTTGAGCGGGGACCACTTCGACCGTGTCGATGTCGTCCAGCCGGTTCTCTTCGCGGTGATGGTGTCGCTGGCCGCCACGTGGCAGGCGGCCGGGGTGAAGCCCGCCGCCGTCATCGGTCACAGTCAGGGGGAGATCGCGGCCGCGTGTGTGGCGGGTGCTTTGTCCCTTCAGGACGCGGCTCGCGTCGTCGCCCTGCGCAGCATCGCGATCCGCGAACTGTCCGGCAAGGGCGGCATGGTGTCCGTGCCGCTGCCTGAGGCCGAGGTGCGCGAACTGATCACCGGCTGGCAGGGCCGCATCGAGCTGGCCGCCGTCAACGGCCCGGCCCAGGTGGTCGTGTCCGGCGAGCCGGAGGCGCTGGAGGAACTGGTCACGCAGTGCGTGGCCCGCGACATCCGCGCCCGCACCATCCCCGTGGACTACGCCTCGCACTCCTCCTACGTGGAGGACATCGAGGCGCGGATCGGCGAGGCCCTCGCGGGTGTCACCCCGCGTGCCGCCCAGGTCCCGCTGTACTCCACCCTGACGGGGCAGTGGCTGGGCACCGACACCCGCATGGACGCCGGGTACTGGTATCGCAACCTGCGTCAGACGGTCCTCTTCGAGCACGCCACCCGAGGTCTCCTCGCCGAGGGCCATGGCCTGTTCATCGAGATGAGCCCGCACCCGGTGCTCACCGTCCCGGTGCAGGCCACCATCGACGCCACCGACAGCCCGGCCGCCACGCTCGGCTCCCTGCGTCGCGACGAGGGCGGCTCCGACCGGCTCGCGGCCTCCCTCGCCGAGGCCCACGCGTACGGCGCGGAGCTGGACTGGAAGGCGCTCTTCCCCGGCACCCGTGCCACCGTCGACCTGCCCACGTACGCCTTCCAGCGCGACCACTACTGGATGCTGGCCCCCGACGACGACACGGACGGCGACGCCTCGCTGACCGTGGACGAGGTCGAGGCGCGGTTCTGGGAAGCCGTCGAGCGCGAGGACCTGGCGCAGCTGTCGGCGACGCTCGTGGACGTCGACGAGAGCACGCTGGGCGCGGTCCTTCCGGGCCTCGCCTCGTGGCGGCGCCAGCGGCGCGAGCGGTCGACCATCGACGGCTGGCGCTACCGGGTGACCTGGAAGCCCCTGGCGGGCGGCCTCCCCGTACCCGCGCTGACGGGCCGGTGGCTCGTCGTCGTACCGGAGGGCGCCGGGGACCACGCGTGGGCGACGGGCGTCGTCGAGGCGCTCGCGCGCGCCGGCGCCGAGGTCGCCGAACTGCGCGTCACGGAGCACGAGACGACCCCCGAGGCCCTCGCCGCCCGGATCCGGGACCTCAACGGCGCCGGTCTAGCCGGTGTGGTGTCGCTGCTCGGCCTCGACGAGACCCCGCACGCGGAGCACTCCGGCGTGCCGAACGGCCTCGCCGGAACCGTCGCGCTGGTGCGGGCCCTCGGCGACGCGGGCGTCGCCGCCAAGCTGTGGGCGGTGAGCCGGGGCGCGGTCTCCACCGGCCGCGGCGACCGCGCGGACAGCCCCGCGCAGGCGCAGCTGTGGGGCCTCGGCCGGGTCGTGGCCCTGGAGCACCCGGACCGGTGGGGCGGCCTGATCGACCTTCCGGCCGCGTACGACACGCGCGCCGCGTCCCGGTTCACGTCGGTCCTGACGGGGCTCGGCGACGAGGACCAGCTCGCCGTGCGCGACACCGGCGTCTTCGTACGACGCTTCGCGCACGCCCCCCTCGACACGGACGAGACGCGGGAGTTCACCCCGCGCGGCACCGCCCTGATCACCGGTGGTACGGGTGCGATCGGCGGTCATGTGGCGCGCTGGCTGGCCCGTGAGGGCGTCGAGCACCTGGTGCTGACCAGCCGTCGCGGCCTGGACGCTCCCGGTGCCGTCGAGCTGAAGGCGGAGCTGGAGGAGCTGGGTGCTGAAGTCACCGTCGCGGCCTGCGACGTGGCGGACCGGGAGGCGGTCGCACGCCTCCTCGACGAGCTGGCCACGGGCGGACACACCCTCCGCTCCGTCTTCCACGCCGCCGGAGTGAGCCCCTCGTACCCGGTCGCGGACCTGTCCGTGGCCGACGTCGCCGAGGTGTTCGGCGCGAAGACGGCGGGCGCCGCGCACCTGGACGACCTTGTCGACTCCGAGACGCTGGACGCGTTCGTGCTGTTCTCGTCCAACGCCGGGGTGTGGGGTGGTGGCGGTCAGGGCGCGTACGCGGCCGCCAACACCTATCTCGACGCGCTCGCCGAGCGGCGCCGCGCCCGGGGCCTGCCCGCCACTTCCGTCGCCTGGGGCGCCTGGGGCGGCAGCGGCATGGCCGCGGAGGAGCAGGCCGAAGAGCACCTGCGGCGCCGGGGCGTGACGGCCATGGCGCCGGAGCGCGCGGTGGCGGCGCTCGCTCAGGCCGTGGCGTACGGCGAGACGTTCCTGGCGGTCGCCGACGTGGACTGGGAGCGGTTCGCGCCCTCCTTCACCTCCGTGCGCCCCAGCCCCTTCATCGGGGACCTGCCGGAGGTGCGCCGCGCCCTCGCCGAGCCCGAGCCCGCCGCCGCTTCGGGCAAGGCCTCGGGCACGGGCCCGGGCACCGGCTCGGAGTGGGCCGACCGGCTCGCGGGCCTGGCCGAGCGCGAGCAGGAGCGCCAGCTCCTGGACCTGGTACGGGGTCACGCCGCCGCCGTGCTCGGCTACGCGGGCCCGGAGGCCGTGGAACCCACGCGCGCCTTCCGCGAGTTGGGCTTCGACTCGCTGACGGCGGTCGAGGTCCGCAACCGCATCGCGTCCGCGACGGGTCTGAAGCTGCCGACGACGCTGGTCTTCGACTATCCGACGTCTGCCGTTCTCGCGGGCTACCTGCGGACGCAGCTGATCGGAGACGGCGAGAGCGCCAAGGGCCAGGTTCCCGCCGCGCGCGCCGCAGCAGCCGTGGACGACGACCCGATCGCGATCGTCTCCATGAGCTGCCGCTACCCCGGCGGCGCCACCAGCCCCGAAGCCCTCTGGCGCCTGGTCTCCGAAGGCACCGACGCGGTCTCGGTGTTCCCCACCGACCGAGGCTGGGGCCCCGAGGGGCTCTTCACGGCCGACTCCGACGACGCGAGCTTCGCCGCACAGGGCGGGTTCCTCTACGACGTCTCCGAGTTCGACGCGGGTCTCTTCGGCATCTCGCCGCGCGAGGCCCTCGCCATGGACCCGCAGCAGCGGCTCCTGTTGGAAACCTCCTGGGAGCTGTTCGAGCGCGCGGGCATCGCGCCGTCCGCCCTGCACGGCAGCAGCACCGGCGTGTTCGTCGGCGCCTGCTCCCAGGGCTGGGCCGCGGGCCTGGCCAACGCTCCGGAGGGCGTCGAGGGCTACCTCATGACCGGCGACGCGACGAGCGTCATCTCCGGCCGCCTCTCCTACACCTTCGGCATGGAGGGCCCAGCGGTCACCGTCGACACGGCCTGCTCGTCGTCCCTGGTGGCCATGCACCTGGCCGCGCAGGCCCTGCGCCAGGGCGAGTGCGACATGGCCCTCGCCGGTGGCGTCACCGTCATGATCAGCCCCGCCGCGTTCCTGGAGTTCAGCCGCCAGCGGGGCCTGGCCGCCGACGGCCGCTGCAAGCCGTTCGCGGAGGCCGCCGACGGCACCGGCTGGGGCGAGGGCGTCGGCTTGCTGCTCCTTGAGCGGCTCTCCGACGCGCGCCGCAACGGCCACCAGGTCCTCGGCGTCCTCCGAGGCTCCGCCATCAACCAGGACGGCGCCAGCAACGGCCTCACCGCCCCCAACGGCCCCTCCCAGCAGCGCGTCATCCGCGCCGCCCTGACGAACGCCGGACTCACGGCGGCCGACGTCGACGCCGTGGAAGCGCACGGCACGGGCACCACCCTCGGCGACCCGATCGAGGCGCAGGCCCTGCTCGCCACGTACGGGCAGGAGCGTCCGGAGAGCGGCGAGCCGCTGTGGCTGGGCTCCATCAAGTCCAACATCGGCCACACCCAGTCCGCCGCCGGTGTCGCGGGCGTCATCAAGATGGTCATGGCGATGCGCGCGGGCGTGCTCCCGCAGTCCCTGCACGTGGACCGGCCGAGCACGCACGTCGACTGGTCGGCGGGTGCCGTCGAGCTCCTGGCCGAGACGCGGGAGTGGACCCAGCGCCAGGACGGCGGACCGCGCCGCGCGGGCGTCTCCTCCTTCGGCGTCAGCGGCACCAACGCCCACGTGATCGTGGAGCAGGCGCCGTCCCTGGCGGCGGAGTCCGCCCAGGACACCGAGCCGTCCGCCGCGCCCGTGACCGCCCTGCCGTGGCTGGTGTCCGCCCGCAGCGCGGACGCCCTGCGGGCCCAGGCCGACCGGCTGCGCGAACACGTGGTGACGCACACCGGCCTGGACCCGGTGGACGTCGGCTGGTCGCTCCTTTCGGGCCGGTCGTCGCTCGAACACCGCGCCGTCGTCCTGGGCCGGGACCGGGACGCACTCCTGTCCGGCCTCGAGGCACTGGCGTCCGGCGGCCCCGGAACGGTCACCGGTTCGACGGCCGAGGGCCGCCTCGCGGTCGTCTTCACCGGTCAGGGCAGCCAGCGGGTCGGCATGGGCCGTGAGCTGTATGAGACGTTCGACGTGTTCGCGGACGCGTTGGACGAGGTGTGCGCGCACCTGGATCCGCTGCTTGAGCGTCCGTTGAAGGAGGTCATGTTCGGCGCGGACGCCGAGGTGTTGGAGCGGACGGGTTATGCGCAGCCCGCGTTGTTCGCGGTGGAAGTGGCGCTGTTCCGTCTTGCCGAGTCCTTTGGGGTGCGCCCGGAGGTCGTCGGCGGCCACTCGATCGGTGAGTTGGCTGCCGCGTATGTGGCTGGTGTGTGGTCGCTTGAGGATGCGGCTCAGTTGGTGGCGGCTCGTGGTCGGTTGATGCAGGCGCTGCCTGAGGGTGGTGCGATGCTGGCCGTGCAGGTGGCGGAGGTGGATGTGCTGCCGCTGCTGGAGGGCCTGTCTGACCGTGTGGGTGTGGCGGCGGTTAACGGCCCCTCTCAGATCGTGCTTTCTGGTGAGCGCACCGCGCTGGAGGGTCTGGAGCAGACCCTTCGGGGCGATGGCCGCAAGGTGAAGTGGCTGAAGGTGTCGCACGCCTTCCACTCGCCGCTGATGGACCCGGCTCTGGACGACTTCCGCAAGGTCGCCGAGGGGCTGACGTATCAGGACCCGCAGCTGCCCGTCGTCTCCAACCTGACGGGTGAGCTGGCCGATCCCGCCGCGTTGATGGACCCCGAGTACTGGGTCCGTCACATCCGTGAGGCGGTCCGCTTCCACGACGGCCTTGGCGCCCTGACCGGCTTCGGCGTCTCGACGCTCCTCGAACTCGGCCCGGACTCCGTCCTGACCGCGATGGCGCACGACACGCTCACCGACCCGGCCGCCCAGAAGGGCCTGATCGCGGCCGTCCGCAAGGACCGCTCGGAGCCGGGTACGTTCCTGACCGCCCTCGCGCAGCTGCACGTGCGCGGCCTTACCGTCGACTGGACGCCGCTGTACGCGCCGGTCGCGTCGCGTCGCCGCGTCGAGCTGCCGACGTACGCCTTCCAGCGGCGGCGCTACTGGCCGCAGGCGGGCGCGGGCGCCGCGGGCGACGTGTCGGCCACGGGCCTCGCCGCGGCCGGGCATCCGCTGCTCGGCGCGTCGGTACCGCTGGCGGACGCGGACGGGTACCTGTTCACGGGCCGTCTGTCGCTGGCGACGCACCCGTGGCTCGCGGACCACGCCGTCGCGGGCCGGGTGCTCCTTCCCGGCACGGCGTTCGTGGAGCTGGCCGTGCGGGCCGGTGACGAGGTCGGCTGCGGGGTCCTCGAAGAGCTGACCCTCGCGTCGCCCCTGGTGCTCCCCGAGCGCGGAGCCGTACAGCTCCAAGTCCACGTCGGAGCGCCGGACGAGGACGGGCGGCGGAACGTCACGCTGCACTCCCGCGCGGAGCGCGACGAGTACGAGGGCGACAGCGCGTGGACCGCGCACGCCACGGGTGTACTCGCCGACGGCGGGCAGCGGAAGGCGGAGGACCGGCTCGCCGAGTGGCCGCCGCGCGACGCCGCCGAAGTCGACGTCGAGGGCCTGTACCGGCACCTGACGGACCTGGGCTTCGCCTACGGAACGGCGTTCCAGGGGCTGCGTGCCGCCTGGCGGCGCGGCGACGAGGTGTTCGCCGAGGTCGCCCTGCCGGAAGAGCAGGCCGACACGGCGGAGTCCTTCCGGCTGCACCCCGCGCTGCTGGACGCCGCCCTGCACGTACTCGGCCTCGGTGTGCTCCGTGGCGACACGGACAGCCAGGGCGACGGCGCACGGCTCCCGTTCGCCTGGGGCGGCGTCTCGCTGCACGCGACCGGCGCCTCCACGCTGCGCGTCCGGCTCGCCCCCGCAGGCAACGACGCCGTGACCCTCACCGTCGCCGACGGTCTCGGCGACCCGGTCGCCACCATCGACTCACTGGTCTTCCGGCCGGTCGCCGTGGACCAGCTCGGCGGCGGAGTGGCCGACGACTCCATGTTCCAGGTGGAGTGGAGGCAGCAGTCGTTGGCGTCGGCCGAGGCGGTTCCTGCCGTCACGGTGTGGCGCGCCGGTGACGCCGGGGCCGAGCTGAGCCCCGAGGCCGTGTCCGCGCGTCTGGCCGAGGCGCTGGGTGTGGTGCGGGACTGGCTGGCGGATGAGCGTGATGAGGCGTTGCCGCTGGTGGTGGTGACGCGAGGTGCTGTCGCCGCTGGTGAGAGTGCGCCGGACCCGGTGGGTGCGGCGGTGTGGGGTCTGGTGCGGTCGGCTCGCTCGGAGAATCCGGGCCGCTTCGTCCTCGTAGACGCCGATGCAGATCTAGATGGGTCGCTCCTGGGAGCCGTGCTGGCTTCGGGTGAGCCCGAGGTGGCGGTGCGGGGTGGTGCGGTGTTCGTGCCGCGTCTGGCCCGCGTCGCGGCCCCGGCTGGCGATGACGTCGCCCCATGGGGCGAGGGTTCCGTACTCGTCACAGGTGCCTTCGGCGGTCTGGGGCGCGTGGTGGTCCGGCATCTGGCCGAGCGCCATGGCGTACGGGACCTGCTGCTGGTCTCGCGTCGCGGCCTGGAGGCTTCGGGGGCCGCGGAACTGCGCGATGAACTCTCCGCGTTGGGCACGACGGTCACGGTCGCCGCGTGTGACGTGGCCGACCGTGACGCGCTGGCCGAGCTCCTGAAGGACAAGGGCGCGGACCTCTCCGCGGTCGTGCACGTCGCAGGCGTACTCGACGACGGCGTCGTCACGTCCCTGACGCCGGAGCGCATCGACACCGTGCTGCGGCCGAAGGTCAACGCGGCGCTGAACCTGCACGAGCTCACCGCCGACCTGGACCTGTCCGCCTTCGTCCTGTTCTCCTCCGCCGCCGGAGTCTTCGGCGGCGCGGGCCAGGCCAACTACGCGGCGGCGAACAGCTTCCTCGACGCCCTCGCGGCCTCCCGCCGCGCCCAAGGCCTCCCGGCGGCCTCGCTCGCCTGGGGCATGTGGGCCCAGGACAGCGACATGACCGGAAGCCTCGCCGACGCCGACCGGCAGCGCATGGCGCGCGGCGGCGTCGCCCCGCTGTCCACGGAGGAGGGCCTGGCCCTCCTGGACGCGGCCGTCACCGCGGCCGAAGCGCCCGCCGCCCTCGTCCCCCTCCGCCTGGACACCGCTGCCCTGCGGGCCGCGGCGGAGACCGACGCCGACGGCGTACCGGCGCTGCTGCGCGGCCTGGTCCGCACCCCGGCCCGGCGCGCCGCGGCTAGCGGTGCCGCCGCCGAACCGGCGGGCCAGGCGCCGCTGCTCGCCCAGCTCGCGGGACTCGACGCGGCCGAGCGCGACAAGGTGCTCACCGAACTGGTCTGCACCCACGTGGCGGCCGTACTCGGCTACGAGTCCGCGGCGGCCGTGGAGGCCCACCGCGCCTTCCGGGAGCTCGGCTTCGACTCCCTGACCGCCGTCGAACTGCGCAACGCCGTCAACGGCGCCACCGGCCTTCGGCTGCCCGCCACGCTGATCTTCGACTACCCGACCCCGGCCGCCCTCGCGGCGCACCTGGCCACCGCCCTGCCCTCCGGCGACGGCGGGAACGCGGGCGGCCTTTCGGTACTCGACGAACTGGACCGCCTGGAGTCGGCCCTGCTCGCGCTGGAAGCCGACAGCATCGCCCAATCGAAGATCACCATCCGGCTCCAGACCCTGCTGTCGCGGTGGAGCGCCCCCCAGGGCCAAGGAGCCAAGGGCGCGGGCCCGGCGGACGACGACCTGGACCTGGACGCGGTCTCCGACGAGGAACTCTTCGACGCGCTCGACGACGAACTCGGCCTCACCTGACGTGCCCGCGACGCTCGCAAGATTCGAAAGACCCGAAGTGAACCGCACAACCACCGCGACCAGCGCGGTCTTGATCAACACCACGAGGAGCTGACGAGAGATGTCGAACGAGGAGAAGCTTCGGGATTACCTCAAGCGGACGACATCCGACTTGCGCCAAGCTCGTCGCCGTCTGCGCGAGGTGGAGGAGCGGGACCAGGAGCCCATCGCGATCGTGTCGATGAGCTGCCGCTACCCCGGCGGCGTCCGCACCCCCGAGGAGCTGTGGCGGCTCGTCGCCCAGGGCACTGACGCCCTGACGCCGTTCCCCACGAACCGCGGCTGGGACGCCGACGCGCTCCACGACCCGGACCCCGACGACTCCGGTACGTCCTACGCCCGCACGGGCGGCTTCCTGCACGAGGCCGACCAGTTCGACGCCCCGTTCTTCGGGATCTCGCCGCGCGAGGCGCTGGCCACCGACCCGCAGCAGCGGCTCCTCCTGGAAACGTCCTGGGAGGTGTTCGAGCGCGCGGGCATCGACCCGGCCACGCTGCGCGGCAGCCGCACCGGCGTCTTCGCGGGCGTCATGTACCACGACTACGCGTCCCGTCTGCACTCCGTGCCGGAGGACGTCGAGGGCTACCTCGGCACCGGCGCGTCCAGCAGCATCGTCTCCGGCCGCGTCGCCTACACCTTCGGCCTCGAAGGCCCCGCCGTCACCATCGACACGGCCTGCTCCTCGTCCCTGGTGGCCCTGCACCTCGCCGTCCAGGCGCTGCGCCAGGGCGAGTGCAACCTGGCGCTCGCGGGCGGCGTGACCGTGATGTTCACGCCGGGCACCTTCGTCGACTTCAGCAAGCAGCGCGGCCTCGCCGTCGACGGCCGCTGCAAGCCGTACGCCGACGCCGCCGACGGCACCGGCTGGGGCGAGGGCGCGGGCCTGCTGCTCCTGGAGCGCCTCTCCGACGCCCGCCGCAACGGCCACGAAGTCCTCGCGGTCGTACGGGGTTCCGCCGTCAACCAGGACGGCGCCAGCAACGGCCTGACCGCCCCCAACGGCCCCTCCCAGCAGCGCGTCATCCTCCAGGCGCTCGCCAACGCCCACCTCGCCCCCGAGGAGATCGACGCCGTCGAGGGCCACGGCACCGGCACGACGCTCGGCGACCCCATCGAGGCGCAGGCCCTCATCGCCACGTACGGCCAGGAGCGGCCCGAGGGTCGTCCGCTCTGGCTGGGCTCCATCAAGTCGAACATCGGGCACACCCAGGCCGCCGCCGGTGTCGCGGGCATCATGAAGATGGTCCTCGCGATGCGCGAGGGCGTCCTTCCGCAGACCCTGCACGTGGACCGGCCCAGCACCCACGTCGACTGGTCCGTCGGAGCCGTCGAGTTGCTGACCGAGTCCCGCGCCTGGGACGAGCGCGAGGACGGCGTGCCGCGCCGCGCGGGCGTCTCCTCCTTCGGCGTGAGCGGCACCAACGCCCACGTCATCGTCGAGCAGGCGCCCGCCCTGGTGGCGGAGCCCGCCCAGGACGCCGAGCCGTCCGCCGCCCCCGTCCCCGCGACGGAGACCGCGCCCGCGACCGCCGTGCCGTGGCTGGTGTCCGCGCGCAGCGCGGAGGCGCTGACCGCGCAGGCCGAACGGCTGCGCGCGCACGTCGCGGGCGACGAGGCCCTGGACGCCGTCGACGTCGGCTGGTCGCTCCTTTCGAGCCGCGCCCTGCACGAGCACCGCGCGGTCGTCCTCGGCGGCGACCGCGAGGAGTTCCTCACGGGCCTTGAGGCGCTGGCGTCCGGCGGCCCGGGCGTGGTGACGGGCGTGGTCGCGGAAGGCCGTCTCGGTGTCGTCTTCACCGGTCAGGGCAGTCAGCGGGTCGGGATGGGCAAGGAGTTGTACGAGACCTTCCCGGTGTTCGCCGCCGCGCTCGACGAGGTGTGTGCTCATATTGATCCGTGGATAGAACGTTCGCTCCAGAGCGTGATGTTCGGTACCGACGCGGAGCTGCTTGAGCAGACGGGGTACGCGCAGCCCGCGCTGTTCGCCATGGAAGTGGCGCTGTTCCGCCTTGCCGAGTCCTTCGGCGTACGTCCGGAGATCGTCGGCGGTCACTCCATCGGCGAGCTGGCAGCGGCGTATGTGGCGGGTGTGTGGTCCCTTGAGGACGCGGCTCAACTGGTCGCCGCGCGCGGCCGGTTGATGCAGGCGCTGCCCGAGGGCGGCGCGATGCTGGCCGTGCAGGCGGCGGAGGCCGACGTCCTTCCGCTGCTGGCGGGCGTATCGGACCGTGTGGGTGTGGCGGCCGTGAACGGCCCCTCCCAGATGGTGCTTTCTGGTGAGCGCACGGCCCTGGAGGGCCTGGAGCAGACCCTTCGGGGCGAGGGCCGTAAGGTGAAGTGGCTGAAGGTGTCGCACGCCTTCCACTCGCCGCTGATGGACCCGGCCCTGGACGACTTCCGCCAGGTCGCGGCCAAGTTGACGTACCAGGACCCGAAACTGCCCGTCGTCTCCAACCTGACGGGTGAGCTGGCGGAGCCCGCCGAGCTCAAGGACCCCGAGTACTGGGTCCGCCACATCCGTGAGGCGGTCCGCTTCCACGACGGCGTTGGCGCCCTGACCGGCTTCGGCGTCTCGACGCTCCTGGAACTCGGCCCGGACTCCGTCCTGACCGCGATGGCGCACGACACGCTCACCGAGCCCGAGCAGCAGTCCGGCCTCGTCGCCGCCGTCCGCAAGGACCGCCCCGAGACCGGCACCTTCCTGACCGCGCTCGCGCAGCTGCACGTGCGCGGCGTCGCCGTCGACTGGGCGGTCCTGTACGCGCCCGTCGCGTCCCGCCGCCGCGTCGAGCTGCCGACGTACGCCTTCCAGCACCAGAGCTACTGGCTGCACGCCCCCGCGCTCACCGGCGACGTCACCTCCGCCGGGCTCGCCGCCGCCGACCACCCGCTGCTCGGCGCCGCCGTCGAGGTCGCCGGGAGCGAAGCGCGCCTGTTCACGAGCCTGCTGTCGATCGACGCGCACCCCTGGCTCGCCGACCACGCCGTCGCCGAGCGGGCGCTGCTGCCCGGCACCGCCTTCGTCGAGCTGGCCGTGCGCGCCGGTGACGAGGTCGGCTGCGACCTCCTCGAAGAGCTCATCCTGCACGCCCCCCTCGTCCTGCCCGGCGACGGCGCGGGCGTCCAGCTCCAGCTGTGGGTCGAGGAGCCGGACGAGACCGGACGGCGCACCTTCACCCTGCACTCCCGGCGCCAGAACGACGTACCGGACGAGCCGTGGACCCTGCACGCCGCGGGCGTCCTCGCCACCGCCGACACCGCGCGGCCCGCGGCCGACGCCGACCTCGCGCAGTGGCCGCCGGCCGGCGCCACCGCCGTGGACACCGGGGAGCTGTACGCGGGCTTCGCCGCCGCGGGCCTCGGCTACGGCCCCGCCTTCCAAGGCGTACGCGCCGCCTGGCGGCGCGGCGACGAGGTGTTCGCCGAGGTCGCCCTGCCGGAAGCCGAGCGGGACGAGGCGGGCGACTACGGCCTGCACCCGGCGCTCCTCGACGCCGCCCTGCACGGCATCGCCCTGACGGCCATCGGCGCGGACAGCGCTGACGGCGCCGGGGCGCGGCTGCCGTTCTCCTGGACCGGCGTGTCGCTGTACGCCACCGGCGCGGCCGCGCTGCGCGTCCGCCTGACGCCCGCCGCCTCCGGAGCGGTGACCCTGACCGCGGCGGACGAGACGGGCCAGCCCGTCGCCGCCGTCGACTCCCTCGTCCTGCGCGCCCTCGCGACCGGCGAACTCGACGCCGCGTCCGGCACCGACGACGACAACTCGCTGTTCCGCGTGGACTGGAGCGTGGTGACGGCGCCCGCCGTGGCGGCGGGTGGTTCGTACGCGGTCCTGGGCGCCGATGAACTGGGTGTGCGGGCGGCGCTGGCGGGCGCTGGCGCTTCGGTCGCCTCGTACGCCGACGTGGCCGCGCTCGTTGAGGCGGTCGATGGTGGCGCGTCCGTTCCCGAGTCCGTCTTCGTGACCTGCGGTGCCGCCGATGCGGCGCAGGGTGTCGCCGCGTCGGTGCGATCCTCGCTGTACGCCACGCTTGGTGTGGTGGGGGAGTGGCTGTCCTTCGCTGGTGGTGAGGACGCGCGTCTGGTCGTGGTGACGTCGGGTGCCGTGGGTGTGGGTGCCGGTGACGTGGTGTCGGCCGAGGGTCTGGTGGATGCCCCGGTGTGGGGTCTGCTGCGGTCGGCCCAGTCGGAGAACCCCGGCCGCTTCGTCCTGGCCGACGTCGACGGCACGGACGCGGCGCTCGCGCTTCTCCCCGGCGCGCTGGAGCTCGACGAGCCGCAGGTCGCGGTGCGCGGCGACGTGGTGTGGGTGCCCCGTCTGCTGCGCGCGGGCACGGGCGGCGGCCTCCTGGACGTTCCCGAGGGCCGGTCCTGGCAGCTCGACGTGACCGAGCGCGGCACCCTGGAGAACCTGGCGCTCCTTCCGGTCGCCGACGACGCCCCGGAGTGGGCCGAACGCCCGCTCGGCGCGGGCGAGGTGCGCGTCGAGGTCCGCGCGGCGGGCGTCAACTTCCGTGACGCGCTGATCGCGCTCGGCATGTACCCGGGTGACGCGGTCATGGGCACCGAAGGCGCCGGTGTCGTCGTCGAGGTCGGCTCCGGAGTGACCGGACTCGCCGTCGGCGACCAGGTCCTGGGGCTCATCGACGGCGGCTTCGGGCCGCTCGCGGTCGCCGACGCGCGCATGGTGGCGCCGATGCCCGAGGGCTGGTCGTTCGCGCAGGCCGCCGCGGTCCCGACGGTGTTCCTCACCGCGTACTACGCGCTGCGCGACCTGGCCGACCTCCAGGCGGGCGAGTCGATCCTGGTGCACGCGGCCGCCGGTGGCGTCGGCATGGCCGCCGTGCAGCTGGCCCGGCACTTCGGCGCCGAGGTGTACGGCACCGCCAGCGCCGGGAAGTGGCACGTCCTGCGGGAGCTGGGCATCGACGACGCCCGCGTCGCCTCGTCCCGCACCCTGGACTTCGAGGCGTCCGTGCTCGCCGCCAGCGATGGCCAGGGCGTGGACGTGGTCCTGAACTCGCTGGCCCGGGAGTTCGTGGACGCGTCGCTGCGGCTGCTTCCGCGCGGCGGCCGGTTCGTCGAGATGGGCAAGACCGACCTCCGCGACGCCGACGCCGTGGCCGCCGCCCACCCCGGTGTGGCGTACCAGAGCTTCGACCTCGCCGAGATGACGCCCGACCGCATCCAGGACATGCTCACCGAAGTCCTGTCCCTGTTCGAGCGGGGTGTGCTGGCGCCGCTGCCGGTGCGGGCGTGGGATGTGCGGCGGGCGCCGGAGGCGTTCCGCTATCTGAGCCAGGCCCGTCATGTGGGCAAGGTGGTCCTTACGTTGCCGCCGGTGTTCCGGGCTGAGGGCACGGTCTTGGTGACCGGTGCTCTGGGTGGTCTGGGGCGTGTGGTGGCCCGGCACTTGGCCGGGGAACACGGCGTACGGGAGCTGCTGCTGGTCTCGCGTCGGGGTGAGGACACTCCGGGTGCGGGTGAAGTGCGGGCGGAGCTTGAGGGGTTGGGCGCGCGGGTGACCGTCGCCGCGTGTGACGTCGCCGACCGTGACGCGCTGGCCGCCCTCCTGGACGAGGTCCGCGGTGACCTCAGCGCCGTCGTGCACGTGGCCGGTGTCGTCGACGACGGTGTGATCACGTCGCTCACTCCTGAGCGGGTGGACACGGTGTTGCGGCCGAAGGTGGACGCGGCGGTCAACTTGCATGAGCTGACGGCGGGTCTTGATCTGTCGGCGTTCGTGCTGTTCTCGTCCGCGGCGGGTGTCCTTGGGAGTGCGGGGCAGGCCAACTACGCGGCTGCCAACGCTTTCCTGGACGCTCTGGCCCAGCACCGGCGTGCGCTCGGCCTGCCCGCGACGTCGCTGGCCTGGGGTCTGTGGGCCGACCAGGGCGGCATGGCCGGAGCCCTCGCCGACGACGACCTGGAGCGGATGGCCCGGTCCGGCGTCGGCGGCCTCTCCGCCGAGGAGGGCCTCGCCCTGCTCGACACCGCCCTGGCCCGGCCCGACGGCTCCCTGGTGCCGATGAAGCTGGACGTCGAAACGCTGCGCGGGCAGTTCGGCGCCGATGTGCCCCCGCTGTTCCGCGGCCTCATCCGGGGCGGCGGCCGGACCCGGCGCGTCGTCGAGTCCGGGCCCGCCGCGGCCGGTACCTCGCTCGCCGACCAGCTGGCCGCGCTGCCGCCCGAGAACCGCGAGCGCGCCCTGATCGACGTCGTACGCACCCAGGTGGCCGCCGTCCTCGGCTACGCCTCCGGCGACGACGTCGCCCCCACCAAGGCGTTCAAGGAACTCGGCTTCGACTCGCTGACCTCCGTCGAACTGCGCAACCGCCTCAACGCCGCCACCGCCCTGCGCCTGCCCGCCAGCCTCGTCTTCGACTACCCCACGCCCAAGGTCCTCGCCCAGTACCTCGGCGGCGAACTCCTCGGCGGCCTGGCCGAGTCCGCGACGACGGGCGCGGCGGCACCGGCGGCCGTGGCCGCCGCCCAGGACGAGCCCATTGCCATCGTGGCCATGAGCTGCCGCTTCCCCGGCGGCGTCGGCAGCCCCGAAGACCTGTGGCGGCTCCTCACCGACGGCGAGGAGGCCATCAGCGAGTTCCCCGAGGGCCGCGGCTGGGACACCGCGTCCCTCTACGACCCCGACCCCGCGAACGCCGGCACCAGCTACGCCCGCGAAGGCGGCTTCCTGCACGACGCGGGCGACTTCGACGCCGCGTTCTTCGGGATCTCGCCGCGCGAGGCCCTCGCCATGGACCCGCAGCAGCGGCTCCTCCTGGAAACCTCCTGGGAGGCGTTCGAGCGCGCGGGCATCGACCCGGCCACGCTGCACGGCAGCCGCACCGGCGTGTTCGCCGGACTCATCTACCACGAGTACGGGTCGCAGCTCAGCAGCGTCCCCGAGGACCTCGGCGGCTACCTCGGCACCGGCAGCTCCGGCGCCATCGCCTCCGGCCGCATCTCGTACTCGTTCGGCCTGGAGGGCCCGGCGGTCACCGTCGACACGGCCTGCTCGTCATCCCTCGTCGCGATGCACCTGGCCGCGCAGGCCCTGCGCCAGGGCGAGTGCACGATGGCGCTCGCGGGCGGCGTGACCGTGATGCCCACGGCGGGCACCTTCCTGGAGTTCAGCCGCCAGCGGGGCCTCGCCCCCGACGGCCGCTGCAAGCCCTTCGCCGCCGCCGCCGACGGCACCAGCTGGGGCGAGGGCGTCGGCATGCTCGTCCTGGAGCGCCTCTCCGACGCCCGCCGCAACGGACACCCCGTCCTCGCCGTCGTGCGCGGCTCGGCCATCAACCAGGACGGCGCCAGCAACGGCCTCACCGCCCCCAACGGTCCCTCCCAGCAGCGCGTCATCACCCAGGCCCTCGCCAACGCCCGCCTCACCGCCGCCGACGTCGACGCCGTCGAGGCCCACGGCACCGGCACCCCCCTGGGCGACCCGATCGAGGCGCAGGCCCTCATCGCCACGTACGGCAAGGAGCGTTCCGCCGACCGGCCGCTGCTGCTCGGCTCGGTGAAGTCCAACATCGGGCACACGCAGGCCGCCGCCGGTGTCGCCGGTGTCATCAAGATGGTCATGGCGATGCGCCACGGCGTGCTGCCCCGGACGCTGAACTTCGACGCGCCGACCCCCGAAGTGGACTGGTCCGCCGGGACGGTGGAGCTCCTCGGCGAGGCCCGCGCCTGGCCCGACCGCGATGGCGCTCCGCGTCGCGCGGGCGTCTCCTCGTTCGGCGTGAGCGGCACCAACGCCCACGTCATCATCGAAGAGGCGCGACAGGAGGAGCGGCCCGCCGCCGACCCGGCCCCCGCGCCGTCGGTGGTCTCCGGCGTGATCCCGCTGACCCTGTCGGGCAAGACGCCCGAGGCGCTGCGGGCCCAGGCGGGACGGCTGCGCGAGCACCTCATCGCGCACACCGGCCTCGCCCTCGGCGACGTCGCCTGGTCGCTGACCGCCGCGCGCTCGCGGTTCGAGCACCGGGGCGTCGTCCTCAGCCGCGACCGCGAGTCGCTGCTCACGGCCCTGGAAGGCCTGGAGCGGGACGACGCGGCCACGCAGACAGTGGTCGTGGGCCGCGCCCACGGCGACACCCTCCGCCCCGTGTTCGTCTTCCCCGGCCAGGGTTCGCAGTGGGCGGGCATGGCGGTCGAACTCCTCGACGCCTCGCCGGTGTTCGCGGAGCGGATGCGCGAGTGCGCCGCCGCCCTGTCGGAGTTCGTGGACTGGGATCTGTTCGAGGAGCTGAGCGGGGACCACTTCGACCGGGTCGATGTCGTTCAGCCGGTTCTGTTCGCGGTGATGGTGTCGCTGGCTGCCACGTGGGAGGCGGCTGGGGTGAAGCCCGCTGCCGTCGTTGGTCACAGCCAGGGTGAGATCGCGGCCGCGTGTGTCGCGGGTGCGCTGTCTCTGAGGGATGCCGCTCGTGTGGTGGCTCTGCGGAGCATCGCGATCCGTGAGCTGTCGGGCAAGGGCGGCATGGTGTCCGTGCCGCTGCCCGAGGCCGACGTGCGGGAACTGATCACCGCATGGGGCGACCGCGTCTCGGTCGCCGCTGTCAACGGCCCCGCTCAGGTGGTGGTTTCGGGCGAGCCGGAGGCGCTGGAGGAGCTGGTCGCGCAGTGCGTGGCCAAGGACGTCCGGGCGCGCACCATTCCCGTCGACTACGCCTCGCACTCCTCGTACGTCGAGCAGATCGAGGCGCAGATCGATGAGGCCCTCGCGGGGGTCGTCCCGCAGCCCGCTCAGGTTCCGGTGTTCTCGACGCTCACCGGCGCCTGGCTGGACTCGGACACGCCGATGGACGCGGGCTACTGGTACCGCAACCTGCGCCAGACCGTCCTCTTCGAGCACGCCACGCGCGGCCTTCTCGCCGAGGGCCATGGCCTGTTCATCGAGATGAGCCCGCACCCGGTGCTCACCGTCCCCGTCCAGGCCACCATCGAGGCCGCCGGACGCGAGGGGGCGGCGGTCGCGCTCGGCTCGCTGCGCCGCGACGAAGGCGGCGCCGACCGCCTCGTGGCCTCGCTCGCCGAAGCCCACGTCCATGGCGCGGAGCTCGAATGGCAGGCGCTCGTCCCGGCCACGGGCACCCTCGTGGACCTGCCCACGTACGCCTTCCAGCACCAGCACTACTGGCTCCTGTCGCCGGAGGCCGAGCCGGGCGCCGAGCCCGCCGCCGCCGTCGACGAGGTCGAGGCCCGGTTCTGGGAGGCCGTCGAGCGCGAGGACCTCGAACAGCTCGCCGCCGAACTGGACGTGACGGGCGGCTCCGCCGACGAACTCGGCGCCGTGCTCCCCGTCCTGTCGTCCTGGCGGCGTGCGCGCCGCGAGCGCTCCACCGTCGACAGCTGGCGCTACCGCGTGCAGTGGAAGCCCCTCACCGGCAGCCTTCCCGGGCCCGTCCTCACCGGCCGCTGGCTCGTCGTCGTCCCCGAAGAGGCCGCCGGCCACGTGTGGACGGCGGGCGTCACCGACGCCCTCACCCGCGCAGGAGCCGAGCCCGTCACCCTCCACGTGAGCGAAGCGGAGCTGACGCGCGAGGCCTTCGCCGGGCGCCTGCGCGAGCGGACGGCGGACGGTGCCGCGCTCGCCGGTGTCGTCTCCCTGCTCGCCCTCGCCGAGCGCCCGCACCCCGCGCACCCCGTGCTGCCCGCCGGACTCGCGGGCACCGTCGCCCTCGTCCAGGCCCTCGGCGACGCGGACGTCACCGCCCGCCTCTGGGCGATCTCCAGCGGCGCGGTGTCCACCGGACGCGGCGACCGCGTGCAGAGCCCCGCCCAGGCGCAGACCTGGGGCCTCGGCCGCGTCGTCGCCCTGGAGCACCCCGAGCGCTGGGGCGGCCTCGTCGACCTGCCGGAGACCCCCGAAAGCCGCACCGCCGCCCGCCTCGCCGGGATCCTCGCGGGCGCCGGTGACGAGGACCAGCTCGCCGTGCGCGGCTCCGGCGTCCTCGTCCGCCGCCTCGTGCGCGCCGAGTCCGCCACGTCCGCGCGGGGCAAGGACCCCGACGCCGGCTGGACGCCGCGCGGCACCGTCCTGGTCACCGGCGGCACCGGCGCCCTCGGCCCGCACATCGCCCGCTGGCTGGCCCGCGAAGGCGCCGAGCACCTCGTCCTCACCAGCAGGCGCGGCCCGGCCGCGCCCGGCGCCGACGCGCTCCGCGCCGAGCTGGAGGAGATGGGCGTCCAGGTGACCATCGCGGCCTGCGACGTCGCCGACCGCGCCGCCGTCGCCGCGCTCCTCGACGGGCTCGCCGCCGACGGGCACACCCTGCGCGCCGTCATCCACGCGGCCGCGCTCATCGAGCTCGCGCCGATCGCCGCCACCACGCTGGCGGAGTTCGCCGACATCGTCGCGGCGAAGGTCGAGGGCGCTGTCGTCCTCGACCAGCTCCTGGACGGCGAAGCGGGCGCCGACCTCGACGCGTTCGTGCTCTTCTCGTCCATCGCGGGCGTCTGGGGCAGTGGCGACCACGCCGCGTACGCCGCCGCCAACGCCCACCTCGACGCGCTCGCCGAGCACCGCAGGGCCCGCGGCCTCACCGCCACCTCCATCGCCTGGGGCGTCTGGAACGTCGTCAACCCGCACGAGAGCGGCAGCGCGCCCATCGACGTCGACCCCGACCAGCTGCGCCGCCAGGGACTGCCGTTCCTCGACCCGGACCTCGCGTTCACGGGCATGCGGCAGATCCTCGACGACGACGAGACGTTCCTGGCGCTCGCCGACGTGGACTGGGACCAGTTCGTGCCGGTGTTCACCTCGCGCCGCGCCCGCCCCCTGCTCGCGGACCTGCCCGACGCCCAGCGCGTCCTGGCCGCGCAGGGCGGGACCGCCGCCGACGGCGACGGCGCCGAGCCGTCGTCCAAGGCGTCGGCGCTGCGCGAGCGCCTCACCGGCCTCGCCGGGCCCGAGCGGGACCGCGTCCTGGTCGACCTCGTGCTCACGCACGCGGCCGCGGTCCTCGGCTACGACACCGCGGCGGCCCTCGACCCCGAGCGCGCCTTCCGCGAGTTCGGCTTCGACTCGCTGACCGCCGTCGACCTGCGCAACCGGCTCGGCGCCGCCACCGGTCTGAAGCTGCCCACCACCGTCGTCTTCGACCACCCCAACGGCATCGCCCTGGCCGCGTACCTGCGCACCCAGGTCCTCGGCGCCGAGGCGGCCGCGGCCCCCGCCGCCGTCGCCCCGGTCGCGGCGGCCACCGACGAGCCCATCGCCATCGTCGCCATGAGCTGCCGCTACCCCGGCGGCATCAGCAGCCCCGAACAGATGTGGCGGGTCCTTGAGGACCGGGCCGACGTCGTCGGCGGCTACCCCGCGAACCGAGGCTGGGACATCGCCCACCTCTACGACCCCGACCCGGAGACCCCCGGCACCACCACGACCAGGGGCGGCGGCTTCCTGCACGACGCGGGCGCCTTCGACCCGGCCTTCTTCGGCATCTCGCCGCGCGAGGCCCTCGCCATGGACCCGCAGCAGCGGCTCCTGCTGGAAACCTCCTGGGAGGCGTTCGAGCGCGCGGGCATCGACCCGAAGACCGTCCGCGGCGAGGCCGCCGGAGTGTTCGTCGGCACCAACTACCAGGACTACGGCACAGGACCCGGCCAGGTGTCCGCCGGAGCCGAGGGCCACATCCTCACCGGCAGCGCGCCCAGCGTCATCTCCGGCCGCATCGCCTACACCCTCGGCCTGGAAGGCCCGGCGGTCACCGTCGACACGGCCTGCTCCTCGTCGCTCGTCGCGATGCACCTCGCCGCGCAGGCCCTGCGCCAGGGCGAGTGCTCGCTGGCCCTCGCGGGCGGCGTCGCCGTCATGTCGTCGCCCGGCGCCCTGATCGCCTTCAGCCAGCAGCGCGGCCTCGCCGACGACGGCCGCTGCAAGGCCTTCGCCGCCGCCGCCGACGGCATGGGCATGGCCGAGGGCGTCGGCCTGGTGCTCCTGGAGCGCCTCTCCGACGCCCGCCGCAACGGCCACGAAGTCCTCGCCGTCATGCGCGGCTCCGCCATCAACCAGGACGGCGCGAGCAACGGCCTCACCGCCCCCAACGGCCCGTCCCAGCAGCGCGTGATCCGCGCCGCGCTCGCCAACGCCCGCCTGACGGCGGCGGATGTCGACGCGGTGGAGGCGCACGGTACGGGCACCACGCTCGGCGACCCGATCGAGGCGCAGGCGCTGCTCGCCACGTACGGCCAGGAGCGTCCGGAGAGCGGCGAGCCGCTGTGGCTGGGCTCCATCAAGTCCAACATCGGCCACAGCCAGGCCGCCTCCGGCGTGGCGGGCGTCATGAAGATGGTCCTCGCCATGCGGCACGGCGTCCTGCCGCAGACCCTGCACATCGACGAGCCGACACCCGAGGTCGACTGGACCGAAGGCGCCGTCGAGCTGCTGACCGAGGCCCGCGACTGGCCCGAGCGCGAGGGCGCGCCCCGGCGCGCCGGTGTCTCCTCCTTCGGCATGAGCGGTACGAACGCCCACGTGATCCTGGAGCAGCCGCCGCTCGCCGAGGAACCGGCCGCCGACGAGGAGACCGCGGCCCCGGCGCCCGTCCTGGCCGGAGTGGTGCCGCTGGCCCTCTCCGCGAAGGGCGAGGGCGCCCTGCGCGCCCAGGCGGCACGGCTGCGCGAGCACCTGGCCGCCCGCACCGACCTGGCGCCGGGCGACGTGGCCTGGTCCCTTGCCGCGACGCGGTCGCGGTTCGAGCACCGGGGCGTCGTCCTCGGCCGGGACCGCGAGGAACTCCTGGCGGCCCTGGAACGCCTGGCCCAGGACGAGGCGGCCCCGCAGGTCGTGTCCGCCCGCACCCTCGGCGGCGTGGTCCGTCCGGTGTTCGTGTTCCCGGGGCAGGGTTCGCAGTGGGCGGGCATGGCCCGTGAACTGCTCGACTCCAGCCCCGTGTTCGCGGAGCGGATGCGGGAGTGCGCGGACGCGCTGGCGGAGTTCGTGGACTGGGATCTCCTTGAGGAGCTGAGCGGCGACCACTTCGACCGGGTGGATGTGGTTCAGCCGGTTCTCTTCGCGGTGATGGTGTCGCTGGCTGCGGTGTGGCAGGCGGCTGGTGTGAAGCCTGCCGCTGTGGTGGGTCACAGCCAGGGCGAGATTGCCGCCGCGTGTGTGGCGGGGGCGCTGTCTCTGAGGGATGCGGCCCGTGTGGTGGCGCTGCGGAGCATCGCGATCCGTGAGCTGTCGGGTAAGGGCGGCATGGTGTCCGTGCCGCTGCCTGAGGCTGAGGTGCGTGAGCTGATCACCGGTTGGGATGGCCGTATCGAGGTCGCGGCTGTCAACGGCCCGGCCCAGGTGGTCGTGTCCGGCGAGCCGGAGGCGCTGGAGGAACTGGTCGCCCAGTGCGTGGCCAAGGACATCCGCGCCCGCACCATCCCCGTCGACTACGCTTCGCACTCCTCGTACGTGGAGGACATCGAGGCGCGGATCGGTGAGGCCCTGGCGGGTGTGACCCCGCAGTCCGCCGCAGTTCCGGTGTTCTCGACGCTGACCGGCGCCTGGCTGGACGCGGACACGCCGATGGATGCCGGGTACTGGTACCGCAACCTGCGCCAGACCGTCCTCTTCGAGCACGCCACCCGAGGCCTCCTCGCCGAAGGCCACGGCCTGTTCATCGAGATGAGCCCCCACCCGGTCCTCACCGTCCCGGTGCAGGCGACCATCGACGCCACCGACAGCCCGGCCGCCACCCTCGGCTCCCTGCGCCGCGACGAAGGCGGAGCCGACCGGCTCGCGGCCTCCCTCGCCGAAGCGCACGCCTACGGCGCTGAGCTGGACTGGAAGGCGCTCTTCCCCGGCACCCGTGCCACCGTCGACCTGCCCACGTACGCCTTCCAGCGCGAGCACTACTGGCTGCTCGCCTCGCAGGACGAACTGGACTCGCAGGCCGCCGCGGCGCCGCTGGCCGTGGACGAGGTGGAGTCGCGGTTCTGGGACGCCGTGGAGCGCGAGGACCTGGAGCAGCTGGCCGCCGAGCTCGCCGTGGGGGACTCCTCCGCCGCCGGCCTTGGCGCCGTGCTCCCCGCCCTTTCGTCCTGGCGGCGGCAGCGGCGCGAGCGGTCCACCGTGGACAGCTGGCGCTACCAGGTCGACTGGCAGCCCCTCGCGGGCGGCGCCGACGCCCCCGGCCTCTCGGGCCGCTGGCTGGTCGTCGTACCGGAAGAGGAAGGCCAGGACGCCCAGGTCACGGAGGTCGTCGAGGCCCTGACGCAGGCCGGTGCCCACCCGCTCGAACTGCGGGTCCCGGCGGCCGAGATGACCCACGAGGCGCTCACCGCGCGGCTGTTCGAGCTCGCCGCCGGGCCGGACGCCGACCTGTCCGGCGTGCTCAGCCTGCTCGCCCTCGACGAGTCCGCGCTCGCCGACCACCCGGGCGTCACCGCCGGACTCGCGGGCACCGTCGCCCTGGTGCGGGCCCTCGGCGACGCGGGCATCGGCGCGCCCCTGTGGGCCGCGACGCGCGGCGCGGTCGCCACCGGCCGCGCCGACGCCCCGGCTCGGCCCGCGCAGGCGCAGCTGTGGGGCCTCGGCCGCGTCGCCGCCCTGGAGCACCCCGACCGCTGGGGCGGCCTCGTCGACCTGCCGGAGACTGTCGACAGCCGGGCGGCCGCCCAGCTCGCCGTGGTCCTCGCGGGCGCCGGGGACGAGGACCAGCTCGCGGTGCGCCAGGCGGGCGTGCTCGTCCGCCGGTTCGTGCGGGCCCCGCTCGACACGGGCGAGGCACGGGAGTTCACGCCGCGCGGCACCGCGCTGATCACCGGCGGTACCGGTGCGATCGGCGGGCACGTGGCGCGCTGGCTGGCCCGCGAGGGCGCCGAGCACCTGGTGCTCACCAGCCGCCGCGGCCCGGACGCGCCCGGCGCCGCCGACCTCCAGGCGGAGCTGGAGGAACTCGGCGCCAAGGTGACCATCGCGGCCTGCGACGTCGCCGACCGCGCTGCCGTCACCGGCCTCCTCGACCGGCTCACCGAGGACGGGCACACCCTGCGCTCCGTCTTCCACGCCGCGGGCGTCGGCCAGGGCCAGCCCCTTGCCGAGACGTCGGCGGCCGACATCGCCGCCGTCCTGGACGCGAAGGTCGCCGGTGCCGCGCACCTCGACGCGCTCCTTGACACGGCGTCCCTGGACGCGTTCGTGCTGTTCTCGTCCAACGCCGGTGTGTGGGGCAGCGGCAGCCAGGGCGCCTACGCCGCCGCCAACGCGCACCTGGACGCGCTCGCCGAGCAGCGCCGCGCCCGCGGCCTGACCGCGACGTCCGTCGCCTGGGGCCTGTGGGCCGGTGGCGGCATGGCCGGGGACGACGGCGAGGAGCAGTTCCGCCGCCGCGGCCTGCGGCCGATGGCACCGGACCTGGCGGTCGCCGCCCTGGCCCAGGCGGTCGCGTACGACGAGACCTTCCTCGCCGTCGCCGACCTGGACTGGGAGCGGTTCGCGCCCGCGTTCACCTCCGCCCGCACCAGCCCGTTCATCGGCTCCATCCCCGAGGTGCGCCGCTACGAGCGGTCCGTCGCCGCCGACACGGCGGCCGACGCCGACACCGGCGACGACGCGGCGGCCGACCTGCGGCGCAGGCTGACCCCGCTCACCGAGCCCGAGCGCGAGGTCATCCTGCTCGACCTCGTGCGCACCCACGCGGCCGCCGTGCTCGGCTACACCGGCGGCGAGTCCATCGACGCGCACCTCGCCTTCCGCGAGCTGGGCTTCGACTCACTGACCGCCGTGGAGGTCCGCAACCGCCTCAACAAGGCCACGGGGCTCAAGCTGCCCGCCACCCTCGTGTTCGACCACCCGACGTCCGCCGTCCTCGCGCCGTACCTGCGCACGGAGCTCCTCCAGGACGACGCCGACGGAGTCGACGCCACCCTGCGGGAACTGGACCGCCTGGAGGCGGGCCTCGGCACCATCGCCCCCGACGACGGCGACCGCATGCGCATCACGATGCGGCTCGAGGCGCTGATGTCGAAGTGGAAGGGCACCGAGGCCGAGGCGCCCGCCGACGGCGGACACGTCACCTCGCGGCTGGAGTCGGCGTCCGCCGATGAGGTCCTCGACTTCATCGACAAGGAGTTCGGCATGTCCTGACCCCGACACGGCCCGGCCGGTGCCGCACCCCACACCCGGGGCGGCACCGGCCGGACCGGCCCCCACCAGCGCGGTTCTTCGACACCGCTCTTTGTTATCGCACGTGTTTTCGTTACGACATTTCGTTACGGCATTTCGTGATGAAACTTCGTTACGACGCGATCTTTCTGTGACTACGCGAACAGGTGAGTTTCCGATGGCGGACCAGCAAAAGCTCCTCGACTACCTCAAGCGGGTGACCGCCGACCTCCACGAGACGCGCCAGCGCCTGCGCGAAGTGGAGTCGGAAGAGCCCGAGGCCGTCGCCATCGTCGGAATGAGCTGCCGCTACCCCGGAGCCGTACGCGGCCCCGAGGACCTGTGGCGGCTCGTGGCCGACGGGCGCGACGCCCTCTCCGCCTTCCCCACCGACCGGGGCTGGGACGTCGACGCGCTCGCGGGCCGCACCGAGGGCGGCGCCGACGACTCCGGCCGCCCCGAGCGCGGCGGCGGCTTCGTCTACGACGCGGGCGACTTCGACGCCGCCTTCTTCGGGATCTCACCGCGCGAAGCCATGGCCATGGACCCGCAGCAGCGGCTCCTCCTCGAAGCCACC
This sequence comes from Streptomyces sp. NPDC043996, assembly GCF_056435225.1. Taxonomy (NCBI): domain Bacteria; kingdom Bacillati; phylum Actinomycetota; class Actinomycetes; order Kitasatosporales; family Streptomycetaceae; genus Streptomyces; species Streptomyces sp. NPDC043996. The sequence goes on along the minus strand of NZ_JBWKEY010000019.1, from coordinate 20,963 downwards.
TGGGAGACCTTCGAGCGGGCCGGCATCCCCCCGGCGTCACTGCGCGGCAGCCGCACCGGCGTGTTCGTCGGCGCCACCGCCCAGGGCTACGGCCCCGCCCTCATGTCGTCCCCGGACAGCGTCGACGGCTACCTGCTCACCGGCGACGTCTCCAGCGTCATCTCCGGCCGCATCTCCTACGTCTTCGGCCTTGAGGGCCCGGCCGTCACCGTCGACACCGCCTGCTCCTCCTCGCTGGTCGCGCTGCACCTGGCCGCGCAGGCCCTGCGGCAGGGCGAGTGCGACATGGCCCTCGCGGGCGGCGTCGCCATCATGGTCACGTCCGGCGCGTTCGCCGAGTTCAGCCGCCAGGGCGGCCTCGCCTCCGACGGCCGCTGCAAGCCGTACGCCGACGCGGCCGACGGCACCGGCTGGGGCGAGGGCGTCGGCGTCCTCGCCCTGGAGCGCCTCTCCGACGCCCGCCGCAACGGCCACGAGGTCCTCGCCATCGTCCGCGGCTCGGCCGTCAACCAGGACGGTGCCAGCAACGGCCTCACCGCCCCCAACGGGCCTTCCCAACAGCTCGTCATCCGCCAGGCCCTGGCCGCCGCCCGCCTCTCCACCAGCGACATCGACGCCGTCGAGGGCCACGGCACCGGCACCGTCCTCGGCGACCCCATCGAGGCGCAGGCGCTGCTCGCCACGTACGGCCAGGACCGGCCCGCCGACCAGCCGCTGCTCCTCGGCTCCGTCAAGTCCAACATCGGCCACACGCAGGCCGCTTCGGGCGTCGCGGGCGTCATCAAGATGGTCATGGCGATGCGCCACGGCCTCCTGCCCGAGAACCTGCACACGGACCGGCCGAGCACCCACGTCGACTGGTCGGCGGGCGCCGTCGAACTCCTCACGGAGGCTCGGCCGTGGCCGCGCCGGGGCGACGCCCCGCGCCGCGCGGGCGTGTCGTCGTTCGGCGTGAGCGGCACCAACGCCCACGTCATCGTGGAGTCCGCGCCCGCCGCCGAGCCCGCCGACACCGAGCCGGTGGCGCCCGTCGCGCCGCCGACCGCCGTGCCCTGGCTGGTGTCGGGCCGCAGCGCGGAGGCCCTGCGGGACCAGGCCGCACAGCTCGGCGACCACGTCACGTCCGACGCCGGACTGGACGCCGTCGACGTGGGTTTCTCGCTCCTGTCGGGCCGGTCGCCCCTGGAACACCGGGCCGTGGTCTTCGGACGGGACCGCGAGGAGTTCCTCACGGGCCTGGCGGCCGTGACCGCCGACGGCGGCGCACCGGGCGTGGTGACGGGCACGGTCGCCGAGGGCCGCCTCGGTGTGGTCTTCACCGGTCAGGGCAGTCAGCGGGTCGGCATGGGCAAGGAGTTGTACGAGACCTTCCCGGTGTTCGCGGACGCGCTGGACGAGGTGTGTGCTCATATTGATCCGTGGATAGAACGTTCGCTCCAGAGCGTGATGTTCGGTACCGACGCGGACCTGCTTGAGCAGACGGGGTACGCGCAGCCCGCGCTGTTCGCCATGGAAGTGGCGCTGTTCCGCCTTGCCGAGTCCTTCGGCGTACGTCCGGAGATCGTCGGCGGCCACTCCGTCGGCGAGCTGGCAGCGGCGTACGTGGCTGGTGTGTGGTCCCTTGAGGACGCGGCTCAGCTGGTGGCTGCTCGTGGTCGGTTGATGCAGGCGCTGCCCGAGGGCGGCGCGATGCTGGCCGTGCAGGCGGCGGAGGCCGACGTCCTGCCGCTACTGGAGGGCCTGGCCGAGCGTGTCGGCGTGGCTGCGGTCAACGGGCCGTCCCAGATCGTGCTTTCTGGTGAGCGCACGGCCCTGGAGGGCCTGGAGCAGACCCTTCGGGGCGACGGCCGCAAGGTGAAGTGGCTGAAGGTGTCGCACGCCTTCCACTCGCCGCTCATGGCGCCGATCCTGGACGAGTTCCGCAAGGTCGCCGAAGGCCTCGCCTACCAGGACCCGAAGCTTCCCGTCGTCTCCAACGTCACCGGGCGGCTCGCCACCGCCACCGAGCTCAAGGACCCCGGCTACTGGGTCGGCCACATCCGTGAGGCCGTCCGCTTCCACGACGGGATCGGCGCGCTGACCGGCTTCGGCGTCTCCACGCTCCTCGAACTCGGCCCGGACTCCGTCCTGACCGCGATGGCGCACGACACGCTCACCGAGCCCGAGCAGCAGTCCGGGCTCGTCGCCGCCGTCCGCAAGGACCGCCCCGAGACCGACACCTTCCTCGCCGCCCTCGCCAAGGTGCACGTGCGCGGCGCCGACGTCGACTGGACACCGCTGTACGCGCCGGTCGCGTCGCGCCGCCGCGTCGCGCTGCCGACGTACGCCTTCCAGCACCAGCGCTACTGGCCGCGCCCCGCCGTCGGCGGCGTCGGCGACGCCCGCGCCACCGGACTGCACCCCGCGGACCACCCGCTGTTCGGCGCCGCCGTCGCCCTCGCCGACCTGGACGGCTACCTGTTCACCGGCAGGCTCTCCCTCACCGCCCAGCCGTGGCTCGCGGGCCACGCCCTGGGCGGCACCGCCCTGCTGCCCGCCACGGCCTACGTCGAGCTCGCCCTGCACGCCGGACACCGCGTCGGCTGCGCGCACCTGGAGGAACTCACCCTCCAGGCACCCCTCGTCCTGCCCGAGCGCGGCGCCGCGCAGATCCAGCTCGCCATCGGCGCCGCCGACGCCTTCGGCCGCCGCCCGGTGAACCTCTACTCGCGCCCCCAGGACGCCACCACCGAAGACCTGTGGTCCGACGAGCCCTGGCTGCGCCACGCCACCGGAATGCTCGCCCCCGCCCCCGCCGGGCGGCCCGCCGACGCCGACCTCACCCAGTGGCCGCCCGCCGACGCCGAGCGCGCGGACACCGAGACGCTGTACGAGAGCCTCGCCGCCGCCGGATTCCACTACGGATCCACCTTCCAGGGCCTGCGCGGCGTATGGCGGCGCGGCGACGAACTCTTCGCCGAGGTCGCGCTGCCCGAGGAGGACCGCGCCGACGCCGACACGTACGGACTGCACCCGGCGCTCCTCGACGCCGCCCTGCACCCCCTCGGCCTCGGCACCTTCGTGGCCGACACCGAGCAGGGCCGCATGCCGTTCTCCTGGACCGGCGTGTCCCTGCACGCCACCGGCGCGGCCGCGCTGCGCGTCCGCCTGACCGCCGCGGGAACCGACGGCGTGTCCCTCGCCGTCGCCGACGCCAACGGCGAGCCGGTCGCCACCGTGGACTCCCTCGTCCTGCGGCCCATCGCCGTACCCGAAGCGAGCACCGACCAGCAGAACCGCAAGAACTCCCTGTTCCGCCTCGACTGGAGCGTGGTGTCCGCGCCCGCCGTGGCGGCGGGTGGTTCGTACGCGGTGCTGGGCGCGGACGAGTGGGGTGTGCGGGCGGCGCTGGCGGGCGCTGGTGCGACGGTCACGGCGTACGCCGACGTCGCCGCGCTCGTGGCCGCCGTCGAGAGCGGCGCACCCGTCCCCGAGTCCGTCGTCGCCACCTGCGCCGCCCCCGACCCCGCGCGGGGTGTCGCCGCGTCGGTGCGCGCTTCCCTGTACGCGACGCTCGGTGTGGTGGGGGAGTGGTTGTCCTTCGCTGGTGGTGAGGACGCGCGTCTGGTGGTGGTGACGTCGGGTGCCGTGGGTGTGGGTGCCGGTGACGTGGTGTCGGCTGACGGTCTGGTGGATGCCCCGGTGTGGGGTCTGCTGCGCTCGGCCCAGTCGGAGAACCCCGGGCGGCTCGTCCTCGTCGACGTCGACGGCTCCTCGACCGCCCTGGCCCAGCTGCCCGCCGTCCTCGGCCTGGACGAGCCGCAGGTCGCGGTGCGCGGCGACGTAGCGTGGGCGCCCCGCCTGCTGCGCGCGGGCGGCGGCGTCCTCGCCGCCCCCGCGGGCGAGACCTGGCAGCTCGGCGTGACGGGCCGGGGCACCCTGGAGAACCTGGCGCTCCTTCCCGTCGCCGACGACGCCGAGGTGTCCGGCGGCAGGCCGCTGGCCGCCGGTGAGGTGCGCGTCGAGGTCCGCGCCGCTGGCGTCAACTTCCGTGATCCGCTGATCGCGCTCGGCATGTACCCGGGTGACGCGGTCATGGGCACCGAAGGCGCCGGTGTCGTCGTCGAGGTCGGCCCCGACGTCACGGACCTCGCCGTCGGCGACCGGGTCCTCGGCCTGCTGGAGGCCGCCTTCGGCCCGCTCGCCGTCGCCGACGCGCGGCTGGTGGCGCGCATACCCGAAGGCTGGTCGTTCGCCCAGGCGGCGTCCGTGCCGACGGTGTTCCTGACCGCGTACTACGCGCTGCGCGACCTGGCCGACCTCCAGGCGGGCGAGTCGGTGCTCGTGCACGCGGCCGCCGGTGGCGTCGGCATGGCCGCCGTGCAGCTGGCCCGGCACTTCGGCGCCGAGGTGTACGGCACCGCCAGCGCCGGGAAGTGGCACGTCCTGCGGGAGCTCGGCGTCGAGGAGTCGCACATCGCCTCGTCCCGGGACCTCGACTTCGAGGCGTCGGTCCTCGACCACACCGGCGGCCAGGGCGTGGACGTGGTCCTGAACTCGCTGGCCCGGGAGTTCGTGGACGCGTCGCTGCGACTGCTTCCGCGTGGCGGCCGGTTCGTCGAGATGGGCAAGACCGACCTCCGCGACCCGGAGGTCATCGCCGCGGAGCACACCGGAGTCACGTACCGGAGCTTCGACCTCATCGACGCCGGACGCGACCGCATCCGGGAGATGCTCGCGGACATCCTGTCGCTGTTCGAGCGGGGGGTGCTGGCGCCGCTGCCGGTGCGGGCGTGGGACGTACGGCGGGCGCCGGAGGCGTTCCGCTATCTGAGCCAGGCCCGTCACATCGGCAAGGTGGTGCTTACGCTGCCGCCGGTGTTCCGGGCTGAGGGCACGGTCTTGGTGACCGGTGCCCTCGGTGGTCTGGGACGGGTCGTGGCCCGGCACTTGGCCGGGGAACACGGCGTACGGGAACTGCTGCTGGTCTCGCGTCGGGGTGAGGACACTCCGGGCGCGGGTGAAGTGCGGGCGGAGTTGGAGGAGTTGGGCGCTCGGGTGACGATCGCCGCGTGCGACGTCGCCGACCGCGACGCCCTTGCCGCCCTCCTGGAGGGTGTACGCGACAGTCTGTCGGCGGTCGTGCATGTGGCCGGAGTCGTCGACGACGGCGTGCTGACCTCGCTGACTCCTGAGCGGGTGGACACGGTGCTGCGGCCGAAGGTGGACGCGGCGGTCAATCTGCATGAGCTGACGGCCGGGCTTGATCTGTCGGCGTTCGTGCTGTTCTCGTCCGCGGCGGGTGTCCTTGGGAGTGCGGGGCAGGCCAACTACGCGGCTGCCAACGCTTTCCTGGACGCTCTGGCCCAGCACCGGCGTGCGCTCGGCCTGCCCGCGACGTCGCTGGCCTGGGGTCTGTGGGCCGACCAGGGCGGCATGGCCGGAGCCCTCGCCGACGGTGACATCGACCGCATGAACCGGGCCGGTGTGGCGGCCCTGTCGGCGGACGAGGGCCTCGCCCTCCTCGACGCCTCCCTCACCCAGGCCGACGGCGCCCTGGTGCCGATGAAGCTCGACGTCGAAACGCTGCGCGGGCAGTTCGGGGCCGATGTGCCGCCGCTGTTCCGCGGCCTCATCCGCGCGCGGGCCCGCAAGGCCGCCGCCCAGGCGGGTCCGGCGGCTGACGGACAGGAGCCGCTGGCCCAGCGCCTGGCCGGGCTCGACGCGCGGGAGCGCGAACAGGCCCTGATCGACCTCGTCCGCGCCGACGTCGCCGCCGTCCTCGGCTACCCCTCGCTCGAATCGGTGGACGCCGCCAAGGCGTTCAAGGAGCTCGGCTTCGACTCGCTGACCGCCGTCGAACTGCGCAACCGCCTGAACGCGGCCGCCGGTCTCCGCCTGCCCGCCAGCCTCGTCTTCGACTACCCCACGCCCGTCACCCTCGCCGCCCACCTGGGCACGGAACTCCTCGGCTCGCTCCCCGAGCCCGCCGCCCCGGCCCAGGCCCAGCGGCCCGCCGCCGCCGGGCAGGACGAGCCCATCGCCATCGTCGCCATGAGCTGCCGCTACCCCGGCGGCGTACGCTCCCCCGAGGACCTGTGGCGGATGGTGTTCGCGGGCGAGGACGGCCTCACCGGCTTCCCCGTCAACCGAGGCTGGGACGTCACGGCCCCCACGGGCTTCGAAGGCGCCGACGGCGACGACGGCCTCACGTACGTCACCACCGGCGCCTTCCTCCACGACGCCGACGCGTTCGACTCCGAGTTCTTCGGCATCAACCCGCGTGAGGCCCTCGCCATGGACCCGCAGCAGCGGCTCCTCCTCGAAACGTCCTGGGAGGCGCTGGAGCGCGCGGGCATCGTCCCGTCCGCCGTCCGAGGCAGCGAGACCGGCGTGTTCGTCGGCCTGTCGACCCAGGGCTACTCGACCACCCTCAACGGCGCCGAAGGCGTCGAGGGCTACGTCATGACCGGCGACGCGGCCAGCGTCGCCTCGGGCCGCCTGTCGTACTCCTTCGGCTTCGAGGGCCCGGCCGTCACCGTCGACACCGCCTGCTCCTCCTCGCTGGTCGCGCTGCACCTGGCGGTGCGCGCGCTGCGCCAGGGCGAGTGCGCGATGGCCCTCGCGGGCGGCGCCGCGGTCATGCCGACCCCCACCTCGTTCGCCGAGTTCAGCCGCCAGCGGGGCCTCGCGCCCGACGGCCGCTGCAAGTCCTTCGCGGCCGCCGCCGACGGCACCGGCTGGGGCGAAGGTGTCGGCATGCTCGTCCTGGAGCGCCTCTCCGACGCGCGCCGCAACGGGCACCCCGTTCTCGCGGTCGTGCGCGGCTCGGCCATCAACCAGGACGGCGCGAGCAACGGCCTGACCGCGCCCAACGGCCCCTCCCAGCAGCGCGTCATCCGCGCCGCGCTCGCCGACGCCCGCCTCACCGCCGCCGACGTCGACGCCGTCGAGGCCCACGGCACCGGCACGGTGCTCGGCGACCCCATCGAGGCCCAGGCCCTCATCGCCACGTACGGCAAGGAGCACACCGACGACAAGCCGCTGTGGCTGGGCTCCCTGAAGTCCAACATCGCCCACACCCAGGCCGCCGCCGGTGTCGGCGGCATCATCAAGACGGTCATGGCGATGCGCGACGGCGTCCTGCCGAAGACCTTGTACGTGGACGCGCCGACCCCCGAGGTCGAGTGGACCGGCGGGGGAGTGGAACTCCTCACGGACAACCGCGACTGGCCCGAGCGCGCGCCTGGCGAGCCCCGCCGCGCGGGCGTCTCCTCCTTCGGCATCAGCGGTACGAACGCGCACGTCATCCTGGAGCAGGCGACGGAGCCCGAGCAGCCCGAGCAGCCGGAGCCGACCAGCGACGCGACGTCGTCCGTGCTGCCGGGCCTGGTGCCCCTCGCCCTCTCCGCGAAGTCCCCCGAGGCCCTGCGCGCCCAGGCGGACCGGCTGCGGGCCCACCTGCTCGCGCGCACCGACCTCGACCCGGCCGACGTCGCCTGGTCGCTGACCGCCGCGCGCTCGCGGTTCGAGCACCGGGGCGTGGCCCTCGGCCGGGACCGCCGTGAACTCCTCGCCGCACTCGACGAGCTCGCCCGGGGCGAGACCGGGCGCGACGCCGTCACGGGCCGCGCGCAGGGCGGCACGGCCCGCCCCGTGTTCGTGTTCCCCGGCCAGGGTTCGCAGTGGGCGGGCATGGCGGTCGAACTCCTCGACGCCTCGCCGGTGTTCGCGGAGCGGATGCGGGAGTGCGCGGCCGCCCTGTCGGAGTTCGTGGACTGGGACCTGTTCGAGGAGTTGAGCGGCGACCACTTCGACCGTGTGGATGTCGTCCAGCCGGTGTTGTTCGCCGTGATGGTGTCGCTGGCCGCCACGTGGGAGGCGGCCGGGGTGAAGCCCGCCGCCGTCGTCGGGCACAGCCAGGGCGAGATCGCCGCCGCGTGTGTCGCGGGCGCGCTCACGCTCCAGGACGCCGCTCGCGTCGTCGCCCTGCGGAGCGTCGCGATCCGCGAACTGTCCGGCAAGGGCGGCATGGTCTCCCTCGTCCTGCCCCAGGACGAGGCCGAGGAACTCCTCGCCGCCTGGGACGGCCGCATCGAGATCGCCGCCGTCAACGGCCCCTCCCAGCTCGTCGTCTCCGGCGACCCGCGCGCCCTGGAAGAACTCGTCGCCCAGTGCGCCGAGCGGGACATCAGGGCGCGCACCATCCCCGTCGACTACGCCTCGCACTCCTCGTACGTGGAAGAGATCGAGAACCGCATCCACGAGACGCTGGCCGCCGTCGACCCGAAGGCCGCCGACATCCCGCTGTACTCGACGCTCACCGGTGACTGGCTCACCGACGACACCCTCATGGACGCGGGCTACTGGTACCGCAACCTGCGCCAGACCGTCCTCTTCGAGCACGCCACCCGTGGTCTGCTCGCCGAAGGCCACGGCCTGTTCCTCGAGATGAGCCCGCACCCGGTGCTCACCGTCCCCGTGCAGGAGACCATCGACGCCGCGCCGCACACCAGCGCCGTCGCGCTCGGCTCCCTGCGCCGCGACGAGGGCGGCCCCGACCGGCTGCTCGCCTCGATCGCCGAAGCCCACGCCCACGGCGCCGCACTCGACTGGCGGGCCCTGCTGCCCGGCGCGCGCACCACCCTCGACCTGCCCACCTACGCCTTCCAGGGGCAGCGCTACTGGCCCGAGCCCGCCGCCGGAGCCACCGGCGACGTCACCGCCGCGGGCATCGAAGCCGCCGGGCACCCGCTGCTCGGCGCCCGCGTGGAACTGGCCGACGCCGACCAGTACGTCCTCACCGGACGCCTCTCCCGCCGCACCCACCCCTGGCTCACCGACCACGCCGTGGGCGAGACCGTGCTGCTGCCCGGCACCGCCTACGTGGAGCTCGCCCTGCGCGCGGGCGACGAGGTCGGCTGCGGACTCGTCGAGGAGCTCACCCTCCAGGCGCCGCTCGTCCTCGCCGCCGACGACACCGTCACCCTCCAGGTGTGGGCCGGCGCCCCCGACACCACCGGACGGCGCCCGCTGACCATCTCCTCGCGCGCCCAGGGCGTCCCCGACGCCCCCTGGACGCGGCACGCCACCGGCACCCTCGGCGACGCCCCGGCCGCCCCCGGCGAAACCCTCGGCGCCTGGCCGCCCCAGGGCGTCGAAGCGATCGGCGTCGACGGCTTCTACGAGCGCCTCGCCGACGGCGGACTCGCCTACGGGCCCGCCTTCCAGGGACTGCGCGCCGCCTGGCGGGACCCGGCGGGCGACACCGTCTACGCCGAGGTCGCGCTGCCCGAGGGCGAACACCGCGATGCCCGCGCCTACGGCGTGCACCCGGCGCTCCTCGACGCCGCCCTGCACGCCGTGGCCCTCGCGCCCTTCACCCAGGCCGACGGCGTCAGACTGCCGTTCGCCTGGAGCGGCGTCTCGCTGGCCGCGCAGGGCGCCACCGTGCTGCGCGTCCGCCTGCGCCCCGCCGCGACCGGCGGCGTGGCGCTGCTGTTCGCCGACGACACCGGCGCCGAAGTCGCCCGCGCCGACTCCCTGGAGCTGCGCCCCGTCGCCCCCGAGCAGCTGCGCGCCGCCTCCGGCGGCGGGCACCGCGACGCCCTGTTCGCCGTTGAGTGGACGCCGCTGCCCACGGGTACGGCCGACGCGACGGCCACGACCTGGGCGACCCTCGGCGGCGACGACCTGAAGGCAGGCGCCGAACTCGCCGCGTCCGGCGCGCACATGGCCGCCTACGCCGACACCGACGCCCTGCTCGCGGCCCTCGACACCGGCGCCGAAACGCCGGGCACGCTGCTCGTCACCTTCGCGCCCGGGCCCGACCCGGACGCCTCAGGGGCGGGCACCGCCGAGCGGACGCGCGCCGCCCTGCACCAGGCCCTCGCCCTGCTCCAGGCCTGGCAGGGCGACCCGCGCCTGGCCGCCGCCCGCCTGGTCCTGGTGACCCGGGGCGCGGTCGCCACCGACGGCGGCGACGTGCCCGACCCGGCGGGCGCCGCACTGTGGGGCCTGGCGCGCTCCGCCCAGTCCGAGCAGGCGGGCGGCGGCGACGCCGGGATCGTCCTGGTCGACCTGGACGCCGACGGCGCGGGCCGCGAGCGCGTCGCCGCGCTCCTTGCCCAGGGCCTCACCCTGGACGAGCCGCAGCTCGCGGTCCGCGAGGGGGCGCTGCTCGCGCCGCGCCTGGTGCCCGCGCAGGCCCCGGCCGCCCCGGACACCGCGACGCGCGCCCCCGACCCCGAGGGCACCGTCCTGATCACCGGCGCCACCGGCACGCTCGGCGCCCTCGTCGCCCGCCACCTGGCGGCCGAACACGGCGCCCGGCACCTGCTTCTGACCAGCCGCAGGGGCCCGGACGCCCCCGGCGCCGCCGCCCTCGTCGCCGACCTCGAAGCACTCGGGGCGACGGCGCGCGTCGTCGCCTGCGACGCCGCCGACCGCGACGCGCTGGCCCGGACCCTGGCCACCGTTCCGGCCGCGCACCCGCTGACCGCCGTCGTGCACACCGCCGGAGTCCTGGACGACGCCCTCATCGCGTCCCTGACCCCCGAGCGCGTGGACACCGTCCTGCGGCCCAAGCTGGACGCGGCCCTCAACCTGGCCGCGCTCACCGCCGACGCGGACCTCGCCGAGTTCGTCCTGTTCTCCTCCGCGGCCGCCACCTTCGGCAGCCCCGGACAGGGCAACTACGCGGCCGCCAACGCCTTCCTCGACGCCCTCGCCCACCACCTGCGCGCCCGGGGCGTCCCCGCCACCGCGCTCGCCTGGGGCCTGTGGGCCGAGAGCAGCGAGATGACCGGGCACCTCGACGACGCCCGCCGCGGCCGCATCTCCCGAGGCGGCGTCCAGGCCCTGTCGTCGAGCGAGGGCGTCGAGCTCTACGACGCGGCCCGCTGCATCGGCGCGCCGCTGCTGCTTCCCGTACGGCTCGACACGGCGGCCCTGCGGACCGCGGCGCGCCAGGGCGAGAGCGTGCCGCCGCTGCTGCGGCGCCTGGTGCGGGTGCCCGCCCGGCGCACCGCCGCGGGCGCCGCGGCCTCCGAGGCGGAGGCGTTCGCGCGCCGCCTGGCGGCCACCGCGGGCCAGGAGCGCGCGGACCTGCTCCTCGCCCTGGTGCGGGACCAGGCGGCGGCCGTCCTCGGCCACGCGTCCGCCGACCGGGTCGAGGACGAACGCGGCTTCCTGGAGCTCGGCTTCGACTCCCTCACCGGCGTCGAACTGCGCAACCGGCTCACGGCCGCCACCGGCCTGCGCCTGCCCGCCACGATCGTCTTCCAGAACCCCACCCCGAGGTCGCTCGCCGAGCGCCTCGCCGCGGACCTGGAACAGGCCGGACCCGCGGCGCCCGAGGCGACCGCGCCCGCACCCCAGGGCCCGCGCCCCGGCAGCGCCCCGACCACGCCCGAGCGCCCCGCGCACCCGGCCGAGGCGCCCACCGCCCACCCGGCCGCGCCCCGGCCCGCCACCGGCCTCGCCGAGCTGTACGACGAGGCGGCGCGGCAGGGCAGGGCCGACGACCTGATCCCGCTCCTTCGCACCATGGCGCAGTTCCGCGCCTCGTTCACCGAGGAGTCCGAACTCGGCGCGCCGCGCGCGGTCTTCCCCCTGTCGCGGGGCGAGGAGCCCGTCGCCGTGGTGATGTTCACCTCGTACGTCGGCCGCTCCAGCGCCTACGACTACGCCCGCTTCGGCGCGTACTTCCGCGACCGGCGCGACGTCAGCGTCATCACCCACCCCGGCTTCCTGGAGGGCGAACTGCTGCCCGCCGACAAGGAAGCGCTGGTGCGGCTGCACGCGGACACCGTGCTGCGGCAGGTCGGCGACCAGCGGTACGTGCTGTGCGGGCACTCCTCGGGAGGGCTCGTGGCGCACGCCGTGGCCCAGGAGCTGGAGCGGCGGGGCACGGGCCCCGCGGGCGTGGTCCTCGTGGACACCTACGTCGACGAGAAGGCGCTCGGCGACATGGCCGCCGCGATGGGCGAACAGCTCAGCGACCGTTACGACTCGGTGCCCGGCGCGGACGACAACGACTGGGGCGACGCCTGGGTGACCGCCATGGCCCGCTACATGTTCCTCGGCCTGCTGCCCGACCCCGTCCAGGCGCCGACGCTCCTGGTCCGGGCGAGCGAGCCGCTGATGGAGTGGACCAAGGACTACGACTGGCGCCCCTCCTGGAAGCTGGAGCACAGCGCCGTGGACGTGCCCGGCACGCACTTCACGGTGATGGAGGAGCACTCCCGCACCACGGCCCGCGCCGTGGAGGAGTGGCTCGACCAGCTCTGACCAGCTCTGACCAGCGCTGACCGGCCCTGACCGGCGCTGACGGACACAAGCCGACGGCCCCGTCCCCACCTGGTGGTGGGGGCGGGGCCGTCGGCGTGAGAGGGCGCCCAAGGCGGTCAGGACAGGTGGCCGTAGTCCTTCCAGATCTTCGACCACGGCTGGGTGCGGCCGTCGAGGACCCACACCGGGACGCCGTCGACGAAGGACTCGCCGGGGCCGCCCGCCGCCTTCGCGGCCTTCTTCACCGACGAGAAGTACGGCTTCAGCTTCGCGACGTCCGAACCGACGTACAGGACCGGGCCCGAGGAGTCGGACGGCGCGCCGAAGTACCAGTAGCCGCGGTGGCCGCTGTACGCGGACGGCAGCCCCCGGTCGGCGCCCAGGTGGTCGACGGCGCCCGCCTCCTCGTAGTACTGCGTGACCACGACGGCCCGCTTCCGCTCGTCGGCGGGCAGCGTCTTGTACGCCTTCTCGACCGCGTCGATCAGGTGCGGCCAGCGCAGCGTCTCGGCCGTCATCGGGTTGTTGTCGGGCTGCTCGGTCTTCGTCACCTGCGACACCGGATAGATCGGCAGCGACAGGGCCACGCACACAAGCGCCGTCACCACGACCGCGGGCCAGGAGGCCAGCCACCGCCACCAGCGGGCGCCGCCGCCGTCGCCGAGCGCGACCGCGCCCGCCGCCCACAGCGGCGCGAACGCGCCCACCACGTACGCGGGACGGCCGCCGGTGACCAGGAACACCGCCGTCAGACCGAGGAAGGTCCAGGCGAGGAACCGGTAGGGCGCGAGCTCCGGCGCGCGAAGGAGGCGCACCAGGCCGTAGACCAGGACGACGGTGAACACGCCGCCGGACAGGACGATCAGATACGGCAGGAACCCCGCACGGCCGCCGAGGATCTTCTCGTCGGCGAGGACCCCGGACATCTCCAGCTGCGGCCAGTCGTGCCGCGCCTGCCAGATCAGGCCCGGCAGCGACGTCACCAGGGCGATCGCCGCGCCGATCCACAGCGGCTTGCGGCGCAGCAGCTCACGCGGGCCCACCGCGAGGACGGCCACCGCGACGACCAGCCAGAAGCCGACGATCAGATACTTGCCCTGCAGGGCCAGGGCCGTGGCCAGGCCCGCCCACAGGAGCAGCCGGTCCTCACGGGTGCGCACCCAGCGGACGAGCAGCCAGTTCACCGTCGTCCACAGGAACAGGTCGACCGCCATCGTCGACAGCGCGTGCCCGCTGATCAGGACGGCGGGGGCGAAGCCGTAGGCGGCCGCCGTGAGCAGCTGCGCCCGGCGGCGCCCGCCGAACTCCCGGGCGATCAGCGCGGCGACGAGCACGCCCGCCACCGTGAGCAGCGCGGGCAGCAGCCGCAGCGCGAACAGCGAGCCCCCGGTCACCGCGTCGATGGCGCGGGCGAGCAGCGGCAGGAGCACTGGCTGGTCCGCGTACCCCCAGTCCAAGTGCTGCCCGGCGCCCAGGAAGTACAGCTCGTCGCCCTGGAAGCCGTACCGCGTGCTGACCGCGAGCAGGGCGAGGCCGGACGCGCCCGCCACCGCGCCCACCCAGCGCCCCGCGAACTCCGGGTGCTCCGCGTGCTCTGCGGGTTCCTTTCCTTGCTTTTCCTCCGTCGTGATGGCGGATGTTTCCCGCCGTTCTTTATTCTGTTCCTCGACTTCCTCAACCGGTCCTTGACCGGTCTGCGTCCGTACTCCCACCAAGGCCTCCGCGGTTATCAAGTACATGGCTCAAACACGCTCGAAGGTAGCGGTTGGCATGGCTCGTCAGCTTGCCCCTGTGTCCGGCAAGTTGGCCGCTCAGGGGGTGCTAGGGGGAGGATAGGGGTTCTGTCCGCACGGGCTTCCGCATAACTTCTACGCTAGCTCCCCGGCGATCTGCCCGGGGCGAGGGAATTGCTCGACCTTATCGTGACCCGATGATTCTCAGAACCGGGAAAGGGGGCGGCTTTGATGACACCGAACATCTTCACGGGAGATTCGGCGCGTACCTTCGCTGAATTCGAGCAGGAAACGTTGCGCGTGGCGATGGTCCTGCGCGCGGAAGGCATCCGGCCGGGCGACCGGGTGCTGCTCAAGGCCGGAAACTCGGCGGCGTGGCTGAACGCGTTCTTCGCGCTGATGCACGTAGGCGCCTCCATCGTCCTCGTCGACCAGCAGGAGCACGCCCGCGAGACCGGCCGCATCGTCGAGCGCACCCGCGCCCGCCTTTGCCTGTACGACGACGACGCTCCCGTGCCCGCGGAGACGCGCGACGCCGTCTATCTGTACAAGCTGCTCGTGGAGGCCTCCGGCCTGGTCCCGACCGAGCGGTCCTTCGACTTCACGACGTGGTGCGCCCTGCCGGACGGCCTGATCATGTGGTCCTCCGGCTCCACCGGCACGCCCAAGGGCGTCGTCAAGAACGGCGGCCGCTTCCTGGAGAACCTGCGGCGCAACGCCGAGCACATGGGCCACGGCCGCGGCGACGTGCTGCTTCCGCTGCTGCCCTTCGCGCACCAGTACGGCCTGTCCATGGTGCTCATCGCCTGGCTCGCCGAGTGCTCCCTGATCGTCGCGCCGCACCGGCGGCTCGACCGGTCCCTGCTCATGGGCGGCCAGTGCGGCGTCACTGTCATCGACGCCACCCCGGCCACCTACCGCAGCATGCTCAACCTCGCCCAGCGCCAGCCCGACGTGGCGGCCGCGCTCGGGCGCGTCCGCATGTTCTGCAGCGGCGCCGCCCCGCTCGACCCGGCCCTGTCCGACGCCTACGTCGACTTCTTCGGCCAGCCGCTGCTCGACAGCTACGGCAGCACCGAGCTCGGCAACATCGCCTTCGCCACCATCGACAACCCCGTCGCCTGCGGCCGCGTCATGAAGGGCCTGGAGATGAACGTCCAGGACGATGACGGCAACGTCCTGGCCGCCGGGGAGATGGGCGAACTCGTCGTCAACACCCCCGACATGATGGCCGGCTACCTCGCCGAGGATGGCACCCTGGCCCCGGTCGAGCAGGGCTGGTACCGCACCGGCGACCTCGGTCACCTCGACGCGGACGGCAACCTCTTCGTGGCCGGGCGCAAGCTCGCGGTGCACCGCATGGGATACACGCTCTACCCGGAGATCATCGAGCGCCGGGCCGCCGTCGCGGGCTGCACCGTGAAGGTGGTGGCCCTGCCGGACGACGCGCGCGGCGCCGAGCTCGTCTTCTTCGTGGAGGACCCGACCGGGCAGGACGTCGCCGAGTGGCGCCGCCGCATCAAGGACGCCCTGCCCTCCTACGAACACCCCAACCGGGTCGTCGTCATCGACAGCTTCCCCCTCAACCGCAACGGCAAGCCCGACCGGCGCGCCCTGGAGCAGCGGGCGGCCGAGCGGCACACCGCCGAACTCGCCACGTCCGCCTCCTGACCCTCTCCGTGGCCCCCCGCACGCGCGGGGGGCCACGGGAGACGGCCGTACCGACAGTGAACACAGCACAGACAGAGCAGACAGAGCGGACACGATGACGACCGACCAGGCACGCAGCGCCGTGGTGTTCCCGGGCATGGGGCCCTCACGCTTCACCGACGTGGGCAAGTTCATGATGATCGACCCCTTCGTGCGCAAGCGCCTCGCGGCCGCCGACGAGGCGCTCGGCCAGTCGGTCCTGGACGGATTCCGCACCCAGGGAACGGACTTCGGGGAGTTCGCCCAGGTCGCCTTCTTCATCAACTCGCTGGCCCTCGCGGACCGGGCGGTCGAGACGCGCGGCATGAAGCCGGACCTCTGCGTCGGCTTCAGCTTCGGCCAGAAGGCCGCCGCCGCGTTCAGCGGCGCCCTGCCCTTCCCCGAGGCCGTCCGGCTCACCCATGAACTCGCCCGGTGCGAGCGGCGGTTCTTCGAGCAGGAGTACCAGGACCTGGTGACGCTCACCATCACGCGCGTGCCCGCCGAGGGGCTCGCGGAGGTCCTGGGGGAGCTGGCCGAGCGCGGCGAGTTCCACGAGGTCTCCGGACACCTCGACGAGGGCATGCACATGATTACGATGCGCGAGCAGGTCCTGGAGTCCTTCCAGCGGCGCATCAGCGCCATCGGCGGCTACTCCCTGTACTCGATGAAGCCGCCCGCGCACTGCCGCGTCCTGACCGGGCTGCGCGCCCGCGTCGAGGAGGAGGTCCTCTCCGGCTTCGACCTCGCGGAGCCGGAGCTGCCGGTGGTCGCCGACCACGACGGCTCCCTGGTGACGAGCGCGGACCAGATGCGGACCCTGCTCCTGGACACCTTCGACCACCCGGTCCGCTGGCACCCCGTCGTGGACACCCTGCGCGCCGACGGCGTGCGGACGCTCCACGTCACCGGGCCCGACCGGCTCATCCACCGTCTCGACGTCACGACCCGCCACTTCGACGTGGTGGCCCTCGGGCCGGAGCAGGCCCTTCGGCCCGCACGGACCGCCTCGCGCAAGGAGCAGTGATGGCCACGCTGATGGACAGCAAGTCGGCCGGGTACAAGTTCAGCGCCAAGCTCGGCGTGACCCGCGCCCTGCTGCGCGCGTTCGGGCTCTTCGGGGACCCGTTCACCCATCTCCTCCAGGGCCGCGAGGACCCGTACCCGCTGTACGCGAAGGTGCGCCAGCGCGGCCCCATCCACCGCAGCCACCTGGGCAGCTGGGTCACCGGCAGCCATGAGCTCGGCAGCAAGATCCTGCGCGACCGCACGCTGTTCCTGAACCGCGAGGAAGGCGGCGTACCCGGGCACGAGATGATGGCCGAGATCCCCTGGAACAGCTCCATCCTCGGCCTCGACCCGCCCGACCACACCCGCCTGCGGCGCCTGGCCCAGCCCGCCTTCGGGCCCCGGATGATCAGCAAGTACCGGGTGCAGGTGGAGAAGCTCTGCCACGGCCTCCTCGACACGCTGGAGCAGCGCGAGGGCTTCGACCTCATCGAGGACTTCGCGGGCCCGCTGCCGCTGTTGGTGATCGGCGAGCTCCTCGGCGTCCCCGAGGAGTACCACGACCGGTTCGTGCGGGCCGGGCGCAAGGTCGGCCCGGTCATCGACGGCGTCAAGTCCCTGAAGATGGCACGGGAGTTCCGCGGCGCCGTCGACGACCTCGACCAGGTCTTCACCGAGCTGATCGCGCTGCGCGAGAAGGACCCGGGCGACGACCTCATCAGCCGCCTCACCGTGGCCCAGGGCGAGGGCAAGCTCACCACCGAGGAACTCCTCGCCTTCTGCACGGTCCTGGCCGTCACCGGCTTCGAGACCACCACCAACCTCATCGGCAACGCCGTGCTCGCCATGACCGGCGACCGCGCGCAGTGGGACCTGCTGCGCGAGGACCCCGACCTCGCGCCGCGCGCCGTCGAGGAGACCTTGCGCTACGACTCGCCCGCCCTCCAGGCGCAGCGTGTCCCGCACCAGGACATCGCCCTCGACGGACACCACATCCGGGCGAACAGCTCCGTGGTCGTCCTGATCGGCGCCGCCAACCGCGACCCCGAGGTCTACGACGACCCGGACCGCTTCGACCTCACCCGCGAGAACCCGGCCGAACACCTGTCGTTCTCCGGCGGCATCCACTACTGCATCGGCGCCCCCCTGGCCCGCATGGAGGGCGAGACCGCGCTGCGCGTCCTGGTGGAACGCCTGCCCGAGCTGCGCGTGTCCGGCCGCGTCCAGCGCCGCAGCTCGCCCGTGATCAGCGGCTGCACCCGGCTGCCCGTCAGCGGCACGGCCTGACCCCCACGAGCGCCCGACTGAGGGCAACGGCGGCCCGCGCCCCCCTGACGGGGCGCGGCGCCGTCGCGTACGAACCGCGTATCCGAGGAGAACGATGAGCGAGACACCCGAGTCCGAGGCCTGGCGGCGGGAGGTCGACCGCTCCACCTTCCCGCGGCGCGAGGCCGGCCCCATCGACCTGCGCCGCTACTACGTCCAGCCGTCCTACTCGGGCGTGCCCACCTTCATGGGCGTCCCGCTCGCCCTCAACCAGGAGGACCTGCGCGCGGGCGGCGTGGACGTCGCCGTCGTGGGCTGCCCGGTGGACGTCTCCAGCGGGCACCGCGGCGCCGCCTACGGCCCGCGCGCCATCCGCGCCGACGAGCGCTACCTGTACGCCACGCCCGAGGGGTTCGTGCACTCCGCGACCCGCGTCAACCCGTTCAACGTCCTGAAGGTCGTCGACTACGGGGACGCCGCCGTCGACCCCTTCGACATCACCCGGTCCATGGAGCCCATCCGCGGCCTGGTCCGGGAGATCGCCGAGGTCGGGGCCAAGCCGGTCGTCCTCGGCGGCGACCACTCGCTGCTTTGGCCGAGCGTCGGCGCGCTCTCGGAGGTGCACGGCCGCGGCTCCATCGCCGTCATCCACTTCGACGCGCACCCCGACTGCCACGAGGAGCTGTTCGGGCACCGCGCCACCCACACCACGCCGATCCGGCGCCTCATCGACGAGGAGATGGTGCCGGGCCCGAACGTCATCCAGGTCGGCATCCGCACCATCTCGGGCCCCGACGACCAGCTGTTCAACTGGATGCGCCGGGCCGGGATGCGCTCGCACTTCATGGCCGAGATCGAGCGGATCGGCTTCGCCGCGGTCATCGACAAGGTCATCGAGGAGGCCCGCGCGGTCGCCGACCACGTCTATCTGTCCCTCGACATCGACGTCCTGGACCCCGCGTTCGCCCCCGGCACCGGCACCCCCGAGCCCGCGGGCCTGACCACCCGCGAGCTGTTCACCGCCCTGCGCCGCATCGCGCACGAGACGGACCTGATCGGCATGGACGTCGTCGAGGTCGCCCCGCACCTGGACGCGGGCTACTCCACCGCCATGAACGCCCGCAGGGCCGTCTTCGAGACGCTGACCGGACTCGCCCTGAACCGGATCAAGATCTCCAGCAAGAACTACGCGAACCCGATCGTCGCCGGAGAGGTCCGCTTCCCTCTCAAGTGACGCCGGGCGCATAGTGTTCACGCCGTCGAAGGCGGGCCACGGCCCGCCTTCGGTCCGTTTGACGACCAGGGATGGAAACCCGTCATGACTACAGTCGCCTCACCCGAGCTCTGGGTCCGCAGCTACCACCCGGCGCCCGAAGCCGCGGGCCGTCTGGTCTGCTTCCCACACGCGGGCGGCTCGGCCAGCTTCTACTTCCCCGTCTCGGCCGCCCTCAGCCCGGTGGCGGACGTGGTGGCCCTGCAGTACCCGGGCCGCCAGGACCGCCACACCGAGAAGGGCATCGACAACATCGCGGAGCTCGCGGACCGCATCGCCGAGGTCCTCAGCGGCTCCAGCACGGCCCCGCTGACGTTCTTCGGCCACAGCATGGGCGCCGTCCTCGCCTTCGAGGTGGCCCGCCGCCTGGAGGCGGAAGGCCAGGCCCCCGCGCACGTCTTCGCCTCCGGCCGCCGCGCCCCCTCGCGCTACCGCGAGGAGAACGTCCACCAGCGCGACGACGACGGCATCATCGCCGAGATGCGCAAGCTCAGCGGCACCGACCCGAGGGTCCTCGGGGACGACGAGGTGCTGCGCATGGTGCTGCCCGCCATCCGCAGCGACTACACGGCCATCGAGAACTACCGCGTCGAGCCCGGCGCGCAGATCGGCAGCCCCATCACCGTCCTGGTCGGCGACGACGACCCGCGCACGACCCTCGACGAGGCACGGGCCTGGGAGCCGCACACCATGGGCTCCTTCGACATGAAGGTCTTCTCCGGCGGTCACTTCTACCTCACGGACCACGCCCAGGAGATCATCGCCGTCCTCAAGGGGCACTTCACGTCGTAACACGACGATGAGGCGGGGCGGTCACCAAGGAACACGGTGACCGCCCCGCCTCATGAGCCTCGGGGGAGCTCGGGGGAGAGAAGCCCGGTGGCCAGTTACGGGGGAGAACCGGCCACCGGGAGTTTGTGGTGATATTTAGCTGTGCACGGACTTGCGAGAGCGTGAACTCGCGCAGAACGCGAGGATGACAAGACCGACCACACCGATGGCCAGGCTCACCCAGGAAGGGGTGTCATCGGGCAGCAGTGCCGTGACACCGAATTTTGTGTCCCAGATGCGCTCGGTCAGGAATGAACCGATTCCCTGAACGGCCAGGACGATGCCGACCCACAGCATGTCGCTCCTCAGTTTATTTCTGTACGGGTGCGCAGAATCGCGCTGCTCGCTCCGCGCCCCGGCATTCCCTGCCGGGCCGCCAACACCATGTATTCAACCGGTCCGCGGCACCCGCGGGGCAGAGGGAAACGTTGGTACCGCTACCGACGAAAGTTGTTCCCTGATCGCGCGTTCCCCCTCTCGTGGACCTGGTGTGGGCGGAGCGTGAGGGTCCGGCCGCACCGTCCCGGACCTCGCCACAAGGCCCCAAACCGCGCTAAGAGGACGTTAAAGCCGCAGGTCAGACGGTTAGCTGCGGGCGCTGGCGGTACGCATTAAGCTCCTTCACGACCCACAGAGCGCGAAGCCGACACGTACGGGGGTGGGCTTGTCGTGCAACCAGTCAGGACGGCCGGAGCACAACGCACCAAGAGGTGCCGTCCGACGACGTCCGACCTCGTTTTGATGACTGTTCTCATCGTGGCCAACGTTCTGGTGGCCATCGGCAACGTGGACAACGGCCACCCGCGGTTTGGTCCGTGGGCGGGGTTGGGGTTGCAGGTGGTTGTGGTGGTGGTGTTGGTGGTGCGGCGGGTGTGGCCGTTGTTGGTGTTGGG